>CAYQQQ010000011.1:0-141953 GCA_964420125.1 uncultured Microthrixaceae bacterium
AAGGGATCGCGGCCCCTCCAACCCCCTCATGTGCCCATCAACTGCGGAACTCGGGCGTGAGAGCGTGACGAAATCGGGCCAGCGGTCCTCCTCGATGAACACCCGCAAGGACCGCTGCGCCGGCACCGGGTCGCCCTCGCCGGGGCTCCGCCGTCGACGCGTCTCTGGCAGGCCCTGGAGATCGCCAGCGTCGGTCCCGTCCAGCTCGGCGAGGATCAGGTCTCGCAGCGCCCAGCCGGTCCAGAGGTAGCGGCGCCGGGCGTCGGTGCTGAACGCCTCGAGCGCATCGGGATCGACCAGGAGCTTCACGGTCCGTCCACGACGCTTGCGTTCGCCCTGCACGTCTGGCTCGGCAGCACGGGCCTGTTCACGCTCCAGCGCCCGTTCCGCCCGTCGGAGCTGCGTCTGGGCCTCCCTGATCTCTCGGCCGAAACGAGTGAGCTCCCCGAGCAGCCGGCGGCGTTCGTCCAGCAGGGCCTCCAGCTCCTCGACGCGGGCCCGTTCGGCCTCGACCTGCTCGGCCAACGGAGCGATGCCCTCCGCGGCACGCTCGATGTTGGCGTCGAGCTGCCGCTGGCGCGCCTCGGACTCAGCGGCGTCGACCTTGTACTCCGAGCGCTCCGGCGCTTGGTGGCGCAGTGGTAGCCAGCTCATGACGACGCTCCGGGCGTCCCCGGCAGCCACCGGCAGCCCCGGCAGCCTCCGCGCACACGCGCCAGTCTGTGCCATTCCCTGACCAGCCTGCGAAGGCGACGCGTGAGCCGACAGTCGCGTCGAAATCCAGCGGCAGTGGCCTCGGGCTGCAGCGCTGGGTAGCTCCGAGTCCCGTGCGGCAAGCCTGCGGAGGCCGGACTCTCAGGGCCAGGTCCAGGTGACATCACGATCATGGTCGTCCTTCCGGGTGTCGGTGATCGGACGGACCCTTGCGACGGCGTCTGACCACGGACCTGACCACGCCCGCCGCCGGTGTCACAGCGCTCGTGTAGACGTTCAGGAGTGGCAGCGTCACGCACTCGGGGGTCCTTCGATCGGTGGAGCCCTGGCGAACGGTGCGATGCGCTCGATTGCCGCAGACCGGTCCTCGAAGCGGATTACCGTCACGGGGTGTTGGCATGCGTCGAAGTCGAGGAGCCAATGGGTCCGGTCGAGCAGGTCGCTCGCCGCTCAGAGTCGGGGAAGGAGCCGGTGGTCAGATGAGCTTGGACCTCCAGGTTCCCGGGGCCCGACCAGCCGACAGCGACGAGCACGGCGAGGTCTTCACTCGGCGGTGGGTCGTCGAGCTGATCCTGGATCTGGCCGGCTACACGGCCGACCGGGACCTGGCCGCCATGACCGCGGTTGAACCCTCGTGCGGCGCGGGGGCGTTCCTCGGGCCGATGGCCGAGCGCCTGTTGACCGCATGCCGTCAACACGGCAGCGACATCACCGCCGCCACGAACGCCATCCGTGCGTTCGATCTGCTGGAGGACAACGCCGAGATCGCCCGTAAGGGGGTCGTTGCCCAGCTCATCGACGGCGGCGTCGATCAGCGCGACGCCGAGGCGCTGGCATCGGTGTGGGTCAGGTCGGGCGACTTCCTCCTGGCCGATCACGACGAGCAGTCCGTCGACTTCGTGCTCGGCAACCCCCCGTACATCCGACTCGAGAACGTCCCTGCCGAGCGGAACGCCGCCTACCGGCGGGCATGCCCGACGATGCGCGGACGAAGCGACATCTTCATCGGCTTCATCGAGATGGGCCTTCGACTGCTCAGGCCCGAAGGAGCACTCGGCTTCATCGTCGCTGACCGATGGATGAGGAATCAGTACGGCGCCGCACTCCGGGCCTTCGTCGCGGAGCGGTTCTCCGTCGACGCAGTGATCGAGATGCACGACGTCGACGCCTTCGAGGAAGAGGTGTCGGCCTATCCGGCGGTCACGGTGATCCGGCGTCAGCCCCAGGTGCGTCCGCTCGTCGCCTCAACCACTCGATCGTTTGGTGAGCATGACGCGCGTCAGTTGACCGACTGGGCGTCCTCCCCCCGACCCGAACCGTTGGCGCTCGACGGCGTGCACGCAGCGACGTTGCCCGGGTGGTTCGACGGTGAGGAGTCCTGGCCGTCTGCCACCCCGGAGCAACTCGCCGTGCTCGCCGACCTCGAGCAGCGGTGCCCGCCGCTGGAGGACAAGTCAACGGGTACGAAGGTCGGAATCGGCCTGGCGACGGGCGCCGACGAGATCTACATCACCCGCGACCCATCAGCCGTCGAGCCAGAGCGGATGCTCCCGCTGCTCATGGCGAGGGATCTCGCTTCGGGGTCCATCGCATGGTCCGGCACCTACCTCGTCAACCCCTGGGATCAGGACGGCCTGGTCAACCTCGACGACTGGCCTCGTCTGCGCGACTACCTCGAAGCCCACGGCGATCGACTGAGGGCGCGCCATACCGCCGTGAAGGCACCGGCCCGTTGGCACAAGACGATCGATCGGGTCACCCCTGGCCTGAGAGCGACCCCGAAGCTCCTGCTTCCCGAGATGAAGGCCTCGGCCCACCCGGTGCTCGACGAGGGCGCCTACTACCCGCATCACAATCTCTATCACCTGACCTCGAGCGCCTGGGACCTAGAGGTTCTGGGCGGCCTGATGCTCTCCGATGTCGCCAATCTCTTCGTCGGTTCCTACTGCGTGAAGATGCGCGGTGGGTGCTACCGCTTCCAGGCGCAGTACCTCCGCCGGATCCGCGTGCCCAGCCTCGACCAGGTCGGCCCCCAGTCGCGACGAGCCCTCGCCAAGGCGTTTCGCGCACGCGACGTCGAAGCAGCAACGGCGATCGCGCTTCCTCTCTACGGCCTGACCGATCTACCGCCAGCACACCCGAGGACCCGTTGACGTCGGACGAGACCGCGCCGATCCCGCGCGGCCGGCCCCGGAAGACCAGCGATGTCGTGGCGAAGAGCCCTGCATGCCGGCCGCTCCGGGAGCTCTACCAATGGGCGGAGTCCGAGTCGATCGCCAGCTGGGAGCAGCTCGAGGAGCGGTTCCTTGCCGCGATGAGCGAGTTCGACACGACCCTCGCTGCGACCGCTAAGAACCCGGAGAGCGAGGCCGCGCGGAGCGTCGCGGGAGACCTCCAGAACGGCAAGGGGGACTTCTTCAACGACATCCTCGCCCTGCTTCTGGAGAACTGCTCCGGAATCGAGGACCTCTACGCACGAAGCTCCGTGCCCGGTCTCATCGTGGAGACCCACAACCTCGACGGCGTGTACCCGAACACGGGGGAGATCGGGTTCCTGCTCGAGGCGAAGATGATGGGAACACCTCGGCACGCGCTCAACCCGAAGCAGAAAGAGCGAGGGCGGCCGGGATCGGCGGACATCAACAAGCGAGTCAAGGAGCTCGCCTTCAAGGCCATCGACCTCAAGGGCGAGCACAGCCGCCGGCGGACCGCGCAAGGCGGACGCCCGAGCGACGGCGGGCCCGGTGGGGGCGATCTCTCGACCTGGCTGCACGCGAATCCGCCGCGCATCTACTTCTTCGTCGGCGCCCGAGTCATCAGCGAGTCGGACTTCCGTCTCCTCCTCCGCTGGTGCGCCGCGGCGCAGCAGATTGTCGATGCGGTGGGGGTGTTCTGCTACGAGCCTGTCGGCGACTCGCTGACGACCTATCGCCGAAAAGCAGGCGTGCCGACTGACCTTGCGATCGAGCGGGTCCTATACCGAGCCTGCCTTGATCTGCGGTCGCTTTCGGCCGCCAAGTCTTCGGGCCGATAGGCGTTCAATCCTCAACCTGCTGAACCCCACGTGGGCATCGGCGCATGTTGTCGGCCCGTTGAACTTCCGCGAGTGATGACCGCTGCGCTCCCCACTCAGGCAGGGTGGAGCAGTCTTCGCTTCTCAACTTCGGCCATGCCGTTCGTGGTTATGTGCGCCCGTCCGGTGTCAGGGTGCAGCAGAACGAGACCTTTATCGTCCTGCCGCTTGATCGCCTTGTTGAGATTGCTCCTGTCCGAATAGCGCATCTGACGCTGGAGCTCGGGGACGCTGAGGCCGGCATCCCGCCCCGCCCGGTATAGGAAGACGAGCAATAGGTCCCCTACGGCGAGGTGCTTTGAGCAGACGGGCTGGCCGTCGATCTCCTCGACCACGGGTATCTCACGCGTCACGAGGTCCGTGATGATGGCGTGTGCCTCGTCGGGAGTAACCGAGTGGAAGACACGGACTAGCTCCGCCATGATCCAGTCCAAGGTGCTAACGACGAGGGTTGCGTCCTGCAGGTTCGGGTCGATGCCATCACCGAGGTGTGCGACGTCCCGCGTGTTTCGGATGCCGTAGATGAAGTACAGCGCCTTCGGGATGTGGCGGCGGACCGACTCATGGGCGTGCGGAGCTTGGGCGAATGCCTGCAGTCGCTTGTCGTTGAGCGGAGGCAGCGTCTTCCCAAGCTGGGTGTAGCTGCCCATCAGCTCGTGTTCGAGCACACGGGTAACCGCCTCGCAGAACCTGCCGCCCTCGACGGCGGTGGGGCGATGGTCGCCGAGGTAGTAGCGCCGCTTGGCCTCGGCGTAACCGGCTAGCACCTCGTCCGCGAGGTCAAGGGGCATTCCTGCGGCTACGAAACCCGCACGGACGTCGCTCTCGAGCATCAGTTCTCGTGGTCAGACTTTCCGAGAACCCGGGCCACTGCCTTCGAGAACTCGTCCTGCCAGCCGGTCTTAGAGGTGAGTGCTTGGCTTGCGCCGGAGCCAACTGCTGCGAAGCCCGGAGTGGCCTTGATGTACGAGGCCCCGTTGTTCGAGTCATGGCAGTGCTTTGCCTTACACAGGGTGCTGATGTCCTTGAACGGGATCTTCGTGTGCCCGGTCCCTGCAAGCACCAAGCCTCCCAAGAGGGCCGCGAGGTTCTTGGTCCCGGCGCTCTTGTTGCTACCGATGTTCTTTGAGATCACCTTGATCTCGAGCTCGCCGTTCTCGACGTGAAACACATCGCCCAAATCGGCGGTGCTCACGCCAGTTTCGGCGGACACCTTCTCGAAGAGCTCCGCCTGGTCGGGCAACCCCGTCAGAACGCTCGGAGCCGAGCTGGCACTCCCGCCACCCGCTGCGGCCGTCCTCCTGGCCGCAGGCTTCTTGGGGGTGCGCACGGCTGGCGACGCTGCGCTTGTCTTGGCGTCGGCTGACGACTTGTCGGTCTCCACCGGAGTCGGGGTGCCGGCCGCCCGAATATCTGCGAGGGCGAGAGGAAGCGCAGTCGCCCAGAGCTCCTCTGGGATGCCCGCATCCTTGACCGCCTGCATGGCCTGCTTGAGGGCCTCAGAGGTATCCATGAACCATTACGGTAGCAGATGGCTGCGCCGACTTACACGCGTGTAACTCCGCCCCGGGCTGCAGCATGGGGAGACGGTGGTCGTGGGGACGAACCCTGCGGAAGCGACGCGGCGAAAGGTTCATGGGGGCGAACTGTGACGAGATCCGCGTCCATGCTGTGCTGGTCCGCACGTTGGCCTGCGCTAAGCGGCCGACAGCAACGGAGCCGCCACAACCCTGAGCTCCAGCACGGGCCCGAGCTTGCTCGTTGGAGCCCGAAGGGCTGCTCCGCACTCGACGCAATTCGGGACTTCGTGTGCCAGTGGAACCACCGAGAGGGAGGGCCGTCCCGGGCGGGTACTGTCCCGAAGGGAGGTTGTGGCTCGGGCGACACTGCGGTACCATCGATGCCAATCCACGGGTCGAACGTCCTGAGACCTTCTCGTGGGGGTGCCTATCGGGCGTCAGGAATCCGCCCAAGGCGACGTAGGCTGATCGCAATTTTCTGCTCAGTCCTTCGATGGAATCAAGGTCTTTGTAGAGAATCCCAGCTCTGACGGGCTGGGATTCTCTAGCCATCGCGGAAGGACTGACAGGATGGAAGTTTCGGACTGGATTGCGTCGGCCGCTCGGGAGAGGGCTGTTCAGGGATCTGAGCTCGCTCAACGGCTCAGAGCCCGGTTTCCGGGTTGGACTCCGCAGGCGGCGGGCGCCCGGAACTTGCGAGACTTCGTCGACCGGTTCGTCGACGGGGTGGGTGTCATCGGGCATTCCGGGATGGACGTGGTCTACGGGACGTCAGACCTTGCTGTTGACGCTGTTCGCCCAGATGCGCACCCATCCCCGGACTCCGCTGAGACGAACTTCTGGCGTGTTTGGGTGAGTCCCAATAGCCCGTACGCCCTTCTGATCGACTTGGAGTCGGGCCAAGTCACTCAGGTTCCTCGACCGGAATCGCAGACTGGTTCGGGCGAAGTGCTCCAGCCCGCCAGTTCTGAAGTCCACGAGGAGATCGCGAAGGAGTTCGCGAGCAAGTTCCCGACGGAAGCACAACGCTCCGCGATCATCGGCGGCAATCCGGGGTGGTGGCGCGAATGGCAAGCGGGGCTGAAGGCCGAGGGGCTCGAGGCAGCCTGGCTCGAGTACCGGACATCCAGGTTGGAGTCGACTCTTCGTGAGCGCCTTCGGGACATGGTCGTCGAACCAGCTGTGCTGGAGAAGGTGTTCGCTGGAATCGTCAAGGGTCGCGGCGCTCGCCCTCGCGTGGTAGGGACCAAGCGCACCCCTCAATCGACGGAACGGCAGGAGCTCGAGTCGGTGCTGCTGGCAGTGATCCCGCGGATGGACGTCGGCGATCTGCGAGAGCTGAAGGTGCCGGTAGGCCTTCTCCTCGACGCGCTCAGTCAGCATCGATCGACCTGAAGTCGCATCGCGATGCGGTTCCTATTCGTCTACGAGGATTTCGCCGCGCCAACCCGCGATCTGTTGGCCGAGCTCGCTGTCTCCGATGTTCGGATCATCATCGCCCGCCGAGGTGAGACTGAGCCGCGGCCGGGCGATCGTCGACTCCTCGAGGCGAACGAGGGTGCCGAAGCGGCTGCCTGCCAGATCAACCGTAGGTATCGCAAGGCAGTGGTGCCTTACGTCCGCTTCACGGTTGAGCCGAAGAAGTTCCGGGTTGATGACAAGCAACTCCGGGAGTGGCTCGTCGGGGGTGAGGAGACCCCAGCTGAAAGAGCAGCGGGCCCGCCAGCCGATGCGTTCACGGATGCCGCAGCGGCTTCGCCTGGCTTGCGACTTCATGCCCAGGCACTCAGCGTTGCCGACCAGTTGGACGAGTCTCGCTGGACGTTCGCAGCGAAGGCCGCCCGAATGCTTGGTCGGCTGGGTTCGGGCGATCCGGACTTGGAGCCTCTCCGCAATTGGGAGGCCGCCTACGGGTTGAAGTTCGCCGTCAGTGGCCAGGTGAGTTACTCCTACAGCAGCGTCCTCGGAGGAAAGCGCCACTCGGTCGACAGCGAGTGGCACCTCAAGGCCGGCGATCGGACTACCCGGGAGCGAGCTGCACGGATCTACTTCACCCAGATCAAGTCCGGCGAGGAAACGCGGGTACTAGTCGCTTACGTCGGGCCTCACCCACCGGACGGTGCGTACTCGGCTGATTTCGGGGACCACGGCTAGGGTCCGAGGTGATCCGAAGCCTCCGAAAGAGGCATCCCGCACCCGTAGCTCGGTCTAGGCCGCTTGGTAATTGCCCGAGCCGAGCAGTGGAGGGGCAGTGGTGTGGGTCCCCCCTCCGACACGAACCGCGACAGGTGAGACGACGAGCCACTCGAATCGGTGGCAACGGGTAGCCTGAGCGGATGGAGTTCCGCCGAGTGACCGTGGATCCGGACCGGATGGGTGGCGTGCCGTGTGTACGTGACCTCCGGTTCCCGGTGGCGTCGGTCGTGGCGATGGTCGCCGACGGCATGTCGGTCGCTGAGATCCTCGCTGAGCACCCGGACCTCGAGGCGGCCGACATCTCCGAGTCGCTGCGCTACGCGGCCCTCGCGGTCCAGGAGCGAGAGCTCCCGCTTCTGCGTCCGGCGTGAGGCTGCTGCTCGACCAGAACCTCTCGCCCCTGTTGGCGGAGGAACTCGTCGCGCGGGGCCACGATGCGGTGCACGTGCGCTCCCTCGGGATGTGCACTGCGAGCGACCTCATGATCATGGACTTGGCGTGCTCCGAGGCGAGGGTCCTGGTGTCCGCTGACACCGACTTCGGGGAGCTCCTCGCTCGGACCAACGCAGGGTCACCGTCGGTGTTGTTGTTGCGCCGACAGGATCACCGACGAGCAGCGCAGGTGGCCGAACTGCTCATGTTGAATCTTCCGATGGTCGCGGAGGATCTCGAGACGGGAGCGATCGTGGTGCTCGACGATGACCGCATCCGGGTACGTCGCTTGCCATTGCGTCCGATGGACTGATCGCCCGCCGGCGACGATGCGGCGGAACCGAGTTCCTGCCAACTTCCAGGCGACCGGATCCAGGCAGAGTCCCGCTACCCCAGCAGCCGCCAGTTGCCGGTATGGGATTGTGCGGGTGGTTCCTCCGGCACGGTTACCCACCGGGGTTGAGCCTGCCGTGCGGTGACGGTGCCGCAGCGTCATCGGTTCTCAGATTCCGACGACCTCGATCAGGTTGCCGAGTGCCGCGAAGTCCGCTGGGTTTCGGGTGTACAGCGGCAGCTGTTCTGCGCAGGCGGTGGCAGCGATGAGGACGTCGACGGCTCGCGCGCCCCGGGGCTTGCGGCCGGCGGTCGACACGGCGGAGAACACGCGCCCGTACGCGCGTGCGGCCTCGGAATCGAACGGGATCGGGTCGAACGCGGCCTCGGTCCGCTGCAGCCTGTCCTGGCGTCGGCTTCGTTCGTCGGGGTCGTCGGTGGCGTGTGGCCCGGCAGCCAGCTCCGCGAGGGTGATGGCGCTGATGGCCACCTCGCCCGGCAGTGAGGTGGCGGGGATGCTCTCGAGGTCGATCACCGTCGAGGTGTCGAGCAGGCCGCGCATGTGCCGTCGGCCATCAGGCACGAGGAGTGACGCCCTGGTCCGCGACCTCGTCGAGGTCGTGTCGGAGTCGGTCGTAGTCGACGGGAGGTGCGGAGCGGAAGAGCTCCACTGCGGCCTCGGCCCGGATGAAGCGATGGCGACGCAGCGGGGTGAGCTCTCCGACGGGTTCGCCGTTGCGGGTGATGATGAAGGTCTCGCCTTCGGTCACGGCGCGCATGATCCGTCCGCTGTCGTTGCGCAGCTCACGCTGGCTGATCTCGGCGCTCATGTTGGCAGTGTAGCACCGCGTGCGACGGCTCGGAACACGAACCCGGTGGTCAGGCGACCGCTGCGGCGAAGGCGGCGAAGAGGTCGCCGGGGAGCGGCACGGTGAGCTCCCAGGTGATGGCCATGGGCTTCTCGCCCACGTGGCCTCGGTAGGTGGCGGGGCCCAGGAACCAGAAGGCCCGATCGTCGGCCCGCTCGCGGGCGAACAGCAGGATCGTGCGGCCCTCGCGCTCGTGGTTCCGGTAGCGCTGGCCGGTCGGGCTGTCCTCGCGAGTGCTCGATTGGCTCTCCCAGTGGATGAGGGTCCGGTTGATCGCGTAGTCGCGGTAGCGGGTGGTGGGGGAGAAGCCCCCACTGCTCTTGTCGAGGGTGAAGGCGAACAGCTCGGCGTTGGCCTGTTTGGCCTCGTACACGCCTGTCTGCCAGGGGGCGACCTTGGCCCGGCCGGTGCCGACGCCCATGGCGGCGAGGATCTCCCTGCGGCTGTAGCGGGCGTGGACCATCAGCGGTGCTTCCAGGTGTGTGGAGAGCGGCTGGTGGAGGTGGTCGATGCGACCGTCGAGGTCGTCGAGCAGCTCGGCCAGCTCGGCGATCACCTGCGGGTGGGCCCAGAGGAGCTCGACGCCTTGCTGGAGGGTCACGGCCTTGTCGAGCGCCGAGTCGGCGACGGAGGCGACGAGCATGTGCAGCAGACGGCTCGTCCGCTGGGGCAGCGAGTCGACCTGAGGGTGCGGGCCTGCCAGGAGCCGGCGGTAGGTCGAGATCCGTTCCGCGTCGTCGAGGTGGAGCAGCCGGCCGATCGCCCGGCGCAGCACCTCCTCTGCGGGCCCGGCCCGCAGCGTCGGGCCACCCGCGGCCTGCACCAGATCCGACCAGCAACGGGAACCGGAGTAGATGTCGTCGAGATCGAGCCCGGTCTCCATCAGGTAGCCGGCGAGGTCGATGCCGGGCCGGGTCCGGCGAAGCGATCGCAGCTCCTCGACCTTGGCGTTCCATCGCGAGGGGATGGCCTCGCGCAGGCTGCGCAGCACGACCTCGGCGGACTTCTCGTCCAGCTGCATGCTGCAACCGGTGGGCAGGAAGGGGAACTGCATCTGCACAGCCCGCTCCACGTCGCGGCGGGTGCCGCCGAGCAGGGCGCGGAAGCGGCGGTCGAAGCGGAACTCCCTGCGGTGGGTGCCGACGAAGTCCAGCACCGTGCAGAACGCCTTGTCCTTCGCCTTGCGGAGCCCTCTGCCGAGCTGCTGGAGGAAGAGGACCGGGCTCTCGGTGGGGCGCAGCATCAACACGGTGTCCACGTTGGGCAGGTCGACGCCCTCGTTGAACAGGTCGACGGAGAACACGGCCTTGACCCTGCCGGCATCGAGATCCCTCAGCGCTGCCTCGCGCTCGGATCCCGGGCTGTCAGCCCAGATGGCGACCGACAGGATGCCGTGGTGGTTGAAGTGGCGAGCCATGAAACGGGCATGGTCGACGCTCACGCAGAACCCGAGGCACCGCATCGATGCGACGTCCACGTGGTCGTGCTCCTGCTTGACGACCAGACGGGCCCAGGCATCCGAGCTCGTGTAGCGGTTGGTGAGCGCCTCGATCTCGTACCCGCGCCCTCGTCGCCACGGGATGTCGGTGAGGTCGAGGCCATCGTGGATCCCGAAGTACAGGAACGGGGCGAGGTGCTGCTGGTCGATCGCGTCCCACAGGCGGAGCTCGGCGGCGATGCGGTCGTCGAACCAGCTCAGGATGGGCAGACCGTCGCTTCGCTCCGGTGTGGCGGTGAGACCCAGCAGCTCCAGTGGAGCCAGGTGTTCGAGCACGCGCTGGTACGTCGCTGCTGCGGTGTGGTGGAACTCGTCGACGATCACGACGTCGAAGTGGAACGGCGACAGGGGGTCGAGACCGGATGCGGTGAGGCTCTGGATCGAGGCGAACACGTGCTCGAAGTGGGTCGGGCGTGCCCCGCCCACCCACAGCTCGCCGAAGGACGGGTCGCGCAGGGCGTGGCGGAAGGTGGCGAGGGTCTGGGTGAGGATCTCTTCGCGGTGGGCGATGAAGAGCAGTCGGGAGCGGTGCAGCCGATCGCGAAGTCGGGCGTAGTCGAGTGCAGCCATCACGGTCTTGCCGGTACCGGTTGCCGAGACGAGGAGGTTGCGGTGATGCCCTCGTCGGCGGGACACCTCGATCAGTTCCAGCAGCCGGTCCTGAAAGGGCAGAGCACGCAGCTCGATCGGACTGAGCATCACCTGCGGACCGGTGTCGGTCCTCCCTGCCCGTCGCTGCTCCTCAGCGAACTGATCGGGGTCATAGGGGAGGAAGTCGCCACCGGACCAGTAGCTGTCGAACACGGCGCCGAACTTGTCGATCACGCCGCGGTTGCGGGCGGCCGACACCCTGAGGTTCCATTCCACGCCGGTGACCTGCGCCGAATGGGTGAGGTTCGATGAGCCCACGTAGGCGGTCGAGAAACCCGACCGGCGGTGGAACACCCATGCCTTGGCGTGCAGGCGCGTGGTGCTCAGGTCGTAGGAGACCAGCACCTCGGCTCCGAGCGCGACGAGCTGGTCAAGCGCGGCCTGCTCGGTCGACCCCGTGTAGGTCGTGGTCAGCACCCGCAGACGACGGCCCCTGCCGCGGTGGCGTCGGAGCGCGTCGAGCAGGGGAGCGATGCCGCTGCGGCGGATGAAGGCCATCACGACGTCGATCCCGTCGGCAGATTCGATCTCGGAGCGGAGCTGGTTCCAGAGGTTCGGCTCACCCGGTGCGTTGGTGAGCAGCGTCGTGTCGAGCAGCGGGATGAGCGGTGTGCTCAGCTGCTCGGGGTTGCCGTCGGGTCGCCGGCCGAGGATGGCGTGCAGCACCGTGGCTGGATCGACCGGAGCGGTCAAGGGGTCGACGCCGAGCAGGTCGCCCAGCCGGTCGAGCAGGGTCCGGGCCAACTCGATTCCGACCTGGGCTCTGTCGGCCTCACCGACCTCTGAGAGCGCACGCTCGATCTCACGGCTCAGGTGCCATGCGATCCGATCGGGAGCCTCGGCGGCCCGGAGCGATCTCTGCTCGGTGGGTGGGGGATCGGCGAGAGCCTCGAGCTGTGCCCTCAGCCCCTCGGTCAGGAGCTCCTCGTACAACCCTTCGGGCAGTTCCTCCACGGAAGCTGACGATAGGAGCTCCTCCAGCTCGCTCTGTGGATTCGCGCTCAACTCCGTCGTTGTCGACCGTAGGGTGGGCGATCTCGAGCACCCGAGGTCCAGCCCTGCAAGGCTGAGGTGTGCACTGCTCGGGGCCTCTGGGTGCCGAAGTGGGGCCGAGCCGTTGCTCGGCTGGGCGGAACTGCTGGAGGATCGGATGGATGTGAAGGAGCACCGGGATGTCATCGCGGTCGCGTCGGATGCTCGTGAGCTGGCATACGCGCCGTACTCCGGCTTCAAGATGGGTGCGGCGGTGCTGACGACCGACGATCGGATCGTGCCGGGGTCGCTGGTCGAGAACGTCTCGCTGGGCCTCGCGATGTGCGCCGAGCGGGTCGCCCTCTTCGCCACTGTCGCCGAGGGTGCTCGGCCGAAGGTGCTGGCGCTGGTGTCGCCACGTACCGACGGGGCCGTCACCTACCCGTGTGGCGCATGCCTGCAGGTGGCGCTCGAGCTGGGCGGACCCGACATGGTCGTGATCGCAGCGAGCACCGATGGTCAACGTGCAGCGGCCGTCGTCGCCGATCTCCTTCCCCGGGGCCCACACAAGCCCTGAGGGGATCGAGTTGCGCTCCGACCCAGGAGGTGGGTGTCGCCCAGTCGGGTATGGACGCATGATGCGTACATGGAGCGGGCGGCACCGTGGTGACGCGGCGCCGGCAGACGTCCGACTCGAGCGGGCGACCGGGCTGGCGTATCGCCTCGGTTGCGGTGCCGCTCGGCGTGGAGCTGGTCGATCGCGCCTGGTTGGGCGAACGCGAGATCTACCACTGTGACCGCGGCGAGCACGACCACCGGCAGCGCCCGGTAGGCACATGCGGCGGTGTGCTGCGAGGGTGTCGAGGGTCGGACACGGCGGAGGTGCTGAACCATTGCGCCCCGTCCTGGTACCCTGACCGCCAGGGTGAGCCACACTGGCTCGCTCGAGAAGAGCAGAGGCTGAGAGACCGTGACTACAGGAACCGTGAAGTTCTTCAACAGTGAGAAGGGCTTCGGCTTCATCTCCCGCGAGGGTGGGGACGATGTGTTCGTCCACTACTCCAACATCGCGGGCGAAGGGTACAAGTCGCTCGAAGAGGGTCAGCGCGTGGAGTTCGACGTCGCCCCCGGGCGCAAGGGCGAGGAAGCCCAGAACGTTCGAGTGATCTGATCCGTTCGTGGAGCAGCCGCCGGCCAACGTGCCGGCGGCTGTGCTCGGACTTCAGGACCAGATGCGGCGGTGCGGTCGATCCGTTCTCGGCCACCTGAGCGCGCCCCCGTCGGCGCCTTGCTCGGGGTACAGCGCCTCCACAAGTCGCAGCTGGGCAGACCCGCTGGTGCCCGGCAAACGCGGCGCCGTGCAGCTCCAGGTAGGCACTGTTGATGGTGTGCTTCTTGACGGCTGGGGTGTTCGGCACGTGGATCCTGCTGCTCAGCTGGTCGTGGGTCGCACAGCGACCTCCGTGCGGCCGCGCAGCTCGACCCGCAGCGAGGCGCGCCCTGCGGGATCCGCCTGGAGCGACTCCTGGCAGGCACCGCGCACGGAGTACCTCCCCCCTGGTGCGAGCTGCTCCAGCTCGACCGTTTGGTGTCCCGGGGTGCTCCCGGGATGCAGCACGAGCTCCAGGTCGGCCCCGTCGCTGACCGCTCTGGCGGCGAGCACCTCGGGGTACTCGCAGCGTCCGAGGATCGGGCCGCGCCGCCACGCCTCGGGTGCCCCTTTGGTGACCAGGTCGTGGACGCCGTTGGGCGCCCCCACCCTTCCCATCAGGATGTTCGCCGTCGCCCAGATCGAGCTGTTGTCGTGGCGGCGAACCCCGTCGACGTCGATGCCGGGATGGTCCGCCTCGAGCGCGTCGGCGGCCAGCCGGTAGATCTCGGTGTCACCCATCTCGGCCGCCGCGGCCATCACCGCCCCGTAGCTGAACGCCCGACCTCGCCGCCAGATGCCCGGATCGAGGCCGACCAGACGCTCGGGGTGGAAGCGTCGCGGCCGGCCCGGTCGGGCCGGTGGATACAGGTCCGCCCGGCACATCTCCCACAGCGTCGCCATCTGCTCGGGGAACACCGAGTTGAGGATGGGGACGTGGGAGGCGTTGGCGGTCACCGCTCCGGCGGGTGTGATCAGAAGTCCCGTGCGCCGGGACCGGAGCTGCACGTAGTCCCCGGAGGGGAGGGTGAACTCCTCGACCTGGCTGCGTGCGTAGTCGGGGGCGACCTGATCCCAGTGGTGGGTGCCGTGCACCGCGTCGAAGGAACGCAGGTGCACCGCACCGACCGCGTTGCAGAACGAGTACACCCAGTTCGGCTCGCACGGCCACAGGACGTAGTCGCAGTGGTACTGCCGCTCCACGATCTCGGTGATCGTCGGGAAGTCGTAGACGTAGCGGTCGCCCTTCGGGTGCTCGAGCACGAAGCTGCCTGCAGCGTCGTGGCGGAGGTCTCCCGTGGCCGCCTGGTACATGCCGATCTGCATGCCCAGGTACCCCGAGTACATGATGTTGTCCACGGGGATCGGATCGGGGTTGCGGCGAAGGTTCCCCCACAAGTTCTCCCACCACCAGTAGCTCCAGAGCCGGTGGTCCTTGAGCTTCTCGATCAAGTTGAGCTGGGCCTCCTGCAGGTAGCCGCGCATCGCGGGCACGCAGTTGTGGTTCGCCAGCGCCAGCGCCCACCCGAGGGTGTTGACCTGGTAGCGGGTGGCCATCGGCTGCCACTGGTCGCCGAAGTGGAAGCCGTTCCACTCGTCCACCGGCTGCAGCGCCCTGTCGAGAGCGAAGCGCAGCTCGGCGAGCTCGTCGGCGGTGAGCTCCTTGGCGTCGCGGAGCCCTGACCGCTCATCGACCGGCGTGCGCGGCCTCATCGGCTCGCGCATGTCGCGCTCGCGCCGTGCGGTCAGCGCTGCGAAGATCCTGGCCCGGCGAACCAGCGCTCCCACCAGGACCAGGAAGGCCACCGCGACCAGGGCCAGCACGACGATCCAGGACCCCTCGAGGGTCTCGTGGTGGCCCATCAGGCCCGCCCCGACCGCCGCGATCCCCCAGACGGCGAACGGGGCGACGAAGTTCCCCGTCCAAAACCACAGGAACAGCGCAGCTCCGAACACCGCGAGCGACATCACGAAGAGCGCCACGTGGGTCAGCACCTGGATCGTCGAGCCCGTCGCGAAGTGGAGGAATCCCGCTCCCGGCATCACCATCCCCAGCCCGACCGCCTGCAGACCGTGCGACGGGACGACCAGGCACACCACGAGCCCGATCACCGCCACGATCGAGTAGATCACCGCCACACGGAGGATGCGGCGCCGGGTGATCGCACCGGGGTAGCGCGCCGGGACCGCCGGGCGCGCCGACGGCGCAGCGGTGGGGGAGGACGCCGCAGCGGCCTCGGACCGGCTCACCGGTCAGCGTCCACGCGTCCAGGCGACGGCGGCGTCGTGGCGGGCGAGTCGCCGCCGGAGGAACCTGGTGCGCGCCAGCGGCCTGGCCAGCACCGCGAAGACCAACGCGATCACGACGCAGCACGCCATGCGATCCGACCCCCTTCCGTGTCCGTGCCGACGAGCGCTCTGATGATAGATGCCGGGCCTGCGAACGTGTCAGGTGACTGCGGCGGTGGTCACGGGTCGGAGAGTGGGCTCGCGAGCGTTCAGGAGGGACTCGCGGCAAGCTCCTCGAAGTAGCTGCGCAGCGTCGTCGTGCCTCGGGGCGGACCGACCCCGTCCACCTCGCCGGCGACGACGATGAACTCCGCCAGATCGCCGTACTGCTTGGACAGCAGGCGGATGGCACGTACGAGCCCTCCGGCGAGCCACAACGGGACGACGGTGATCTTCGCGGGCTTGCCCGCCACGTCGAAGGCCAGCTCAGCAGCCTCCCGCTGGGTCATCACCTCTGGCCCGCCGGCTTCCACCTCGTGCTCGTCGCCTTCGGCCGCATCGACGCAGATCTCGCCGAGGTCGCGACCGTGGATGGGGCTCATGCGGTTGTCCCCCGGCCCGACGAGGAACACCCGACCCCGTCTGGCCATGCTCAACAGCGCCCCCATGTCGGAGAAGTAGCCGCACGGGCGCACGATGCTGAAGTCCATACCCGACGCAGCGAGCTCGGCGACGACCTTCTCGTGCGCCTTGGTGATGGCCAGCTCCGAGATCTCCGGCCCGTCGGCTCCCTGCATCGACACGTAGACGAACTTGGCGACGTCGGTGCCGTCGCACCGTTCGATGAGGGTGTGGTTGCACTGGTAGTCGACCTGTTCGAAGCTCAACCGGTCGCGCTGGCGGGAGATCCCGACTGAGGAGAACACGACGTCGATGCCGTCCATGAGGCCCTCGAGGGTCTCGGGTCGGGTGAGCTCGCCCACGAACACGTCGTCGACGTCGCCGGGCCCGATGGCGGGGGCGCCGAAGGGTCCTGGCTGGGCCAGGCGCTCCGCGCTGCGGGTCAGTGCCCTCACCCGGTACCCGCGCTGCGTGAAGGCCTGGGTGGCGAACCTGCCCACGTACCCCGTGGACCCTGCCACGAGGACCCTCTGTCCGGCTGACGTCATCTGGCGACCCTAGGTCCCGGACGGCTCTGGCGACGACGCCGTCCGTGCAGACCGCTGTTCCGCGGCGTCGGCGCGCGGCGGCCGAGGCCGAAGCGGCGGATGCCGAACGCCATCGCCACGGCAAGCGCTACGGGTGGCCAGGTGCGTCGCGGTCGATACGGTCGTCCGTCGAGTCGGCGGACCTCGAAGGTCGGGTAGCCCACGGCGACGGAGTGCAGGTCGTCCTCCGGCGACGACGCGGTCGCGGGGATGTGGGGCCGGCCGCCGGGTGCCACCTCGAGGTAGCGACGCAGGATGGGCGCGCGCTCGTCGACGGGGATCTCGACGAGCGTGCAACGGTTCGGCAGGAGGTGGCGGAGCACGACCCGGCCACCGTTGGCCTGGGCGTTGCGCACCCAGTTGCACTCACCGAGCATCGACACCGCGTACCAGCGGCCGTCGACGTCGGCCAACCCGATCGGGATCCGCATCACCCGTCCGGTGCGCCGCCCTGGGACCTCCAACCGAACCCAGCGTCGAGGCGCCAGACCGCACGCGAACACACCGCCCCAGGCGCGGGCGAAGCGACGGGCCACCGGATCCGCCCGGCCGCCGGCGTACATCGTCCGGGCTGCATCGTCGGAGATCGGCCAGTCCACGCCAGCGACCCTATGGCGTCCACGGCGGCTGGGCTTCGGTCGTCCCGGTGATGGTCACGTCTCGGCTTCGAGCTCGCGCTTGAAGCTCCGCATCCCGTGCTGCAGTCCTGCGCGCAGGGTCGTGCTGGCGGTGTTCTCCAGGATCCCCTTCGGCACGAACCGGGGCAGCGGAACGCGCGGGACCACGACGAGCCGCACCTCCAAGGTGCAGCCGTCGTCGGCGCCCTGCAGGGTGATGGTCGCCTCCACATCTGCGTTGCCGGTGCCGGGCACCGACTCGAAGCGGATCTCCTCGCCCTGCGTGGTGGTGACCGTCACCTCGCAGTCGACGTTCGTGCTGAAGCTCTTGTAGCCGAAGGGCCCGAGCTCGAGCTGGTAGCGCTCGCCGGGGGTGAGCTCGGTGGCGTCGTTGATGAGGGGGAAGTACGCGAAGGCCTCTGGGAGCTGCGACATCCGCTCCCAGGCGAGACCCGGGGCGAGGTCCAAGCGCTCGGTCGTGTGGGCTTCGAGGTGGAGCTTCGCCATGATCTCGTCAGGGGCAGGGGACCGCTCGATCTGTGGGTGCGGGAGCGATTCCTGCAGCGATCGGGGTCAGGAGGTGCTCTGGCAGATCGGGATCCCGACGATGATGATGCACGCCTGACCGGTGGAGTCGGCGTAGACACCGCACCCGGTGGCCACTGCGGTGGCGGCGATCAGGGCTGTTGCGACGACACGGCGAAGGACCATCATGAGCACCCCCGTTTGGCGAGAACAGGGCGACGCTAGCACCGTGACCTCCGGGGAACCGGGTATCACCAGAAGCCCGATGCGGGCCGGCCGCGCGGCCGTTCAGCCCGACCAGGGCCCGACGCCCCCGACTCGCTCCGCGGTGATGTGGATCACGTGACCGGGGGGCGGGTCGTCGAACGGGGGGAACTTCACGCCGGGCGCCACGTAGGTCTCGGCCAGGCGTTGGAGCAGCTCGGGCGCGCCGCCTTCGACCAGGCGGGCAGTCCCGTGCACGAGCAGGTAGTTGGCCATCCCGACCGAGTTGGCGCCGTCGGCTTCGACGGTGAGGGCCACCCGTGGATCGCGGGCGATGTTGGCGACCTTCCGACCGCCCATGAGGTGCCCGACGACGATGTCGTCACCTTCGAGACCGATCCACACGACGCTCACCTGGGGGCTGCCGTCGGGGTCGATGGTCACGAGGTGGCCGAGGCGCCCTGCGGTGAGGGCCCGGCGCACCTCGGGGGTGAGCGGCGGGGTGTTCATCTCATCGTTCTCCCACGGTCCGCCAGTTCTGTCCACCGGCATCGCGGAGCTCGTGACCGGAGTCGGCCCCAGGTCAGAGCAGGAGGAGCTCGACGCGGGTTCGGCTGCCGTCCTCCAGGCCGGCCGAACGTCGAACTGCGACCTTGACCGGCAACAGGTACGTGTCACGCCCCTTGTCGGGGAACAGCGAGGTCCTCCAGGTGCACGACCCGATCGTGACCTCGACGCGGACGGCTCCGAACCCGGGTCCTGTTCTCGGTCGGATCTCCCGGACGAGGTCGGCCAGCTCGACGGGCAGCGAGACGAAGTGCCAGGCCGCGGGACCGTCCCACTCCCACACCTCGGCGTCGAACTCGAACGGACCGACCACCTCATCCACCGCTCGCACCCGCCGGGCCGAGCTCGCTGTGGGACGGCACCGGTCGTCGTCGCCGACGTCGCGAAGGACGGAGCTCGGGGTCGTGCTGCAGGCGCGGCATGCCGACACCGATAGCAGAGACCGCCGGGTGGAATCCGGGCAGCAGCAGGTGTGAAGTTGCACCCGGACCTGGCAGAATAGTTGCGCGGCGAAGGAACAACCTTCGCTGTCGACAGGTTCCACCTCTCAGATGGATCAGTTCACCGTGCCGACCCGCTACTGGCACGTCCTCGACGACGGCCGGGTGCAGTGCGACGTGTGCCCGCGCGCATGCAAGCTGCGTGACGGCCAACGCGGCCTGTGCTTCGTGAGGGAACGACGGGGCGACGGGATCGTGCTCACCAGCTACGGTCGCTCCAGCGGGTTCTGCGTGGACCCCGTGGAGAAGAAGCCGCTCAACCACTTCCTGCCGGGCTCCTCGACCTTCAGCTTCGGCACCGCCGGCTGCAACCTGGCCTGCCGGTTCTGCCAGAACTGGGACATCTCCAAGTCCAAGGAGATCGACACCATGGCCGACGCCGCCTCCCCGGAGGCCATCGCCAGGGCGGCGAAGGACGCGGGCTGCCGCAGCGTGGCCTTCACCTACAACGACCCCACCATCTTCCTCGAGTACGCCAACGACGTGGCCGACGCCTGCCACGAGCTCGGTCTCACGACCGTGGCGGTCACCGCCGGCTACATCTGCGCGGACCCGCGAGCCGACTTCTACGCCCACCTCGACGCCGCCAACGTCGACCTCAAGGCGTTCAACGAGGACTTCTACCGCCACCAGTGCGGCGCGGAGCTGGACGCCGTGCTCGACAGCCTCGAGTACCTGCACTCCGAGACCGACGTGTGGGTCGAGCTGACCACGCTGCTCATCCCCGGCCTCAACGACGGCGACGACGAGCTCGACCGGATGACCACCTGGGTGGTGGAGCACCTCGGGCAGGACGTGCCCATGCACTTCACGGCCTTCCACCCCGACTTCAAGCTGCTCGACCGACCGCCGACGCCGCCCGAGACGCTCGCCCGAGCGCGCAGGATCGCGAAGGGCAACGGCGTGCGGCACGCCTACACCGGCAACGTCCACGATGCAGAGGGCCAGAGCACCTACTGCGCCGGCTGCGGCGAGCCTGTCATCGGTCGCGACTGGTACGAGATCGGCGCCTACCGCCTGGACGACGACGGCCGTTGCCTGGGCTGCGGCTCCCAGCTCCCCGGCGTGTTCGACGGTCCTCCCGGTGGGTGGGGCCAGCGCCGCCGACGCATCGTGCTCGATCGCGTCCCGCCGCAGAGGAGCGAACGATGAGCGCCACGCCCGACCTCCGAGCGCGCCCGCCGGCGGTGGCGGGGAAGTTCTACCCCGCCGACCCCGAGGCCCTGCTGGCCAGCCTGCGGGCCAGCTTCGACGCCGCTGTCGCACCCGACGGCGAGTGGCCCACGCCCCAGGCGCTGATCGTGCCCCATGCCGGCTACCCCTACTCGGGGCCCGTCGCCGCCTCGGCATACCTGCGTCTCGTCCCTGCGAGGGAGACGATCCGCAGGGTCGTGCTGATCGGTCCCAGCCATCGGGTGCCGGTGGGCGGGGTCGCCGTCCCGAGCGCCGGTGCCTTCGACACGCCGCTCGGTCGCATCCCGATCGACCGAGCCGCATGCGAGGTCGCCCTCGGGATGCCCGGCGTCGTGCTCGACGACAGGGCACACCAGCTCGAGCACAGCCTGGAGGTGCAGCTCCCGTTCCTCCAGGTGGTGCTCGACGACGTCGAGCTCGTACCGCTGGTCGCCGGCCGAGCCCCGGCATCGGAGGTGTCGGCGGTGCTCGAGGCGCTCTGGGGTGGGCCGGAGACGGTGGTGGTCGCGAGCAGCGATCTGTCGCACTACCACCCCTACGACGAGGCGGCCGCGCTCGACCGCCACACAGCCGCAGCCATCCTGGCCCGCGAGCCCGAGGCGATCGGCGACTCCGACGCCTGTGGTGCCGCCGGCCTGCGCGGGCTGCTCGTCGCGGCCAGGGATCGGCGCCTGTGCGTGGAACAGGTGGACCTCCGCAGCTCCGGCGACACCGCCGGAGATCGACGACAGGTGGTTGGCTATGGTGCCTTCGCCATCGTCTGAGGTTCGGCTCGCGCCGGGCGACGCCGAGGCACTTCTGGACCTGGCCGACGCCGCCATCGTCGAGGGGCTCCTCGGCCGCCGGCCCGGCGCTCCTCCGGAGTGCGAGCTGCCACCGGCGCTGAGGGAGGACACCGGGCTGTTCGTCACCCTCACCGTGGCCGGCGAGCTGAACGGCTGCATCGGCAGCATCGAGGGCGTCGAGGCGCTCGGACGTGCGGCGGTGCGTCACGCATGGTCGGCGGCCTTCGCGGATCCCCGTTTGCCGGCGCTGCGCCCGGGGGACTACGAGGAGCTGACCATCGAGGCGTCGGTGCTGTCCCCGTTGACCCCCATGCCGGCGGCCTCACGCGAGGTGGTGCTGGAGGACCTGCGTCAGGGCGTCGACGGGCTCGTCATCGCCGACGGGAGCCGCAAGAGCGTGTTCCTGCCGTCGGTGTGGGAGCAGCTTCCGGAGCCGACGTCGTTCCTGGCGCACCTCCAGGTCAAGGCCCGGATGCGGCCCGACGCCTGGCCCGTGGCGATGCGGGCGTGGCGCTTCACCGCGTCGAAGTTCGCCCGCCGTGTCGGCGAGCTGCCGAATCCCTCCGAGGCCGCCTGACACTTCGGTTCGAAGGAATCCGAGCCTTGCCGGCACTTGACGGTGTACAGTGCCGCCATCGACGGCGGGCGCCGTCCGGTGGGGCGATGGGTGCTGCTGTGGCGGCACCGGGCGAACAGGGGGAACTCACATGAGGCGACTTCACGATCGCGCGCCGTCCAGCGGCGCGCCTCGGAACCGGCGTCGATCAGCGGGGAGGGGAGCATCCTCGCTCGCACTCGTCGTGCTCGCCGCTCTCGCGCTGCTGGGCGCAGCGTGCACCCAGCAGCCGCCACCGAGCGGTGGAGGTGTCCGGCACGTGCTGGTGATCGCGCCCTCGGCGACCGTGTCGTACGGCGAGGCGATCCCCGCCATGACGCCCACCTACAACAACCTGGCGCCGGGCCAGACCCAACCGGACACGCCGCCCACCTGCACCACCGCAGCGACCTCGACGAGCCCGCCCGGGGTCTACCCGACGACCTGCTCGGGTGCGGCGAGCGCCAACGAGGACTTCGTCTACGTGGACGGCGAGATCACGATCGTCCCCGCGCCGGTGACCGTCACCGCGTCGTCGGCGACCATCGAGGTGGGCGATGCCGTCCCGCCGATCACCGCCTCGTATGCCGGCTTCCAGAACGGCGACACCGCGCCGGCGGTGCTGGCGAGCTGCTCGACCTCGGCGACGTCGACGAGCCCGGCGGGCTCCTACGACACCAGCTGCTCGGGCGCGGCGGACCCCAACTACTCGTTCAGCTACGTGGACGGAACGCTCACCGTCGACCAGGCAGCCGTGACGGTGACCGCCTCGTCGTCCACCACGACCTACGGCGATCCGGTCCCAGCGGTCACCGCGACCTACTCGGGCTTCAAGCTGGGTGAGTCCGCACCGGCGACCGTCCCGACGTGCTCGACGGCCGCGAACGCCACCTCGTCGGTCGGCTCCTACCCCACGAGCTGCTCGGGCGCAGCAGATCCGAGCTACACCTTCACCTACGTCGACGGCACCGCAGCGATCGGCGCAGCTGCCGCCACGGTGACCGCGTCGTCGGCCACCTTCGCCTTCGGCTCACCGGTGCCGCCGGTGACGGCCAGCTACACGGGCCTGGTGAACGGCGACACGGCACCGGCCACCGCGCCCAGCTGCACGTCGGCCGCCACCTCCTCCAGCCCGGTGGGCGTCTACCCCACCAGCTGCTCGGGTGCGGCGGATCCGAACTACTCCTTCGGCTACGCCAACGGCAGCCACACCGTCACCGCATCCGCTCCGGTCACCGTGACGGCGTCCTCGGCCACGATCACCTACGGGGATCCCCTCCCCGCGATCACCGCCTCCTACGCCGGCTTCACCGGCGGCCAGACGGTCCCCTCGGGACTGCCGACCTGCACCACGACGGCCACGGCGGCGAGCCCGCCGGGCAACTACCCGACCACCTGCTCCGGCGCCAGCGACCCGAACTTCTCGTTCACCTACGTGGCAGGCACGCTGACCATCCAGAAGGCCCAGGTGATCGTGACCGCTTCGTCGGGCTCGATGACCTACGGGGACACCGTCCCGACGGTCACCCCGTCCTACTCGGGGTTCGTCAACGGTGACGTCGCCCCGGCCACCGCACCGGTGTGCTCCACCACGGCCTCCTCGTCCAGCGACGTGGGCTCCTACCCGAGCGCCTGCTCGGGTGCGGCCGACCCGAAGTACGACTTCACGTACGCGAACGGCTCGGTGACGGTCAACGCCGCCAGCGCGACCGTCACGGCGTCGTCAGCCTCGATGACCTACGGCGGCGCGGTTCCTGCGATCGCTGCGAGCTACTCGGGCCTGGTCAACGGCGATGTGGCTCCGGCAACGCCGCCGAGCTGCTCCACGACGGCCACCTCCTCGAGCCCGGCGGGCAGCTACCCGTCGAGCTGCGCCGGTGCGGCCGATCCCAACTACGCGTTCTCCTACTCGGGTGGCACGGTGACGGTCAACGAGGCTGCGGCCACGGTGACGGCGTCGTCGCCGTCGATGACCTACGGCGGCTCGGTGCCCTCGGTGACCCCGAGCTACTCGGGTCTGGTCAACGGTGACACCGCCCCGGCGACGCTGCCCACCTGCTCCACGACGGCGACGTCGTCGAGCCCGGTGGGGACCTACCCGTCGTCCTGCTCCGGCGCGGCCGACCCGAACTACACGTTCTCCAACGTGGCAGGCACGGTGACGGTCAACGCTGCCGCAGCGACGGTCACGGCCTCGAACGCCACGATGACCCAGGGCAGCACGCCGCCGGCCATCACACCGTCCTACTCGGGCTTCCTGTTCGGCCAGACGACCCCGGCAGCTGCGCCGACGTGCACCACCACGGCGATCTCCTCCAGCCCGGTGGGGACCTACCCGTCGAGCTGCTCGGGAGCGTCGGATCCGAACTACGCGTTCAGCTACGTGAACGGCACGGTGACGGTCACCGCACCGCCACCCACCGGGCTCGCCGCCTACGGCTCCGAGCCGTCGCACTCCACGACCGTGGCCGCCGGTTCCAACGGGAACTCGGTGGGTGCGTCCACGCTCAACGTGGCCTCGGCCAGCGGTGCCGGGTTCGAGACCTACACGAACCTGACCATCCAGACCTCGAACGGCCCCCAGCCCGCCTTCTGCAAGTCGATCGGGGCGACCTCCATGGGCACCTGCTCGTCGGTGGGATCGGGGACGGTCTCCACCGGGGGCTTCGTCACCGACGCGTCGATGACGAGCTTCGACGTGTACACGATCATCCCCGGCGGCAAGACCGCAGTGCAGCCGTCCTCGGTCACGGTGGTCACCGACGTTCCCGCATCGATGCGGGGCATCCCGACCTACGTGCAGGCGAGTGCCGACTACGGGCTGTTGAAGTTCGTCCCGTCGACCACGGCGACCGGGCAGTTCTCGCTCACCTTCGGGTACTGCGACACGGGCACCGCCACCTACTCCGCCTTCAACCCGGCGTGCCACACCGGCACGATCAACTACGCACCCACCACCGTGCAGACGATGGGCGACCAGGTCACGGTGAGCATCGTCACGTCGAACATCTACCAGAAGGTGGGCGTGGCGGTGCAGGCACCGGCCAGCGTGCCCCAGGGCTCGACGTTCACCGCCATCGTGGCCTCCGGGCCGGCGTCGTTGCCCAAGCTCCAAGCCACGGGCACCTTCCTCGGGGATGCCACGGTGAGCTCGGGCAGCAACATCCTGGCCGTGGTGCCGGTCCCGACCGGCATGACCTTCCAGAGCGCCTCGCTGATGGGCGGGGACACCCTCACCTCCGGCAAGGCGGTGGTCACCTACTGCCCGACGCTCACCTCGCCGGGCTGCAGCGCCCAGACCTCCGCCAAGTACAGCAACACCACGGCGCCGTACGTGCAGGTGAGCCTCCCCGGTGTGTCCATCCCCGGCGGTGGCACGGCCACGATGCCGTCGGCCGTCGTCACCATGGTGGCGTCGGGGGCACCCGGCACGCTGTCGTCGATGCACCTGACGCAGTTCTCCCTCACCACCGCGTTGACCAGCCTCGGGACGGCTGCCTTCCATGGCTACCCGTCGGATCCGGCAGAGCCGAACGTGAACCCCCCGACGTTCCCGCCGGTGGACCTCAGCACGACCTCGATCACCTGATCTCGTGACGTCCTGACTCGGTGCCGGCCCTCGCGGGCCGGCACCGGCGCGTCAGGGCTCGGTCAGCCGTGCTCCCCGTGCGCGTCGAGCAGCTGGAGCAGCTTGGTGGTCGTGGACCAGTTGCGGATGGTCATCCGCCGGTACTGCGGTGTGCCCATGATCCGGTTCATCCGGCTCTGGGTGCGACGCTCGCTCAGGCGGGCGAAGTAGATCACCCCGGCGCCTTCCCACGCCCGGTCGACGCCGTCGCGCAGCTCCACGACCTCCATGGCCTGGCGGCTGGTCAACGGCGCCTTGAGGAACACCACGTCGGAGTGGAAGCGGTCGGGGTCCTGGCCGAAGCCGTCCGGGGCGGCGCGCACGATGCTGCGCAGCTGGCGATGGGATCGCACCACCACCCTCAGGGGCACACCGAAGCGCTGCTCCAACAGGCCCTCGAGCTCCGCCTCCAGGGAACGACGAGGGATCTGCGAGTCGAACAGCACGTTGCCAGACTGGATGTAGGTGGCCACGTCGGTGCAGCCGTGGAGCTCGAAGGCCGAGCGCAGGTCGGCCATGGCGATCGGGTTGCGACCGCCGACGTTGATCCCTCTCAGCAGGGCCACGTACCGGTTCGCGGTCATGGCCCGCACCGTAGCGAGGTGGGGGGCGACGTTCGCGGCGGTACCGTTCGTCGGCGAGCAACTTCGAAGGAGATCCCCATGGTCATGGCCGACCGACCGGACGTCGCCACCGCCAACGCCCCGGTGACCGCGCTCACCGTGGTGGGCCTGGGCGAGAACCTGGTGAACGCGCTGGCCAGCGTGCCGTTCCGCCGGCCGTGGGCCGGGCCGTCGGGTGCGGTGCAGAACGTGGGTGCCGCCGTCACCCGCACCACGCTGCGCTCGTTCATGGGGTACTCCTCGTCGTTGCGCATCGAGGAGTTCCGCTCGATGGAGCGGGTGCTGGATCGCCTCTGCGACGTGGTGCTGCCTCCCTTCGTCCGGCTCCGCCACGAGGTGCGCACCGAACCGGGGGAGCTCGGCGGCATCCCCGGGCTCTGGGTGCGGCCCCGCAGGGCCCCGGCCGACGCCACGATCCTCTACCTGCACGGCGGTGGCTACATCGGCACCTCCCCGATGATGTACGCCGCGTTCGTGGCGGCGTTGGTGGACGGCACCGGTGCGGAGGCGTTCGTCGCCGACTACCGGCTCGCTCCGGAGTTCCCGTTCCCCGCCGGGATGCTCGACGCCGTGGCCGCCTACGAGGCCCTGCTCGACGACGGCGTCGACCCCGGGCGCCTGGTCGTGGCCGGCGACTCGGGGGGAGGTGGGCTCGCCACGTCGGTGGTGGAGGAGCTGGCGCGTCGCGGCCTGCCTGCGCCGTCGTCGCTGGTGCTCTTCTCCCCGGAGGTGAACCTGGGCTTCGACGGGGATTCCGTCACGCGCAACGCCGCGCTGGACATCCTCCCCTGGAACCTCCCGAGCGCCGCCTACCTGCACGGCGTGGATCCCGCCGACGCCCGTGTCTCGGCCGTGAACGCCGACCTGTCGGGCTTCCCACCCACGTTCGTGGCCTTCGGAGCCGACGAGATGCTCCGCGACCAGATCCAACGCTTCGCCGTGGGCCTCGAGGAGTCGGGCGTGCCGACCGCCTCCCACGAGGAGTCGGGGATGTTCCACGTGTTCCCGATCCTGATGCCCTGGGCGACGGCGAGCCGGCGGGTGTACGCCGCCGTCGACG
Organism: uncultured Microthrixaceae bacterium; assembly: GCA_964420125.1. Classification (GTDB taxonomy): domain Bacteria; phylum Actinomycetota; class Acidimicrobiia; order Acidimicrobiales; family Microtrichaceae; genus CAYQQQ01. The sequence goes on from CAYQQQ010000011.1 coordinate 27,144, forward strand.
GGTTCATCCATGACCACCTCGCTGCGCGCCCGCACGCCCGGAACACCTGAGCTCCGTCTGGTCCGGCGACCCGGGCGGCTCACCAGCCGGCGAAGAGGAAGGAGTCGAGGGCCGATGCGGCTGCAGCCTCGATCGCGGCGTCCTCGTGTTGCTCCCACTGGCGCGCCGACGGCCCTCCCAGCAGGGCGAGCAGCACGGGTGCGCCGGTCGAAGGAGCGAGGTTGAACCACTCGGTGAACGGCGAGCCCCGGCCGTCCATCGTGGTCCACATCTGGGCCTCCTCGGTCCAGAACTGCTCTCCGAAGCGGAACCAGTACTTGTCGAGCGTGCCCATTCCAAGGGACTCGATCGCCGTTCGCTTCTCCTGGGGGAGGGGTGGGTCGAACGCCGGCTCTCCGGCCTTGAGCACCCCGAGGGGCACGGTCAGCACCAGTCGATCCGCTTCGTGGACCACGCCGTCGTCGGTCGTCACCAGTGCCCCCGTCTCGCCCCAGGCCACGCGCACCACGGGCTGTCGGAGCTGCACGTCCAGGCCCGCCGCCAGATCCGCGGCGATCCGGTCGTAGCCGCCGGTGACGAGGAGGTCGTCGCCCTCGGAGCCCTCCGCGAGACCCCACCACGCGGAGAGCTCCTCGGCGTCGGCGGCGTACTCGGTGGTGATCTCGGTGCCGAGGTACCACTCGACCACCTGTCGGCCGGCGTCCTCCCCGGCGACCTCGCTCCGGGAGAGCGCGGTGGCGAGGGAGAGGTCGTGGTCCTGGCGGTCAGCCCACGCGACCGCCCGAGCGACCGCGAGCTCGCCCTGGAGCAGGAGACCCTCGACGTCCTCGACCCGGCCGACCCCTGGATCCAGCACCGCCTGGCGGTACTCGAAGCCCACCGTGTCGATGCCGATCCTCCTGGTCCGATCCCGAAGGTCGTTCGAGGCCACGTCGTGGATCCACGACGCCCCCCTCTCCACGGCGATCGGCCAACCGTCGGGCCGCACGGTGTCCACTCGACCGCCGATGCGGTCGCGGGCTTCGAGCACCTGCATGTCGTGGCCGTGCCCCCTCAGCGCCGCCGCGGCCGCAAGCCCCGCCACGCCGGCACCGACGACGAGGACCCGCTCGCTCCCTCCAGCCACGGCGCGGACCTCCTCGGCGGTGCGCATCCCCGATCGCAGCGCACCGTGCACCGTGGCGGGGTGGTCGGTGGCGGTCGCCTCCCCGGCGAAGAAGACCCGATCGACCAGGGGTTCGGCCAACGCGCGGCGCATCGCGGGGTCGCTGCCGACAGGGAGGTAGCTGTACGCCCCCCGTGCCCACCGGTCGTCGGCCCACGCGGTGCGGACCATCGCCGTGGGCGAGGGCGCCGAGGCTCGTCGGCTCGGTGAGGAGCGGCCGTCGCTGCAGCCGGCGGCCGCGAGGCCCAGGCCGAACCCCGCCGTGCCGGTGAGGAAGCTGCGTCGACGCACGACCTCCATGATGGTCGCCCGGTCACCCGCCCTGTGCCGTGAGATGGACCGGGCGCTGGGGAAACATCCCAGGGTGTGACGATTGACAGCCTGTCGTCGGCGGGGACACCCTTTGGGCCACCGGAGTCGGGGATCAGGAGCGGAGATGGCCACAGGGGGTTGTAGGGGCGTGCGCCGTTGGACGTGGATCCCTGTTCACTCCGCAGTCGCCGTGGTCATGGCGGGTCTACCTGCTGCCGCGTCACCGATCTCGACGGCGGCACCGGTCGCCACCTCCGCGGTCGTAGCTGGTCCCGAGGATCCGCCGATCGCCTTCGACGTCCCCCGCAACACGTCCGCCGGCGCCGAGGACTTCCCCGGCGGGGCGTCCAACAACGAGATCTCCTTCCCGAACCTGGCGGCCGGCGACATGAACGGCGACGGCTTCACCGACCTCGTCCCGGCCTGGTTCCCCAACTGCTGCGGTGCCAACGGCGGGGTCGCGGTGATGCTCGGCCTGGGCGACGGCACGTTCGGTGAACCCGTGCCCGCCGCCCTCACGGGGCCAGGGGCCAACCGGGTCATGGGTGTCGGCCTCGGCGACTTCGACGAGGACGGCGACCTCGACGTGTTCGGCACCGTGCCCCAGCGCCAGGAGTACGACCTGTGGCTCAACGACGGTTCGGGGGCGCTGGGTGCCCCGACCTTCACCCCGCTGCCGGCGCGCCCGGGCGACGACCTCAAGGTCGTCGACCTCGATGGCGACGACCACCTCGACGTGGTAGCCGGCGGCTCACAGGACGGCTCGATCACCGCCCTCTACGGCCGGGGCGACGGCACCTTCGACGTCGTGCCCATCGCCACCGGACAGGGCGGGGTGACCACGGTGGTCGTGGGGGACTTCGACGGCCAGGGCTCCCTCGACGTCGCGTGGTCCGCCCACTACTCCTACAAGCTCTCGGTGGCCCTCGCCACCGCCGCCCGCCTGCACACCGTCACCAGCACGCCGATCCCCTTCACGACCGGCTCGCATCTCTTCGCCGCCGACTTCGACGGCGACGGCACCACCGACCTGGGTGCGGTCGGCTGGTCGACCACCCAGGGTCCGTTGAACTCGTCGTGCACGTCGTGCATGGCCACGATGGCCGGCAACGGCGACGGCACGTTCCGCGTGCCTGCGGCCAGCGACCTCGCGGCCTACTCGATGGTGCCCGACTCGGTGATGGGCGACAACGTGGGGCAGGGCTGGGGGCCGAACTCGCCGGACCCTGTGGACGTCGACGGCGACGGCGACCTCGACGCCGTGTTCGCCCTCCCCGGCTACGACGGGCTCGTGCTGATGGCGCGCAACGACGGTGACGGTCGCTTCGACGTGGACGTCCACGTGGGCATCGCCGATGACTCCGGCACCAGGGTCGGCAGCTACCAGAGCAACGCCGACAACACCGACGGCACGGGCCAGTTCGTGCGCGGCGTGGTGGTCGACGACCTCGACGACGACGGAGCCGTCGACCTGGTGGTCGCCGGGGAGGAGGGCGGTCCCTTCACCTCGAACCGTGGAGCGATCGCCGTCACGTCGGGCGACCCCGCCCACCCAGGCGAGCTCCTCGCTCCCCGGCTCAGCGCGGGGAGCAGCTCGAGCGACCTGTTCCGGGCGGGATTCGCGCTGGCCGACTGGGACGGCGACGGCGACAAGGACGCCATCACGGTCAGGTTCTCCGACTGGCGGGCCGTCATGTTCGAGAACGTGGGCGGGGGTCGCTTCGCCGACGCCATCGACATCCACGGAGGCCTCCGAGGCACCTTCAACTGCATCCGCACCGGTTCGGAGCAGCTGCTGGAGTCCGGCGACCTCGACGGCGACGGCCACGACGACATCGTCTGTCGTGGTGCGAACGCGGGGGGACAGTACGCCCTGAGCGTGTGGTTCGGCGACGGCGACGGCGGGGCCGACCTCGTCACCGTCGACATCTACTCGGGTGCGACGTCGATGCCCCCGTTGCACCTGGCCGACATCGACGGCGACGACGACCTGGACCTGCTCGACACGAGAGCGACCCGCTGCGGGCCCTGCCAGATGTCGACCGCGCTGTTCCGCAACGAGGGCGGCCGGACGTTCCAGCCGGCAGGCGTCGTGGAGCACGGGCCCGTCGACCAGTTCCAGCTGCCCATCGCACCCGTGGACGTCGACAACGACGGCGACCTGGATCTCGTGTCGCGCCCGGGGACGGGCACCGACCCACCGCTGTGCACCTACCTCAACGACGGCTCCGGCACCTTCGGCGCCCCGACCTCCTCGCAGCCGGTCGTGCTGCGCGACCGCAACCTGGCGGTGCACACGATCGTCGCCGGTGACCTGAACGGTGACGGCAACCAGGACCTGGTGATCGAGAAGTCGTGGGACTACCGCTCGAACATCGGCGCGCTCTACACCGGCGGCCTCTTCGTCATGCTCGGCAACGGCGACGGCACCTTCTCGGACCCGACCGAGCACGTGTGGGGCGGCGGAGCCGGGGTGGGGGAGGGTTTGGTGGACCTCGACCTCGACGGTGAGCTCGACCTCCCCGTCAACCCGACCCACTGGGGCGTCGAGGCCCTGCGTGGCCGGGGCGACGGCACGTTCGAGCCGGTCGAGCGGTACTGGGCGGGCACCTTGTGGGCCTTCGCCACCAGAGCCGCCGACCTCGACGGGGACGGGCGTCCCGAGATCGTCAAGCTGCGACAGGACAACTTCGGGCTGGTCGTGCTCCACAACTCCTCCGGAGGCGTTCCCGTCGGTCCCTCGCCCGACCTGTCGGTCACCCAGGTCGACGTCGCGGCCGAAGTCGTGCCCGGTGCCAACTCCACCGTGTCGGCCACCATCCACAATGCCGGGGGCCAGGCGTCGGGTCGGTGGACCGACCAGGTGTGGCTGTCGGCCGACGACACCGTCGACGCCGGGGACAGGCTCCTCGGATCGGTCGAGCGCACGACGGCGGTGGGGGAGACCGACTACCAGATCGAGGTGACCGCCGCCTTCGACCCGCTGGTCGACGGCGACCACCGGATCATCGTCCGCACCGACGCCCGACGGCAGCTGGAGGAGTCCGACGAGACGAACAACGTCCTGATCGCACCGAACGCGGTGAAGCTCGACATCGCCGAGCTGGACGTCGGGACACCGAGCGAGCTCGAGATCGCCGCCGGTGGGGTGCAGTACCTCCGCATCGCCGGCCCCACCCCGCAGCTCGCGCTCTCTCTGGCAGCGGAGGTGGCCGACGTCGCCGATGTCGACATCGTGCGTGGGCGCGTCCCGGTGCCGGCGCGCGAGCTCTCGCTGGGGGACCCCTCAGCGACCCGCAGGACCATCTCGCTTCCCGATGGCGAGGGTGACTGGTTCCTCCGCATCGCCGGTCGTGCGGGTGCGGGCTCCGGCACGACCGCCACCATCGAGGCCGAGCAACTGGAGTTCGGCCTGTTCTCCAGCTCGCCGTCGCGGGGCAGCAACCTCGGTCAGGCGACGCTGCAGATCGCCGGGGCCGGCCTCTCCGACCCTGCGACCGTGCGCCTCGTCGGGGGTCCCGGCGACGCGACGAGCCGCTCGGCGTCCTCCACACCAGTCGACGACGGTCACGCCACGGCCACCCTGGACCTGCGCGGCGTGCCCGAAGGGCGCTACGACCTGGAGGTCGTGCGGATCGACGGCGGGGTCGCGGCGCTCTCCGACGCCTTCACCGTGACCGACGGCGCTGTCGGGCACCTGGAGCTGTACACCAGCGCCCCGCCCAGCGTCCGGCCGGGCTGGTCCGGACAGTACGTGGTCACGGTGCGCAACACCGGCGACACCGACCTCGACGTCGACTCGCTGGTGGTGCGCGGCACCACGGCACAGCTCCGCCTGCCCGGGCGCACCTCGTACGCCGATCGCGAGGTCGTGTTCCTTCCCGGCGACCCTGCCGGCCCCCTCGGTGCGGCCCCGGCGGGTGCGCTCTCACCCGGTGAGTCGCGGCGGGTGGTGGTGGAGTTCCTGGCGACCGGAGACGGGGCCAGGCTCACCGCCGAGCTGTTCGGCCGCGACGCTCCGGACGCGCCCGAGGACCCGCCGGACGGGCTGGTGGTCGACCACGTCGACGGGCCCGACGCCATCACCTCCGGTGAGCCCAGCGCGCTGCAGTTCCGGATCCGCAACACCGGGTCCACCCCGCTGCGCGGCCCGTGGTCGCTGCAGGCCGGGCTCGTCGGAGAGCCGGAGCTCCTCGATGGCGCGCTGGTGACCGCTCCCCGCTTCAGCGATCGCGAGCCGGTGGAGGTGGGGGCGGGCGTCGAGCTCGATCCAGGAGAGCAACTGGACGCGACCGCCACCATCAGCGCTCCCGACGCGCCCGACGGCACGGCCCGCTGGCTGGTCACCTGGCCGGAGGTCGATCCCGGCATCGTGACCGAAGGGGCTGACCTCCAGCTGAAGGCTTCCTTCGAGGACGATCCGCCCGATGCGGCGTCCTGGTCCACCGAGCCCGTCGACGTGCAGGCGCGCGGGCTGGCCGTCGGTGCACCGGCGAGCTTCGCCCTCGACGCCGGCGAGTCGCGTCTGGTCCGGCTGGATTCGCCCACCGGGCCGACAGCGGTCGGCGTCACGGTCGTCGGCACCGAGGCCCTGGAGGTGACCGCGGCCGCCGGAGCGGTCCCTGCCGGCGGGGCGGTCGACGACGAGGAGACCGTGAACCCCGGTACGCCCGGACGTGTCGAGCTCGTGACCACCGACGGCGCCGACTATCTGGTGGTCGGACCGGCGGGGAGCGGTGGCGCCGACGTGCAGTTGCTCGCCGCCACCCCGACGCCGGGGATCGAGGCGGTGACTCCCGGTGCGGGAGGGAACGCCGGCGACGTGACGGTCGCCCTCCACGGCGCCGGCCTCGACGCCGTGAGCGGTGTCGACCTCGTCGCCGGTGACGGCACCCGCCACCCCGCCCGGCAGTGGTCGATGCTCGACAGCTTCGACGGCTCCGCCACCTTCGACCTCCGTGGTCTGGCGCCCGGTGGCTACACGATCGAAGCCGGTCGCGACGGCGCCGATCCGTTGGTCGCGCCCTTTGCCGTCACCGAAGGTGGGGCAGGCCAGCTGGTGGCCGACGTGGTCCCGCCGGATCGGATGCGACTGGGTGCCCCGAACCCGGTGACGGTGACCTACGCCAACACCGGCACGGTGGACCTGCCCCTCCCTCTCCTCACCGTGCAGGCACGCGAGGGCGGCCGACTGAGCGTGGTCACCGATCGGAGCGACGCGGACGCCGACACCACGTTGATCCCGCCCTCACCCGTGGCCGGCACCGGCGTGCTCCCGGCCGGCTCCGCCGGCTCGTTGACGCTCTGGTACACACCGCCCTCGAACGCACCCGACGACGTCACCTTCGACATCTGGGCCAGCGACTTCGCGGATGCGTCGCTGGCTCACGACCCGATGGACTGGAGCGCCATCGGCGACGCCACGAGGCCCGCCGGTGTCGACGACGCGGCGTGGGCGGCGCAGCTCGCGGAGGAGCGGGCCCGCTACGGGGAGACCTACGGCGATCTCTCGTCCTACGTGGCCGAGGAGTACGCGTCGATGGCGGCACTCGGCCTAGAGCGGGCGGTGTTCGCCGACGGCGAGTGGCTGTTCTTCGCTCGCACCGCCGGCCGGCCGGGCACCTTCCGCTCCGGTGGGGTCTCGCGCCACTCCTCCTCGCCGGCGGCGGAGGCCGTGCCTGCGGCATCCCAGACGGACGCGAGGCTGCTGGCGGGGGCCGAGCCGTCGGCGGAGGGCGACGGGATCCAGAACGTCCGCGCCGTGATCGTCGGCAACCCCGACGGGACGCTCTCCGGCGCCGAGCGCGACGCAGACCAGTTCGCGTCCCTGCTGACGAAGACCTACAACATCCCCAAGGCGAACGTGGTCAGCCTGCTCGGCGCCAACGCCACCTTCGAGGTGACCACAGGGGCCATCGACCGAGCCAAGACGTTGGTCGACGCCGACGACCTCCTGGTGGTGATGGTGGCCACCCACGGCGACTGGGACTCCCTCAGGCCTGACGATCCCACCCGTGCGACCAACTTGCTCGCCGACCGGCGGATCGACGCCAGCCAGTGGAACGCTGCGCTGTCGGGCTCGCCGTCGAAAGTGCTGTTCCTGCTCGACACCTGCAACTCGGCGAACATCACCAACTTCGTGACCGCTCCGAACGTCACCACGCTCGCCTCGTCGGACTTCGCGCAGTCGGTCCCTGACAACAGCTACACCCAGAAGCTGGTGCAGGAGCTCCAGAAGAACCCACGCGGCGACTTCTACGCGACGGCGCAGAAGGCTGGGGATCGTCAGCTGGTGGAGGGGATCCCCAAGGACTACGGAGGGGTGTTGACCGACGCGGGGCGCGACTACGTCGCCACCTGGCGGAACTGGACCATCGACCGACCGGTCACTTGGACCGAAGCCGCACGCGACGCCGCGAGGGCGAAGGTGAAGGAGCACGGCTACGACTGGGCTGAGTCCTTCTCGCGCCAGAAGTACTTGTCGCCGCTCTATCCCACGCTGGACCGTCATGGCAACGCGTCGCTGTCCATCAATCCGCCCGACCCGAAGAGGGCGGCCACCACCAGTCGAGGTGGCAAGCAGAAGCAGTCGCCCCCCACGAAGACGAAGAAGACCAAGGTCGACGCCGGAGAGCCGGTCAAGAAGCCGAGCGACGAGCTCGGCAAGGAAGGAACGCCCACCGAGAAGGTCGTCGTGCGGGGCGACCCGACCGAGTCGCAGGCCAGCGACGTGTCGATCGCCCGCAGCATGGACCCCAACGAGATCGTGGGCCCGGCCGGCGCGGGGGAGCCCCGCTGGCTGTCCTCCGACTCCGAGCTCGCCTACGAGGTGCGCTTCGAGAACCTCGGTCCGGGCTCGGCGGTGATCCCACCCGGTCAGTCGGTTGCGACCGCCCCTGCCGCCCTGGTCGACGTCGAGACGATCCTCGATCCCGACGTCGACCTGTCCACCTTCGCACTCGGTGAGTTCGGTGTCGGCAACGGCGTGGCGACCTCGGGCTATCCCACCGTGCGGTTCACCCCGCCGGCGGGCGCGCAGGGGTTCTCCCAGGACCAGACGATCTCCGTGCCCGTGTACGGCACCTCCGACCCACCCGTCGAGCTGCTGCTGCGGGGCGAGGCGTCGCTCGACCCCCTGACGCGCAAGGTCCGTTGGACGATCACCGCGCTCGACCCCGCCACCGGGGCGATCCCGGTGAGCCCGATGCTGGGCTTCCTGCCACCCGAGGACGCCACGAGCGCAGGCCAGGGATTCGCCCGCTACCTGACTCGGTCGTTGCCCGACGTCACCGCCGGCACCGTCGTGTCGGCGGAGGCCTCCATCGTGTTCGACGACAACGACGCGATCGTCACGAACAGGTGGGACAACTCGATGGACCGCCGCGCTCCGGAGGCGGTCGTCGACGACCTGCCGGCGACCAGCCCGGCGCAGATCCCCGTGTCGTGGAGCGGAGCCGACGACGGCTCCGGGGTGGCGACCTACGACGTGTTCGTGTCGGTCGACGGCGGACCGCTGCAGCTGTGGCTCGACGACGTCGAGGGCACCTCCGGCACCTACCCCGGGGTCGTCGGCCGAGAGTACGGGTTCGCGGCCAGCGCCAGGGACGCCGTCGGCCACGCAGGACCCGAGCCCGACCGGGCCCAGGTGTCGACGCAGGCGACGGAGACGTCCACCTCCACGACCACCTCGACGACCACCACCACCACGACCGTGCCGCCGGCACCCCCTCCTGCGGGTGACCCGGACCCGCCGGCTCCTCCGGAGGATCCGGAACCGACGCCGTGGTGCCCGGTTCCCTCTCCCGCCATCCGGGTCGTGGCGAACCAGTTCAGCCTCATGATCGCCAAGTACCTGATCGACAACTGCGGCTACACGCCCCGCGGTGCCGTCGCCGGCGCGCAGCAGGTGGTCGTCATCGATCCACCCCCCGACAAGGGGTGCCCCGCCTGGACCCCGTTCAGGGTGTGGCCCAACGTGCCGAGCCTGACCATCGCCCGGTACCTGATCAGCAACTGCGGGTACACGGTCCAGGTCGACGGTCGGGGTTCCCGGCGTGTCGCCCACGTCGTGCCCCACCTCTGGCCACCGGGCGTCCGCCCCTCGGCCTGACGACATCCTTGGTGCCGGGTGCAGCGCCCCGACTTTCCGGCCCGTGCGACATCGGCCCGCCGGCGCAGGGGTCGGCGACCGGATGGACGGCGGCAGTCGGAATTGGCGCACCGCGCCCGTACCCTGCGAGGGGAGGTCCCCGTCGGCCTGCCGACGGTGCCCGAGATCCCCCGATCACTCGGTGGCCGAGGTCCTGATGGAACCTGCTGGCGCCGAAGAACCCGTGAGGAGTCACCCGATGCACGGTCACGACATCCCCGACACACCCGAGGTGCGAGCGAAGCTCGACGCCGCCCAGGCCGAAGCGATGCAGAGCCTCGGTCTCGACCCGAAGGTCGTGGGCGTCTGGGAGGACGGGTTCCGCTCGGCCGACGAGGTCGACCACTCCTTCGAGTGGTGGTACTTCGACATGCAGCTCGACGACGGCTCGACGCTGGTGGCCACGTACAACACCAAGCCCAACACCGCGCCCGACGGTCCGCTCGACCCTTCGGTGCTGATCATCTATCACGGGGCCGACGGCACGAAGGTCCGGGCGGACACCCACCACCCGGCCGAAGAGTTCTCCGCCGCCAAAGATCGTTGCGACGTGCGGATCGGCCCGAACACGGTGAGCGGCGACCTGGAGTGCTACCAGCTCCACCTCGACGATGCGGAGGTGACCGCGGATCTGATGATCGAGCGGCACTCGCCGTCGTGGCGCCCCGGTGCAGGGACGACGTACTTCGACGCCGCCCGCACGCAGCGCTTCAGCTGGGTCGTCCCCGTCCCGTACGGATCGGTCAGCGGTACGGTGACCGCCGGCGGCCAGACGCGCACGGTGACCGGTTCCGCCTACCACGACCACAACTGGGGCAACAAGGTCATGGAGGCCGGCCTCGACCACTGGTTCTGGGGTCGCGCCCACATCGGTGACTTCACGGTGGTGTACGCCCTCATCACCACCAAGGGCCTCTTCGGCGTCGGGGCCCTCAACCTCCCGACGTTCATGTTGGCCAAGGGCGACGAGCTCCTCACCGACGACATGCTGCCGCTGCGCCTGGAGACCCACGACGAGGTGAAGGGCCCGGGCCACCAGAGCTACCCCACGGAGCTGGAGTGGAGCTGGCACGCGGACGGAAGCAGCGTCACGATGACCGTGACCAACGTGGAGATGATCGAGGCGCTGGACATGTCAGGTGCGCACCACGGCCTCGGCCACGCCCTGCTGCACGCACTCGACCACCCCATGTACTACGACTTCAACGCCGACATGGAGCTGCGGGTCAAGCTCGAGGGGATCGACGAGACGGTCACCGGGCGGACCCTGTTCGAGAAGATGATGTTCCGCTGAGGTTCGTCGACCCGGCGGTCACCCGTCGTTGCAGGCCGCGGAACATCCCTCTGGTCATGATGTGGTCCGCCGGCACGATGCCGGCGAGGTAGGCCAGCTCCAGCCATCGCGGCGAGACGTTCCCCCGGTTGCGCACCAGCACGTTCGGGGTGTCGGCGATCTCGACCACGAAGTGAGCCGTCCCCGGAGGACCTTCGGGGACCGTGTCGCCGGGTCGGAGGTCTCGGACCAACGACGGATCGAGGTGATCGGCGCCCGACCAGTTGCCCGGGAACAGCAGTCGGTCGACCCAGCGCGGCGTGCACCAACCCGTGCTAGGCAGCAGGTCCATGGCAGAGCGAGCACCCAACATCTTGCTGATCAACTGCGACGACCTGGGCTACGGGGACCTCGGCTGCTACGGCTCGGAGCTCAACGACACCCCTGTGCTGGATCGCCTGGCGCAGGAGGGGACGCGGTTCACGGACTTCGTCATGGCCTCACCCGTGTGCTCGCCGTCCCGGGCCGCCATGCTGACCGGCTGCTATCCGCCCCGGATCGGCTTCGGGGACTTCGACGGCTTCCCGGTGCTGTTCCCCGGTCACCGCATGGGCCTGCACCCCGAGGAGGTGACGATCGCCTCGCTGCTGCGCGACGCCGGCTACGCCACGGCCATGGTGGGCAAGTGGCACTGCGGTGACCAGCCGGAGTTCCTCCCCACCCGCCACGGCTTCGAGCACTACTTCGGGCTTCCCTACAGCAACGACATGGGCCGTCAGGCCATGCCCGAGGGCCTCCCGCGCTTCGAGGAGCTGATGGAGCAGCTCCACATGCCGTTGCCGTGTGCGGAGATGCCGCCGCTGCCCCTCCTCGACGACGAGGAGGTGCTCGAACAGCAGCCCGATCAGGCCGCCCTCACCGTGCGCTACCTGCAGGAGTGCCTGCGGTTCCTGCGGGGCAACTGCGACCGCCCGTTCTTCCTCTACCTCGCCCACATGTACGTGCACGTCCCCATCTACGTCGAGCAGCGCTTCGCCGGCGAGAGCCGCAACGGTGCCTACGGCGCAGCGGTGGCCTGCATCGACTGGACCACGGGGGTGCTGCTGGACGAGCTGCGCCGGCTGGGTCTGGAGGAGCACACGTTGGTGGTGTTCACCAGCGACAACGGCTCCCGCGGGGTCGACGGCGGCAGCAACGCGCCCCTGCGAGGGGCCAAGGGCACCACCTGGGAAGGGGGGATGCGAGTGCCGATGATCGCCCGCTGGCCGGGGCACGTGCCTGCCGGCCGAGTGGTGTCGGCGCCGGTGATGTCGATCGACCTGCACCCCACGTTCGCCGCGTTGGCGGGCGCCGAGGCTCCACCGGATCGCCGCATCGACGGGCGCGATCTGGGTGCCCTTCTCCTGGGGTCGAGCAGCGACTCGCCCCGGGGGGCCACCTGCTACTACAGGGGCGACGACCTCGAGGCGGTGCGGGTCGGCCGCTGGAAGCTGCACGTGGCCCGTGCCGGCGCTCCTGTGGAGGAGCTCTACGACCTGGTGGCGGACCCCGCGGAATCCGTGGACCGCTTCGCCGAGCAGCCCGGTGTCGTCGCCGAGCTCCTGGCCCATGTCGAGGTCGCCCGAGCGGACCTCGGCGATCGGAGGTTGGGCGTCGCGGGTTCGGGGCGGCGTCCGGCGGGCGTCGTGGAGCACCCCCGCACGCTCACCACCTTCGACCCTGCGCATCCGTACTACATGGCGGAGTACGACCTGCCCGATCGGGGGTGAGGGGATGGCGGTGGAACGTTGGTGCGCAACGTGTCGGGCAGGAACCCTCCCTCCACGTAGGTGAACGGCCCGTCGGGGAGGTCCCAGGTGGCGCTGCCGGGTGCGGGGAACGGCCGGCCGTCGGACTCGTCCCAACCGGGGACCGGCGTTCTCCATGTGGCCCGCACGTTGCCCTCCGGCATCGCAGCCCAGCGGTCGGTGGTCACGTAGTCGGTGGGAGCCCCTCGCTCGTCGACGGCGACCTCCGCCTGCACCCGGTGTCCGGAGTCCTCCAGGCCGACCTCGAGGGTGTGGTCGTCGATGGCCCGCCAGCTCACCGTGTCGTGCAGCAGCATCGAGGGGGCCAGCATCACGGCGTCGTTGAGCCAGGTGCTCAGCTCACCCAGGTCGAACTCCGGTCCCGAGCCGTCGGCGACGGGGACGAGGCCGACCATCTTGCCGTGCATCCCACCTCGACCCCGGAGGTAGGTGTCGTGGCCGAGCATCGGCAGGAACCCGAACATCCGCAATCGCATCGTGAAGACCCGGGCCACCTCGATCGCCGAGTTGTACTGGATCCCCGACGCCGGCATCCAGGGCCCGTCCCGGCGGAGCCGGAACCTCCCGGCGAAGCAGACCGTGAACGACCACGTGCGTGGCGCCCCGAGCACGCCCATGAAGCGGAAGTAGCGCTGGACCGGTTCGTCGAGGTGCTCGAGGTCTGCGTCGGTCACGGGCCGACGGTCGCCGGGGCCGACGGGCAAGCGGGCATCGGCGACGTCGAGCGCGAACGCGTGGCGCAGCCTGCGGTCGAAGCGCGGTTCCACGTCAACACCCTGCCGCGCCGGGGGTGCACGGGGCCAACGCCCGGTCGAGGAACGACTCGACGCGCTGTCGCCAGTCCTGCCCCCGATCTGCCAGGCCTGCGATGTGGGCGGTACCGGTCTCCCAGATCTCGACGTGTTCTGGCGCACCGTCCCGGATGGAGCGCGCCGCAGCGTCCTCTCCTTCGCCCACGATGAGGAGGATCGGTCTCGGCGCGACGACGGCGGCGGCGTCGCGCAGCCCGATCGGAGGCGAGGCCGGGGTCGTCAGATCGACCAGCGCGAAGGTCACCTGGTCGATGCGTCGCTGGAGCCAGCCGCCGATCCCGCTCGGGAGCCAGTCGTCACGGTCCTCGTAGGTCCGGTTCTCCGCTCCTTCGGCCACCACGGCCCGTATTCGCGGGTCGCCCGCCGCCGCCCCGAGCGCCTCCTCACCGCCCATCGACATCCCCACGACGCCGATCCGGTCGTCGTCGACCTCGGGCAGCGACTGGAGGTGGTCGACGGCGGCCGCCACATCGAGGTCGCCGTACCAGCCGAGGTCCATCGTGCGTCCTTGGCTGCGGCCATGACCGCGCGCGTCGAACAGCAGCACTCCGTATCCCATGTCGTGGAGGGCCTCCGCGTGGCGCAGCACCGCCGTCCGGGTGGACGAGGCGCCGTGGAGCAACACGACGGCCGCGCCGTTGCGCGTCGGGAGGTACCAACCCGAGAGCTCGACGTCGTCGTCGGTGGACAGCGTGACGTCGTCGTGCTCCAGGTCGCGATCGGCGGGGGAGTCGGTGCCCAGCTCGGCAGGCGGCTGCGCGGTGGCGTAGACCGCGACGGCGACGGGGTACGCGACGAACGCCAGGAGCACCGCTCCGATGGGGATGGCCAGCAAGCGGCGCCACCATCGCCGGCCGGTGGCCAGCACGACGACGTCGGCCACCACGGCGGTCACGCCGGCGAGCAGGGCGAGCAGCGCTGCCGTTGCGCGCGCGGTCTGCCCGTCCGCCGGGATGTGGGTGAGGACGAGGATTGCGGCCGCCGTGCTCGCCGCGCTGGAAACCACCAGGAGCACCCACGCCGCGAGCCGCTGCAGCCCGCCGCTCGCCTGCGTCATCCCTGCGGCCAGGAGCCCTCCGAGCACCACGATCGCCAGGGTCCGCACACCGCGCGACGGCGCGCTGCCCTCGAGCATCACGACGAGGACGAGCGCCAGCGATTGCACGAGGACGGCGACCCCGGCGACCAGAGCGGCGGCGGGCCGATCGCTGGGAGTCGTCGGCTCGTCTCCGGCGCCTCCGACGGTGCGCTCTCGGTCGGTCGTGGCACCGGGGAGGCGCTGCGCTGCGTTCATGTGGACGGTGGGGGATCGAGGCCGTAGGTGACGGTGCCATCCAGGGCTACGTCGAAGATCTCGACCCCGGAGTCGACGTGGGGGGCGTCGGCACCGAAGGCGACCGCCAGCTTGTTGGCGGCGTTGCGCGCCGCGTCGAGCACCAGCTCCACCTGCTGAGGGGCGGTGAAGTGACTCCCCACGCGTGGCAGCACGTCCGGGTCCACCCGGCCCGGGGTCCAGGCAAAGGCGTCGATCAGCTCCAGCGCGGCGAGCGGGGCGCCGTCGATGCCCTCGGGTCGGTCCTCCTGTGCGGCGTCGAAGAGCGCCTCGGCGGCACCCTCGGCCAGCGCCGAGCGGCTCCGCAGCGATCGGCAGAGCCGACAGTCGTGGTGGCGTGCCAGCCGGAGCCGGGTCAGGTCGGTGGTGACCGGGTCGAGGGCGGTGAGTCCGGGAACGGTCATGAGGAGCTCCTCGATGCCGGCCCAGATCGAGGGGTAGGGGTCCGGGGACGCGGTTGCGTCCAGGCCGGTGGAGGCGCCGAAGAGGGCGTCCAGCAGGGCACGCGTGCGGCCGACCACGTCCAGCACGAACACCGACTGGGCGAACTCGAAGGCGGCGTCGCCGAGCTCCGCGTGGAGCGCGTCGCGGACGTCGTCGTCCATGGCGGCCACGTCGACGGAGAACTGGTGGGCGAACCGGAGGGCGGCCAGTCGTCGGTCGTCCAGGTCGAGCGCTTGCCACGGGGTGCTCGCGGCGCCGGACACCGACGGAGCGACCGGGTGGAGCTCACCCAGGGGCGGCAGGCCGTGCGGGGTGGCCACCGCCTCGGCGGTCAGCGCCACCAGGTCCGGCTCAGGTCCGGTCCACACGGTGCGCTGCAGGCGGTCGAGGACCACGGCGACGTGCGGAGCCGCCCGGTGGACCGCCGTGCGCCCCGTCTCCCATCCGGGCGTTGCGATCTCCTGGCCCACCTCCCGAAGCTAGCGTGCGGGCACGATCGCCGCATCCGAGGGGGACCGACCGATGACCAACGACCAGACCGACACCGAGCGCGAGCCGCACGAGCTCGCACCGCTCGAGGGCAAGCGGATCCTGGTGACCGGGGTGACCGGCCAGGTCGCCGGGCCGCTGGCCCGCAACCTCGCCGCTCGGGGCAACACCGTGTTCGGCACGAGTCGGTTCGCCGATCCGGCGGCCCGCGACGCCGTCGAGGCCGGTGGCGTCACCGCCGTGGCCATCGACCTGGAGACCGCCCGGCTCGACGAGATCCCCGACGACCTCGACTACGTGATCCACATGGCCGTGTCGAAGGACGAGGACTTCGACCGTGCGCTGGCCGCCAACGCCGAGGGCACGGCCTTCCTGATCGAGCGCACCGCCGGGGTGACGGCCTTCCTGCACTGCTCGAGCTGCGGCGTGTACCAGCCGAACGGGCTCGTCGCCCACGTGGAGACCGATCCCCTGGGCGACAACCACCGGCCGCTGGGGTTCCTCCCCACGTACTCGATCACCAAGATCGCCTCGGAGTCCGCAGCGAGGTACGCGGCACGGCGCTTCGAGGTGCCGACCGTGGTGGCCCGCCTCGACGTCCCCTACGGTCCGACCCACGGCTGGCCGCTGATCATGCTGCAGCTCGCCCAGCTCGGCATCCCGGCTGCGGTGCACCCGGACGGTCCCAACCTCCACAACTTCCTCCACGACGAGGACCTGCTCACGAGCCTGCCCTACCTCCTGGCCCAGGCGTCGGTGACGGCACCGGTCTACAACTGGTGCGCTCCGGAGCACGTGAGCATCGAGGAGTGGACCGATGAGCTCACCCGTCTGAGCGGTGTCGAGATCCCCCTCGAGGTCACGACCGCCTGCATCCCGCCCAACCCGGTCGATCCGTCCAAGCTCCTCGCGCTCGGGTGGACGCCCCGGGTGCAGTGGCGCGACGGGTTCCGCGAGATGGTGGAGACGTCGTTCGCCCACTCCGGGTGATCCGCTCGGGTTCGGCACCTCTGGCCGAGAAGGTCGCGACTCACCGGAGGTGGGCGTGCGTGGCATCGGCGAGCTCGCCGATGGCGTCGTCCGCGATGTCGTAGGGGAAGTAGACCCCGACGCGATCGGCCCATCCGCCGAAGCGCCCCACGAGGGTCGCGGCGACCTGCGCCGGCGAGCCGACGACCGCGAGGGTCTCCAGCATCTCGTCGTCGATCAGGGTCGCCATCTCCCCCCATCGCCCCGCCCGGGTCATGGTGCGGAGCTCCTCCTGCAGCGGACCCCACCCGTGTGCATCGAGCACGGGCCGGTAGGCCGGCGTGGATCCGTAGAACGACAGCAGCATCCGGGTGCCGTCGCGGGCGGCCGCCATCTCCTGGTCGTCGCGGCCGCAGCAGACGATCGCCTCTCCGATCAACGCGAACCCGTCGCGTTGGCGTCCCGACGCCCGCAGCCCGGCGTCGACGGCGGGGAGGGTGTGCTCGTGCAGGAAGCGCTCGGTGCAGAACGGCATGATCGCCAGCCCGTCGGCCACCGTGGCCGCCAGCTCGACCATCCGAGGGCCGAGGCCGCCCATCCAGATGGGTGGTGGGCCGAAGGGGTTGGGGCCGGGGTTGAAGAGGGGGGGCATCAGGGTGTGGTGGTAGTGCTCGCCTTCGAACGCCAGGGGTTCGCCGTCCTGCCAGGTGGCGAAGATGGCCCGCAGTGCGCCGATGAACTCCCGCATCCGGCCCAGGGGGGGGTGGAACGCCGCGCCGTAGCGCCGCTCGACCTGGGCGCGGATCTGCGAGCCGATGCCGAGAGCGAACCGGCCACCGCTCAGGGTCTGCAGATCCCAGGCCTGATGGGCGACCTGGAGCGGGTTGCGAGGCAGGGCCACCGCCAGGTTGGTGTAGAGGTCCAGGTCGAGCCCTTCGGCCGCAGCAACCACCAGCGGGGTGAACACGTCATGAGGGCCCTCGAAGGTGAACACGCCGTCGAGGCCCAGCCCAGCGAGCTGGCGCGCTCGTCCGCCGGCGTCGGTCAGACCCCACAGCTGGGTGTCGAGCTTCATCGCTCCAGCCTGCCAGCCGGCGAGGCGCCCGGGGGACTCCCGAGCGCGAACGTGGAGTCGTGTGCCTGCGGGAGGCCAGGGGTTAACGTCCCGGCATGGTCAGCCTCCTCGCCGAGATCACCCCGGCCTCCGCCGAAGCGGAGCTGCTGGTGCGCGATGCCTCGCAGTTCAAGTGGTATGCCGTCACGTTGTTGGCGCTGGTCTTCTACGCCTACGCCAACGAGACCGAGCGGGGGCGCTACGACATCGTCGCCGCCGGTCTGGCGGTCTGGGTTGCGGACTGGTTCAACGAGATCGTCAACGGGATCGTCTTCCACCTCACGGACCGGGCGCCGCTGTGGGCCACGACGGGCCCGACCGCCTACCAGCTCTTGATCGGGCTGAACATCGAGATCTCCTTCATGTTCGCCCTGGGAGGGATCGTCTACGCCAAGCTGCTGCCGGTCGAGCGCTCGAAGCGGTTGCTGGGGATGCCGAACCGGCTCACGATCGCGCTGGCGCTGTCGCTGCTGAGCGTGGCCGTGGAGCTGTTCCTCCACGAGACCGGCACCTTCCACTGGGAGTACTGGTTCTGGGACGTCGCCACCTTCCCGGTGATCGTGGTGTTCGGCTACCTCTGGTTCTACCTGTTCGCCGCCTGGGTCTACGACGCACCCGACCAGCCGGCGCGGTGGCGGCGAGTCGGGGGACTGGCGGCGATCGACGTGGCGCTGGTCGTGGTGTTCGGGGTCGTGCTGGGTTGGCTCTGAGCTGAGCGCTCGCTGCGGAGAGCCTCATGCACCGACTTCGGCGAGATCGACCGGCCGACGCTCTTCGGCGGAGCGGTAGGCCGCGTCGATGACCGCGTGGGCCGCGACAGCGTCGCCGAAGCCGGGCGAGCCCGATCGTCCGGTGCGCACCGCGTCCACGAACGCCCGGTCGGAGAGGTCCTGGAGGAAGAAGGGCTCTGCAGCGATCCCTCGGGTGCGCAGGTAGTCGCCGACGATCTCGTGGCGGTCGATGCGGACCGCCGCCGAACGGGGGCCCTGGATCAGGAAGGTGTTGTCGGGCGCGTCGAGCACGGCACCGTTGCGCTCGATCTCCACGACGGCGTCGCGACCCTGGATCTCGAAGCGCGACAGCTCCCGCTCCGAGACCCCTCCGTACACCCCGACGTGGCTTCCGACCACGCCGGAGGTGTGCTCCAGCAGCAGCACGACCGTGTCCTCCACGTCGAAGCCCAACACGTTGCGGCTGACAGCTGTCACGCGCGCCACCGGCCCGAAGATCCAGATCAGCACGTCGATGGCGTGGATCGAGTGCTCGATCAGCACTCCACCCCCCGCGCTCGCCCGGTGCGAGCGCCAGTCGCTGCGGGCTCCGACGATCGCCGTGGTGGGGAACCCCTCGTCGTCGCGCCACAGGTAGGACATGGTCGGGCCGATCTCCTCGGACCGGACCAGGTCCCTGGCACGGTCGAGGAGCGGGTCGAAGCGAGACTGGAAGCCCACCTGGGTGATCACCGGCGCTTCGTCGGCCAGCACGGCGAGCCCCTGCACCTCCGCGAGGCTGGGAGCGATCGGCTTCTCGGCGTACAGGTGCTTGCCGGCGGCCAGCACCTGCTCGTAGAGGCGCCGGTGCAGGGCGGTGGGCACGGCCGCCCACACCGCGTCGACGTCGGGATCGGCCAGCAGGTCCTCGGGGGAGTCGTAGAACCGCTCGAACGGGAAGTTCTCCGCGACAGCCCCCCGATGGACCGGATCGGGGTCGGCGGCGGCCACGGGTACGACCGGCACGCCGTCGGCGGCGAGGTCCCTCAGCGCAGCGGCGTGGAGGTGGGCGATCTCGCCGCACCCGATGAACCCGACTCCCACGGCACCCTCGGACATGGAGGCCTCCCCGGTTCGTGGCCCCCCCCGGGGCGCTGTCGTTCGGCGCAGTGTACGGACCCTCGACGGGGATTTTCCGGGCAGGGTGAGGTTAGGCGGATTAAGCTAACACTGTTCGCGCCACGGAAAGGGGGGTCGGGGTGACACGACTCCGCATGCACCTCCGCAACCGGCCTGCGGTCACCGCCGTCTGCCTGGCTGCTGCACTGCCACTTCTCGCCACCTCCTGCAGCGAGGAGCGCGCCGATCCCGACGACCCTGGCTCCACCACCACGGCCGCCCTCGACTGCGAGGGCTCGTCGGTCGTCGAGTGCGCGCCCGATGGCGTGACGTTCGCCGAATGGCTTCCCGATGAGCCGGTAGCCGCCGAAGGCGAGCCGATCCGCGTGGGGATGATCAACACCGACACGGGCCCGGCTGCGGCGTATCCGGAGATCAGCAAGGGGGCGCGCGCCGGCGTGGACTGGGTGAACGCCGAGCTCGGTGGGGTCGACGGTCGGCCCGTCGAGCTCGTCACCTGCGACACCCAGTTCTCCCCGACGGGGTCGTTGTCGTGTGCCCAGCAGATGGTCGAGCAAGGCGTGGTGGCCGTGATGGGGGGCATCGACGTGTTCGGCGACGGCGTCGCCGTCCTGGAGGAGAACGGCATCCCACTCGTCGGCGGCATCCCGGTGAACGATCCTGCGGCGGAGAGCCCGATGTCGTTCCAGTTCAGCGGCGGCACGTGGGGGCTCAACCTCGGGTTCGTCCATCACATGGTCGAGGAGCTCGGGGCCGAGCGGGTCTCGATCATGTACGGCGACTTCGGGCCCATCGCCGATGGCGCCATGTGGGCCAAGCAGGCCCTGATCGGCCAGGGGCTGTCGGAGGACGACATCAACATGGTGGCGATGCCCATGGTGGTGGAGGACGTGCTCACACCTCTCCAGGCCGCCGACGAGACGAATCCCGACGCCATCGTGGTGCTGGTGGCCGATGCCGCGTGCACCGCGGCATCCCAGGCGATCCTCGAGACCGGGGTCGACGCCCAGACCTACTGGTCGGGCGGGTGCCTCCTTCCCTCGGTGACGGAGGCCATCGGTTCGGAGAACCTCGAGGGGAACATCTACGCGGTGGAGAGCCCGCTGGATCCGGAGGACCCCGATCTCCAGCTCTACAACGCCGTGGTGGCCCGTTACGGCGTCGACCTCGAAGCCGGCAGCGTGGCGACCTCCGCGTTCTACGGGTGGATGAACCTCTACGACGTGATGCGCACCCTCGGTGCGGAAGAGGTGAGCTCCGAGGCGATCGTCGAGCAGCTGAGGACATCGGTGGACCATCCTGCCTTCGGCGGCCACCCCTACACCTGCGACGGCCAGCAGATGGGCGGCGAGCTACCCGCCATCTGCGCTCCTCAGCAGATCCTGGCGCAGATGCACGACGGCCAGCTGGAGCCCATCACCGACTGGATCGACGTGGCCGCCCTGATCGGCCCGAACGAGTGAAGCACTGCCCCGCGGTGGCTGATCGCGAGGCGATGTGATCGGCGACTACCTCGGCTTCCTGCTGAACGGCCTCGGCACCGGCGCCGTGGTGGCACTCTTGGCGGTTGGCCTGCTCCTCACCCAGCGCGCCGCCAACGTGGTGAACTTCGCCCACGCAGCGCTGGGGATGTACGTGGCGCTCGTCTACTTCGAGCTCCGTGACACGGGAGACCTGGTCCTGCCGGTGCTCGGCCTGCCGGCTCGCGTGCACGTCGTCGACACACCCACCGTCGCCACCGCGATGACCGTCGCCGTGCTGTTGTCGGCGGTGCTCGGCCTCGTGCTGCACTTCGGGGTCTTCCGATGGCTCAGGACCTCTCCGGCGCTCGCCCGGGTGGTCGCGTCCCTCGGCCTGCTCCTCTACTTCGTGGCGCTCGCCAAGCTCCGCTTCGTGGAGATCGGAGGGGCGCTGCCCCTGGGCAACCTGCTCCCCGCAGGGCGCCTCACCGTCGCCGGCGCGGTGGTACCGCTCAACAGGATCGTCCTGGCCGGCATCGCCCTCGTCGTGGCAGCCGCGCTGGCCGCCGCCTTCCGCTGGACCCGGTTCGGGCTGGCGACCCGGGCCGCGGCGGAGAACGAGACCGGCGCGGTCCTCTCGGGCCACTCGCCGGATCGGCTGGCTGCGGCCAACTGGGTCATCGCCTCGGTGCTGGCCGGGGTGGCCGTCATCCTGATCGCCTCGGTCACCAAGCAGCTTGATCCGTTGTCCACCAGCCTGCTGGTGGTCCCCGCGCTGGCCGCCATGCTGCTGGGCGGGCTCCGGTCGTTCATGCTCACGACGGCGGCCGGCCTCGCCATCGGGATGCTGCAGTCGGGCGTGCTCAACTACAGCACCCGAGCGGAGTGGCTGCCCGGGTGGCTGCCCCAGAGCGGGCTCGTGCAGGCGGTCCCGTTCGTGCTGCTGGTCGTCGCCCTCACGATCCAGGGCCAGCGGCTCCCCGGCCGGGCGGTCGTGTTCGAGTCGAGCCTGCCGTCGTCGCCACGCCCCCGACACGTCGGTCTGACCGCGGTGGGGGCGCTCGCGGTGCTCGTCGCGGCGCTGCTGAGCGTCGACAGCCAGTGGCGCCTCGCCCTCGTGGTGTCGATGATCGCCGCGGTGATCGCGCTGTCGAGCGTGGTGCTCACCGGCTGGGTGGGGCAGATCTCCCTGGCCCAACTCGCCTTCGCCGGCCTGGCCGGGTTCACCACCGCCAAGATGTCCGTGGCCCTCGGCATCCCGTTCCCCTGGGCGCCGTTGCTGGCCGTGCTCCTCACCACCGCCGTCGGTGTGCTGGTCGGCCTCCCGGCGGTGCGCGTGCGGGGGATGACCTTGGCGATCGTGACCCTCGGGGCAGCGGTGGCCATCGAGCAGCTCGTGTTCGCCTCCTCTGCCCTCGGTGGCCTGAGCCGCCAGCAGCTGCCACGGCCACGGCTCTTCGGGCTCGACCTCGGGTTCTCAGCCCGAGGAGCCGAGAACTTCCGACCTGCGTTCGGGATCTTGGTGGCAGTCGTCCTGGTGGCGGTGTTCGTCGGCGCGGCGAACCTCCGACGCAGCCCGACGGGCCTGCAGTGGCTGGCGGTGCGGGCCAACGAACGAGCTGCCGCCGCCTCGGGCATCGACGTGCGCACCTCCAAGCTGTCCGCCTTCGCCGTCTCCTCGGCCATCGCCGGGATCGGGGGGGTGCTCCTCGGGTACCGGGGCAACCTGGCGCCCGAGTCCTTCGCCGTGTTCGGCGCGCTGGCGTTGCTGGCGCTCACCTACCTCGGAGGGGTGGCCAGCATGACCGGTGCGGTCATCGCCGGCCTGCTCTTCAGCGGAGGCGTGCTCACCCAGCTCTCCGGTGGCAGCACCGGGACCCAGTCGGATCTCGCCTTCGCCATCAGCGGGTTGGGGCTGGTGGTGGTCGCCATCCTCTACCGCGACGGTGTGGCCGGGGCGCTCCGCCACCTGTGGCAGCGCGTGTGGGGCCGTCGCGGTGCCGCCCCCGACGCCGCGGCGCAGGACCTCGCGGAGCCCTCCGCGGCGGGAGTGGTCGAGCTCCGCGCACCGGAGGTCCCCGCGCCGGGGTCGAGTGGGGAGCGCACCCTGGCTCGTGAGCCGCTGCTGGTCGTGGAGGGGCTCACGGTGCGCTACGGCGGCGTGCTGGCCGTCAGCGACGTCGACCTCGTGGTGCCGGAGGCCACGATCGTGGGTCTGATCGGTCCCAACGGGGCGGGCAAGACCACTTGCATCGACGCGCTCAGCGGGTTCGCCCCCTCCAGCGCACGTACGCTCCGCCTCGGCGAGACCGACCTCAGGGGACGGCCGGCGCACGACAGGGCGCGACGGGGTCTGGTGCGCACGTTCCAGTCGGTCGAGCTGTTCGACGACCTGACGGTGACGGAGAACCTGCAGGTGGCGGCGACCCCCACGCGCTGGTGGTCCACCGCAGTGCACGCGGTGCATCCCGGCCGCCACCACGAGGACGTCGGTTGGGCGCTCGCCGCCGTCGGGCTCGACGACGTCGGGGACTGCCTGCCGGGGGAGCTGTCGCTCGGCAGGCGACGGCTGGCGGGGGTGGCCCGAGCCCTGGCGTCGCGCCCGCGGGTGGTGCTGCTCGACGAGCCGGCGGCGGGCCTCGACACCTACGAGAGCGAAGCGCTCGCAGAGCGGCTGGCGACCCTGCCCGGGATGGGCGTTTCGGTGCTGCTCGTGGACCACGACATGGGCCTGGTGCACGGCATCTGCAGCGAGATCACGGTGGTCGACTTCGGCCACGTGATCGCCTCGGGGCCGCCGGCGGAGGTGACGGCCGACCCGTTGGTCATCGACGCCTACCTCGGCCAGGGGCAACCGGCGTGAGCTCGGTGCTGGAGCTCGACGGCGTCGGTGCCGGCTACGACGGCACGCCGGTCGTGCACGACCTCGACCTCCGCGTCGAGGAGGGCGAGGTGGTCGCCCTGCTGGGCCCGAACGGAGCAGGGAAGACCACGGTGCTGCGCACCATCTCGGGACTGCTGCCGCGGGCAGGAGGCCGGATGCAGGTCCTGGGCGAGGACGTCCCCGTCGGCACTCGCTCCAGCGCCCGGGCGGCGCTGCGACTGGTGCGCCGCGGCCTCGGCTACGTGCCCGAGCACCGCGCGCTGTTCGGCGAGCTGACCACCGCGGAGAACGTCCGTCTCGGTGCCCGACGCAAGGACCGCTCGGCCGTGGACGACGCGCTGGAGACCTTCCCTCAGCTCCAGCCGCTCGTGCACCGTCGCGCCGGCCTTCTCTCCGGTGGTGAGCAGCAGATGCTGGCACTGGCCCGGGCGCTCGCCCGCCGACCGCGTCTGCTGCTCCTCGACGAGATGAGCCTGGGACTTGCTCCGCTGGTCGTCCGCCAGCTGCTGCCGGTCGTGCGCTCCATCGCCGAGGACACCGGCGCGGGAGTGCTGCTGGTGGAGCAGCACGTCCCGGCCGCACTGGAGGTGGCGGGGCGCGCCTACGTGCTCCAGCGAGGCCGAGTGGTCATCGAGGGGCCCGCCGCAGAGCTGCGAGGCCGGCGTGATCTGCTGGCCGGGAGCTACCTCGGGGCATGACCACGGCGGGATCCCGCGGCGTCAGCGGGTCCCTGCGGTCCTCGCGTCGCGTCGGCCGTGCAGCTGTCCCGGAGCTCGGAGAGACCTGGCACACCGACGTGGTGGTCGTCGGCTCCGGCATCGGAGGGCTCTGCTGCGCCGCGCTGGCGGCGCGCTACGGGTACCGGGTCGTGCTCTGCGAGAGCCACTCCACCCCAGGAGGCGCGGCGCATGCCTTCGAGCGCGACGGCTACCACTTCGAGTCGGGCCCGTCGTTGTTCACCGGATTGTCGACGCCGGGCTCGACCAACCCGGTCGCCCAGATCCTGGCGCTGCTCGACGAACAGCTTCCCACGGTCGCCTACGACCGGTGGATGACCCATCTCCCGGAAGGCACCCTCGTGTCCTCGTCGGACCGCCGCCAGCACCACGAGCAGCTCCGACGGTTCTGCACACCGGAAGGCTTCCGGCAGTGGCTCCGCCTGGAGTCGCGCTTGGAGGAGTACGGCCGGGGTCTCACCGAGATCCCCATGGCGGCCATGCGCGCCGATGCGGGTGCAGCGCTCACGCTGGGTCCGCACCTGGCCCGATCCGCCGGCGCTCTGCGCCACGCGAGGGACCTCCAGCGGCCGTTCTCCTGGCTGGTCGACCAGGAGATCAGCGATCCGTTCCTCCGCCGGCTCTGCGACTTCGAGTCCTTCGGCCTGAGCGGCATGGACGCGGCGGGCACTCCGCTGGCCGAGATGGTGTTCATGTTCCACGAGCGCTTCTCCAACACGGTGGAGTACCCGCTCGGGGGGAGCCAAGCGTTGGTGGACGCCCTGGTGCGCGGCCTGCGGCGCCATGGTGGGCGGCTGGTGCTGGGCGCCCACGTGGAGGAGATCCTCGTCGAGGAGGGGCGGGCCCGCGGGGTTCGCCTGGCGGGCGGCGGGGAGATCCGGGCCGCTCGGGCGGTCGTGTCCAACGCCACGGTCTGGGACACCGCCGACCTGGTCGGCGACGAGGTCCTCCCGACACGGGTTCGGCGGCGCTGGGCGACGGCGCCGATGACCGACAGCATCCTGCACCTGCACCTGGGCATCGACGCCGAGGGCCTGCCCGAGGACCTCGGCATCCACCACGTCGTGCTGCGCAGCTGGGAGGTGGCGGCCCCGCAGAACATGTGCAACATCGCCATCCCGTCCACCCTGGATCCGTCGCTGGCTCCTCCCGGGCATCACGTGGTGCACGCCTACACCGCCGGCAACGAGCCCTACGACGTGTGGGAGGGCCTCGACCGGCGCTCGGAGCGCTACCAGGAGCTGAAGCACGGGCGTTCGCAGGTGCTGTGGGAGGCGCTGGAGAAGGTGATCCCCGATGTCCGGGATCGCACGCAGAGCGCCCTCGTGGGAACGCCGTTGACCCACGAGCGCTATCTGCGACGCCACCGGGGCACCTACGGCGCCGCCTATCGCGCCGATCGCCGCCAGCGGTCCCCGGGGCCCAGGACTCCGGTCCCCGGCCTCCTCCTCTGCGGAGACTCGACGATGCCCGGCATCGGGGTGCCGGCGGTGGCCATGAGCGGGTGGATCGCCGCCAACACGCTGGCACCGGTGCGCCGCCACCGGCGACTGCTCGCGGAGATGGCGCAGGCTCGCGACTGATCCGGCCGTCGACCCCAGACCGCCCGACTGGCAGGCGTCAGGCGCGCCGGTGTGGTCCCACACCTGCCAGTTCGACGGCGGGTTCATCCTCTCGGTGTCCGGGCGGTAGCGTCGCCCTCGACGGGGGGCCGACTCCCGACGATGGAGGGACGCCACGTGAACAACACCGACGGTCTCGTGCACGACCCGGGCCGGGTCGCCGACGTGATGGCGATCCAGGACCTCGTCGTCGCCTACGCCCACGCGGTCGACGACGGCGACTGGGCGCGCTTCGAGGCGCTGTTCGTCCCCACGGCCAGGATCGACTACACCGAGAGTGGGGGGATCGCCGGCACGCCGGCGGAGGTGTCGGCGTGGATGCCCGACGCGATGTCGGTGTTCACCTGGTGCATGCACTCCATCTCCACCCACGAGATCCGCTTCACCGGAGCGGACGAGGCGACCGGGCGGGTGCACCTGTTCAACCGCAACGGAGTCGACTGGGAAGGCACCCCTGAGGTGCTCGACGTCATCGGCCTCTACCTCGACCGCTACGTGCGCGACGGCGACCGCTGGCGCTTCGCCGAGCGGGTGGAGTCGCTGCGAGACCTGGCAGGCGGCCACTTCGCCGAGGTCGTGCGCAGCATCTCCTCGTTGGCGCCGGGCGCCTGAGTCGGCTGGCGGGCGGGGCTCAGGTGGAGCGGGTGCTCTTCGTTTCGGGCGACGACGGTCGTCCCCGGCTGCGGGCCACGCGGTGCGACGCGTGCGGGACCCTGTACTTCCCACCGCAGCGGTTCGGCTGCGAAGCGTGCGGGGCCGATGGGGACGCCCTGGCCGATGAGCTGATCGAGGGATGGGGCACCGTGCACGCCAGCACCACCGTGCACCATCACCCCTTCGGTCTGGCGGTGCCCTTCGCCGTGGCCGAGATCCTGCTCGACGCCGGCCCGACGGTGCGCGGGCTGCTGGACACGCCCACCGACGACGGCGTGCGACCTGGCGACCGAGTCGGCGCGGCGGTGGTGGCCTCCGGACCGCCGTCGGAGGGCACTCCTGGGGACCTCCTCTGCTTCTCGCTCCGGGAGGTTGGTGCGTCAGCACCCGCCGGCGTCGGGGTCGACGCCGAGATCGAGGACCGTGCTGCCGAGCAACCCACGCTGCGTCGAGATGCGCGTCTGGCCTCCACGAGGCGCCTCGAGGAGCACCGCCCGGTGTACGTGGTCGGCGTCGGCCTCCACCGCTACCAGCGGGCCACCGACACCCCGTACGTGGAGCTGGGACTGCGCGCGACCCGTGCCGCGCTCGGCGACGCGGGGATGGCGTGGGGGAACGTCGACGTCGCCTACACCGCGACGGTCAACCTCGGCTTCGCTGCGGGTCGCACCATGCTGCGCTACCTCGGCACCACGGGCACCGCCATGGCCCAGGTGGAGAACGCGTCCGCCTCCGGCTCGACCGCCTTCCGGCTGGCCTGCAACGACGTGGCAGATGGGACGGCCGAGGTGGCGCTGGCGGTGGGCGTCGACAAGGTGGCGCTGCCCAACCTCGCGCTCACCAAGACCGGGCTGCACGATCTGCTCGGTGGTCGCCTGATGCCCGTCACCCACTTCGCGCTCCTGGCCGACCACTACCTGCAGCGCTGGGGGCTGGAGCCCGAGGTGCTCGGCGCGGTTGCCGTCAAGAACCACCGCAACGGCGCCGCCAACCCCTTCGCTCAGCGACAGAAGGTCCGCACCCTCGACGACGTGATGGGGGAGGAGCCGCTGTCGGGAACGCTCACACGTCTGCAGTGCTGCCCGGTCGGCGAGGGTGCGGCGGCTGCGCTGGTGGCGTCCGGGGAGGCCATCGAGGCGCTGGGGCTCGATCCTGCCCGAGCGGTTCGGGTCCGGGCATCGGTCGCCACCAGCGAGCGCCGCTACCCGCCGGGGCGGAACTGGGACACCGAGCTCACCGGCGAGACGGTGGCCCGTGCGCTGCGGGAGGCAGAGGTCGATGTGAACGAGCTCGACGTGGTCGAGCTCCACGACGCCTTCACCGTCGAAGAGCTCCTCTACCTGGAGGCGATGGGTCTGTGCGAGCCGGGTGCGGCCGGACCGCTGCTGCTGGAGGGTGCCTGGGACGTCGGCGGCCGCTGTGCGGTCAGCCCCTCCGGTGGCCTGCTGGCGATGGGGCACCCGCTGGGTCCCACCGGTGTCGGACAGGTGGCGGAGGTCGCCACCCAGCTCCGGGGCGAGGCCGGAGTGCGCCAGCAGCCCGACGCCCGCCTTGGTCTGGCCCACATGGTGGGGGTGGGCGCGGTGTGCGTGGTGCACGTCCTCGAGGGTCCCGGCTGAGCGAAGGAGCGCATCGGCGCTCCGTTCGGTGCCCTCCGGCCGGATCGGTCGGACTTCATCCCCCGCCGCTCGGCCGCTACCGTGCGGCCGGTGACGCTGCGCGACACGTTCCTCGACCGGCTCCGCGACGGCACCTTCGACGTGTTCGTGGTCGGTGGCGGCATCAACGGAGCGGTTTCCTCGGCATCGCTCGCCGGCCGAGGCGCACAGGTGGCCCTGGTGGACCGTGGGGACTTCGGGTCGTTCACGAGCCAGGAGTCCTCGAACCTGGTGTGGGGAGGCTTCAAGTACCTGGAGAACTACGAGCTGCTCCTGGTGCGGAAGTTGTGCCGCTCACGGAATCGGCTCATGAAGGCCTATCCCGACAACGTCGTCGAGCTCAGCTTCCTCGCCGCGCTGGACGACTCCTCGCCCTACGCGCCGTGGTTCTCCGCGCTGGGTGCCACCGCCTACTGGGCGATCGGTGGCCTGCGCACCCGCCATCCCCGCTTGCTGAGCGCGGAGGCGATCCGCGCCGAGGAGCCGGTGATCGACACCAGCAGCGTGCGTGGGGGCATCGAGTACCGCGACTGCCTCTTGCGGGACAACGACGCGCGGTTCGTGTTCTCCTTCGTCCGCTCCGCAGTCGAGGCGGGCGCCACGGTGGCCAACTACGTCGAGCTGGTCCACGCCGAGCGCGCCGATGGCCGCTGGGTGCTGGACCTGCGCGACCTGGAGACGGGCGCCGAGTTGCGCTCGACCGCTCGCCTGCTGGTGAACGCCGCCGGACCGTTCGTCGACGGCCTCGACGACGAGCTCGGGGTGCGCTCCCGTCACCGGATCGTCTACTCCAAGGGGATCCACCTCGTGGTTCCCCGACTCACCACCACGGAGCACGAGCGGGTGCTGGCCTTCTTCGACGACACGCAGCGCCTCTTCTACGTGCTGCCGATGGGCAACCGCTCGATGATCGGCACCACCGACACACGTGTGGACGAACCGTTCACCCGGGTAGAGCCCGAGGACCGCGACTTCCTGCTCGAGCAGATCAACAAGCGCCTCGACCTGCCGAGCCCGCTCACCTCCGCCGACGTGGTCGCCGAGCGCTGCGGGGTGCGGCCGCTGGTGGTGTCGGGCCGCGGCGGTGACCAGCGCAGCGCGGACTGGACCTCCCTCAGCCGGAAGCACGAGATCGAGGTGGACCGCCGCCGCGGCGTCATCACCGTGTTCGGGGGCAAGCTCACCGACTGCCTGAACGTGGGGGAGGAGGTCGCCGAGTCCGTGGAGTCGCTGGGGCTCCCGCTGGAGCCTGATCAGCACAACTGGTTCGGCGAGCCGAGTCACGACGCACGTGCGGAGTTCTATCGCCAGGCTCGGCTCATGCACCTCGACGACCTGCGGGACCGCCCGGACGTCGAACCCCTGACGGACCGGCTGTGGCGGCGCTACGGCCGCCGCGCCTTCGCCATGCTCGAGGCCATCCGAGCCGACCCCTCGATGGGCGAGGACATCCTGGGCGGCACCGACTACCTGCGGGTGGAGCTCCACCTGGCAGCGAGCACCGAGATGGTGACGCGGCTGGAGGACTTCATGCGCCGGCGCTCCAAGATCGAACAGGTCGTGCGCGACGAGGACGTCGACCCAGAGGGCCTGGCCGAGGTGAGCCGGATCCTCTTCGCGGAGCACGCCGAGGAGAAGTTGGAGGAGTACCTGTCGTCTCGGGGCCCTTCAGCCGCACCGGACTGACCCGGGTCGCGCGCTCAGGCAGAGGTGAGGTCGGCCGCCGACTCCCTGATGGCCTCGAGCAGGCCGTCCGGGTCCTCGACGACGTCGGGGTCGACGGTGATGCCCACGCCGAGGCGGTCCTTGTAGGACAGCACCCCGATGATGCACGCGAGGTTGCCCACGCCGGTGACGATGGGGTGGACGCCCTCGAGGCGGGCGTCGAGCAGGTAGAGGTCCTCCTTCACGCCCGGCACGTTGGTGACCGCCAGGTTCACGAACGGCTGGCGTGTCAGCGCCTCGGGCGCCAGCCATCGCAGGACCGGCAGCGGGACGAGGTCGACGATGGAGAACAGCGACAAGGCGGCGGAGGATTGCAGCGACGCCTTGCGCTCCTCCATCTCGTGGTGGATCCGCCGGAGTCGCTCGATCGGGTCCGGCACGGCGATCGGCAGGCCGGCCACCATGAACGAGAAGGCGTTGCCGCCATCGTCGGCGGTGCTGTCGGCCCCGCCGACGGGGACCAGCACCCGCGGCGCGTGCGCGCCGAGCGACTCCGCTGCCTCGGCGCCGAGCTGGCGGCGCAGGGCCTCGGCCACCACCGCCAGCACGACGTCGTTGAGGGTCACGCCCTCGGCTCGCTTCAGCGCCACGAGCTCGGGCATCGGCAGCGAGGTCCACAGGAAGTCGCGTCGCCGGCCGACTCGGCCGTTGAACGGCAGCGACGGTGCGGTGGTCGGCGGGGAGGTCATCGCACCGATGGCCGAACGTGCCGCCCCCAGGACCCTTCGTGGGTCGAGGGCGAAGCGGGCCGCGTGCGCCAGGATGTCGAGCTGGTGGCGCCGGCGGGTGGCCAAGCCGTCCCACAGCAGACCGGCCGCGTGGGGAGCAGCCTCCGGGCGCCACGGGCCCGAAGGCTCGTCCGGTCGGGTCTGGGGTTCTGTCCCCAGCATCAGGAGCGCGGCGTCGAGGAGGGAGATCCCATCGGCCATCACATGGTGCACCCGCAGCACGAGGGCGATCCGGTCGTCCTCGAGGCCGTCGAGCACCCACGTGTCCCAGAGGGGGCGCTCGGTGTCGAGGGGCTGGCTCAACAGGTCGCCGAGGAAGCGGCGCAGTCCGTCCTCGCCTCCAGGGTCCGGGATGGTCGCTGCCCGGACGTGGTGGGTGATGTCGAAGCGCTCGTCGTCGACCCACACCGGTCGGGCGGCGTCGAAGGGGATCGGGGCGATGCGCTTGCGGTAGCGGGGCGAGAGCAGCAACCGGGACTCCACGTGGGTGCGCAGGTCGTCGATGCGCAGCTCGCCCTGCCGATCCCGCAGCGGCGCCCCCTCGAAGAAGCACACCGCACCGATCTGCAGCTGGCTTCGGCTGCCGGTGGCGCACAGGAGGGTGGCGTCCTCGGGGCTGACCGGTTCGCCGACCATGTCAGGAAGCCTTGCGCGGTGGGCGGGAGCGCCCGCGGGATCGGGTAGCAGGGCGACTCGCCCGACGCTCGTGCTCCGCCCACACCTCGTCGAGGAAGGCCACGATCTCGCCGGTGAGCCGCTCCGGTTGCAGGCGGAGCTCCAGCGGCGACCGCGCCCGCACCAGGCGGCCGTCGCGCACCTGGGCCGCGAGGTTCACCGCGTCGTCGAAGGGGTGGATGAGGTCGAAGCGGTGGGCCAGCACGAGGGTTGGGGCCTCGATCGCCTCGCGCTGGTCGAGGGTGGGGGCGACCGGTCCGACGAGCACGCCGTGGAGGATCGACGAGAGCAGCTCCGGCGGCAGCGCGCCTGCCTGGAGCAGGCTGTTCAGGGGCCCGAAGGGCGTTCGTGGCAGACGTGAGACGAGTCTGGAGGTGGCCCCGACCACCCGGCGTCCGTAGTGGGCGGCCAGCAGGAGCGGCACGAACGCGAGCGCAGCGGACGGCACGGCCCACTCCAGCACCGGCATCTCCAGCACCAGGCCCCGGACGCGCGCCGGCTGCTGGGTGGCGGCGAAGAGGCTCACGTTGGCGCCGAGCGACAGGCCGCCCAGCACGGCGTCGTCGGCGCCGAGGTGGTCCAGGAGCGCGAACACCTGCTCGGCGTAGGTGTCGATGCGGTACTCCGCCGCGTGGGTGGGTCGGTCGCTGCGACCGTGGCCCAGCAGGTCGAGCAGCACGACCCGGTTGCCGTGGCCGGCCAGCGCTTCGGCGATGCCGCGGTTGAGATCGGCGTCCAACAGCAGGCCGTGCATGTAGACGAGGAGCCGCTCGCCCTTGCCGTAGACGTCGTAGACCAGGTCGTGGCCATCGTGGGTGAAGGTGGCGGTGCGGTACATCGTGCCTCCCGAGACGCGGCTGGGCGTGGGACCGGGCCGGTGTCGCCTGCAATCATTGCAGATCGAAGGACTCTCGGCACCGGGGCCGCCGCGCCCGGAGCGCCTACTGGCCGGTGTCCCGCCAGTGGAAGTACAGGCCTTGCTGGACGGCGCGGTCGAGCAGCTCGTCGGTGAGCCAGGGGTGCCGGTGTCGGATCTCCTCCCTGGAGGTGGTCGCCGGCCCGGCACCCTTGATCGCGGGAGCCAGCGCCTCGGCGTCGGCCAGGGCCCGGTGGCCCTCCTCCAGCGCGGCGGCGGCCACCATCGGGTCAGCGTCCGGGTGACGTTCCCGTAGTCGCTCGATCTCCGGACGGAGTCGCTCCGGCCCCCAGGTCAGCACCACGTCCATCGCCGAGCGGTGCAGCCGGGACATGGGTTCGTCCATCGGCTCAGTGTCGCGGACCAGAGGGGCGTCGGCGATCGGTACCCGGGTTCGCTGCGGGAGTCGGTCGACGCGGGTGAAGTAGCCGATCGGCGGCGGTCTCAGCCGGTGCGACGGGAGGTGCCGAACATCTCGTCCAAGGTGACCGGCGTGAGGGCCCGTTCGGCCATGAGCGCTTGGATCTCGTCGAACAGGTCGATGACGGTCGGGTGGTTGGCGTGACCGAGCATGACCGTGCCCGGCTGCATCCACTTGCGGGCTTCGCCCATGAGCACGTCGGGCGGCAGCGAGCGGGCGTCGCCGAAGCTGCCGTTCCACATCAGCACGTTGGTGTAGCCGATGCCCCCGGCCACCCCGTCCACCCGGCCGTTGTGGTAGCCGTAGGGGGGGCGGTACCACGGCCGGGTCGTGATGCCGAACACCCTGCGGACCCACTCGTCGTTGCGCTCCAACTCCTCGGCGATCTTGGCGTCGGAGAGCTGCTTGAGGTTCGGGTGGTTGAAGGTGTGGTTGGCGATCTGCACCTGACCGGCCTCGATCAGCGGTCGGAGGACGGGTGCGTGGGGATCCCACAGGTGATCGAAGCTGCCGTTGGGTGAGAAGGTGATGTGGACCCCGGAGGTGTGCGCGAAGTTCACGTAGGCGTCCACGCACTCCTGGCAGGTGCCGTCGTCGATGGTCAGGGCGATCTGGTTCACCGCCGTGGGCGCCTTGGTGATCGTGGACGCCGGGCCCGGTCGGGCCGGCGGGATCTGGTCGAGGTCCACCACCTTGGGGATCGTGGTGGTGGTCGTGGACGTCGTGGTCGACGTCGTGGGCTCCGCCGTGGCGCCGTCGACGGTCGCCGGCCCGCCCCCGGCGTCCTCGGATCCGCTGCAGCCGGCCCCCAGGTAGACGGCGAGCCCGAACCCGAGCGTCTCCAGGAAGCGCCGACGCCCGAGGCGGGAGTACCGGGCACACGTTGTGCAGTCGTCGTGGTGGTCGTGGCGGCTCACGGAGGCCGAGCCTAACGGGGGTTCGCTCACGCAGAGGCGGTGCCTCGATCTGAGCTCCGGGTGCGCAGGTAGCCTGCGGATCCGACACCGCCCTCTCGGAGGAGAGCCGCCAGGAATCGAGGACCCGTGGGAGCACAGGGGCACGAGACCCTCTCAGGGGACGGGGGGCACGGACCGACCCGACCCCGGCTGCACTTCACCCCCGTCTCGGGGTGGATGAACGACCCCAACGGTCTGGTCGTGCTCGACGGGGAGCACCACCTCTTCTACCAGCACCACCCCGACTCCGACGTGTGGGGGCCGATGCACTGGGGCCATGCCGTCTCCCGCGACCTGATCCGCTGGGAGCACCTGCCGGTGGCCCTGTGGCCGGACGACCTCGGGTGGATCTACTCGGGCTCGGTGGTGGTCGACGCCGACGGCACGGCTGGCTTCGGCGCCGGCGCTCTGGTCGCCGTGTTCACCCACGCTGGTGACGGGACCCAAGCGCAGTCGCTGGCCTCTTCGATCGACGGCGGTCGCACCTGGACGCCCTTCGCGGGGAACCCGGTGCTGGAGCCACCACACGGCGAAGCGGACTTCCGCGATCCCAAGGTGCTGCGCTGGGAGGCCGACGGCGAGGCCTGGTGGGTGATGGTCGTCGCGGGTGGCTCGCGCCTCCTGCTGTACACCTCCACCGATCTGCGCTGCTGGGAGGTGGCCTCCGACCTCGTGCCGAGGTCGCCCGGCGGCGAAGAGGTCACCTGGGAGACCCCGGACCTGTTCCCGCTCCCGGTGGAGGCCGGCGGCGACCGCCGTTGGGTGCTGACGCTGGCGGCGATGTCGGGAGCGCCGGCGGGGGGTGGAGGAACCTGCTACCTCGTGGGTGACTTCGATGGCCGACGGTTCGTGCCCGAGTCGGCCGAAGCGGTGTGGGCCGATCACGGCCCCGACTTCTACGCCATGCAGAGCTGGGACGAGGGATCAGAGCGCGGTCGTGTGGGGATCGCGTGGCTGGGGGACTGGTCCTATGCCCAGGAGGTCCCTTCCAGCGGCTGGCGGGGTGTGATGTCGATGCCGCGCCGCCTCGGCCTGATCGACACGGGCGCCGGGCTTCGGTTGACCCAGGCTCCGATCGCCGCGCTCGACGACCTGCTCGCGCCGCTCGTCACCCTGGGGTCGGGCACGGTGATGGGGTGCCGCATCGGCGCGGATCGCGCCGCCGCGCTCGGGGTTCACCACCTCGAGTGCTTCGACCTCCGCATCGAGATCGACCTCAGCGACGGCTCGAAGGGGTGCCTCGAGCTGCGTGCCGTGTCGCACGACGACGAGTGGACCTCGATCACCTACGACGCGGCCGAGGCAACGCTCAGCCTCGATCGAAATCGGTCGGGACCTGCGGACTTCCATCGCACCCACGGTCCCCGGTCGGTCGTCGCGCTGGAACCCGTCGACGACGTGGTCCGGCTGAGGGTCGTGGGTGACACCTGCTCGATGGAGGTGTTCGGTGCCGCTGGCCCAGGAGAGGGCAGCCTGGTGGTCCTGAGCGCGCTCGTGTTCCCCTCGCGGGTCGGGTTCGGGATCCACCTCGACGCTCCGGGCGAACCGGTCCACTACCGCTCGCTCGAGCTACGTGGCCGTCCGGTCCACCGGGTCATCGGTGTCCGTGAGGTGCCGACGGGGCAGTAGCGTGCCCGGTCGCCGGACCGACGGGCCGGGTGACATGGAGGACGGGCATGAGGAGCTTCACCGATCGTGTGGCGGTGGTGACCGGTGCCGGCAGCGGCATCGGACGTGCGACGAGCGTCGCCCTGTCACGTCGTGGGTGCCGGCTGGCCCTGGCCGATGTGAGCACCGGCGGCCTGGAGGAGACGCGGCGCATCATCGAGACGGCCGGGGGTCGGGCGTCGGTGCACGTGGTCGACGTGGCCGACGCGGACCGCATGATGAGGTTCCCTGCGGAGGTGCTGGACGAGCACGGCGACTGCCACATCCTGGTCAACAACGCGGGGGTGACCTCGGCGGGGATGTTCGAGGAGGAGCAGCTCGACGACCTCGAGTGGATCGTGGGCATCAACCTCTGGGGTGTCGTGTACGGCTGCCGTGCCTTCCTGCCCCTCTTGCGCCAGGCCGACGAGGCGCACATCGTGAACCTCTCCAGCATGGTGGGCTTCCTCGGTCTGCCCCAGAACGCCATCTACTCGCTCACCAAGGGGGGAGTGCGAGCCTTCACGGAGGCCCTGCGAGGTGAGCTGGTGGGCAGCGGCATCGGGGTCACGGCGGTGTTCCCCGGGGCGATCCGCACCAACATCATGCACAGCGCCCGCGGAGCGGAGGCCGAGCGCCTGTCGACGATGGCCCGCTCCCGACTGGCGCCCTACGTGCTGCGCCCACCCGAGGTGGCGGCCGCCAAGATCGTGAAGGCCGTCGAGAGGAACCGGCCCCGCGCCATCGTGGGCCCCGACGCCCACGTGCTCGACATCACCGCCCGGGTGGTGCCCGGGCGTTCCGGCCTTCTCGGTCGTGCGGTCAGACAGGCCAGCTCGCGCCGCTGATCTCCGGATCCGGGAGCGGGCGTCGACCCGCCGGACCGCACGGTCGCTCCGGCGAGGAGCACCGCCGGCTCGTCGCCGTTGCCGATCCGCGGGTGGACCGGGCCGATGGCGAGCAGGAGCCAGGGGCCGCTGGACCGCAGCGGGTTGTGCCCATGTCCAGGTTGTCGTGGACGGCGGCGATGCGGAGGTCCTTGCCTGTGTCACAGGTCCTGCTATCATCGAACACATGTTCGAACCGATCACCGATGTGCCGCCGAGCAGCCCGCCCGTGTCCGGTCCTGCGGAGAAGACCGCCGGAGGGGTCGTCGTCGACCTGCTGGCGACGGCTTCTGCTGAGCTGGCAGGCATGGACTGGGCGTCCATGAGGGATGGAGCGCTCCTGGTGTCGATGGCGGCACTCGTGCGCTCCGAGCGTCGAGTGCAGGCCGCGATCGCAGTGGGCGCCTGGCAGATGGAGCGGTCCGGGTCCGCGGTCGCCGTCTCGGGGCTGTCGGCGGGCGGGTGGTTGGCGGGGACGTTCCGGGGGTGCGGCGGGGAAGCAGCCTGGCGGGTTCGCGCCGGTCGGTTGATCGGCGAGTTCCCGGCGCTCGGTGCGGTGGTGCGAGACGGGGAGCTCGGTCTCGAGCACCTGCGAGCGCTCGACGAGGTTCGAGATCCCGTGGTGCGGGAGGAGCTGGCCGACCAGGATGTCGATCTGCTCGACGCTGCGCTGCGTCTCGACCTCGGCGCGTGGAGGCGGGAGGTCCGAGCTCGGGTGGCCGAGGTGCGCGAAGGGCTCGATCGTCGGCGGACGGACGATGATCACGCCGATGGCGCCGACGTCGGTGAATGGGGTGGTGGCCAAGCCGACCCGGGCACTCCCGACGGAGAGGGTGGCGAAGAGGGCGGCGAACCTGGGGCAGAGCCGGACGACGGCGCACCCGACGGCGCTCCGGTGCCGGTGCTGCCCGACGACCCGGTCGGGGGGGAGGTTGCGGCCGATCCGTCGTCCGAAGCGGGGTCACCGACGACCTCTCGCGAGCCCGATCCCGCCGGCTGGCTGTCGGTTCGCTCGAGCGCCGGCGGTGGACTGCTGGTTCGCGGCGAGCTGTTCGGGGAGTCCGCCGAGTTGCTGCGGCAGGCGCTCGCTGCCGAGGCCTCCCGGCGCCGGCGTGCGGCGTGGATCGAGCACGAGGAGACCGGTGCGCCGATGCCCCTGGCCTCCGAGTTGCGGGCCCGGGCGCTCACCGAGATGGTCCGACGAAGCCTCGGCATCGATCTCGGCGCCACCACCGGGCCGCGCACCGACGCGATCATCGTGATCACCGCCGCCGGTGAGGACGCCGCCCGCAAGGTCCGAGCGCTGGACGGCGAGCCCCTCTCCAGCGACGTGGCTTCGCTGCTCGCCTGCGATGCCAACCTGGCGGCGTTGGTGGTGGACATGACCGGCCAGCCGCTGTGGATGGGCCGATCGAGTCGGTTGGCCACAGTGGCGCAACGGCGAGCGCTGGCGATCCGAGATGGCGGCTGCGTCTTCCCTGGCTGCGGCATGCCGGCCGAGTGGTGCGACGCGCATCACGAACCGGGTTGGCAGAGGGGAGGCGCCACCGATCTCGACGGCATGGTCCTGCTGTGCAGACGCCACCACGGTGCCGCCCACAGCGATCGGTGGACAATCCGAACTGCCACCGGGTCGCTCGG
Organism: uncultured Microthrixaceae bacterium; assembly: GCA_964420125.1. Taxonomy (GTDB): domain Bacteria; phylum Actinomycetota; class Acidimicrobiia; order Acidimicrobiales; family Microtrichaceae; genus CAYQQQ01. Next base: position 65,473 of record CAYQQQ010000011.1, read on the forward strand.
TGGCCCGGTCGGGGAGGTGCCTCGCGGCGCAGCAGAGGGTGCCGATCTCGGCGTTGCCGTCCTGCCGCACATGAAGGGAGTACCCCGGGAAAGGGATCGAGCCCATGACGATCCACACGGGAGGCAGGCGCCGGTCGGGCTGGCGCCGGGTGGCCGAGGTCCGGCCGGCCAGCGCTTCGAGTGGTTCGATCGACGCACCGGCCGCGTCCTGCCAGCAGGGCAGCGGGGACTTCTGCAGGCCGCATGAGCTGCCCTTCTGCGAGGGAGTCCGCGTCGCAGGTAGGGTGCCGAGCACCCACCATGGCCGGAGGTGCCCGTGAGCAGACTCTTCAGCGATCCGCACCGGCGGCTCCAGGACCGCTTCGACAGCCGCACGTTGGCGGACACGCTGGAGCTCACCATCGTGCAGCCCCAGCTCGACGAGGAGGCGATCGCCTTCATCGAGGCACGGCCGTTCTTCTTCCTCTCCACCGTGAACGCGGCGGGTCAGCCCTCGGTGTCCCACAAGGGTGGCGCACCTGGGTTCGTGCAGGTTCCCGATCCCTCCACGCTGCTGTTCCCGAGCTACGACGGCAACGGCATGTACCTCTCCATGGGCAACATCGCGACCAATCCGAGCATCGGCCTGCTCTTCATCGACTTCGAACGTCCCCACCGCGTGCGGGTGCACGCCACCGCCGAGCTGCTCGACGACGACCTCCTGGTGTCCAAGTTCCCCGGTGCCGACCTCGTGGTGCGCGCCACGGTGACGGAGGCCTTCGTCAACTGCCCCCGGTACATCACCACCTACGGCGAGGCCCGTCCCTCCCGGTACCTGCCCGACGCGGAGGGGGAGGCGCCGATGCCGGCGTGGAAGCGCATCGACCTGCTCCAGGGAGTGCTGCCCGAACGGTTCCACGGCCGAGCGGAGGCCGAGGGCGGCACCATCACCGTCGAGGAGTACGCCGAGCGTCTCGCCGCCGGCGACGGCTGAGCCCCTCCCGCCGGCCCCGCTGCGCGGCGCACTCCCCGGGCGGCGCACTCCCCGCGCGCCGCCCGGCAACTGGCGGCTGTCAGCCCGTGGGTGTGGTGCCACACCTGCGAGTTCGTCGCTGGGGCGGCGGTGGGTTCTCCCTCGGAGCGACCCCGATGCTTCGGCGGCCGCGGCATCGACATGTGTCACCTTTTCGGTGTTTGATATCGAGGATTGAAAAGTATAACGTGTTCTTGTTTCTGATGGCCGGGGGGGATCGGCCGAGGCACGAGCCCCCTACGCTGCACGTCGGCGATCGAAAGGGAGTGTCGTGAGGCTCAAATCACGGGGACTGGGTCGCAAGGAGCTCGTGATGGACTTCCGTGAGTACACGGTCGTCCGCGAGGGCTCGGAGGTCGTGATCAAGGGGACCATCACCGAGCCGGTGCACTGGGACTTCTCCATCCGCATGTGCGAGGACGACATCGCCGGCATCACCCGGGTCGCGGTGCAGAAGAACATGTTGGGCTTCCTGGTGAAGGCGTTGTTCAAGCGCAACAAGGACGACCACTGGACCGGTGGCAAGGAAGCGCACATGGCCGCTGCCAAGGCCGCCCGCGAGGAGGCCGAGAAGAAGGCGGAGCAGGCCGACGAGAAGGCAGCCTCCAAGACCGGACGGGCGGGTCGCACCGCCAAGGCCGAGGCTGCGGCCACCAACGACGACACCGCTGCCGCCGAGGACGAGCCTTCCGCTGCCAAGGGCGTCACCGGCAAGGCCGAGACGGCCACGCCCGCATCCGCTCGCGCCGCCGGTCAGGACCGCGCGGCCGGTCAGGACCCTGCCACTGGCCGTGATCGTTCGTCCGGACGGGAACGGGCGACCGGTCGGGACCGTGCCACCGGTCGGGACCGTGCCACGGGCCAGGAGCGCGCTGCCGCGCCGGCCGCCAACGGCGCGAACGGCGCGAACGGGGCGACCGCCTCTCCGTCGCCGAGCGGCAAGTCGGTGAGCTTCGCCAAGAAGGCCGACAAGCCCACACCCCAGGAGGCGTCGACAGAGCCTGCCTCCGGAACCACCTCCACCGAACCGGCGACTGCCGCCGAACCCGACGCCGACGCCGAGACCGCTGCGGCGGCCCAGGGGACCGAAGGGACCGCCTGATGACCGACACGACCACCACCCGGCGCGCCGTCGATCCGGCCACGGGAAAGCGGATGGACAAGTCCAACACCTACGACTGGGTCATCGTCGGCGGAGGGCCCAACGGCCTCGGGATCGCTGCCTACCTCGCCAAGTGGGGCTTCTCGGTGTGCCTCCTGGAGGCCCGCCCGGAGCTGGGCGGCGGCGCCGAGACCGCCGAGCCGATCCCCGGCTACTCCATCGATCCTCACGCCGTGTACTTCTACGGCGCCGCCGGCCCCGCGCTGGAGCAGCTCGACCTCGCCCGTCACGGCTTCCGCATGTCGTTCATCCCCAACTACGGCGGCTGCATCACCCACGACCAGAAGGCCTTCGTCGGAGGGAACACCTTCCACGAGGACTCGGCGCGCGATCCCGAGGCCTACGTCGAGCTGCTGGGAGTCGACCGCGACACCGCCAAGATGTACCTGGAGTTCATGGAGTCGCTGCGCCCTGCGATGCGCGACTTCTTCCGCTCCATCTACTGGACGCCACCCTTCGACGAGAGCTGGGGCATCCCCAAGTCCGAGACCCCGGTGGCCAGGGTGCTGCGCGGCTGCCTTCCCATGTACGACGACGCCATGCTGGAGATGTCGTTCATGGAGATGATGGACGCACTCGCCCTGCCGGACCCGATCCGGGCAGGCCTCCTGGTGGGCTCCTGGGGCAACGGCCCTCACCCGTTCTGGAAGGGCATGGCGTTGCCCGGGTTCGCCTGCACCCAGCTCCAGTTCTTCTCGGGCTGCACGCCGGTGGGCGGCATGCACTCCCTCGCCCACGCCCTGATCCGCTGCGCCCTGTCCTACGGGGCGAGGATGTACGTCAACAGCCCCGTCTCGGAGATCATCGTCCACGACGGGGTGGCCAAGGGCGTGCGGGTGGCCGACGAGTCGCTCCTGGAGGAGAAGACCGTCTGGGCCAACATGGGGGTGATCAACAACACCCACGTGAAGCAGCTCACCGAGCTGGTCTCCTCCGATCACCTCACCACCGACTTCCGCCAGCGGGTGGCCGACCTCTCCCTCAAGGGCGGGAGCCTCTTCGTGGCCAACATGGTCACCAAGGAGCTGCCGGAGTACACCGCGCTGCCCGAGAAGTACGAGGAGTCGAACTACCCCTCGGGGATGGTGCTGCACTCCACCACCGACGCGCTGCTCGAGCTGATGCGCGACGTCCACACCTACCGCACGCACCCGACCGATCCCGATCACTACATCGCCTGGTACGTGGTGCACGGCGGTCACGACTCCACCCGCCTGCGCACCTCGGAGCCGGGCCACGTCATCACGGTGAACCTCCAGGTGCCCGCCCCGGAGGACCACCGCGACGGGCCGGAGGCGGTCAACGACGCCAAGTGGGAGATCTTCGACAACATCAAGAACGTCATCCGCCACTACGCGCCGAACATGACCGACGACAAGTACATCGCCACGTTCATCAACACCCCCTACGACTCCGAGCAGCGCAACATGGGCTTCGTGGGGGGCAACTGGATGGGGATGCGCCAGTCGGAGGACGAGTGGTTCGCCCGCAAGCCGCTGCCGGAGCTGGCCCGCTACCGCACCCCGGTCGCCAACCTCTACCTCTGCAACCACACCTCGTACCCGGGAGGGCTCTGCCTGAGCGCGGTGCCCTACAACCTCATGCACATCCTCAAGGAGGACTACGCCGAGATCGAGGCGACGACCCCCGAGTGGTGGTACCCGTCGCCGTGGCACATCACCGACGCCGAAGGCGCCCGCATCGCGGCAGGTCGCGAGGCAGCAGAGTGATCCGGCGGGCCGCGCAGGCCTGCGGGCATCAGTTCGTCAGCACGAGTTCGCCAACGTGAGATGGCGTAGAAGAGAAGGACAGGCCAGATCGTGACCAACCGTCCGTACCTCCGGCACATCCCCACCGGCGACATCTCCCGGGAGATGCCCCCCGAGTTCCCCGAGCACACCGAGACCGACGTGGTGGTCATCGGCGCCGGGCCCAACGGGCTCATCGCGTCCGCCTACCTGAGCGCCGCCGGCTTCGACGTGACGCTCATCGAGCGCCGCTTCGAGATCGGCGGGGGGCTGGCCACCGAGGAGATCCTCTTCCCCGGTCGCTACGCCAACACGCACGCCTCGTACCACTACATGGTCGACTACCTGCCGCCGATCCACGACTTCGACCTCGGCGAGCAGGGCCTGCGCTACCACAAGCCCTTCGGCCAGATCGGTGGCGTGTTCGGCGAGGACTTCGTCTACCTGTGCCGTTCCCTCGAGGACAGCCGGGACTCGCTCGCCCGCTTCGGCTTCGACCAGGCCAACAAGTTCGGCGACATGGCCCTGCGCTTCCGCGGCATCGTCGAGGAGATCCTGGCGCCGGCCACCTACCTCCCACCGGATCCGCCCCTCGACCTCACCGATGCCCTGCAGCGCACCGCCCGTGGCCAGGACATGCTCGAGCTGTCGGAGATGAGCGCCCTCGAGGTGCTCTCCGGCTACGGGATGCGCGACTCCATCACCGGCACCCTGCTCTACTCGGCCTGCCAGTGGGGCCTCAGCCCGGTGGAGAGCGGCTTGGGGTTCATGGTGCCGCTCATGATCGACCGCGGCACCCAGAAGGCGTTCGTCCACGGTGGCTCCCACCGCCTGGCCAGCAGCCTGTCGCGCATCATCCTCCGCCAGGGCGGACTGATCCTCGACAACTGCGAGGTGGTGGAGATCACCAACGACGGCGACCGGGCCACCGGCGTGCTCCTCGAGGACGGCCGCTCCATCACCGCCCGCACGGCGGTGCTGTCGACCCTCGACCCCCAGAGCACCTTCCTCCGGCTGCTGCCGGCAGAGGCCGTGCCCTCCGACACCCGGGACGCCGCGGAGAGCTGGGCCTGGGACAAGTGGTCGCTGCTCACCGTCTTCTACGCCACCGAGGGCAAGCCCGAGTGGCGGCCCAACCCCAACAACGGGATGATCGGCATGCCCGATCCCTTCGACGCCATCCTGGGCTTCGAGAGCACCCATGACGTGGTGAGCTTCCTGGGAGCGGTGGAGAAGGGCGAGATCCCCAAGTTCGCCGGGCACTTCACCTGCGAGACCGCCTTCGATCCCACGCTCAGCCAGAAGGAGGGCCAGCACGTCAGCTTCTTCCAGATGCCGGCTCCCTACGACTGGCCCTGGGACGAGCGGCGCGACGAGGTCATCCGTGAGGTGACCACGTTGCTGGACGCCCACTACCAGGGCTTCGCCGACAGCGTGGTCGACGTCATGGTCGAGACCCCCCGCACCATCGAGTCGCGCATCCCGTGCATGCGGCGGGGCTCCATCAAGCACGGCGACTACAACCCGCTGCAGATGGGCTTCAACCGCCCCAACGTGGACTGCTCCTCCAGCCGCACGCCGGTCGACGGCCTCTACCTGGGGGGCGCCTCGATGTACCCGGGGGGCATGGTCATCGGCGGTCCGGGCTACATCTCCGCCCAGACGATCTGCGAGGACCAGGACGTGAAGTTCCCCTTCGAGCACTCGGAGGGCATGAAGAGGTACCTGGCCACCTACTTCCCCGACGGCAAGGGCTGATCGCCGAGGGAGCCACGGTGGCCGTGCAGTTGCGAACGACCGAACCCACAGGGGGATGAAGTGCATGACTACGACGTGATCGTCGTCGGCGCCGGCTACGGAGGGGTGACCGCCGGGGCCCTGCTGGCCAAGGCGGGCCGCAAGGTGCTGCTGGTGGACAAGAGCAACCAGGCGGGCGGCAAGGCCCAGACCATCCGGCGCCAGGGGTTCGCCTACGAGATGTGGCCGGTGCTGAGCCTCCCCGCGGACGGCTCCCGGTTCCACGAGCTGGTCGCCGAGCTGGGCATCGAGGACGAGGCCCCTCTCATCGTTCCGGAGGGCGACAACGCCATCGAGCTCAAGTACCGGGGCGCCGACGGCGAGTGGCGCAGCTACGTCGGTCCGTCGAAGCAGGCGGAGGACCCCCTCGCCATCGACAACCTCGAGAGCGTCTTCGGGGTCGACCCCGAAGGGGTGGAGAAGATGATGGCGATGATGGGGGAGATCTTCGCCATGTCGGAGGAGGACCTCGACGGCCACGACGAGACCGGCATGCTGCCCTGGATGCAGAGATTCGGGGTCCCCGATGCCGTCATCGCCTACATGGGGGCGATCCTCAACCTGGTGTTCGTGGCGCCCATCGACCGCATCCCGGTGAGCGAGGGCGTGCGCACCATGCGGCAGCTCTTCCTCGGCGGCGGCGGTCGCTACCACGTGGGCGGCTACGGGAAGGTGGCCGAGGAGGCAGCCCGCTACATCGAGGAGCACGGCGGCACCTTCCTGACCGGGGCTCGGGTCGAGGAGATCGTGGTGGAGGACGGCCGTGCCGTGGGCATCCGCACCGCCGAGCGCGAGTACCGGGCGCCGGTGGTGATCTCCAACGCCGGCATCCAGCCGACGGTGTTGAAGCTCGTCCCCGACGGCGCCTTCGAGGAGGAGTACACCAAGCGGGTGGAGTCCCTCGAGCCGGGGCTGGGAATGGTGGGGGTGCGGTACTTCCTCGACGAGCCGGTGCTCGACACCGGCATGATCGTGGCCTTCTCCGACGACAGCTGGTGGGACACGGAGCGCTACGAGGCCGTGCAGCTGGGCCGTTGGCCCGAGGTCCCGCTGGTGTTCGCCGCGGTCACCACCGCCTACGACCCGAGCCTGGCCCCGGAGGGCAACCAGGTGGTGCTCGTGGGGATCCTCGGCTCACCCGATCCCCGCTCGGAGATCAACACCGAGGCCATCCACCGCGCCGAGCGCACGATCGCCGAGATCTGGCCGGGGATCCCGGAGCACACCATCCGCCGTGAGCCCTACACGGCGGCCCACGTGTCGAACATGACCCGTGACGCCGTGGTGCCCGGCCAGGGTGGCGAGTGCATCGGCCTGAGCCAGGTGATCGGGCAGTGCGGACGTTCCAAGCCGGATGCCCGCACCCCGCTGCCGGGTCTGTACCTCGTCGGCACCGACGCCGGTGGGTACGGGTGCGGCACCCACCAGGCGGTCGACTCCGGCTTCAACGTGGCCGCCATGGTCCTCGATGACCAGCCGGAATGAGGAAGGGATCATGAACGGCTCGACGATGCAGGCCAACCTGACCACCGGAGCTCTCGGGTGAGCATGACAGCGACCACGACCGACACCTACGACGCCGTGGTGATCGGCGGTGGGCCCAACGGGTTGATCTGCGCCGCCTACCTGGCCAAGGCCGGAGCGAAGGTGCTGTTGATCGAGCGCCGCCACGAGACCGGCGGTGGGCTCAACACCGACGAGTACTTCGGGTTCCGGCTCAACCTGCACGCCATCTACCACATGATGAGCGACGTGATGCCCGCCTACCGGGACCTGGCCCTGCCGGAGTACGGCCTGCGCTACGTCTACCCGCACGTGGCCTGCGCCTTCCCCTTCGACGACGGCAAGGCGCTGGTGTTCACCAAGGACCTCGACGAGACCGTCCAGTCCATCGCCACCGTCAGCGAGCACGATGCCGAGTGCTTCCGCACCATGTGGAACGCCTTCGCTCCGATGCTGGAGCAGTACATCATCCCTCTCACCTACCGGCTGCCGATGCCGGTGGTCGACCAGGTGGTGGAGATCGGCCAGACCGAGCTCGGTGAGGAGCTCAACGAGATCTCCGACCTCAGCCCCATCGAGGTCATCGACCACTACGGGTTCACCGATCCCCGGGTGCGCATGGCGCTGCAGTCGTTCTCCGCCATGTGGGGCTTCCACCTGGAGGACCCGCTGGGCTACCTGTACCCCGTCTACCTGTGCCGGATGATCGGCGCCGCGCTCGTGAAGGGCGGCTCGCATCGCATGTCGTCCGCCCTGTACCGCGTGTTGGTGAGCCATGGCGGTGAGGTCCTCGACGCCTCGGAGGTGGTGGGCATCCATCCCGACGGCGATGGTGGCGCCGAGGTGGAGCTGGCCGGCGGCCAGCGGTTCTCCGCAAGGGCTGTCGCCTCCACGCTCAACCCGGAGCAGACCTTCCTCGACCTGGTCGGTGAGGAGCACCTCCCCAGCGAGCTGCGCCACGCGGTGCAGGACTGGGAGTGGGAGGAGCGCACCCTCTTCGGTCAGCACCTGGGCATCGAGGGATCGTTCTCCTACCGGCACCCCGAGCCGCGGGTCGGCGACGCCATGATCGCCTTCCTGGGCCTCGAGACCGAGGACGAGCTCCACGAGCACCTCGAGCGGGTCGACGAGGGGACCGCGCGAGGAGGTGAGTGGGTGCACGTCACCGTTCCCAGCCACCACGACCGCTCCATGGCGCCCGAGGGCCACGAGCTGGTGCGTGCCGAGCAGGTCGTGCGCTACGACGACGACTGGGAGAACGGCACGCAGCGCTTCGGCGACGAGAGCCTGGAGCTCCTCGAGCGCTACGCCGACTTCGGGAGGATCGTGCTGCGGCGCGAGCACCCCCCCACACACATCGAGTCGAAGCTCCACACGATGCGGCGAGGCTCCATCAAGCACGGCTCCTACACGAACCTGCAGATGGGGTTCAACCGTCCCAACGACATGTGCTCCCGGGTGGAGACCCCCATCCCCGGGCTGTTCACTTGCGGCGCATCCAACTACGCCGGCGGGATGATCATCGGCGGGCCCGGCTACCTGGGCGCCAGGGTCGTGGGACGGCACCTGGGCCTCGACGCCGTGCCCTCCTACGACGGGGAGGACTGACGTAGCCGTGGACACCACCCGCACATGCTGGAGATCACCAGGAGGCTGGACATGCTCGTAGGCGGCATCGACATCGGCTCGGCCACCGGCAAGGCCGTGATCATGGGTGACGGGGAGATCGTGGGCAGCGCCGTGCTGAACGGCCAGGGCCACCCGGTGAAGACCGCCGACCAGGTCATGGAGAAGGCGCTGGCCGAGGCCGGCCTGGGGTCGGTCGAGGAGATCGACAACGTCGTGTCGACCGGCTACGGCCGACTGAACATCGCCTACGCCACCGAGAACCTCTCGGAGATCGCCTGCCACGGCAAGGGCGCCCACTGGATGGACCCCTCGCTGCGCACGGTCATCGACATCGGCGGGCAGGACTGCAAGGTGATCTCGATCTCTGCGGAGGGGGCGGTGATGGAGTTCGCCATGAACGACCGCTGCGCCGCGGGGACCGGCCGCTTCTTCGAGAGCATCGCCCGGGCGTTGTGCTGTGGTCTGGAAGGCTTGTCGGACCTCGAGCGCCAGGGCGACAAGCCCGCCAAGATCACCCACCAGTGCACGGTCTTCGCGGAGTCCGAGGTGATCACCCTGGTCAACGAGGGCGAGGAGATGGACAACATCATCGCCGGGATCAACACCTCGGTGGCCAAGCGCGTCACGGCCATGGTGCGGCGCGTCGGCCTGCTGGACAACGTGGCCATGACCGGCGGCTGCTCCAAGAACCTCGGGTTGGCAAAGGCGTTGGCCAAGTCGCTGAAGACCGAGATACACAGCCTCCCCGGCGACCCGCAGCTGGCGGGGGCCATCGGCGCCGCGGTGTTCGCCCGCGAGAAGCTCGAAGCGGCAGCGGGTTGACGACGACGGAGACGATCGACAGCACCGGCTCCTCGGAGCCGCACGACGAAGGGGGCCAGACGTGGTGACAGAGAGCGAAGCGCTGAAGGGGTGTGCGGCCTACGCCACCATGCGTCGTGTGGCGGAGAGCCTGGAGACGCCCGAGGTGGAGGACTGGAAGGCCGACGGCGGCAAGGTGGTGGGCTACTTCTGCTCCACGGTGCCCGAGGAGCTGTTCACCGCGGCGGGCATGCTGGCGTTCCGCATGCGGGGAACCGGCTCCACCAGCACCGAGTACGCGGACGCCAACTTCACCCCCATCAACTGCAGCTTCCCGCGGCACTGCTTCAACGAGGCCCTCGAAGGGAACTTCGAGTTCCTCGACGCCCTCATCGTGATCAACAGCTGCGACCACATCCGGCGCATCTACGACAACTGGCTCAAGGAGCTCGACGAGCCCGACTTCGTCCACGTGATGGCGTTGCCCCGCAAGACGGGCCCGCCCCAGGTGGAGTGGTACCGCGACGACATCGTCCTGTTGAAGGAGAAGTTCGAGGAGCACTTCGACATCAAGATCAGCGACGACGACGTGCGCGAGGCCATCACGCTGCACAATGAGATCCGAGCCCTGCAGCGCGAGCTGTTCGAGACCCGGAAGGTCGACAACCCGCCCATCACCGGTGCGGAGGCGCTGCGGGTGATGGTGGCGGGCACGGCGTTGCCCAAGCCGCTCTACAAGGGCCTGCTCGAGGAGGTGCTCGACGCGGTGCGGGGCAAGGAGGGGCCGCCCGGGGACCGTGCCCGGCTCCTGGTGGTCGGCAGCGAGTGCGACGACCCGGAGTTCATGGAGCTCGTCGAGAGCCAGGGGGCGATCGTGGTCTCCGACGCCATCTGCTACGGGACGCGGATCATGTGGCGCCAGGTCCCCGATCCCGGCGACGATCCGTACCGGGCGCTGGCGCAGTACTACGTGCACGACCGGCCGAGCTGCCCCCGCATGCACGGCCTCCAGCCGGACCGATACCAGTTCGTGAAGGACCTGTGCGAGGAGTTCCGCGTCGACGGCGTGATCGGTGAGCGGATGAACTTCTGCGACCAGTGGGACGCGGAGCACTTCATGACCGGCGGCGACCTCAAGGAGGCCGGCATCCCGTTCATGCGACTGGAGCGGGAGTACGTCCTGGCGGGCAAGGGCCAACTACAGACACGAGTCCAGGCATTCGTGGAGACACTCAAGGGGACTGACTGATGGCAGTGACACTCGACCGTGAGGCCAAGGCGCGCTCCGTGCAGCGCTACAAGCAGGAGCGCGACTGGTTCGAGGTGCTCGCAGAGGCCGCCAAGGTGATGCCGGGGGAGGAGGGGAAGCTCAACGTCAAGATGTTCGAGATCCTCCTCGACTCCAAGCAGCGCGTGGTGGACTGCGTGGAGAACGACGAGCCGTTCATCGGCGGCTACTACTGCAACGCGCCGGAGGTCTTCAACGCGTTGGACCTGCCGTGGTTCATGATCATGGAGACCCCGTTCATGGCGTCCTCGGCGCCGCACCTGGGCGAGGACATCGAGGCCTCGGTGGCCATGGGGCTCAACTCCGACCTGTGCACCGCGGTGCGCCTGCCCGCCTACTACGTGCACGAGGGAATGATGCCGGTGCCCTCGGCGGTGCTGGGGATGCTCGCGCCCTGCGACGCGGCGCCGATGCTCAGCCAGATGATCGAGCACGACAAGACCTGGAAGGACGTGCCGCTGTACTGCTGCGACCCGCCGTACACCGCGGACGAGCGGGCGGTGCAGTACTACGCCAAGGAGCTGCGCGAGATGGCCAGCTTCCTCGAGGAGCACACCGGGCGCACCCTCGACATGGACCGCCTGCGCGAGGTGTGCGAGGAGTCCAACCGCACCTACTCGCTGTGGCAGGACTACAACGAGCTGCGTCGCAACGTGCCCTGCCCCCACGGCTGGGAGATCGGCGGCGCCCAGGCCTTCGCCATCAGCCAGTGCTTCGTGGCCGGGGATCCCCGGTGCACCGCCTGGTTCGAGCAGCTCTACAAGTGCGGCGAGGAGCGGGTGAAGGCGGGGATCGGTGCCAACACCAAGGAGGGCTGGAAGGAGAAGATCCGGCTCTTCTGGTACGACATCATGCCCTACGGCTGGATCTACGAGTTCATGCCCTGGCTCGAGGAGGAGTGGGGCGCGGTGATCGTGATGGACATGTTCGGCAACTGCCCGTACACGCTCATCGACACCAGCACCGAGGAGACCATGTTCCACGACCTGGCCAAGCGCAACCTGCTGGACTCGCCGATGATCCGCCAGGCCCGCAGCACCGCCGAGAACTTCTCCGGCGACATCCGCCGGGTGGTGAAGGACTACTCCATCGACTGCGTGATCTGGCCCGGCCACATGGGTCACAAGGACGGCGCCGCCACCACCGGGATCATGCGCCAGACCTGCCGCGAGATCGGCGTGCCCTACATGACCATCGGCCTCGACCTGTTCGACCCGAGCTACACCAGCGTGGACGAGGTCAAGGACAAGGTCTCCGAGTTCTTCCTTGGCATGGGCCTGGGCTGAGGCACCGGAGAGCGCTGTGGCCGGGTTCGACGCCTTCATCGCCGAGCTGCGCGACGCCGTCGCCGCGCTGCCCGGCGAGCACCGGCGCCGAGAGTTCCGCTGGCCGGGGCCGGCGGGCGCGGCCATCGAGGGGCTGTGCGTCGAGGTCGGCCCCGGGGCCAACCCGGGCATCATCCTGCGCAGCGACACCTACGTGGAGGTGGGCAACCCCATCGCCGGCTCGCTGGCGCTGACCTGGTGGACCGACGACCCGGACCTGCTGGTCGACGGCCGCATCACCCTGGTGGGCCCCGACATCCCGGAGTCGGAGTCCGACAGCATGGCCTTCGCCCAGGTGCTGCTGGTGGGAGGATCGACGCTGTCGGCGGCCGACCAGGGCGTGCTGCAGCAGTGCCAGCACGTGGGCGACGAGGTCGAGGGCTACATGCTCAAGAGCACCCAGGACCACGTGTGGGGCCGTGTGAGCCGCGACGCGGCCGCCGCCGGGTTCGACTTCGAGACGCTCGGGCGGGCCTACCTCCACCTGCTGAAGTCGGCCCTCCCCCGGGCCACGGCCGCCGAGGTGATCTTCGTGACCGCCGGCAAGGCCGAGGTGCGGTCGCTGATCGACATCGCCGACCGATCCCGGGCGACGGGCACGGAGATGGTCACCGAGGTGTGGCGGGAGCAGGGCTTCGACGTGGACTGCAGCCTCGACTGCAGCGTGTGCGAGTCGAAGCCCGTGTGCGACGACATCCGCGAGGTGCTGGCCGGGCGCAAGGCCGACACCCGCGTGCGCAGCCCGATGGCCCGGAGCTCCAGCTGAGTGCGCCGGGACCTCGGGTGGGGTGCACGAGCTGCACCCCACCCGGATGACCACGAGCACTGAACGACGACGAGCACTGAACGACAACCCGAAGGGACCGACGCCATGTGCGACAACACCACGACAGGGACGAGCGGGACCACCGCCAAGGGCAAGCGGATGGTGGCGGTGGCCGGGAAGGGCGGCACCGGCAAGACGGCCTCGGTGGCCATGATGGCGCGGGCGTTGATGGAGAACCCGCGCACCGGATCGCTGCTGCTGATCGACGCCGATCCCGCCTGCGGCCTGCTCAGCGCGCTGGACGTCGAGGTGCGCCGCACGATGGGGGAGGTGCGCGAGGAGATCATCCGCACCGCTCGACGTCGGGACAACACCGAACCCGATGGCGACGCCGTGCAGAAGCTCATCAACGAGAAGATGGACTACCTCTCCTTCGAGGCGCTCACCGAGACCGACGACTTCGCGGTGATCGCCATGGGGCGCACCGAGACGATGGGGTGCTACTGCCCGGTCAACTCGCTGCTGCGCGACGCCATCAAGACCCTCTCCAGCGGGTTCGACACGATCCTGATCGACGGGGAGGCGGGCCTCGAGCAGGTCAACCGGCAGGTGGTCAAGCGGCTGCAGACGCTGATGGTCATCAGCGACCCCACCTCCCGGGGCATCGAGACGGCCGCCGCCCTCAAGCAGCTGGTGGAGGAGGACCGCGCCATGGACGTGGAGCGCCTGGGCATCGTGTTCAACCGCGTGCGGGGCGCCGAGGACGTGCTGGAGGCCAGGGCCGAGGAGATCGGCCTCGACCTGTTCGGGCTCATCCCCTTCGACGACACCATCGCCGAGTACGACCTGGTGGGCAAGGCCATCACCGACCTGCCGGCCGACGCGCCCAGCCTCATGGCCTACCGCAAGGTGGTCGACGAGCAGGTGCTGGTGTAGCTGCCGGATCGAGGAGGCCGAGTGCCGCCGGCTACTCGACGCCGCGCTCGCTCATGGCCTTCTGGGGGCGCTGCTGGGCCAGGATCTGGTCGACGAGGTAGTTGCGTCGGGCGATCAGCGAGTCCACCGAGTAGGGGTCCGTCCCCATCAGGCGTTCCAGGAGGGCGCCGTGGCAGAAGTAGGACATGATCTGGACGTGGAGGTCGTGGACGAACAGGGCGGGGTCGACGTCAGCGATGCGTCCCCCGGAGGCGGCCTGGGCCTGCTCGAGCTTCTTCTTGGCCGGTTCGAACACCGGCGCCACGAACCGGTCGATGTAGATGTTCCCGTACTCCTCTCCCTCGAGCATCTCCCGCATCATCAGCCGGGGGAGGGCAGGGTTCTCCGCTGCCACCCGCTGGAGCTGGTCGAGGTGCCAGGAGAGCCGGTCACGGTTGAACTCGCCGTCGAGGAAGTTGTCGAGCATGGTGATCACCGGCTGGAGCGCGTGGTCCAGCACGGCCTCGTGCAGGGCCTCCTTGGTGCCGAACTGGTAGAGCACGGTGGTCTTGTGCACCCCCGCCAGGTCGGCGATCTCCTGGATGGCCACACCGCCGAACCCCCGTCGGGCGAACAGCTCGGTTGCTGCGTCGAGGATGGCGCCCCGGCGGCCCTGGACGTCTGTGTTGTCGGCCATCGGTCTCCTCCGGCTGCTCCGACCCCTCCGAGTCGCTCGGCTGGAGACGGGCGACGTGGAGTGCGGTCGAACTCATCCTACCATTTGGTAGGAAAACAGGACCGATCGGCGGTGATGTCGGTGGGTGTCGGTCGACCGGCGCTCTCGGATCGTGTCGGTCCGATCCTGGCCATATGGTCAGACTTTGCTACCAGTTGATCAGGAATTGCACGAGTCCGTAGTATCAGCTCACCCCATCGGGTGGTGAGGTGCCCGCGTCGGTGGTGCAGGAGTCCCCTCCGTTGGGGCACGCAGGCTGAAGGTGAAGGAGCGCGATGGGAACGCTGTACGAGGAGAAGCTGCGCCAGCACGTCGGCAGCGAGTCGGCGCGCATGGAGGCGGTGGACGCCGTCGGAGCGCAGATGATCCGCCACTGGGTCGAGGTCATGCACGATCGCAACCCCGCCTACAGCGATCCCGAGTGGGCCGCGGGATCCCGCTTCGGGTCGATCGTGGCACCGGGGGCGATGATGCAGGTGTGGAGCATGGCGCCGCTGTGGCCCGAGCGCGACCTGCCGCCGCTGCCCATCGCCCCGATCGACGAGGCGCTCGGGGAGCAGGGCTTCACGGAGGTCGTGGCGACGGCCCAGTCCATGGAGGTCGCTGCCCAGGCGAAGGTGGGCGACGTGGTGTCCTACGTGGTTCGGGTCGCCAGCGTCACCGAGGACGAGAAGCGAACCCGGCTCGGTCCGGCCTACTTCGTGACCTTCGAGTACCACTTCTCGAACCAGGACGGCGTCGAGCTGGGCACCCTCAGCTTCACCTACATGCGCTACAAGCCGGAGCCCGAGGGCGCCGAGGCCCCCACGGCCTGAGGAGGACCGCACCATGCCGACCGACTGGATGAAGCCATTCCTGAAGTACGACTCACTGGCCATGGGCGAGGTGCACGAAGGCGATGAGCTCCCTGCCGAGGAGCGCGTCGTCGACGCCACGCTGGTGGTCGCCGGGGCAATCGCCTCGCGTGACTTCTACCCCGTCCACCACGACAAGCCATTCGCCGAGCAGGCGGGCAGCCCCGACATCTTCTTGAACATCCTGACCACCAACGGCCTCGTGGCCGCCTACCTGGGGAACTGGTGCGGGCCGGACTGGGACGTGGTCTCTGTCGACCTGCGGCTCAAGATCCCGGCCTTCCCCGGCCAGAGCCTCACCTTCGGGGGGACCGTCACGGCGGTGTCCGAGCCGGAGCGCACCATCGACGTGGAGTTCGTCGCCGACACCGAGTACGGCCCGCACTGCCAGGGGACGGCCCGGCTCCGCCTGGCCGCGACGGCCTGAACCGGGAGGATCGCACATGGCACTGGACTTCGCCCTCAGCGACTCGCAGGTCGAGCTGGTCGAACGGGTGCGGAAGTACCTCGACGAGCACATCACGCCCGAGCTGCGCGCCGAGTGCGCCGACAACCCCGAAGGCGGCGGACCGGAGTGGAAGGCCTACATCCGCCAGCTCGGGGCCGACGGCATGCTCGGCGTCGGTTGGCCCGAGGAGTACGGCGGGATGGGCTACGGCCCCGTCGAGCAGTACCTGTTCTTCGAGGAGATCTGTCGCACCGGCATCCCCATCCCGGTCGTGGCCGTCCAGACCGTCGCACCCGCCATCATGGACATCGGCACCGACGACCAGAAGGCCCGCTACCTTCCCGGCATCCTCACCGGCGAGGTCGACTTCGCCATCGGCTACACCGAGCCGGAGGCCGGCTCCGACCTGGCTTCTCTGCGCACCCGCGCAGAGCGGGACGGCGACGAGTGGGTCATCAACGGCCAGAAGGTCTTCACCTCGGGCGCCCACATGGCGGACTACGTCTGGCTGGCGGCGCGCACCGATCCCGACGTCCCCAAGCACAAGGGCATCTCGGTGTTCATCGTCGACCTGCGCGCACCCGGCGTCTCGATCACCCCGCAGCACGTGATGGGCGGCTTCCGCACCAACACCACGTTCTACGACAACGTGCGCGTGCCGGCCGACGCCCTGGTGGGCGAGCTCAACCAGGGCTGGAGCTACATCACCACCCAGCTCAACTACGAGCGCCTGGCCCTGGCGACGGTCTCACAGGTGGAGCGGGCATTGGAGACGACGATCGCCTGGGCCAACGAGCACCACCGCGACGGCCGGCTCGTCGCCGAGGAGCCCTGGGTGCGCGACGCCCTCGCCGGCATCGCGGTCGAGGCGGACGTGCTGAAGCTCATGAACCTGCGCACCGCCTCGATGGTGGCCGCCGGCACCGTGCCCTACCACGACGCGTCGCTCAACAAGATCTTCGGCACCGAGCTGCACCAGCGGGCCTTCGGCACCTGCCTGCGGGTGATGGGCCGCACCGGCGGCCTGGTCGCGGGCCATGGCGTTCCCGACGGTGGCATCATCCCGAGGTGGTTCATGCAGGACGTGCTGCTCACCTTCGGTGGGGGCGCCAACGAGGTGCACCGCAACATCGTCGCCATGGTGGGTCTCGGCCTGCCGAGGTCCTGAGATGGCCGGCCGACGCCTGCGACACGAGGGGAGCAGATGATGGACTTCGCCCTGAGCGACGACCAGGAGGAGCTGCGGAAGGTCGCCCGCTCCTTCCTGAAGACGAGGTGCCCGACCGCCGAGGTGCGCCGTCTCGAGGCCGACGGCTCCGGCTGGTCGCCCGAGCTGTGGTCGGAGATGGCCGAGATGGGTTGGGTGGGCATGGCGCTGCCCGGTGGCGGCGGCGACCTCGTGGACCTGGCTGTGGTGTTCGAGGAGCTGGGCCGCGCCGTGTGCCCCACCCCGATGTTCTCGACGGTGGCGCTGGGTGGCCTCACCCTGGCCGCCGCCGGCCGGCTGCCCGACGGCGTGGCCGAGGGCTCGGTGCTCGTCGGCACCGCCCTTGTCGACGTGGCCGAGGACGCGCTGGAGCTCGAGGGGGGTGGGTCGAGCGCACGGGTGCGAGGGACCGCACCGATCGCCTACGACGTCGAAGGGGCGACCCACCTGCTGGTGGTGGCCGGCGGCGCCCTCGTGCTCCTGCCCGCCGACCAGCCGACCGTGGCGAGCACCCGGTTGCGGCCCATGTCGAACGATCGCCTGTTCGAGCTCCGCCTGGACGGTGCCGAGGGCGAGGTGGTCGGCGACGCCGCCGAGCTGCTGGCGCCCGCGCTGTCCCGGGCGACGGCGCTGCGGTGCGTCGAGCTCGTCGGAGTGATGGGCCGGGCTCTGGAGATGGCGGCCGACTACACCCGCACCCGGGTGCAGTTCGGCAAGCCCCTCGGGTCGTTCCAGGCCGTGCAGCACCGCCTGGCGGACAACCTGCTCGACCTCGAGGGCGCCCGCCTGGCCGCGTACCGGGCGGTGTGGGCCTTGGCGTCGGACCCCGTGTCGCCACGGGAGGTGTCGGTCGCCAAGGCGTGGGTCTCCGATGCCGGCCAACGGGTCGCCTTCGGTGCCCAGCAGGTGCACGGCGGCATCGGCGTGGACATGGACTACGACCTCCAGCTGTACTTCCGACGCGCCAAGGCGCTGGAGCTCGAGCTGGGATCGGCGCCCCAGCACCGCACGCGGCTGGCCGGGACCCTGGGGCTGAGGTGAGAGCGACCGCCGACCGGCGGAGCGCCCATGTGAGCGAGCGGTGCGATGGCAGACCCGCCACGAACCGAGCTCCGAGGACGCCTGAGCTGCCGACGCAGGTCTCGAGCTGAAGGTGTCGTCGCCGCCTTGGGGTGCGGAGGGTGCGGGACGGCGCCGGTCGAGGATCCTGCTCGAACACGTCGAGCTGTCGGGGCGCGAGGGCGCCTGGGTCTGCGTCGAGGGCGACACCATCCGCGGCATCGGCTGGGGGTCCCCGCCGCCGGCGGAGCTCGCCGAGGACGCCCTGCGCCTCGACGGTCGAGGCGGCGCCCTGCTGCCGGGACTGCACGACCACCACGTCCACCTCTTCGCCACCGCCGCTCGGGACGAGTCGCTGTTCTGCGGCGGACCGGAGGTCGCCTCGATGGGGGACCTCGTCGACCGCTTGCACCGCGCCGCCCACGAGGGCGGCGACGACGGCTGGCTCCGGGCGGTGGGCTGGGACGAGGATCGCGTGGGATGGCCGGACCGCCATGTGCTGGACCGCGCCGTGCCCGGCCGACCTCTCCGGCTCCAGCACCGCACCGGCGCGATGTGGGTGCTCAACACCGTGGGGTTGGCCGCGGTCGGTCTGCTCGATCGTCCGGAGACGCCCCGGGGGGTCGAGCTCGACCAGTCGGGCCGGCCCACCGGGCGACTGCGTGGACTCGACCGCTGGCTCCGTGAGCGGTGGCGGGCAGACGTCCCGTCGCTGGGACGCCTCGGCGAGGCGCTGGCGAGCCGAGGCGTCACCGGTGTCACCGACGCCACCGCCCACAACGGCGAGGAGGAGGTGGCGGCGATGGCCGGCGCCCGGCGACGGGGAGAGCTCCCCCAGCGGGTCATGGCCATGACCTCGGCCACGTTGGACTGCTGGCCGGCCGAGGTGTCGCGTGGCCCGGTCAAGATCGTGCTCGAGGAGTCCGCGCTGCCCAACTACGACGAGCTGGTGGCCCGGATCGTCGAGGCGCACCGACACGGCACGAGGGTGGCGGTCCACACGCTGGAGCGCTCGACCACGGTCTTCGCCGCGCGTGCGGTCCAGGCCGCCGGTGGCGGTCCCGGCGACCGTCTGGAGCATGCGGCGCTGCTCAGCGACGAGCTGCTCGTGCTGGTCGCGGATGGTGGCTTGACCGTGGTGACCCAACCCCACTTCGTGGCCGAGCGCGGCGCCGCCTATCGACGGCACGTCGATCCGTTGGAGCAGCCGTGGCTCTACCGCTGCGCCTCGCTGCAACGGGCAGGGGTGTCGCTGGCAGCGGGGTCCGACGCACCGGTCGGGACCTGGGATCCGTGGTCGATCATGGTGGCCGCCGTGCGCGGCAGCGACCTCCCCGAGCACGTCCGACCGGACGAGCAGCTCGATCCCGAGGCTGCTCTGGCGCTCTTCACCGGTGCACCCGACGCGCCGGGGACCCGACGTGGCGTCACCGAGGGTGCACGAGCCGATCTGTGCCTGTTGGACCGGCCGTGGCAGGAGGCCCGGCGCGACCTCGCCGACGTCGTCGTGCGAGCGACCCTGGTCGGCGGCGAGGTCGTGCACTTCGGGGGAGGTTGACCGCACAGCGGGCACGGCGCGGTCCTGGGTGCCTTCGGGTGGGCTCTGGAGGCGCGGCGCGTGCGATGAGGCGCGCTGCGCCTGCTGAGGTGATCTGAAGGTGCAGCGCGTCAGGGTCGCGGTGCGTCATCCCGTCGAGGGTCGGCAGCCACGACCCGGTCGACGAGCCCCCATCGCCGGGCCCGTTCGGCGTCCAGGGTGGTGCCGCTGAGGCACAGCCATGCCGTGCGACGGCGGCCGATGCGCCGCGGCAGGCTCACGGTGCCGCCGGCACCGGGCACCAGCCCCATCTCGATCTCGGGCAGTCTGATCCGAACGTCGTCGCGGGCGACCACCTCGCCGGCGAAGGCCGCCAGCTCGATGCCCGCGCCGATGCACGCCCCGTGCAGCTCCGCGGTCGCCCGCTCGGCCATGCGGTGGAGCCACCAGCCGGGGTTGCGGGTGGTCCGCACCAGGTGGGCGGTGGCCGGGTCGGCCTTCGAGCCGAACTCGCGCAGGTCGCCACCGCTGCAGAAGGAGCGGCCTTCGCCGCTGAGGCGCACCCGTCGGATGGTGTCGTCCGCCGCCGCCAGCTGCAGCGCCTCGACGAGCGCGTCGCGCGATGCGGTGCCGAACGCGTTGTGCACCTCGGGGCGGCAGAACCGCACGTGCAGCACCTCGCCGTCGCGCTCGAGGCGCGCGGCGGGCGCATCGGGCCGTGACCCGGGCGCTGGTGCGGCCGTGCGGGCACGGAGCCAGCGGACGTGCTCCTCGCCGGCCTGCAAGGTGGCGTAGGCCAGGGATTCGGCCACCAGAGCGTCGGCCACGGCGACCTGTCGGCCCAGGCGGAGCAGCTGCACCAGGGTGACCGACGCCTGTGGTCGCGCCTCCAGCCGCTGGACCAGGCGTCCGAGCTCCTCGAGGGCGCCGCCGGCCCCATGGACCCACCCGTCACCTCCGGCGGGCTCGCGGCGGCCGACCGGTCGTTGCGTGGCGACCCCGAGGGTCGCGTCGTCGGTGAGCAGCACGTCGAAGGCGTCGATGCCGGCCCCGGTCGCAGCGGTGGTCCCGCCGATCCCGATCACCACGAGGGGCAGGGAGCCGAGCGGCTGCAGCCCGTCCGGCACCGTGGCGTATCCGGAGAGGTCGACCCCCAGCGCCGGGCCCTGCCCGACGAGCTCCTCGCGGGCATAGGGTGAGCGCAATGCGTCGAGGATCTCATCGGGGGAGCGCACCGCGACGGCCATCGCCCTCAGCGTATTGCGCTGTGCGGGGCCGTTGAGAGGGCCCGGGGTGAGCGGTCCCACCGGTGCCGGGGTGCCCGGCGGCGTCGACGTGCTGGCCGACCTCGAGGTGCGGGTGGGTGGTCAGGCGTCGGCGACGGCGCACGCGGCCCGCCTGCTGGGCCTACTGGGTGCATCCGTCGGTCGGGAGGTGGCCCTCGACGGCGTGCAGGCCGCCGGGACCGCTGTGGCGGCGCTCGACGCGCCGCAGGATCCGGCGGGGGAGTGGGCGCGGAGCGGGGCGATGGCGCTCACAGGCGACCCGGAGGGTGCGCCGCTGGTGGCCCCCGGGTCTCCGGCGGCGACCGCGCGGGGTGCCGGCCTGGCGCTGGAGGTGCTCACCGCGGCGGGTGGTCTGGAGAAGGTGCACGTGGACGGGGGGGCGCTGCTGGGGGAGCGGGCGGCGATCGCCGGGCTGTCGCGGGCCGGCAGCCGGTCGGCCGGAGGGAGCTGTCGGATGCTGCCGACGGGGAGCGGTTGGGTCGCGGTGAACCTCCCCCGTGACAGCGATCACGAGCTCCTGCCGGCGTGGTTGGAGGTGGAGGTCCGAGGGGATCCGTGGGATGCGGTGGCAGGGCGCCTCGCGGGCGACGACGCTCGGGCGCTGGTGGACCGCGCTGCGCTGATGGGGTTGGCGGTGGCGTCGGTGGGTGTGGCGCCGGGGCCCGGCGCGGGCCACCCCGACGGCGCGGCGTCCCGACCCGTCGCACCGTGGCGGCTCGAGTCCCTCACGCCGAGAGGTGCAGCGACCGGCCACCGCCAGCCCGGACTGGTCGTCGACCTGTCCGCGCTCTGGGCCGGTCCGCTGTGCGCCGACCTCCTGGGCCTGGCCGGGTTCCACGTGGTGAAGGTGGAGTCCCTGGGTCGCCCCGACGGCGCTCGCCTCGGACCTCCGGCGTTCTACGACCTCCTCCACGGCGGTCATCGCAGCGTGGCGCTCGACCTGGGGGACCCCACGTCACGCGAGGCGCTGCTCGAGCTCATGGCGCAGGCGGACGTGGTGGTGGAGTCCTCCCGTCCTCGGGCGCTCGACGGCCTGGGGCTCGGCCCGAGCGAGCTGCGTCGGCGCGCGCCGCAGGTGGTCTGGGTGTCGGTGACCGGCTACGGCCGTGACGGAGCGTGGAAGGACCGGGTGGCGTTCGGCGACGACGCCGCAGCGGCCGCGGGGCTGGTGGCCGTCGGCGAGGACGGACGACCACGGTTCTGCGGCGACGCCATCGCCGATCCGCTGGCCGGGCTCCACGCCGCGGTGGCGGCGGTGGCGCTGTGGCGTGCCGGCAGGGGAGGCCTCGTGGACGTGTCGCTGTGGGCTGCCGCGAGGTCGGTCCTCGCCGGCGGCGGGGCCGTGGGAGCCGCGTCGCCGGCGGCGCGACGTCGTGGCGACGCCTGGGTGCTGGACACCGCCGAGGGGGTGGTGCCGGTGTGCGCGCCGCGGGCACGGCAGGGCACGATGCCCTCCGCTCCGTCGGGTGCCCACACCGCAGAGGTGCTCGGAGCCCTGGCGGGAGGAGCGGGGCTGCTCCCCGAGGGGTGAGCGCCGGGCGAGCAGCCGGCGGATCCCGGCTGCGGGGCGTACTCTGCGAGGAGCTGTGTCGTCGGTCACGAGACACCGGCCTCAGCCTTCTGGTTATACTTTGCTACCACTTGGTGAGAACTTTCGATAGGTGGTAGTGTGAGGCGGCCGGGGGGCTGGGAGCTGTCCGGGGTGCCACGACCGTCCCAGAAAGGCGAGGTCCGCAATGGCTGAGTATTTCGTGGCCTGTGATGCAGGCGGAACGATGACCGACGTCATCGTGGTCGACGAGGAGGGCCGCAGCGTCATCGGCAAGGCGCCCACCTCTCCGCACGACGAGAGCGTCGGCTACATGGAGTCGCTCGAGGAAGCCCTCGAGTACATGGGCATCGACCCTCACGGCGAGGGGCGGGAGTTCGGCAAGCACATCGAGACCGCCGTGTACACCGGCACCTCGATGCTGAACACGGTGATCAACATGAACGGGCTCAAGACGGGCCTGATCGTCACCAAGGGCTTCGAGGACATCATCGCCCAGGGGCGGGGGTCGCAGACCTTCATCGGCATGCAGTGGAGCGAGATCACCCACATGCAGTACCGCAAGCACCGCATCCCCCTGGTGCCACGCCAGCAGGCCCGAGGGGTGACGGAGCGGATCGACATGTTCGGCCAGCCGGTGATCCCGCTCTACGAGCACGAGGTCGAACAGGGCGTCCGCGAGCTGTTGGTCGACGAGGAGTGCGAGGCGCTGGCCATCGTGTTCCTGCACTCCTACACCAACGCCATGCACGAGGAGCGGGCCGGCCAGATCGCCCGCCGGGTCATGGAGGAGGTGGGGCGAGAGGTCCCCTTGGAGCTCTCCAGCGAGGTCGCCCCCACCGCTCGTGAGGTCTCCCGAGCCAACGCCACGGTCATCCAGGCCTACGCGTCCAGCCCCGCCCGCAAGCAGCTCGTGCGCATCGAGGAGAAGCTCCGGGGCATCAAGTACCCCCACAACCTCAAGACCGTGCTCGGCTACGGCGGCATCGCGGACGTCCGCTACCCGCGGCTGTTCGAGGCGGCGATGTCCGGCCCGGTGGGCGGACTCATGGGCGCCAAGTACCTGGCCAGCGTGATCGGCGAGGAGAACATCGTCTGCTCCGACGTCGGCGGCACCTCCTTCGACGCCGGGGCCATCACCGCCGGCGTGCTGCCCATCGACCGGGAGCCCGGGTTCCAGGACATGTACGTGAACGTCCCGATGCTGGGGATCATCTCCATCGGCGCCGGCACCGGCACGTACATCCGCCTCGATCCGCAGACCAACCGGCTCAAGCTGGGCCCGGACTCGGCGGGAGGCACCCCCGGGCCCACCTTCATGGAGGCGGGCAACACCACGCCCACCATCAACGACGCCAACCTCCTGCTGGGCATCCTCAACGAGGACAACTACCTCGGCGGCAAGGTGAAGGTGAACAAGCAGGTCTCCTACGACCTGTTCAAGGAGAAGATCGCCGATCCGCTCGGCCTCGACGTGTACGTCGCCGCGGAGACCTGCCTCGACCTGCTCAACGTGATGATGCGCGAGCACCTGGTGCGCAGCGTGATGGTCGGCCACGACATCCGCGACTACGTGCTGCTGGGCTACGGCGGCGGCGGCCCGCTGCACATGCTGGGCTACGCCAGCGACCTCCCGTGGAAGGCGGTCGTCACCGTGCCCCACGCCGGTGCCTTCTCCGCATGGGGAGGGGCCTGCATGGACTACTCGCACCGCCGCCACAAGAGCGTGGCCTCCATGATCGACCCGTCGATGGACGACGCCACCAAGGTGGGCTACCTCCAGCCGGTCACCATGGCCTGGAACGCCCTCGAGGACGAGGTGGTCGCCGAGCTGGAGTCCGAGGGGTTCCGTCGCGACCAGATCTCCACCAAGCGGGTCATCTACATGAAGTACCTCGGCCAGCTCGACGACATCGAGGTGGACTCTCCGGTCGAGAGCATCGACAACGTCGAGGACGTCGACAAGCTCGTGTCGGCGTTCGAGGACCGCTACACGAAGCTGTTCACCCTGGTGGCCAAGAACGAGTACGTGCCGATCCAGGTCACCGAGGTCTGCATCGTCGCCAAGGTGGACACCGTCAAGCCCAAGCTGCGCCGCCACGAGCTGGCGGACCGCAAACCCGACAAGAAGGCGTTCAAGTTCACCCGACCGGTGTTCCGAGGTGGGCGGTGGCAGGATGCGGACGTGTGGCGCATGGAGGATCTGGTGCCGGGCAACGAGATCGACGGCCTCGCCGTCATCGAGGCCTCCAACACCACCCTCTTCGTGCCACCGGAATGGCACATGCGAATCGATGAGCACGACATCTACTGGCTCGAGCGGAAGGACTGAGGAATGTCTGAACTCACCCTCGCCAAGCAGCTGAAGGCCAACGACAAGGCCTTCTCCAAGTCGGGGAGCCTCTTCGGCCTCGACCGGTTGAAGCGCAAGGAGGAGGACCCCGGCACCTACGAGGCGCTGTGGCACATCCTCTCCAACGTCTGCAACATCGCCTGGGAGACGGGCTGCAAGGTGTCGTCCTCACCCATCGCGGTGGAGGGTGGCGACGCCCTGTGGGCGCTGCACCTGCCCACCGGCGAGGCGGTGTGCGTCTCGCGTGGCATCACCGCCCATCCCGGCCTGCTGGCCGACATGATCCGCAGCTTCATCGAGATGGGCTACGAGGACTCGCCGGGCTTCCACCAGGGCGACATCTTCGAGAACAACGACCCCCACTACGGCGGCATCCACTCCCCGGACTTCGACACCGCCATGCCGCTGTTCTACGGCGACACGCTCATCGGTTGGGCGAGCTGCGTCACCCACGTGAGCGACTGCGGTTCGGTCACCCCGGGATCCGTGGGCTTCCTCAACCCCGACTGCTACTCCGACGGCGTGTGCATCTCCATGGAGAAGGTGGGGGAGAAGGACGCGTTCTACCCCTGGTACGACAAGCGGATCCGCTCCCGCACCCGCACCCCCGACTTCGTGCTGGGCGACGCCAAGGGTCGTCTCGCCGGGTGCATCACCATCCGTGACCGGGTGACCGAGGTCATCGACAAGTACGGGCTGGAGTTCTACCTGGACGCCGTGCACGAGTTCGTCGAGGACAGCCGTCGCTACGCCGTGGGTCGTGTGAACACCCAGACCGTTCCCGGTCGCCTGCGCAAGTCGCAGTTCAAGGACCTGGCCATGAAGGGCAAGAACGTCATCCTGGGCAAGCAGGACGTCGACTGCCTCATGGCGCTGCCCATGGAGATCGAGATCGACGGCGACGCCAACGTGCGCTTCTCGCTGCGGGGCGCCAGCGGCACCGTGCCCTTCGGGGAGAACATCCACCCCACGGCGCTCAAGTCGGGCTTGCTCAACGGGTACTCCCACATCGTGGGCTTCGACATGTTCAACTCCGGCCCTGCCGCCTCCTGGGAGGTGGAGACGCCGCCGGCGGGCTCCTGGGCGAACCCCTTCGAGGTCGACTGGTCGGCCTCCTCGGGCGTGGCCTGGGCACCGGCGGTCATGTGGATGAGCAGCCTCTACGAGTCCTTCGGCCGGCTGTTCCAGATGCGTGGCTTCGTCGAGGAGATGGCCGCCGGCGCGGCCACCACGATGACCGCCGAGTTCGCCGGCGTCACCCAGCTCGGCTACTACCTGGCGAGCCTCACCCTGGAGCAGGCCAGCAACGGCTCCCCTGCCCGCGGCTACGCAGATGGTGAGAACAGCGCCTGGTGCATCTACACGCCCAACGCCGACTTCGGCAACGCCGAGGTCACCGAGCTGTACTTCCCGATCCTCTACCTCGGGCGC
Source organism: uncultured Microthrixaceae bacterium (assembly GCA_964420125.1). Taxonomy (GTDB): domain Bacteria; phylum Actinomycetota; class Acidimicrobiia; order Acidimicrobiales; family Microtrichaceae; genus CAYQQQ01. The sequence goes on from CAYQQQ010000011.1 coordinate 91,879, forward strand.
AACATCGAACCCGACTCGGCCGGCTACGGCCGCTTCCGTGGGGGCCTCGGCCACACGGCGGTGTGGATGGTGCACAACACGCCCTCGGGCATCGACTACCAGTGCGGCGACGCCGGCATGCGCTCCAAGGTCCTGGCCAACCACGGCATGTACGGCGCCTACCCGAGCGTGCCCGACACCGCGAGCTACGCCCACGGAACCAACGTGAAGCAGCTGATCGAGGAGGGCAAGCCGCTGGTGCACGGCCGCGGACCGGCGGAGGATCCCACGCTGGACCATGTCGTCGATGCCACGGAGATCGTGAGCCCGGCCCAACCGCCCTTCCTCACCCCAGAGCCGTTGCAGAACTACGACCTGATCCTTCACCCGATCTCCGGCGCGCAGTCGATGGGCGACCCCATCGAACGCGATCCGGCCATGATCGAGGAGGACCTCAACAAGGGCTGGACCACCGTGCGGGTGGCCAGCGAGATCCACGGAGCGGTGGTGCGACAGGACGGCTCGTCCTTCACCGTCGATCGCCGTGCCACCGAGGCGCGCCGGGCGGAGATCCGCGAGCAGCGCAAGGCCCGGGCCGTGCCGTTCAGGGAGTGGTGGTCAGAGGAGCGCCAGAAGGTCCAGGCCAAGGAGAACATGGATCCCGCCGTGCTCACGATGTGGCGCTCGTCCATGGAGCTCTCGCCCGACTACGGCGGTGAGCTGCGGGCCTTCTGGGGCCTGCCCGAGGACTTCGAGTTCTAGGAGGCATCGTCATGGCTGTCGACAAGTCCGACATCGAGATGCTGATCGACGGGAAGCTGGCCTGGCCGGCGGTCCAGGAGCTGATGCGCGAGGCCAAGGACTCCGACCGCTTCGACAAGTACGTGGAGATCCTCGAGTCGCGCGTGGCGTGGGACGACAGGATCCTGCTGCCCCTGACCCCCGTGCTGTCGATCGTGGACAAGGGCGGGTCGCGGGTGGTGAAGTGCCGTTGCGGGCACGAGTTCGGCGACTACCGGGTGAACTGGAAGCTCTCTGCGCTCATCAACGTCCGTGACTCCGAGGAGTCGCTGTCGGAGGTGTACAAGGGTCGGGAGCTGCCGGATCCCTCCTGGGTGCAGGTGCGGGAGTACATCTGTCCGGGATGCGGCACGCAGCTGGAGGTCGAGGCGGTGCCGCGCGGGTGCCCGCCGGACTTCGACTTCCTGCCCGACCTCGACACCTTCTACGAGGACTGGCTGGGCCGCCCGCTGCCCGGCCGGGTCGAGTTCGACGATCGCACCCTCGACGTCGTCGCGGGCTGGACCGGCTGACCCCGCGCGGGGGAACCTCCCATGAAGCCGGCGCCGGTCGACTACGAGGCCCCCACCGCTCTCGCGGAAGCCGTGGCGCTGCTGGCGGACCCTGATCGTGACGCGGTGGTCCTGGCGGGAGGTCAGAGCCTGATGCCGATGCTCAACCTCCGCCTGGCCCGACCGGGCCTGCTGGTCGACCTCCGCCGCATCGAGGGCCTCGAGGGCATCGATGCGCAAGGGGACCTCATCGTGATCGGCGCGATGGCGACCAAGCGCGCGGTGGAGCGGTCGCACCTGGTGCGCGATCGCCAGCCGCTGCTCCACGCGGCGACCGTGCTGGTCGGCCATCCGCAGATCCGCAACCGTGGCACGGTGGGCGGGTCGATGGCCCACGCCGATCCCGCTGCGGAGTACCCGGCGGTGGCCATGGCCTGCGACGCGGAGATGCGGGTGATCGGCCCCGGTGGTGAGCGGACGATCGCGGCGGCGGACTTCTTCCTCGGCTACCTCACCACGGCGATGGAGCCCGGGGAGCTGCTGGCCTCGGTCCGCATCCCGGTCATCGCCGACGGCACGGGCTGGTCGTTCCAGGAGCTGTCCCGGCGTCACGGCGACTTCGCCATGGTGGGCACCGCCGTGACCGTGCGCCTCGAAGCCGGTCGGTGCCGCCAGGCGCGGATCGTGCTGTTCGCCGTCGGTCCTGCGCCGCTGCGGGTGCTCGTCGCCGAGGGGCTCCTCGAGGGCGAGGAGCCCAGCGAGGAGCTGTTCGACCGGGCGGCATCGGCCGCGATGGATGCGGTCGAGGAGCCGATGTCGGATGTGCACGCATCGGGGGAGTACCGGCGCCACCTTGCCGGGGTGCTGGTCGGTCGGGCCCTGCGGGAGGCGGTGGCTCGTGCCACCGGCACACCATGAGCGGTGACCGGCGACGGGTGTCGCTGTCGGTCAACGGTCGGCACCACGAGGTGCTGGTGGAGCCGCGCCTGACCCTGGTCGACCTCCTGCGCTCCGAGCTGGGCCTCACCGGGACCCACGTGGGGTGCGAGCACGGCGTGTGCGGTGCCTGCACGGTGCTCGTCGACGGTCGAGCGACCCGTTCGTGCCTGATGCTGGCGGTGCAGGCGGACGGGGTCGAGGTGACGACCGTGGAGGGCCTGGCGGAGGCCGACGGCACGCTGCACCCGATCCAGCAGGCATTCTCCGAGGAGCACGGCCTGCAGTGCGGGTTCTGCACACCCGGCTTCCTCATGGCCGCCTACGAGCTGCTGGAGGAGGATCCCGATCCCTCCGAGGAGACCATCCGCGACGTGCTGGGCGGCCAGCTCTGCCGATGCACCGGCTACCAGGGGATCCTCCGCGCCGTGCACCTGGCCGCGGCCCGCATGCGGGCCGCCCGTTCGGCGGACGCGCACGGGTAGGAGCGCACACGATGACCGTCGAGATCCCCCGCAGCCTCAAGGAGCTCCCCACCAGCGAGCCCCGCTGGGTGGGCCACCGCGTCCACCGCCGGGAGGACAGGAGCCTGCTCACCGGGCGCACGGAGTTCGTCGATGACGTCGTGCAGCCCGGGATGCTCCACGCCGCCATCCTGCGCAGCCCGTTCGCCCACGCGCGCATCACCCGCATCGACACCAGTGCGGCCGAGCGGCTCGACGGGGTCGAGGTCGTGGTCACCGGCGAGGACGCCCGGCGGTGGACCAACCCCGCCCGCTCCGCGCCGGAGGGCTGGTCGACCCGTTGCGTGGCAGCCGACAAGGTGCGCTGGGTGGGGGAGCCGGTGGCCGCCGTCGCCGCCACCAGCCGCTACCTGGCAGAGGACGCGCTGGAGCTCATCGAGGTCGACTACGAACCGCTCGAAGCGGTGGCCGACCCCTTCGCCGCCATGGAGGACTCGAGCCCGTTGGTGATCGAGGAGAACGGCACCAACGTCATGCTCCAGCGCGTGTTCACCTGGGGCGACGTCGACGGGGCGTTCGAGCAGGCGGCGCACGTGTTCACCGAGCGGTTCCGCTGGAACCGGCTCGGAGCGAACCCCATGGAGACCTACGGCGCGGTGTGCCGGTGGGATCCCGACACCCTCGAGGTCACCGTCCACGGCAGCATCCAGTCACCCACCTCCAACGCCCTCGGGCGTGCCGGGGTGCTCGGTGTGCCCAGCAACAGGGTCAACGTGATCAGCCATCCACACGGCGGCAGCTTCGGGGGCAAGGGCGGTGCACGCGGCACCGACATCGCCTGCATGCTCTCGCGCAAGGCCGGTGGGCGGCCGGTCAAGTGGATCGAGGATCGCATCGAGTACCTGATCGCCGGAGGCAGCCAGGCCTGGGACCGGCACTACGAGGTGTCGCTGGCGGTCGACTCGGAGCGACGGGTCAGCGGCCTGGCGGTGAAGCTCGTCGACGACCTCGGTGCCACCGGCGAGAGCTTCGGCGCCATCAGCGCCGCCAAGCCGCTGGCCGCCTTCACCGGGCCCTACGCGATCCCCGTCGCCCGCTACGACCTCACCCTGGTGGCCACCAACAAGCTCCCTGCCTCCCCCTACCGGGGGATGGGTCCGCCGCCGCACTTCTTCGTCCTCGAGCAGATGATGGACATCGCGGCCCGCTCCCTGGAGCTCGACCCCGCGGAGTTCCGTCGAGCCAACTTCATCCCCGCCGAGGCGTTCCCCTACACCATCCCCAGCGGCAACGAGTACGACAGCGGCAGCTACGAGGAGGTCCTCGACACCGCGCTGGGTCTCGCCGACTACGACGAGCTGCGCCGCTGGCGGGCAGAGGCTCGCGCCGAGGGGCGACTGGTCGGCATCGGGGTGGCCTCTGCGGTGGAGCCCGGGGTGTTCGACTGGAACGCCTACGCCATCGTCGGCATGCCCCAGACCGGCGTGCCCGAGGGCGCGGTGGTCAGCATCGACATCATGGGCAACGTCACGGTGCGGGTCGGGTTCTCCATGGAGGGCCAGGGGCAGTACACGCTGGTCAGCCTGCTGGTCGCCGACTACTTCGGCGTGGAGATGGACTCGGTCCGGGTCGTCTACCTCGACACCCAGTCCGCACCGCCGTCGTTCGGTCCCGGTGGCAGCCGGCTGGGGGTGGCCATCACCGGTGCCGTGCTCGGAGCGTGCGAGCGGCTCGCCGCCAAGATGGGGACCGTCGTGGCCCGCCTCACCGGCAGCACGCCCGAGGACGTCTCGCTGCACGACGGCCGGTTCACGGTCCGGGGCAAGCCCGGTGCCGAGATGGCCGTCGCCCAGGTGGCCGGCACGATGCTGGCCCGCAGCGACCTCCTGCCACCCGACGTCGACCCCTACCCCGAGGCCACCTACGTGTGGACCGCGCCGGGCCGCACGCCGGCCGACGAGGAGGGTCGGGCCAAGAGCTACCTCACCGCGGCCCAGGCCGTGCACGTGGTGGCCGTCGAGGTCGACCGCGACACGGGGATGGTCGAGATCGTGAAGTACTGCCTGACCGACGACTGCGGCACCCGGTTGAACCCGCTGGTGGTCGAGGGCCAGACCGACGGCAGCGTGGCCCAGGGGATCGGCGCAGCGCTGTACGAGGAGTACGTCTACGACGAGGACGCCCAGCCCCTCACGGCGAGCTTCATGGACTACCTGGTCCCCACCATCTGCGAGGTCCCGGCCATCGAGAAGGCAGAGGTGGTCACACCGTCGCCGTTCACCCCGCTGGGGGCCAAGGGGTGCGGTGAGGGAGCCATCCACACCACACCCGCCGCGGTGATGTGCGCCATCAACGATGCGCTCGCACCGCTGGGGGTCCGGGCCAACGAGGTGCCGGCGTCGCCGGAGCGCCTGTGGCGCATCATCTCGAGCGGCAGCGCCGGCACGTCCGACGATCGGAGGCAGGACCCGTGAGCGACGACTTCGTGGCCCTCAGCGAGTGCCACTTCATGAACCCGGCCACCATGGCCGAGCTCGCGAACTACTACCCCAACACCAAGCGCTGGTGGTACAGCGTGCAAGGGGTGCTGCGGGCCTGGTCGGGTGTCGATCCGCTCGTGAAGCGCCGACCCCCGTTGGCGGAGACCCTCATCGACTACATGGACGAGGCGGAGGTCGACGTCGCCTTCTGCCTCCGTGAAGGGATGATGGACCTCAGCGGTGGGACCATCTCGATGTCCACCAACCAGTTCATGATCGAGCAGATCCGGCCGTACTCCGGGCGGATGTACCTCGAGGCCATGGTGGGACCGATCCTGCGCCGGGGGGTGAAGCACGCCATCTGGGAGCTCGAGCACCTGGTCGCCGAGCACGACGCCCGGCTGTGCAAGGTGTACCAGCCCGAGGATGCCGGTGCGCTGGACGACCCGGGCATGTGGCCCTTCTACGAGAAGGCCTGCGAGCTGGGCATCCCCCTGACCATGCACACGGGCATGGCCTACACCTACCCCCAACCCAGCGCCCACACCCACCCCGATACGCTCGACCGGGTGCTGATCGACTTCCCGGAGCTGAAGATCATCGCCTACCACATGGGGTGGCCCCACACCGAGGAGCTGATCGGTCTGGCGGCCAAGCACGAGCACCTCTACCTGAGCCTCTCGGGCATCGTGGGGTGGTACCAGCGTTCCCCCTACCGGGGCTACCACGCCATCGGGACTGCGCTGCAGTGGGTCGAGCCCCACAAGATCGTCATGGGCCTCGACCTCCCGTTCGTGGACACCAAGCGGGCGGTGGACTGGGTCCGGCAGCTCCAGATCCCCGAGGAGCTGCGGGAGAACTGGGGCTACTCGGAGATCACTCCGGAGATCCGCTCCGGGATCCTCGGATTGAACCTGGCACGGCTGACGGGGATCGACACCACCCGGCGGGTTCGGCGCCAGGGCGACACGGAAGAGGCGACGACATGAGCGACAAGGCGTGCATCGTCGGGATCGGCGAGACCGACTTCTGCCGGCGGCCCGGTTCCGGCAAGTCGCAGCTGGCCCTGCAGCTGGAGGCGTGCGTCAAGGCGATCCGCGACGCCGGCCTGGAGCCACACGAGATCGACGGCATCATGCCCTTCCCCAACCTCGGCAAGGCGGAGGAGTTCGCCGCCAACCTCGGATGCACGAACCTGCGCTACGCGGCGACGGTCAACATGGGAGGCGCCTCGCCGGTGGCCTCGCTCCAGGACGCCGCCTCGGCGGTGACCAGCGGGACCGCCGAGTACGTGCTGCTGCCGGCGGGCTGGAACGGCTACTCGGGTTCACGGGCCGCCCAGACGGTGGCCAACGACGTGAACTCGATCCCCGGAGGGGCCATCGCCCGCGACTACTACATGCCCTTCGGCTTCACCGCGCCGCCGCAGTGGTACGCGGTGATCGCCCGACGGCACATGTACGAGTTCGGCACCCGTCCCGAGCACCTCGGGATGATCGCCGTGGCGATGCGCGACCACGCGCAGCTCAACCCGCATGCGGTCACCTACGGCAAGCGGATCACCCTGGACGACTACATGAGCTCCCGCATGCTCGCCGATCCCTACCGGGTGCTCGACTGCTGCCTGGAGACCGACGGCGCGGCGGCGGTCGTGGTGACGACCGAGGAGCGCGCCCGTGACCTGCGGCGCCGACCGATCATGATCGCCGGCGCGGCCCGGGGTCAGCCCTACCCGGCGGACGAGATCCTCAACCGGCAGGACCTGTTCAAGACCGGCCTGACCATCGCCGCCCCGGAGGCGTTCGGTGCGGCGGGCATCAAGCCAAGCGAGGTCGACTTCGCCGAGATCTACGACTGCTTCACCTTCGAGGTGCTCCAGCAGATCGAGGAGGCAGGGTTCTGCAAGCGGGGCGAGGGCGGAGAGTTCATCGACGACGTGAAGATCGGCCCCGGCGGCGACCTTCCGATCAACACCCACGGCGGGCTGCTGTCGGAGGCCCACGTGCTCGGCATGAGCCACATCGTGGAGGCGGTGCTGCAGCTCCGGGGAGATGCAGGAGACCGCCAGGTCGCGGATGCCGAGGTGGGCGTCGTGACCGGGTGGGGAGATTTCGGCGACGGCAGCATCGCGGTGCTGACACGGTGAGGACCGACACGAAGACTGGCGACGTGAGCGCGGCGTCAGAGGAGCGACGAGACCCGGTCACTCAGGCCGTGGAGACGGAGGAGGAGCGAAGTGGCTGTTGACAAGGCCGACATCGAGTTGTTGATCGACGGGAAGCTGGCGTGGCCGGCGGTGCAGGAGCTGATGCGCGAGGCCAAGGATGCCGACCGCTTCGACAAGTACGTGGAGATCCTGCAGTCGCGGGTGCCCTGGGACGACCGGATCCTGCTGCCGTTGACCCCGGCGCTGTCCATCGTGTCCAAGGGCCGGGGCTCCCGGGTCGTGAAGTGCCGCTGCGGGCACGAGTTCGGCGACTACCGGGTGAACTGGAAGCTCTCCGCGCTGATCAACGTCCGCGACGACGAGGCGTCGATGTCGGAGGTGTACAAGGGCCGGGAGATCCCCGATCCCGCATGGGTGCAGATCCGCGAGTACATCTGTCCGGGCTGCGGCTCGCAGCTCGAGGTGGAGGCTGTGCCGCGAGGCTGCCCGCCCGACTTCGACTTCCTGCCGGACCTCGACACCTTCTACGAGGACTGGCTGGGTCGGCCCCTGCCCGACACGGCCGAGTTCGCCGACCTCACCCTCGACGAGGTGGGCCGGTGGGTGCCGCCGCCCTACACCAAGCCCGTCCCGGTGCTGGAGGGGCATGCCGGTGAGTTCTACGGCTTCTGCAAGGAGGGCGAGCTCCGCTTCCAGCGCTGCTCCGACTGCGGCACGTGGCGGCACGTGCCCCGGGAGATGTGCGCAGCCTGCGGGTCGTTCAACTGGTCGTGGGAGCCCTCCAGCGGCCGGGGCAAGGTGTTCAGCTGGACGGTGGCCGATCGAGCCCTGCACCCGGACTTCGTGGGCGACACCCCGTACGCCCCCACCATCGTGGAGACCGACGAAGGCGTGCGGATCCTGACCCAGGTCGTGGACTGCGATCCCGAGGACCTGGAGATCGGCTTGCCGGTTGAGGTGGTGTTCGACGACGTGACCGGCGACGTCACGTTGCCGAAGTTCCGGGTGTCGCGCACCCGCACCCGCGAGGTGCACGCCGTGCCCGTCGAGTCCCTGGCGCTGCCCTCCACGATCCGCTACGAGAAGCAGGGCCGTGTGGCGGTGATCACCATCGACCGACCCGAGGCCATGAACGCCCTCACCAAGGAGATGCTCGGCGCGCTGGACCGGGCGTTCGCCGACTTCGACGCCGACGACGACCTCTGGGTGGCCATCCTCACCGGGGCGGGCGACCTCTCCTTCTGCACCGGCATGGACCTCAAGGAGGCCATCCCCCTGCTGACCTCCGGGGATCAGCTCGGCTACGAGGACCACACCAAGCGGCAGTTCTCCGACGTGTTCAAGCCGATCATCGCCGCGGTGAACGGCCACTGCATCGCCGGAGGGATGGAGATGCTGGCCGGCACGGACCTGCGGGTGGCATCCGAGGACGCCACCTTCGGGCTGGGAGAGGTCCGCTGGGGGCTGGTGCCCGCCGGCGGCTCCCACATCCGCGTGCCCCGACAGATCCCCTGGGCGGTCGCCATGGAGCTGCTCCTGACCGGGGACTCGATCGACGCCGCGCGGGCCTACGAGGTCGGACTGGTGAATCGAGTGGTGCCTGCCGGCTACGTGCTGGACGCCGCCATGGAGGTGGCGGAGCGGATCTGCCGCAACGGCCCGCTCGCGGTGCACACCTCCAAGGAGATCGCCGTGCGGGCGCTGGGACTCGAGTCCGGCTTCGTGCTGGAGAAGGCGCTCGCCGCCAAGGTGTTCGCCTCCGAGGACGCCAAGGAGGGTCCGCGCGCGTTCGCCGAGAAGCGCAAGCCCGAGTTCGAGGGACGCTAGGAACCGGTTGTCGCACGGGAGCCGGCGGGCCGGCCCGGGCTGGCCGCGCCCGTCGCCGCGCTAGTCGATGATGCCGAGCTCCGACATCAGCAGGAGCATGGCAGCCATGGCCGGCTTGCGGGCGAAGGGGTTGGTGAGCTTGTGCGAACCCATCGTCGTGTACCAGGGGAACGCGTCGTAGGAGAGATCCCAGTGGTTGGCATGGAACGTGGCCAGGTGGGGCGCTGCCGGCGCGGGCACCCGCGCCTGGTCCTGGGTCAGCTGCATGTCGTTGTCGGGATCGTGCACGTCGAGCTCCGCGGTCCCCATGACCTGGAAGTAGGGGACCTCGAAGACGTTGGTCGACCCGCTGCAGTAGAGCATCGGCACTCCGAGCTCGGCGAGGGAGTCGGACTGCTCTGCGAGGAAGCGAGACCGGAATCCGGTGGTGAGCGACTCGATCGCTCCCTTGATGTCGTACTCGTCGATGCGGCGGTCGACCTTGTGGAGCTGCACCACCGGCACGAGCTGTCGGAGGAGTCCGCCGACCTCATCGGCCATCGAGGTGGCGACGTCGAGACCGGGCAGGGCCCTGATCTTCTTGTAGATGCCGTCCGCGATGTACGAACCGCCCGTCGCTCCGGCCCACCCCAGGACCCCCCGCACGCGGGGGGCCAGATCAGGTCGTGCCACCAGCAGGCTCAGGATGTCGGGCATGCCCTTGGAGTAGCCCATCAGCAGCACGTCCCCGGGCGGTGTCGGATCGTCGGCGTCGGTGATGAACGTGCCGGCCTCGTCGGAGTCGACCCCGGTTCCCCGTTCCATGGCGGCCACCAGGTCGGCGACGTTGGCGTCCGCCGAGCGCATGGGGTGGGAGTCGGCCGCGAGGATCCGGATGCCGAAGCGCTCCTTCAGCTGCGGCCACACCGACTGGAAGGCCAGCACCGGCAGGAGGCCGGTGAGGAGCCCGGGCGCGAACAGCAGCGTGGTGTTCTCGAAGGTGCCGGCCTCTGCGGGCGGCATCTCCGTGGCGATCTCCTCGTCGGAGATCCCGTGGATCATGCGCTTGGCGACGCGCTCGCGGTCCGAGGCGGAGTCGAACAACCGGAACGGGAGCGGGCCCCGGGAGTGCTTCAAGGCGTCGGGGTCGACGGACGCCTCGTCGATGAAGATGTTGCGGAATCGCCGCCCGATCCAATCGTTGATCACCGGGTCACCCAGCGCCGCCGCCGGGTCGGTCTTCATGGCGGATCGCACCTCGCCGATGACGGTGTCGAAGTCCTCCTTGGCGATCGACGTCTGGATGACGCTGGAGTCCACGGCTCTCCTTCGGGCGTGTTGCGCCGCGAACGGCGCTCTCACAGGACTCATCGACGCCCGCGCCGGCGCGCATGAGTTCTCATCGACGCACCACTCGAGCGGTGCGTCCGGGGAGATGGGTCAGTAGATGACCTGGTCGGCGACGAGGCGGTCGTAGCGCTCGCGCGGCAAGCCCATCAGCTCCAGGAACACGTGGTCGTTGTCGCAGCCCAGCACCGGTCCGGGGGAGACGCACGCGTCGCTGCGGCTGGTCTTCACGTACCCGCCGTAGATGGTCTCGGTGAACCCGAGGGGATGGGTGATCTCGATGAAGGTGCCCCGTGATCGGTAGTGAGGGTCGGTCAGGAGGTCGCCCACGTTCAGCACCGGCGCGGCGGCAACCCCATGGGACTGCAGCAGCGCCGCCAGCTCGTCGTCGTGGTGGGTGGCCGTCCAGGCCGAGAGCTGCTCGTGCAGCACGTCGATGGCGGCGAGGCGCCCGGCGAGCGTGTCGTAGCTCGAGGAGCAGGCCCATGGTGCGTCGCCGGTGGCCTCCACCAGGCCCCGCCACTCCTCGTCGGCCGTCACGGCGATGCTGATCCAGCGGTCCTCGCCGGCGCAGGGGAACACGCCGTGGGGGGCGCCGGCGCCCACCGGGTGCTTGTTGCCGATCGGACCGGCCACGCGGCCGTTCATCACGTAGTCCATGAAGGCGGGGCCGACCATCTGCATGATCACCTCCTGCTGGGAGCAGTCGATGTGCTGGCCCTCGCCGGTGCGTTCGCGGTGGTGCAGCGCGACGAGGATCGCGAAGGCCCCCATGATGCCGTTGTAGGGGTCGGAGTAGGCGTTCTCCATGGCGATGGGCGGACCGTCCTCGTAGCCGGTGATGCTGTCGAGGCCGGTGATGCTGGCGAGGCTCAGCCCGTAGGTGCGCAGGCCGCTGAGGGGGCCGTCGAGGCCGGCCGACGGCATCGAGAACATGACGATGTCGGGTCGGGCGCGGATCAGCTCGTCGTAGCCGAGGCCGAGGCGCTCCATGACCCCGGGACCGAAGTTCTCGATCACCACGTCGCAGTGCGAGATGAGCTCGAGTGCCACCTCGATGCCCCGAGGCTCCTTGAGGTTGATGGTCACGCTGCCGTTGCCGGCCCAGCCCGCATGGTGGGAGAGGCTGCGATCGGGGTCGCGGACGTTCTCGGCGAAGGGGGGGATGGTGCGGGCCATGTCGACGCGGGCCCGCGACTCGATCTTGTAGACCTCTGCGCCGAGGAACCCGAGCGTCTGGCCCACGATCGGCCCGGCGAGCACCCAGCCGAAGTTGGCGACCCGGATTCCCTGCAGGGGTGCGGCGCTCACGTCGTCTCCAGGAGCTGCGCGTCGTGCTGGCCCAGCAGCGGCGCCGGTCGTCGGGGTCCACCGGGGCAGGCGGGGAGCTTGAACGGCGCCCCGAGGTGGGGGAGCGCGCCCAGCTCCGGGTGCTCCACCTCCACGAAGTAGCCGCGCTCGTGCAGGTGGGGATGCTCGGCGGCCTCCTCCACGGTGAAGATGGCGGTGACCGGTGCTCCCTCGGCCTGGCAGCGCTCCATGATCTCGAACTTGCCGTGCTGCATCGTCCACTCCTGCACCAGCGGGTAGATGAGGTCCTTGTTCTGCCCCCGTACCTGCAGGTCGTCGAACATGTCGAGCATCGCCCACTCCGGGTTGCCCATGGCTCGCACCAGGGAGCGCCACTGGCCGGTCTCCAGCACCAGCATCCACACGTAGCCGTCCTTGCACGGCAGGATGGCCGCCGGCGCGGAGAGACCCATCCCGACCCCGGTGCGCTTGTCGAACACGCCGTTCTGGGCGCAGCCGCCGATCGTCTGGCCACCCACGAAGGTGGCGGCGATGGCCTCGGCGCAGCTCACGTCGACGTGCTGCCCGCCGCCGACCACCCTCCGGCCGAGGGTGGCGGCCAGGCCCCAGGCGGCGGCGGTGACCGCGGCGTAGAAGTCGGCGGAGAACGTGCCGTGCTCCAGGGGGGCTTCCCCGGGTCGGCCGCAGTAGCGGCTGCTCGCGCCCGAGAGGTGGAAGGCGTTGAGGTCGTAGCCGTTCCACTCGGCGTACGGCCCGGTCTGGCCGAAGGTGGTGATGGAGATCACCACCAGATCCTCGAAGGTGGCGCCGAGGTTGACGTAGTCGAGTCGGCGCTGCCGGGCGAGGTTCGGGGGTTGGTTCTCGATGAGCACGTCCGCGGTCTCCAACAGGTGGAGGAACTGCTCCCGACCCTCCTCGCGGTCCACGTCCAGCACCACACCGGACTTGTTCGTGTTGAGGTACTCGAACAGGCCGCTGCGCTCGGGATGCGGTTCGTCGGCCGGGAACGGGCCCCAACGACGGGCGATGTCGCCTTCGGGAGGCTCGACCTTGACCACCTCGGCGCCGTAGTCGGCGAAGAGGCGTGCGCAGTAGGGAGCGGAGACCATCTGGCCGAGCTCGACGACGCGGATGTCCTCGAGCGCACCCCTCGACATCTCCTGCTCCTCCCGTCGCACCAACGATCAGGGGCCCTGGGCCGATCCGAGGGCCTGGGCTGGTCCGGCGGCCGGGCTGGTCCCGTGGTCCGGGGCGCCCTAACCGTTTGGTTGCAAAATATCACCAGTTGGGCCACCTGGTCTACGCTGTGGTCGAAACGTCCCCAGCGGGGGGAGACGACAGGGGCCCCCGAGGGTGGGTCGCTCGAACGATCCCACCCGAGACCTCCGAGGAGTACCGATGACTGGAGATCCGCTGCACACGAAGCTCTGCGACATGCTGGGCATCGAGTTCCCGGTGATCGCGTTCACCCACTGCAAGGACGTCGCGGTGGCCGTGATCAACGCCGGCGGGTTCGCCGTGCTGGGCGAGGCGATGCACACCCCCGAGGACATCGAAGCAGACGTCCGCTGGATCCGCGATCGGGTGGAGGGCCGGCCCTTCGGCATCGACCTCGTGCTGCCTGCGTCGGTGCCCCCGGCGGGCAGCGTCGAGGACCTGATGGCCAACATCCCCGAGACCCACCGTGCCTTCGCCCAGGAGATCAAGGAGCGCTACGACGTGCCCGACCCCAAGGGCAAGGTCGACCTCCACCAGTGGGGTGGGCTCAACCAGGAGCTGGCCCGGGCCCAGCTCGACGTGCTGCTCGAGGAGCGCGTGCCGGTGATCGCCTCCGGGCTGGGCAGCCCGGCCTTCATGCTGGATGCCGCGCACGAGCGGGGCATCAAGGTCTTCGGGCTGGTCGGCAGGGCCCGACAGGCCAAGCGGCAGCTCGAGGCGGGCGTCGATGCCATCATCGCCCAGGGCTACGACGCCGCCGGCCACACGGGCAACGTCGGCACGCTGTCCATCGTCGCCGAGGTCGCCGCCATGGCCGGCGACACGCCGATCATCGCGGCGGGCGGCATCACCACCGGTCGTCACCTGGCCGCTGCCCTGTGCCTCGGAGCCTCGGGGGTCTGGACGGGCACCCTGTGGCTGGCGTGTCGCGAGTCCGACGTCGACATGATCATCAAGGAGCGGATCCTCGAGTCCACCACCGACGACACCACGTTCAGCTCGTCGATCTCCGGCATGACGATGCGGGTGCTGAAGTGCCCGTGGACCGAGGAGTGGGCCAAGCCCGAAGCTCCCGACCCGTTGCCTGCGCCCTACCAGATGCTGCTCAGCTCCGACTACATCCAGGGTGCCAACGACAACCGCCGAGGCGATCTCATGACCGAAGCCGCAGGCCAGGGCGTGAGCTTCGTGACGACCATGAAGCCCGCCAAGCAGATCCTCTTCGACATGGTCGAGGAGGCGCTCGACACCTTCGACGGGCTCTGCGGCGATGGCAGCTGAGCCGGCGCACCGAGTCGAGCACGGCTTCGACCCGGCGATGGCCGGGCGTCGGGCCGAGTGCGACGGCGGCCACGGCGTGATCGGCTCCCACTTCGCCGGTCGACAGGACTTCGTGGGCACCCTCACCGGGGACTACGTCGACCACGGAGATCCGCCGTGGCGCTGGTACCTGCTCGGCGAGCTCGTCGTTCGCCCCGACGGCTACCTCCACGACACGGTGTGGTGCGAGTCGGGGAACGTCTTCGTCGTCGAAGGTGTTGGACTGGGCGGTTGACCGACGATCGCCGTCCGAGGCCGAGCTACCCAAGGAGGGGCCATGGAGACACTGCTGGAACGCATGGGGGGTGCATCTGCGGTCATCGACGCCATCGAGGCGCTGCACCAGCGGATGCTGGCCGACGAGCTGCTGACCCCGTACCTCGACGGCATCGACCCCCACGTGTGGACCGAGAAGCAGTTCGACTTCCTGGGGCGGATGCTCGAAGCGTCGGAGTACGACGGGCCCCGCCTGCGCCGCTCCCACCAGCGACTGGTGGACGCCGGACTGGCTGACGCCCACTTCGACCGCACGCTCGAGCACCTTCGAGCCGCCCTGGCCGACGCCGAGGTGCCCCAGGACTGCACGGACGAGGTCATCGCCGCGTTCGAGAGCACCAGGGCCGACATCCTCTGCCGCTGAACCGCTCGCCCTGCCGACCTCTGCACGCGCCGCCGGACGGACTGGGACGGGGTCAGGGGTTCTGCACCTCCGCCGAGCAGCCGGCTTCGAGGGTGCCGTCGAACGCCGCGGTCATGAACTCCTGCATCCGGGAGCCCTCGAAGCGGAGGTCCTCGTGCGACCGGCCGATCCTGCGGGCGGACATCTCGCCGGGGATCGAGAAGTGGGTGGCCGGGCTCTGGAGGGGGACTGCTCGGAACACGTCGAGCTGGAGGTGGCCCTGCGCCCCGCCGTCAGGGCAGTAGAGGTCGTCGCGCAGGCTCTCGAAGAGGGCCCTCGACATGCAGTCCGCTGGCCCCGGGACCTCTCCTGCGGCCAGCCCGGACGGTGCCTGGCAGTGGATCACCTCGTCGGCGGTGCCCTGGCCGATGAGCACCGGGACGAGTCGCCCGTCGACCATCGGCGCATCCGGGAACGGGTTGTCGCCGAGGGGACCGGGCATGTTCCAGCGGATCCACTCGCACCAGGCCACCAGGCCCGAGAGCGAACCCGATGCGTCGGTCGTGCCGTCGCCGGGGGAGCCCGCACCTGACGCCGAGCTCGTCCCGGAGGGCACCTCGGGGTGCTCGGCGCAGGAGCGGTCGACGCCACCGTGGAAGTACTCCCCGACGGTGTAGTCGCTGGGGAGGTTCCACAGCGACGGTTGGAGCATCCGGTGGGCTGCTGCGTCGCGGTAGGGGGCGACCTCCGACTGGAGCTTCGTGGCATCGCTGCCGGCCAGGCAGAGCGGCTGCACCGCCTCGATGGTGGTCCTGCCCTCCTCGGTGGCGACCGCAGCGACGTCGAGCCGGGGGGCATCGGGTGGGTAGGCGGGGAAGCGGGAGCCGTCGGCGGGGGCCTCTGCCTGGGAGTACTGCTCCCAGGATCCGAAGATGTAGCTGAAGAGGGCGGGACCGATCTGGGTCTCGAGCTTCGGGATCGGCAGCGGCACCACCTTCACGCTCTGGTGGGTCTCCCAGTCGGCCAGGCCGTCACCGAGGCTCACGTCGGGCTGGAGGTCGGGCTGGGCGATGAAGTTGCTCGCCGGCGCCAGTGCCGCGACCCCGACCAGCTCGAGCTCGGCGGTCGGCCTGCTCGGCGTCGTGGCGGCGAGGTAGGGCTCCGCCAGCTGCCCCGCCCACAGTGCTGCGTGGCCCCCTTGTGAGTGGCCCCAGGTGATCAGGTCGTAGCGTCCGGGTGCGGTGGCCGGGAAGCTCTCCGCCGCGATCTGGGCCGTGGCCCTCGCCGCATCGAGCACGTTCCCTCCCGCCACCTTGCCCATCACGTAGGTGTCGTCGGGTTGGTAGTCGGGCATCGCCAGGGCCCACCCCTGGTCCATCGCGTACTGGAGGGCTCCATCGGCTGGTTCGCCCTGGTGGGCGCCGAGCAGCGCGCCCCAGGCCACGGCGCCGATCCCCGTCGGCATCGGACCCCACAGATGGGTGGCGGGATCGCTCGAGGGCAGGCACCGCTGCTCGAGGCCGATGGTGCCGTGGGCCCACGCCAGCATCCTCCCCGATCCCTGGGTCTCGGCCGGACCGCCGGAGGGAAGCGCCACGAGTCCGCAGACCAGCTCCATTTGGTGCTCGTCCGCCCCGGTCGACACGTACAGCACCCGCCAGACACGGGTGGTGGAGGGGAAGCCGGGGCTGTCCGTGGCGGAGTCGGTCAGCTCGACGGCGTCGACGACGTCGCCGGGGCCGAGCCCGGCGGGAACTGCGGTGCCCACACCGGACGGGCCGGCACAGGGCGCCTGGGCCTCGGGTGCGGGAACCTTCTTCGCCGAGCAGGCGAGCGCACCGCTGAGGAGCGCCATGGTGACGAGCAGGAGGGTCGGCGTCGAAGCGGATCGGTGCCGCATCGGTTCCGATCGGCACCGTGGGCGAGAAGCTGAGGAGCGCGCCCTGTGGGGCTCAGGAGGTCATCTCGGCGCGCACCTGACGCCGCAGGAGCTTGCCGGTCTCGTTGTAGGGCAGCTCCTCGCGGAACTCGATGCGCGACGGCGAACGCGACGAGCGCAGGTGGCTGGTGACCCACTCCTGGAGCTCCGCTTCGGTGGCCGAGCCGCCATCGAGCAACACGACGGCCGCGGCCACGGCCTCGCCCCACTGCTCGTCGGCCACGCCGACCACGGCGCAGTCGGCGACGGCGTCGTGGGCGAGCAGCACGTCCTCCACCTCGCCGGGGGAGATGTTCTCCCCGCCCCGCACGATGATGTCGTCGATGCGGCCCTCGAGGAAGAGGTAGCCATCGGCGTCCTGGCTGCCCCGGTCACGGGTGGGGAACCAGCCGTCGGCCTGGAGGCGGCTGCCCTGCTCCAGGTACTCCCCGGAGATCTGCTCGCCTCGGACGTGGATCTCTCCCCACCCGCCCGGGCCGAGGGCGACGCCCTCGTCGTCGCGGATCTCCAGCTCCACGCTGGGCAGCGGCCGACCGAGCGAGCTCAACCGGCGACGGACGTCGGGATCGTCGCTGGCCATGGCGTCGCGATGGTCCTCGGGGGTGAGCACGGTGATGGTGGAGCTGGTCTCGGTGAGGCCGTAGGCGTTGGTGAAGTCGACCTGCGGGAGCAGCTCCATCGCCCGCTCGATCACGCCCTGGGGCATCTTCGCCCCCCCGTAGGACACGGCACGCAGGTGCGGCAGCTCCATGCCTCCGCGCCGGTCGAGCGCGTCGATGACCCGCACCAGCATGGTGGGCACCACCATGGCGTGGGTGATCGCCTCGGCTGCCGCGAGGTCGATCCAGCCGTCGGCTGAGAAGGCCTCGAGCTGCACCATTCGGCGCCCGGCGTAGACGGAGCTGGCGATGGAGGCCATGCCGGCGATGTGGTAGGGAGGGACGCTGATCAGCGAGGCGTCGGTCTCGGCTGCGCCGGCGAACTCGACCGAGCCCAGGATGTAGGACACGAGGTGCTTGTGGCGCAGCACGGCCGCCTTGGGGGTGCCGGTGGTGCCGCTGGTGAACAACAGGATGGCCACCTCGTCGGGGTCCATGGACCAGCTCGGCTCCCCCGGCGAGCCCTGGCCGACGGCGGCCAGGAAGTCCGCCCGTGGGATCACGTGCAGCCCGTCGAGCTGATCGAGGCGGGCGGCCCGCTCCGAGTCGGTGACCACGTACGCGGGAGAGATCCTGGCGAGGAGGGCGGTGAGCTCCGCCTCGGTGAGTCGGTAGTTGAGCGGGGAGAACGGGATGCCCGCCCAGGCTGCGCCGAACAGCGCGATCGGCACCGCCGGGGAGTTGACGTCGATCACCGCGGCGAACTCGGCACCGGAGGCCGCCATCTCGGTGGCGGCGGCCCCGGCCGCGTCGTAGAGCTCGGCGTAGGTGAGGGCATCCCCTCCGCTGGTGAGCGCGGTGCGGTCCCCGATGGCGGAGGCCGCCATCTCGAGGAGCATCATGAGGTTCACGGGCTCAGTCCGAGGAGGGGAGGGCCTTGGCGTCCTTCTGCACCAGCAGCACGCCTCCCACGCCGAGGGAGCCGTCGCCGGCCTTGGTGCAGAGCACCTCGAGGTCGCCGTCGTCGTTGGTGTACCGCTTGCCCATCGCCGTGCCCTCGGCGGCGTCGGCCGCGACCGAGGCCCCGGCCGGGGGCTCCTCGTCCATGGCGAGCATGGGCGCGCCCCCGCAGGTGAGCTCGATGTCGTCGCTGGGCGCGGCCACCACCATCACCTCGGTGGAGCAGACGGCGCTGCGGAGCCGTGTCCCGACGCTGAGCTGTGCCATGTCATGCCTCCTGGGTCGTGTCCTGGTCGGTGGTGCGACGGGATCCGCTGACGGCCCGGAACGACACCATGGTCAGATCGCGGTGGGCGAAGAGCCAGCGTCCGTCGACCCGCCGGTAGCGATCGGCGTAGTAGCCGGCCGCCATGAGGTCGCGGCCGTCCATCCGGGATCGCAGGTCGAGGTAGACGGTGCCGGTCGCCGAGTCGCCGTCGAGGTCGATCACGTGGTTGTGCACGAAGGGCCACAGCTCCATGTCCGCGAAGATCTTCGTGTAGGACTCGGTGATCTCCCGGCGGCCCGTGAGGGTCGGCAGGTCGGGGGTGTCCATTCGCCCGTCCTCGGTGAACAGCTGGGCGATGGCAGCGACGTCGCAGTGCCACACGAGGTGGGCGTAGCGCCGGGCCAGGTCCCTGATGGCCTCCCGGTCCAGCAGCTCACGCATCTGCGCTTCGAGCTCGGCGATCGACCCCGCCGCACCTTCTGGTCCACCCATGCGCCTGTGTCCGTTCCCCTCGTCCTTCCCACCGGCGGTTCCCGCCGGGGTCGCGCCGGCCGGCCCCGGGGCCGTGGATCGGCCCCGAACGCCATGGCAGGCGCCGAGCGATGCGGCCAGGATGGCGCAGCCACCGGGACCGATCTCTCACCGTTTGTCGGAAGAATGCTACTACCTTTCGGGATTCCTCACCAAGAGGTAGCATTCGTCCCACTCCGCCCGACCAGGGCGGTCGAGGACGATCACGGCGCGCCCTCGATGGGGCGGCGCCGGTGGGGAAGGGGTGCCGCACCATGGCGAAGGCGCTCGGTGACATCGTGGTGGTGGAGCTCACCACCGAGCTGTGGTCGGCTCTCGGTGCCGCCCTGCTCGGCGACTTCGGCGCCGAGGTGATCCGGGTGGAGGACCTGTCGCGGCCTCCCCGTGATCCCGACCGCGACGGCACCTGCCCCGTGGCGCCCTTCGATGCGGACGCCGAGCTCGTGCAGCGCAACAAGCGCAGCGTGGGCCTGGACCTGCGTCAGCCCGCCGCCGGGGAGGTGCTCGCCGCGCTGCTGGCCCGGGCCGACGTCCTGCTCACCGACCTGCCCTTCGCGGAGCTCGAGGCCTGTGGGCTGGCCTATGACGACCTGGTGGGCGCCAACCCCGGCCTGGTCTACGTGCGGGGCTCGGGCTTCGGTCCCCGTGGCCCCGCCCGAGACCTGCGCGCGCTCGACGAGCTGGCCGCCGCCCGCACCGGGGTGATGCCCACCCTGCCCCAACCGGGAGAGCCTCCCGTGTACGCCGGGGCGGGCCAGATGTACACGGCGGTGATGCTGGCCTTCGGGGCCATGGTGGCGCTGCACCACCGGGCCGAGACGGGGGAGGGCCAGGTCGTCGACGCCTCGCTCTTCGCCGGCAACATGTACGGCTCGTCGCTGATGATCGACGCCTACATGGCCATGCGCGACGACCGCCTCTCGGTGCCCGTGTCGCGCCTCGATGCCGGCAACCCGATGAGCGGGGCCGGCCTCGCCTATCCCACTTCCGACGGTCGCTGGGTCACCCTCACCATGCCCGACACCGATCGTTGGTGGCCCGGGTTCTCCGAGGTGATGGGCATCGCCGTCGACGACCCTCGCTTCGACACCCACGACAAGCGCTGCGGGGAGGGCCGCCGAGAGCTGATGGCCATCCTCGAGGAGCGCTTCTCGCAGCAGCCGGGTGGCTACTGGCGGGAGCGCTTCGACGAGGCGCGCCTGTCGGCGGACATCATGGAGCGCTACGAGTACGCCGCCGAGTACGCCCAGGCGGCGCTCAACTCCTACATCCTCGGCCTGGAGCACCCCAGCTACGGTCGGTACCAGAGCCTCGGGTTCCCCATCCACCTCGGGGACACCCCCGCACGGCTCCGTCGCATGGCGCCCGGGCTCGGACAGCACACCGCCGAGGTGCTCCAGGAGCTGCTGGGCCGCCCGGACGCGGAGATCGCCGAGATGGAGAGCGCCGGCGTCGTGGGGACGGTGCGCGCCGCCGATGCTGCGCCAGCGGGCCCCGGCGGCCAGTCCCGCGAGCCTGCCGTCCCGGAGCCGGCCCCGCGGGGTGCGCTCGACGGGGTGCGGGTGCTGGACCTGACCGTCTGGTTCCAGGGGCCCGTGTGCGCCCAGCACCTCGCCGACTTCGGTGCGGAGGTGATCCACGTCGAGCGCCCGGAGTACGGGGACCCGGCCCGGGGCGTGCGCAGCATCAACGCCATCCCCGTCGCGGAGTGGAACCAGTACTTCCTGGTCACCAACCGCAACAAGCGCTCCATGGCCATCGACCTGAAGGCCGACGCCGGCCGGGAGCTGCTGTACCGCCTGGTGGCCCAGGCGGACGTGTTCCTGTGGAACCAGTCGATGGACAACCTCGGTCCGCTCGGCCTCGACTACGCGACCCTGTCGGCCATCAACCCGAAGCTGATCTACGCCACCAACAGCGGCTACGGCCACCGGGGCTCCAACAAGCCGGCCTTCGACATGACCGTGCAGGCCCTCACGGGGATCATGACCCGCCTCGGCGAGCCCGGTCAGCCGCCGATCTACCTGGGCCTCGGGGGCGGTGACGCCTTCGGCGGGCTCATGTCGGCGTTGGGCATCGTGACGGCGCTGCACCACCGGCGAGCGACCGGGCGAGGCCAGTACCTGGACGCGTCGCTGCTCGGCTCTCAGCTGTTCCTGGCGGTGCCCAGCCTGCAGCGCTTCCTCGCCACCCACGACCCGTGCTACGCGGACCAGCACTCGCGGCTGCGGGCCCGCAACCCCCTGTGGAACCGCTACCGGGGCGAGGACCGCTGGATGTTCATGTGCCAGGAGAACACCGACGAGGGCTTCGCCGCCGTGTGCGCCGCCACGGGCGCCGACCACCTGGCCGGAGACGCCCGCTTCGCGTCCGTGGCCGGGCGCGCCGCGGAGCACGAGGCGCTGATCGAGGAGCTCGACGCCCTCTTCGCCGGGCGGCCGGCGGGGGAGTGGGTCGGCCGCCTCCTCGAGCACGGCGTCCCGGCTGCACCGATCGTCGACTTCCGCGACCTGGCCGTCGACGAGCAGGCGTGGGCCAACGACTACCTGCTGCGAGCCCCCTGCGCGGAGGCCGGCGGCGACGTGGAGCTCCGCGGGCTCCCCGTCACCCTGAGCCGCACGCCGGGGAGGGTGCAGCCCCTCGGCCTGGAGCTGGGCCAGGACACCGAGCTGATGCTGTTCGACACCTTCGGGATCTCCTGGGACGAGATCGCCGAGCTCAAGGCTGCGGGCGCGATCCCATGAGCACAGGCGACAGCCCGATGAGCACGGCTGGCGAACCGGCGCGCCCCGGGCCGCTCGGCGACCTGCGGGTGCTGGAGATCTCCACGATGATGGCCGGCCCCTACGCCGCCACCTTGCTGGGGGATCTCGGCGCAGACGTCATCAAGGTGGAGTCCCCCCGCGGCGACGACAGCCGTCACCTCGGTCCCCGTCGGGGGGAGGAGCGCTCCGCGTTCCTGAGCCTGAACCGCTCCAAGCGGGGCATCGTGTTGGACCTGCAGCGCGAGGACGCCCGTGAGGTGTTCGGACGCCTGGTGGCCACCGCGGATGTGGTGATCACCAACATCCGAGAGCCCGCCCTGTCCTCGCTGGGTCTCGACTACGACGCCGTTCGGGCGCACCGTGACGACATCATCTGGATCGGGGTCACCGCCTTCGGGGTGGACGGCCCCTACGCCGGCCGGCCCGGCATCGACTTCCTCATCCAGGGCTACGGCGGCCTGCTCGCGCTCACCGGCGAGCCCGAGGGGGAGCCCGTTCGGGTGACCGTGCCGCTCATCGACACCCTCACCTCGGTGCTGGTCACCACGGCGGCGCTGGCGGCGCTGCACCACCGGAGCGCCACCGGCGAGGGTCAGCGCATCGACGTGTCCCTGCTGGACGCGCTCATCCACGCCCAGGCCTCCGGCCTCGGCAGCTACCTCGTCACCGGTGAGGAGACGCCGCGGGTCGGCAACCGCAGCCTCTACTTCGCCCCCTCGGGCATCTACGGCACCGCCGACGGTCGCAAGGTCGTCATCACCTGCCCGTCCCAGCGGTTCTTCGAGAAGCTCTGCGGGGCCCTGGAGGTCGACTGGGTGGACGAGGAGCGCTTCGCCACCATCGACGCCCGGATGGCCAACCAGGACGACCTCGACGAGGTCATCGACCACCGTTGCGGCGAGCTCGACGCGGACGAGCTCATCGACCGCCTGGTTGCTGCCGACGTCCTGTGCGCCCCGATCCTGGGGGCGCGTGAGGTCACCGAGGATCCCCAGGTCCGCCACAACGACATGGTCGTGAGCACCGAGCACCAGAGCCTCGGACCGGTGTCGGTCACCGGCGTGCCCCTCCACTTCGGCGCCACCCCGGGTGCCGTCGCCCTGCCCCCGCCGCGCCTCGGCCAGCACACCGCCGAGCTCCTCGCCGAGCTGGGCTACGGGGAGGTCGAGGTGAGCGAGCTGCTGGCCAGCGGTGCCGCCCGCACCGCCCCTCCACCCGCCCAGTAACCCCCCCCCACCCCCTGTACCCCCGCCAACTGTCCGCTCTCGCGCACAGGAGGAGTTCGTGACAGCGGACAGTTGGCGGGGCTGCTCCTGCTGGGTGGTAGCAGGATCTATCCAAGCGGTCGGAAAGGACTATCATCCGGTGGCCGTGCGCCGACGCGGGGCGCACCAGGACGACGGGGGTGTGACGTGGCCGATGACCTGTTCGACTTCGAGGCCGACGTGCTGGTGGTGGGCACCGGGGGCGCAGGCTTCTCCGCAGCGGTGACCGCCGCTGTGGAAGGCGCCTCGGTGGTCATGTTCGAGCGCAACGACCACATCGGGGGCACCACCGGCGCCTCCGGCGGCACCGCCTGGATCCCCAACAACTCGTCCCTGCGGGCCCAGGGCAAGGAGGATCCCCGCGACGACGCCATCGCCTACATGTGCCGGTTGTCGTTCCCGCAGTACTACTGCCCGGGCCATCCCACCCTCGGCCTGCCGGAGGACCTCTACGAGCTGATCGCCAACTTCTACGACAACGGCGACAAGGCCATCGACTACCTCGTCGCAGCCGATGTCCTGGACGTGATGGCCGACACCCGCCCGCTGGACTTCGAGAACCCCACCCAGATGCCCTCCGGCAACCTTCTCGCCGGCTTCCCCGACTACGGCGCCGAGCTGCCCGAGGAGCGCCTCCCCACCGGCCGCCACATCTTCCCCACACCGGGCACGCCGGGCATGGTCGAGCAGTTCGAGAACGGGGCGAAGGCCAAGGGCGTCGAGATCGCGATGAGTCGCCAGGTCACGGGGATCCTGCGCAACGACGACGGCGAGGTCGTCGGGCTGGAGCTGCGCTACGGCCACATCGCGGAGCTCGCCAGGGCCCGCAAGGGCGTGATCTTCGCCTCCGGGGGCTTCGCCCACAACCCGGAGCTGGTGCGCCGCCACATCCCCGGGCGCATCTACGGCACCTGTGCCACCCTGGGCGCCCAGGGCGACTTCGTGCGCCTCGGCGCCGAGGCGGGGGCGAAGCTCGGCAACATGAACAACGCCTGGCTCAAGCAGGTGCCCCTCGTCTCCGCCTTGCGCTCGCCCACGCCCCCCAGCGTGTGGCTGCCGTGGGGCGACGCCATGATCCACGTGAACAAGTACGGCCGCCGTGTGGTCGACGAGAAGATGCCGTACCACGACCGCAGCAAGGCCCACTCCGTGTACGACCCCACCAAGCGGGAGTACCCCAACCTGGCGCTGTTCATGATCTACGACGACACCGTCGCCAGCTCCGAGAGCTTCGCCGGCATGCGCCAGCCCATGCCCCGCCCTGACGAGTCGGCCGAGTTCGTGATCCAGGGCGAGGACTGGGACGACCTCATCGCCAAGGTCGACGCCGAGCTTGCTGCCGTCGAGGAGCACACGGGAGCCCTGCGGCTGGACTCGTCCTTCAAGGCCGGCCTGGCGGCCACCATCGAGCGGTTCAACGGGTTCGCCGCCACCGGGGAGGACCTCGACTTCGGTCGGGGCCAGGCACCGATCGGTCGGGCCTGGAACGGTCCCAATCGCGAGGGCTCGCCCAACCCGACGATGGCGCCGTTCGCCGAGGAGGGCCCCTACTACTGCATCATCCTGGTCTGCGGCATGCTCGACACCAACGGCGGCCCGGTCATCGATGCCGGTGCCCACGTGCTGGACAACGACGGCAACCCCGTCCCCGGCCTCTACGGTGCGGGCAACTGCGTGGCCTCACCGGCCGGGCAGGGCTACTGGGGCCCGGGCGCCACCATCGGCCTCGGCATCACCTACGGCCACCTCGCCGGTCGCCACGCTGCGGCCGAGCCGGAGAAGCGCTTCGACGTGTGAGCAGCCCGCGCTGGCTGCCTTCAGGTCGACACTGAAGGCAGAGCGGATCCCATGAGGTCCTCTGTGCCTCCAGAGCTGATCCGAAGGCACAGGAGCGCGCCCACGACGCGTGGAGGCTGAGGTGGTTCAGTCGTGTGAGGCGTCGCCCGCCTCGTACTCCGCCAGGAACTGGGCGCGCAGCTCGGCCTCCCGTTCGCGAAGGTCCCAGAAGCGGGCCGGGCGCTTCTCGGTGAAGGCCGCGCCACCCTCCTTGCCCTCGGGCATGTCGAACCAGTCTGGGTAGAACTGGCTCGAGATCACGCCCATCTCCTCGTAGCCGTCCATCTCCTGGTCGAAGGCCGCCTTGAGGATCTCGATGCACCCGGGGCTCACCGCCAGCAGCTCCTCTGCCCAGGCGTCGATGGCGTCGTCGAGCTCGTCCAGCGGGACCACCTTGTTCACCAGGCCCATCGCCAGCGCCTCGTCCGCGGTGTAGCGCCGGCAGAGCATCCACATCTCCCTGGCCTTCTTCGCCCCGACCACCTTGGTGAGGTACGGCACGAAGAATCCGTCCGCCGGGCTGGAGACCTTGGGCCCGGCCTGGCCGAACTTCGCGTCCTGCGAGGCGATCGTGAAGTCGCAGCAGTAGGCCATGTGGTTGTGGCCGCCGAGGCAGTAGCCCTGCACCCGGGCCATCACCGGCTTGCGCGACAGGCGGATCAGTCGGTTGTGGGGGTAGCGGTTGTAGAACGCGGCGCGCAGGCCCCACCGCTCCCACTCCACGTCCCCGCCGGCGCCGAAGTTCCGACCGGCACCCGCCACCACGATCATCCCGATCGAGGTGTCGTGGTTGGCGTCGTAGAAGGCCCGGAACATCTCCTCGACCGTGGCCACGGTCATCGTGTTGTACTGGTCGGGCTTGTCGATCGTGACCCGGGCGATCCCACCACCGAGCTCGGCGTGGTGCTTCTTGTCGTAGCGGATCTCGGCGAAGTCGAACCCCTCGCCCTCGACGGCTGCCCACTCGCTCCAGGCCATGACCACTCCTCACCATCTGGTAGCAGAACCTCTCCAGTTGGACCGCAGCTTAGGGCGACGGCCAGCTCGTCAGGGCATGGCGGTACCAGGCGCGCTCGTAGGCTTCCGGCTCGGCAACGTTGCCGGCGCTCATCGCCCCTCGCGCCTGGGCGACCGAGGTGTACCCGTGTCCGGTCAACCGCTGGAGCATCCCCTCGATCAGCACTTCCACGTGATCGGGGCCGGACGCCAGCAGGGCCGAGGTCACCATCACCACGTCGGACCCCACCAGCAGGGCCTTGGTGGCGTCGTCACCGGAGTGGACGCCGCCGCTGAGCGCCAGCGAGCAGTCGACGCGATCGCGCAGGAGGGCCACCCATCGCAACGGCAACAAGAGCTCCGAGGGGGTCGAGAGGTGGACATGGTCGACGATGACCAGCCGATCGAGGTCGACGTCGGGTTGCACGAAGCGGTTGAACAGCACCAGTCCGGCCGCGCCCGCCTCCACGAGGCGCACCGCCAGGTCGGTCAGCGCCGAGAACCACGGTGACAGCTTCACCGCGACCGGCACCTCCACCTCGGCGACCACCTCGGCGACGAGCTCCACGAGGCGCTGCTCCACGTCGAGGGCGCTCAGCTGCGGGTCCGCGGCGACCACGTACGGGTTCAGCTCGATGGCCGCCGCGCCCGCCCCGGCCATCATCGCCGAGTACTCCAGCCACCCCCCGGGCGTCACCCCGTTCAACGATCCGATCACAGGGACCTCCAGGGCGTCGGCGGCGGCTTCGAGGTGGCGCAGGTAGGGGGTGGGGCCGGTGCGGTACTCGTCCACCTCGGGAAGGTAGGTGGCGGCTTCCACGAAGGTCCCCGCACCCTGGTGCAGCAGCCGTTGCAGCTCCTGCGCATCGCGCTCGATCTCCTCTTCGTACAGGCTGGGCAGCACGATCGCCCCGATGCCGGCGTCCTGTGCCGAGCGCATGGCATCGAGATCCCACCACAGCGGTGACGCCGACCCGACCACCGGCGAGGCGAGGTCGAGTCCGAGGTAACGGGATCGCAGCTCGACGGTGATCTCCTCGGTCATGGCTGCACCTCCTGCGATGCCCGGTCCTCGCCGCTGCCTGCCACGGCGACCGGGATCTCGTCGTGGACCTCGTCGTCCGCCCAGCGCTCCATCTCACCCATCTGCTCGTAGAGGTGCCATCGCTCGTCGATGTCGTGCTGGGCGAGCGCGAAGAGGTGGGCAGCGGCCGCCGGGTTCGCCCGCTCCAGCAGCGTGAACCGCGCCTGTGCGCGGGCAAAGTCGGCGAAGGAGACCGACGGAGCCCGCGAGTCGAGGCGCAGCGGGTGGTCGCCGCGATGGGCGTGGCGGGGGTCGTAGCGCCACAGCGGCCAGTAGCCGGAGCGGACGGCCATCTGCTGGTGGTGGGCCCCCAGGCGCATGTCGATGCCGTGGGTGATGCAGTGGCTGTAGGCGAGCACGAGCGACGGCCCGGGGTAGCTCACCGCCTGCTGGACGGCCCGCACCGCCTGGAGGTCGTTCGCTCCGATGGCGATCTGCGCCACGTAGACGCTGCCGTAGCCGGCGGCGAGCATCCCGAGGTCCTTCTTGCGCTGCTCCTTGCCGCTGCTGGCGAACTTGGCCACCGCCGAGCGGAACGTGGCCTTCGACGCCTGGCCTCCGGTGTTGGAGTAGCCCTCGGTGTCCATGACCAGCACGTTCACGTCGTGACCCGACGCCAGCACGTGGTCGAGGCCGCCGAAGCCGATGTCGTAGGCCCAGCCGTCGCCACCGACGATCCACACCACCGTGCGGCGGAGGTCCTCCGAGCGGGCGAGCACCTGGCGTGCCGCCGGTTCGTCGCGGGACTCGAGCAGGTGGCGGAGCTCCTCGATGAGCGCGTCCTGTCGAGTCCGGTCGAGCTCCGCGTCCACGGGGCCGGGGAACGGAGCCGGCTCTGCCAGCTCGGCGGCCAGCCGCTCGGGGACGAGGCCCGCCTCGGCCAGCTGGGCCACGAGGCGCAGCGCGGTGGCGTGGCGCCGGTCGAGCGCCAGACGCAGGCCGAGGCCGAACTCCGCGTTGTCCTCGAACAGCGAGTTGCTCCACGCCGGGCCCCGCCCGTCGGCGCCGGCCGCCCACGGGGTGGTGGGCAGGTTGCCCCCGTAGATGGAGGAGCACCCGGTGGCGTTGGCGACCACCATGTGGTCGCCACACACCTGGGTGAGCAGCTTGAGGTAGGGGGTCTCGCCGCACCCGGCGCAGGCGCCGGAGAACTCGAAGAGGGGCTCGCGCAGCTGCACGCCCCGGGTGGTGAGGGGATCGGCGTCCGGGGGTGGGTCGGCGGGCAGCCCGAGGAAGAAGTCCACGCCGCTGCGATCGTCGTCGGCCCGCTCGACCATGTTCAGCGCCTTGCGCCTGACCTGCTCCTTGGAGTGGGCGGGGCACACCTCGACGCAGAGACCGCAACCGGTGCAGTCCTCGGTGAACACCTGCACCGTGAGCGCCATCGGCCGTTCGCCGCCCTGCGGGTCCTCCGCCTCGAAGAACTTCGACGGCTTGGACCGCCACGACGGCGGTGCCCCCTCGAGGAGGTGGTCGTCGTAGACCTTGAGTCGCACCGCGGCGTGGGGGCAGATGGCGGCGCACTTGGCGCAGTCGATGCACAGCTCGGGCACCCACCCGGGAACCGTCGCGGCGAGGCCCCGCTTCTCGTAGCGGGCGGTGCCCACGGGGAAGGTGCCGTCGATGGGCAGGGCGCTCACCGCCAGCCGATCGCCGCGGCCCGCCATCAGCTCGGCGGTGACCCGCTGCACGAACTCGGGGGCGTCGGCGGGCACGAGCGAGGGGCGTTCGGCCGGTGCGAGCTGATCGGCGTCGGCGGGGATCTCGAGACGAGCCAGGCGCTCCAAGGACGCGTCGACGGCCCGGTGGTTGGGGCGCAGCACCGCGTCGCCCAGCTTCGCGTAGTCGTGGGCGATGGCCTCCTTGATGGCATCGGCGGCCTCCTCCACGGGCAGCAGGTCGGCCAGCTCCACGAAGCAGGTGAGCATCACGGTGGACACGATCCCGCCCAGGCCCACCTCCCTGCTGAGGCTCGCGGCATCGATCACGTGCACCTCGAGCCGTTTGCGCAGGATCTGCTCCCGAGCTTCCGCCGGCAGCCGATCCCAGGTGAGGGTCGGGCCGAAGGGGCTGTTGATGACCACCGTCGCTCCCGGGGCAGCCGACGCGAGGAGGTCGTGGCGCTCGAGGAGGGAGAACTGGTGAACGCCGACGTAGTCGGCGTGGCGGATCAGCCACGGTGCCTCGATCGGCCCGTCGGAGAATCGCAGGTGGGACACGGTGACCGCGCCGGACTTCTTCGAGTCGTACACGAAGTAGCCCTGGGCATGCTCGCCCCGCTGCTCGGCGACGATGTGGCAGGCGTTCTTGGCGGCGCCGACCGTGCCGTCGGACCCGAGGCCGACCAGCACCGCGCTGCGGGTACCAGCGGTGTCGGTGACGCGGTCGGCTGCGACGGGCAACGAGAGCCCCGTGAGGTCGTCGTCTATACCGACCGTGAAACGCTGCCGACCTGGCGTCGCTGCGGTGTGGTGCGCGGTCGCGAGCTCGTCGAAGACCGCCGCGGCCATGGCAGGGGTGAACTCCTTCGAGCCCAGCCCGTAGCGCCCACCCACGAGGTGGGGGAGTCGGACGCGCTGGCCGCGTTGGACGGCGCCCACCAGCGCGGAGGTCACCTCCAGCAGCAACGGCTCCCCGGCGGCGCCCGGCTCCTTGCAGCGGTCGAGCACCGCCACCCGCTCGACCGTCGGCGGGAGCGTGGCGGCAAGCTCTTCGGCGGGGAACGGATGGAAGAGGCGCAGGTTGACCACGCCGCAGCGACGTCCCTCCGACTGCAGACGTTCCGACGCGGTTCGCGCGGCCCATACGCCGGAACCGGAGATGACGACGACCTCCGTGGCGTCGGGGGGACCGTCGTACTCCACGGTGCGGTAGCGGCGCCCGCACAGACCGGCCAGCTCGTCGAGCACGGCGGAGACCTCCGGGGTGACGGCGGCATAGGTGCTGTTGGTCGCCTCGCGGGACTGGAAGAACACGTCCGGGTTCTGCGCGGTGCCGCGGACGACGGGCCGTGCGGGGTCGAGGGCCCGATCGCGGTGGGCGGCGATCAGGTCGTCGGTCACGAGGGCGCGCAGCGCGTCGTCCTCCAGCACCTCCACGCCGTTGAGCTCGTGGCTGGTGCGGAACCCGTCGATCACGTGGACGAAGGGCACGCGGGTGCGCAGCGTCGCCGCGTGGGCGACGAGGGCCATGTCGTGGGCTTCCTGCACCGAGGTGGCGTGCAGGATCGCCCAACCGGTGGGCCGAGCGGCCATCACGTCGCTGTGGTCCCCGAAGATCGACAGGGCGTGGGTGGCCACCGCCCGAGCGGCCACGTGGATCACCGCCGGGGTGAGCTCGCCGGCGATCTTGAACATGTTGGGCAGCATGAGCAGCAGGCCCTGGCTGGCGGTGAACGTGGTGGCCAGCGCTCCCGCCTGGAGTGCGCCGTGCAGGGTGCCGGCGGCGCCGGCCTCGCTCTGCATCTCGACCACCTTCGGCACGTCGCCCCACAGGTTGGGTGTCCCGCGACTGGCGAGGTGGTCCGCCATCTCGCCCATGGGTGACGCCGGGGTGATCGGGTAGATGGCCACCACCTCGCTGAGGCGGTAGGCCACGTCCCCGGCGGCAGCGTTGCCGTCCATCGTGATCCTGGCGCCGGGCTGCGAGCCCCTCGGTGTCGGCATCGGTCCTCCGCGTCGGGCCGAGCCGGTCCGCGGGGATGGACCGGTGCGGTGCCCGGTCCCCAGTCTGCACCCTTGGAGATGTTTGCGGGTGCACGGATGCGGGGTCGCGAGGACTGGAACCGGTTCTCACCAAATGGTAGTAATAGCTAACCAAGACGACAGGTTCGGGTCGGGGGGCTCCCGACCGTCCGGGAGGCTGAGCCGATGCGAATCGTGGTGTGCGTGAAGGAGGTGCTCGACCCCGACGCCGTCGGCGCCTACGCCGTCGCCGGGGGCCTGGTGATCGGCGATGACGGTCGCACGCTCACCCAGAGCACCATCCCCCGTCTCATGAACGCCTACGACGAGCAGGCGATCGAAGCGGCGTTGCGGCTGCGTGACGCTGGGTTGGACTGCACCATCGAGGTGGTGTCGGTGGGAACCGAGCTCACCGCCATGCTGCGCCACGCCTCGGCGCTCGGTGCCGACGGCGTCGTCGCCGTGGACGCCGACGCCGCGGCGCTCGACGGCCACGTCGTCGCCCAGCTCCTGGCCGGCCAGATCCAGGCGGGTGGCGGTGCGGACCTCGTGCTGTGCGGCCGCCAGGCCTCCGACGACGACCAGGGGGCGGTGCCGGCCATGATCGCCGAGCGCCTGGGCCTTCCCGTCGTGGGCGTCGCCCGCTCGGTCGAGGTCGCCGCCGGCGACAGCGCACCTGTCGCCCGGGTGGTGCGGGTCACCCCGGAGGGCGACGAGCTGGTCGAGGTCGACTGCCCGGCGGTGATCACCATCAGCAGCGAGCTGGGCGAACCCCGCTACCCGACGATGCCGATGAAGATGGCGGCGCGGAAGGTGGCACCGGCCGTGGTGGCCGCCGGCGAGCTGTCCCTGGACCCGACCGCGCTGGAGCCCAGGGTCCGCCTCGTCCGCCAGTTCGTCCCGGTGGTGCAGGGCGACTGCGAGATGATCGACGGGGAGACCCCTGCGGAGTGGGCCGACAACCTCGTGCGACGACTCATCGAGGAGAAGGTCCTGAAGGGGGCGCGGTCATGACGACGAAGGTGGTGGTGTGCACCTGGCAGGCGGGCCGCAGCGACCCTCCCGAAGAGCGCGACGCCGCGCTCACCCTCGGTCGGCGGATCGCCGGCCAGATCGACGCCGAGCTCGAGTGGCTGGTGCTGGGTGAGCCCCCCGCCGGCCTGATGGACATCGCCGCCACCCAGGGCGTCGCCCGGATCCGCACGGTGGGCGGCGACCTCGGCGACCACCGCCCGGACGCCCTGGTCGACGCCGTCGAGGCTGCGTGCGCCGACGCCCTGCCCGCCGCGGTGATCGTCCCCCAGACCTTCGGGGCCCGCACCGTCGTGCCGCGGATGGCTGCACGGCTCGGAGCCGGCCTGGTGATGAACGCCACCGAGATCGCAGCCGAGGGCGAGGGGTTCTCCGTCACGGCGTCCGCCTACGGGGGCGACACCAGGGCGGTCTACGAGGTGGGGCAGCCCGCAGTGCTGGGGCTGCTGCCCAACGCCGTCGAGCCCGAGGTCGTGGCCGGCCAGCAGCCCGAGAGGGAAGAGCTCGCCGTGGGGGTCGCCGACGTGCAGGAGCGGATCAGGGTCATCGAGCCGGCCCACTCCGAAGGCCCGCGCCTGGAAGACGCCGAGGTGGTGGTCGCCGGGGGCAGGGGCCTCGGCTCGCCGGAGAACTTCGTGCTGGTCGAGCAGCTGGCCGAAGCGCTCGGAGGCATGTCCGGTGCGTCGCGACCGCTGGTCGACATGGGCTGGACGGACTCGTCGCACCAGGTCGGTCTCACCGGCAAGTACACGCGTCCCGCCCTCTACGTCGCGGCCGGCATCTCCGGGGCCACCCAGCACATGGTCGGCTGTGCCGCCGCCAAGACCCTCGTGGCGATCAACACCGACCCCGACGCCGCCATCTTCCACCACGCCCGCTTCGGCATCGTCGGCGACTGCACCGAGGTGCTGGCCGAGTTGATCCGGGCGGCCAAGGACGCAGGAGTCGCATGATGTCGACCGACGGCACCCCCGTGATCGACGGGCTGTTCGAGCAGACCGGCGAGGGCGCCCGCTTGCTGGGCTCCCGTTGCACGACCTGCGACACGCCCTACTTCCCCCGCTCGGAGCGCTGCCACAACCCGAGCTGCGACCACTCCGACACCCGGGACGCCTCCTTCGGCCCCGGTGGTGTGCTGTGGAGCTACTCGGTGCAGAACTACCCGCCACCGCCCCCGGCTCGCTACGACGAGCCCTACGAGCCCTACGCCCTCGGCGTGGTCGACCTGCACGACGGTCTGCGCGTGGTGGGCCGGATGGCCGTGGAGGACCACGCCGAGCTGCGCGCCGGCGACGAGGTCGAGCTGATCATCGGCACGCTGTACCACGACGACGACGGCGCACCGCAGCTGAGCTGGATGTTCCGACCCGCATGAGCCCCGCCGCCGGGCCCTCAGCGGCCCCCGATCCGAGAGGGAGACACGCGAGATGAGAGATGTGGCAGTCCTGGGAGTCGGCATGCACCCCTGGGGCAAGTTCTCCGACCGGTCCGTGACCGACCTCTGTCGCCACGCGGTGGTGGAGGCGCTTGCCGATGCCGGGGTGTCCTGGCGTGACATCGAGGCGGTGGCCGCAGCCAGCTCGCGCTTCTCCGGTGGGAAGGGCTGGGGGCTCAACGGCAACGACATCGTCGAGGACCTCGGCTCCACGGGGATCCCCGTGTTCAACATGTCGGCGGGATGCGCGGCGGGGGGGAACGCCTTCAACGTCGGCTACTCGCTGGTGGCCGGCGGCCAGTACGACATGGTGCTGGTGGTGGGTGGCGAGAAGATGCCCAAGGGGTTCATCCAGACCTCCGGCGTGGAGGAGACCACCGACCCCGAGTTCCTCCGCCAGCGCTGCGTGGGGATGCCGGGTCCGGCGTTCTGGGCGCTGCTGTGTCGCCAGCGCATGGCCCAGATCGGCACCACCGAGGAGCAACTCGCCAAGGTGGCGGTCAAGGCCCACGAGATCGCCCAGCACAACGAGAACGCCCGCTTCCGCCAGCTGTTCAGCATGGAGCAGGTCCTCGAGTCGGCGCTGGTGAGCGACCCGTTGCGGCTCTACGAGATCTGCCCGGTGAGCGACGGGGCTGCAGCCACGGTGATCTGCTCGGCGGAGAAGGCCCGTCAGCTCACCACGGATCCCATCTGGGTGGCCGGCAGCGCGGTGGCCACCGCCCGCTTCGACGACGGGCTGCCCCGTGGGTTGGCCGGGGTGATCCCCGAGGGGCCTGCCCACCACAGCGAGGCCGCGGCCGCGGTGGCCAAGGCGCTCGCCCAGGCGGGTGTGGCGCCCACCGAGCTCGACTTCGTCGAGCTCCAGGACAACACCGTCTACTACGAGCTCGCCTTCCCCGAGGACTGGGGCCTGTGCGAGCCGGGCGAGGCGGAGCACCTCCTGGAGACGGGCGAGACCCTGCCGACCGGGCGGATGCCGATCAACCCCAGCGGCGGGTTCCTCTGCTTCGGGGAGGCGACCACCGCCATGGGCGTGTTCCAGGTGTGCGAGCTGACCTGGCAGCTGCGTGGTCAGGCGGGTGCACGGCAGGTGCCCGGTGCCACGGTGGGCCTTGCCCAGACGCTGGGGCTCGGGGGCAACGGCACCGCGGTGGTGCTGAAGCGCTGACGGCGACGTCGGTGGAGTGACGTGGTGGCGACCGCCACCAGGAGACGACAAGAGGAGATGACGATGAGCGACGGCGACTACGAGGTCATCGTGATCGGCAGCGGCCCTGGGGGGCTCGTCACCGCCACGTTGCTGGCCAAGCGCGGCGTGCGCACGCTGCTGGTGGAGAAGAACTCGATGCTCGGGGGCAAGATGATCAGCATCGAGAAGGACGGGTGGGCCTACGACCTCTTCCCCCACGGGCAGGTCCCCATGCGGGGCTCGGCCTTCGAGGACGTGTACCGGGAGCTCGGGGTCTACGACGAGTTCGCGCCGGCGCTCGAACCCGACGACCCCCGCGACATCATCACCCTCGCCTATCGGCGCAGCGAGTGGGACGAGTACAAGACCGTCACGCAGAGCCAGGCCATGGCCGATCCGGAGCCCTTCTTCAAGCTGTGGGACGCCACCGAGGAGGAGCAGGAGAAGACCGTCGTCATCATGGCCGAGATGGCCACGATGGCCGACGAAGACATCGCCGCCCTCGACGGGATCACGATGAAGGAGTGGCTCGACGCCCGTGACACGCCGGCGCCGCTCTACAACTACATGGGCTTCCACGCCAACGCCTCGCTCGCCGAGCCGCTGGACCTGGTGGCCGCCTCCGAGCAGATGACCATCATGAAGCAGGTGATGCTCCAGGGCGGCGGCGGCCAGTACAAGGGCGGCTTCGGCGGACTCACCAAGGTGATGGCCCGGGAGTATGAGCGCAACGGCGGCACGCTGATCACGGGCGCACGGGTGAACCGCATCGTCGTGGAGGACGGCCACGTCACCGGCGTGCAGACCTCCAAGGGCGACTTCTCCGCCCCGGTGGTGGTCAGCTCGGCGGGCATCCAGCCGACGGTGCTCAAGCTGGTGGGAGAGGAGCAGTTCGACAAGGGCTACGTGAACTACGTCAAGGGCCTGGTGCCCGGCTGGGCGTTCACCAGCGTGCGGTACTTCCTGAACAAGCCGGTGATGGACACGGCCATGTACGTGGTCTGGTCGGACGACAGCTGGCTCGACACCGAGCGGTTTCGCAAGCAGAAGGAGGGGGGCGAGCTCGACGAGGTGATCCTGTTCATGGTGAACCACTCCTTCTACGACGAGCACGCCGCGCCTGCGGGCAAGCAGGTGCTGGTGTCAGGCACGGTCTGCTCCTCCAACCCCGAGGCCGGCGAGATCGAGGCCATCTGGAAGTGCATGGACCGCCAGATGCAGGAGCTCTTCCCCGACATCTGGGAGGCGACGGAGCGCAAGGAGTACAACGGCCCTCGCGAGATCTCGAACCTCACCCGCGACGCGGTGCTGCCCGGCCAGGGCGGCGAGTGCGTGGGCCTGGCCCAGATCGTGGGCCAGTGCGGTTCGATGAAGCCGCGCCAGGAGCTGTCGATCCGGGGGCTCTACCTCGCCGGTGCCGACGCCGGCGCCGCCGGCATGGGCACCCACCAGTCCGCGTTGTCGGGCATCGAAGCCGCTCGTCTCGCCCAGCTCTGCCTGGCGAAGATCTACAAGGCCCAGTAGCCGACCGACCCCTGGTTCTGTTCACCCCACGTCGCGCCCAGCGCGATCCTGGGTGAACAGAACGACGGGGGAGCGGGGTCAGTAGCCCTTGAACTCCGGGGCGCGCTTCTCCACGAAGGCGCTGGTGCCCTCGCGGGCGTCCGCGGTGTGCGAGGAGAGCGTGGCCGCCACCGCCTCGTAGTCGAGCATCTCCTCCAACGTGGAGGTCAGCGCCTTGTACACGAAGCGCCGGGCCAGGTCGACGGCCACGCTGGGGCCCTTCGCCAGCTCCTTGGCGTACGACATGGCGGCCGCGAGGTCGCCGCCCTCCTCCACCAGCTCGTCGACCAGCCCCTCACGCAGGCACTCGTCGGCCTCCAGGATCCTGCCTGTCTCCACCATCATCAGCGCCGTGGACAACCGGGTGATGCGGGGCAGCAACCAGGTGATCCCCGTGTCCGGGGCGAAGCCGAGGCGGACCATGGCGGCGCACATGCGGGTGGTGGGATCGGCGAAGCGCCGATCGCAGGCCAACGCGAAGGACAGCCCTGCGCCCATCACCGGGCCGTGGAGGGCGGCGATGACCGGCTTGTCCACCTCGATGATCATCCTGGTGAGTTCGGCCACCGGGCCGGCAGGGGTCTTGCGCTGGTACCGCTCCAGGGGGACCTCGGAGAGCCCCGGAAGCCCGCGTTCGTCGGAGCCGCTGAGCCAGTCGGCGTCGCCCCCGGAGCAGAATCCCCGTCCAGCCCCGGTCAGCACGATCACGCGGACCTCGTCGCGCTGGCGCAGCTCCCGGAGCAGCTCGACCAGCGCGTGGGAGAGGTCCCATGTGATCGAGTTGAGCCGCTTCGGGCGGTTCAGGGTGATCACCCCGACGCCGTCCTCGATCTCGAAGAGGTACTCGCCTTCTGCTGCCATGGGTCTTCTCCTTCAGGCTGTGTTGTTCGAAACTGACCCAGAGCGTGAGTCTCGAACAACAGAGCGGTGTCTGGGTCGTTCCCTCACGTCCTCTGGAGGGCGGCGACGGTGTCTGCGACCCAGTCGGTGTCGTGGCGCAGCGCCGGGGGCAGGTCGAGCAGCACGGAGGAGAACAACCCCTCACAGCGGTCGCGCAGCTC
The DNA here is from genome assembly GCA_964420125.1 of uncultured Microthrixaceae bacterium. Taxonomy (GTDB): domain Bacteria; phylum Actinomycetota; class Acidimicrobiia; order Acidimicrobiales; family Microtrichaceae; genus CAYQQQ01. The sequence continues at coordinate 129,027 of CAYQQQ010000011.1, forward strand.
GCCCACCAGCTGATCGGTCGTCGCCACGACCGCCCACTCGCGCAGCATGTCGTCGGAGATCAGGGTGGGCATGTCCTGCCAGCGGCCGTCCCTCGACATCTGGTGCAGCTCGTTGCCGACCTCGATCCAGCCGTGGTGCTCCAGCACCGCGTGGTACGTGGGTGTGGAGCAGTAGAAGGCGATGTGCTGCTTGATCTCGGCCGTCGCGGTCGCGATGCCCTGCTCATCCGAGGCGACCGCCAGGAAGGGCGCGCCGATGAGCTCGATCTCCCGAGGGTCGCGACCTGCGAGCGACGCGCCGTCGGCGACCGCTGGCACCACCACCTCGCGGGCGTAGCGGAACGTGGCCACCGGGTGCAGCCGCAGCCCGTCGCACAGCTCCCCCGAGAGTCGGGCCATGTAGGGGTTGACCGCCGCCAGGTGGAGGGGGACGTGGGGGTGCTCGATCGGCCCCGGGTTGAAGAACGGGTTCATGAGGGTGAAGCGGTAGTGCTCGCCTTCGAAGTCCGGCTTGGTGCCGTTCTGGAACGTGTCGAACATGGCCTTCACGCAGCGCACGTACTCCCGCAGCTGAGGTCCGGGAGGGCCGACCCATGCCGAAGGAGTGCCGTAGCGGCGGACCACGTGGGCCTTGACCTGCGTGCCCAGGCCCAGCTGGAACCGGCCTCCGGAGAGGTTCTGGAGGTCCCAGGCGAGCTGGGCGGTCACCATCGGGCTGCGGGGGAAGGCGATGGCCACGTTGGTGCCCAGCGCGATGCGCTCGGTGTGCTCGGCGGCGATGGCCAGGGGGAGGAAGGGGTCGTGCCCTGCCTCGGGTGCGGTGAGCCCGTCGAAGCCGAGCGACTCGGCCTCGCGAGCCGCGGCCGCCATGGAGGCCAGGTCGAAGCGGGCCTGACCCGTGCCGGCGTACTGCTCGGTGTCGGGCGCCATCATCACGGTCTGCACGTTCAACGCCACGATCGCTCCTCCCGTCGAGGCCTGGCCGGGGGCTTCGACGGTCCCCGGTCCGCCTCCGACAACTGGTGACAACTTACTACCACTTGGTGAGGATCTCCTGTAGTTTGTAGAGTCGTCGTGGTCGGCCGGTGAGCCGCCGACAGGGGACGTCGTCGACAGGGGAGACAGGTCATGACCGAGGAGCAGGTGGCGGTGCCGCACCCGGCGAGATGGGGCGTGCTGTACCGCAGCAGCGGGCCGCTGTGGGACGCGGCGAAGGAGCACGAGCTGCGGCTGCAGCGCTGCGCGTCCTGCCACCACTGGCTGATGCCGCCGCGGCCCATGTGCCCGCAGTGCCAGTCGATGGAGGCCGAGTGGGTGGCGGTGTCGGGCGATGGCACGATCGCCAGCTGGGTCACCTATGCGGAGTCCCCCCATCCGGCCTTCGAATCGCCCCACACCGTCGTGCTGGTGGAGCTGGCCGAGGGGCCGCGCGTGGTGAGCAACGTGGTCGGCGTGGGCCCGGATGAGCTCGAGGTCGGCCTCCCCGTGCGGGTCGTGTTCGACGACGTCGACGAGGAGCTGACCCTGTACAAGTTCGAGCCTGCGGCGTAGCGGCGCGGCGTCCGAGGAGGAGTGGTCAACGTGATGCAGGACTACATCGAGCGGAGCTACCGGCGGGATCGCCGGCCGCCCGTCGAGGCGAACACCATCCGCGACAACGCCGCCATCGTCGGCATCGGCCAGACGGCCTACACGCGCAACAGCGAGCGCGACGAACTGGACATGGCGTGCGAGGCCATCCGCAACGCCGTCGAGGACGCCGGGCTCACGATGGCCGACATCGACGGCTTGGAGGCCTTCACCCTCGAGCGCACCTCGATGCCGACGCTGGTCGGCGCGCTCGGCATCCCCAACCTCCGCTTCACCAGCGAGATCAGCTACGGGGGCGGCGCGGCGTGCGCCAACCTCATGCACGCCGCGGCGGCGGTCACCACCGGCGTCGCCAACTACGTCGTGTGCTACCGCTCGCTCAACGAGGCGTCGGGCCACCGCTACGGCCGGGGCGACGGCTACGCCACCTACCTCACCGAGGCCCCCACCCTGCACTACGGCTACTACTTCCCCTTCGGGCTGTTGACGCCGCTGTCGTGGGCCTCCATGTACGGCCGTCGCTGGATGCACGAGTACAAGGTGGACCCCGACGACATCGGCTGGTACTCGGTGGTGCTGCGGGAGAACGCCAACCGCAACCCCAAGGCGGTCTTCTACGACAAGCCCATCACCATCGACGACTACCGGGCGTCGCAGATGATCGTGGAGCCGCTGCGCCTGTTCGACTGCTGCGTCGACACCGACGGTGCCGCTGCGGTGATCGTGACCACGGCCGAGCGGGCCAAGGACCTCAAGCAGTCGCCCGCCTACATCCTGGCGGCCGCCCAGGCATCGACCCCGGAGTCGGAGATCCAGACCTCCTACAACCGCACGCCGATGTCGGGCCTGCCCGACAGCTGGTACGTCGGCCAGGAGCTGTACCGCATCGCCGGGGTCGGCCCCAGCGACATCGACGTCGCCGAGCTCTACGACCCCTTCAGCCTGGGGGGCATCCTCCAGCTCGAGGAGCTCGGCTTCTGCGAACGCGGTCAGGGCGCAGAGTTCTGCCGCGGGGGCGACAACATCCGGGTGGGCGGCAAGATCCCGATCAACACCTCCGGCGGCCTGCTCTCGGAGGCCTACATCCACGGCTACAACCTGATCATCGAAGCGGTCCGCCAGATCCGGGGCACCTCGACCAGCCAGGTCGAGGGCGCCGAGCTGGCCCTGGTCACCGCCGGTCCCGGTCTGCCCACCAGCGGGATGATCCTGAGGAAGTGACGACATGGACTACGTGCCCGGTATCCCGATCCTGAAGGCCTCCCGTGACGACGACAACCGTCCGTTCTGGGAGGCGGTCGACGAGCACCGCTTCGTGCTGCAGAGGTGCTCGGCCTGCGATCGCTACATGCAGCCGCCCCGACCGATGTGCCCCGAGTGCCGCTCCATGGACACGATCGAGTGGGTCGAGTCGCCGGGGCGGGGCGAGATCTACTCGTACGTGAACTTCACCACCGACCGGATGGCCTACCCCGCGATGAAGGTCCCCTACTCGGTGGTGCTGGTCGAGATGGAGGAAGGGGTGCGGCTCGTGTCGAACATGATCGACCTGGAACCCGACCAGGTCGAGATCGGCATGCCGGTGGAGGTGGTCTTCGACGACATCTCCGAGGACCTCACCCTGTTCAAGTTCAAGGTCCGCGAGGCCTGAGGAGAGCCGCACGATGAAGAGCATCAAGGACGCGACGGCCATCGTCGGGGTGGCGACCACCGAGTTCGCCACCGACTCCGGGCGCACCGAGTACTCGATGGCCTGCGAGGTCATCAAGGCGGCGGCGGACGACGCCGGGGTGCCCCTGGAGGCGATCGACGGGATGGTCAAGGACGTCGTCGACGGCATCGACGCCATGTACGTGCAGAAGGCGCTGGGCATGGAGACCCTCACCTACTCCAGCGACTCGCACTGGGGCACCAGCCCGCTGATGAACGCGGTGACGGCCATCGCCGCGGGCATCTGCAACCACGTGGTCTACTTCCGCTCCGCCAACAACGGCTCGGGCAAGCGGGCCGGGTCGGACTTCCGCGCCGCCAAGGAGACCAAGGACGAGTCCCTCGACATGATCCGCTACGACCTCCACCACCCCTTCGGGCTGATGGATCCTGCCGGATCGGTGGGGATGTGCGTGCGGCGCTACCTGGCGGACTACGGCGTGTCCGCCGAGCAGGTGGGGTGGGTGCCGGTGGTGTGCAGCGAGCACGGTGCCGAGAACCCGCATGCCATCTTCCACGACGCCCCGCTCAAGCTCGGCGACTACCTGGCCTCGGAGATGGTGGTCGACCCGCTGCGCCGCCTCGACATCGCCCCCGAGGTCGACGGCGCCATCGCCATCGTGCTCAGCGCCGCCGAGCGCGCCCCCGACCTCGCCCAGAGCCCCGTCTACGTCCATGCCGTCGCCCAGGGCACCGGCACCAACGGCGAGCACTACTCCAACTACAGCCGGGAGGTGCTCACCCGGCTGCCCGAGGTGGAGCTCATGGGACGGGAGCTGTTCCGGGTGGCCGAGGTGGGGCCCGGGGACATCGCTGTGGCCCAGCTGGACGACCGCTTCGCTCCGCTGGTGCCGATGCAGCTCGAGGCGCTCGGGTTCTGCGGAGAGGGTGAGGGCGGCGCCTTCTGCGAAGGCGGCGACAACCTCCGCGTCGGCGGGCGCTTGGCGCTGAACACCGGCGGCGGATTCCTCGGCGAGGGCTACTCCCACGGCGTCAACGTGATCGAAGCGGTCCGCCAGATGAGGGGCACCTCACCCAACCAGGTGGCCGGTGCCGAGATGGTCATGGTGGCCACCGGGGCCGGCGGCCCGGCCGACGGCGTCGTCCTGCGTCGGTAGGCCCCTCAGCGAGGGTGGCGCGAGAGGTAGGTGGCGAAGCGGTCGCGTATGGCCGCCTCGGTGAGGCCGTACTGCTCGAGGGTGTACTCGTGCTCGCCGTGCTCGCCCTGGGGATGGGCGGCGACATGGGCCTCCCACGCCTGCTCCAGGTCCTGGCTGACCGGCAGGCCGAAGTGGTCGTATATCGCCCGCGCCGTGGACACGGGATCGGCGATGAAGTCGGCGTACTCCACGTCGATGATCCGAGCCGGGTCGATGTGCTCCCGGCAGGCGAGGGCATGGTCCATCTTGGCCGCCAGGTACTCCATCACGACGGGGCCCAGCTCGTGGCGCTCGAAGTCGCGCCCCTCCATCATCGCCTCCATCATCGAGGCGTAGGAGGTGACGCACTCGACTGGCTCGCGGTGGGTGATGATGATCGAGCAGTCCGGGAAGAGGTCCACCAGGATGTCGAGGGCCCACAGGTGCGCCGGGGTCTTGAGCAGGAACCGCTCCCCGGGCCGCTGCCACTGCAGCATCCGCAGGATGTCGGCGTAGTAGCGGTAGCTGGGGGCGTGGTCCTGGGTCTGGAACCACGACCCGTAGGGCTCCATGAGCACCTCCACCCCGAACTGCACGTCCGAGAAGGTGTGGTTGAGCAGGTGGATGCACTCCTCGGGGGTGTCCGCGGTGGTGTGGTGGATCGCCCCGAACTCGGGGTTCTCCGTGTAGAGGTGATCGAGGAACTCCTTCAGCCCGGTGTAGCGAGGGTCCTCTTCCTTGGGAGGGCGACCGGGAAGCGGAGCGGGGTTCATGCCCTCCCAGAGCTCCATGGGGCGCATGGCGGGGTCGCGGGCGAGGAGGTTCAGCAGTGCCGAGGTGCCGGTGCGGGGGAGTCCGGTGAGGAGCATGGGGGCCACGATGGGCACGTCGCGGATCTCGGGGTGCTGGGCCCAGGCGTCCTCGATGCGCAGTCGCTCCGCCAGCAGGCCCACGATCCTGCCCCGGAGCTGGCGGTAGGCGCTCTCGCGGTAGCCGTTGGTGCGGTACGTCTCCAGCAGCACCGAGAGGCCCTCGCGGAAGTCGTCGTCGCCGAAGTCCTCCAGACCGGCGGACCGGCGGGCTTCGGCGAGGATGTCCTCCAGGTCGAGCGGGTCGGCTCCTTCGGGGGCATCGTCGGTCACGGCTCCACCTCGCTCAGCTTCACCACCGTGGCCTGGGGCACGGGGAACTCCGAGGCGCCCACCCACCGCACGCACATCGTGCCGTGGGAGTGACCGCACGTGTCGAGCCAGTTGGGCACGCCCGGGTCGGAGGCGGCCACCACCATCCGCACTGAGCCGTCCGGGCGGTACTGGGCGGTGCCCTGGTTGAGGTGCACCTGGTGGTAGCGGTAGTCGAGGCTCTCGAGCCAGTAGTTGGCGAGCTGGAAGTTCCAGAAGTCGCACTCGGGCGGGGTGATGTCGACCACCAACGCCTCGTCGTCCGCCAGCTCGAACCAGCCGTGGAAGTACGCGATGTTGGGATCGCCCCCGGCGGCGAGGGCCGTGTCGGGGTCGAAGCGGGGCAGCTCGTTGGGCACCTTGCGGAAGTCCTCGGTCCACGCGGCGAACATGGCCGACGCGGCGGAGACCAGGAACACGACCTCGTCGAGGGCCTTGTCGATCCGCTCGGGGGTGATCGGACGGGGCGTGGACGGGCCGTCGATGCGCTCGATCTCCACCTGGGCCAGCACCTCGTTGCGGTGGTCGACGCGGGTCTGGCGCACCTGGATCATGGAGGTCTCCGGTGCCATGCGGAGCCAGTTGGCGGCCTCCGCGGGGCGTTCCACGGAGGCGATGATCTCGAAGCGGCCGTCGTCGTCGAGCACCAGGTCGCCGGCATCGAGGTAGCCGGTGGTGTCGAGGGAGCCGGTCTTGCCGTACCCGCCGGCCTGGCTCCCGAAACCCAGGTAGTGCACCGTGCCCCGGGTGCCTCGGATGCGGTAGGTGAGCGTGCCCTTCACCGGTGCGGCCAGGTACACGTTGTCGGGGTTGTCCATCCCCATCTTGATGGTCTCGTCCACGGCGCGCATGAAGGACGGGGCCTCGGGGTCGGAGGTCTCCATGAAGAAGTTGAGCGCGGCGCGCGTCAGGCGGGTGAGGTAGCGCCAGCCCTCGGCACGGTCCTGTGGGTCCATGGGCACCGTGTCGGCCAGCACCACCGAGCCGGCGTCCTTCAGGGCGTCGCAGAACTCGGCCCACTTGCGTCCGTCGAGCACCTTGGCCGTGACGTCGTCTGCCGCCGTGTCGCCGGCGGTGTTCACCTCTTCGCTCATGTCGTGCTCTCTCTTCGTCGGGGGTGCGGTCTGGGGGCGGTGCGCCGCTCAGCCGGCGGACGCCGACCACCGGGGGTCGACGCCCTGGTTCAGGGGCAGCCGGCCCATCGACTCCAGGAAGTAGTCGAGCGGCTCCGCGCGCCACCACTCGACGTCGCGACGACCGAGATCCTCGGCCACCTCGACCGCCGCCAGGTACCCGGATGCCAGGTGCGTCGCCCCGTAGGGGTGCACCGAGTTCGACAGGTACAGCCCCGGCACGAAGCTGCGGGTGGCCCCGCTGGTGATGATCCCCGGCAGCGGGCGGTTCTCGGCGTACTGCTCGGGGATGGCGCTGCCCCCGATCATGTTGCCCCGCACCGCCGAGGGGTTGTTCATCTCCTGGTGGCGTGGGGTCATCGCATGCCGCTCGACGATCAGGTCGGTGAACCCCGGGGCGTACTGCTCCATGCGGGCCGTGACGGCGTCGGCAAGCGGCTCGGCCAGATCCGGCCAGGCGTCCCAGCCGTCCAGCACCTGGCCTCGCCAACGTCGGGGCGACGGTGGCACGCTCACCCAGATGTAGGCGGTGTGGCACCCGGTAGGGGCCTGGGAGGGATCGGCGCGGGTGGGGATGAACCAGCCGCCCATCATCTCGTCGGGGATCACGCCCCGGCCGATCTCGGAGAAGGCGCTGCCGAGCTCGTCGAGGGTCTCGCCGCCGAAGTAGCCGACCCACGAGCGCTGGATGGCGGGATCGTGGGCGGCGGAGGCGAACACAGGGTCGCCGGAGAGGGCGTAGAAGATGGCCAGGAGCTGGGGGTCGTCGTAGTTGAAGCGCTTGACGAGGCGTGACCAGTCCACGCCGATGACGTCCTCGCCGACCAAGTCGAGGAAGGTGGGCGCCAGCGTGAGGTTGGAGATCACCACCCCGGCGCGGATCTCCTCGCCGGGCAGCAGCGAGTCCTCGGCCAGGCGGATGCCACAGGCCTTTCCGTCCTCCACGAGGATCTGCTCCACGGGGCAGGTGGTCCAGATCTGTCCGCCGTTGCTGGCGACGGCCTTGACCAGGGCGTGGGTGAGGGCGTGCGAGCCGCCGACCGCGGTGTGCACCGCCATCGGCTGGAGGCCCGACAAGCTGAGCGCCAACGGTCCGAGACGTCGGTTGGAGGGCCACTGGCCCGTGAACTCGCCGAGGGCGGCGGGCGTGGTGCGCACCTCCTCGGACTCGAAGAGCATCCCCAGCAGCTCGAGGCCGCTCATGCGCATCACGTCGTCGCCGGTCAGCGGCAGCCCCAGGCGTCGGACGAGGCCGTCCTGGAAGGCGGCCATCTGGTCGAGCAGCTCGGCGGTGGGCGGCCCGTAGAGCAGCCGCCGGTTCATGTGCAGGGTCTCCTCGAGGTGCTCGGCGAAGTGGTCGCCGATGAGCGCCTGCACCTTGGCGTCGTGCTCGCTCGCGGAGGCGAGGCTGGTCGAGGTGATCGTGGGATCGAGAGCCTGGACGATGTTGCGCCCTGAGGTGAACGTCTTGGCGAAGAGGACGTCGGTGCCCTGCAGGCGCAGGCCGAGCTCCTCGAGGCCGAGGTCCTCCATGGCCGGGCTCATGGCCGGCACGAGCCACACGGCATGGGTGTTGTGAAGGAACCCGGGCTGGCCGAGCTCCACGGTGTCGCAATGGGCGCCGCACTGGCCACGCGCCTCGAACACCCCGACGGACATGCCCGCCTTGGCCAGGTAGGCGGCCGTCGTCAGGCCGTTGATGCCTCCGCCGATGACGACGGCGTCGAAGTCGCGCATGATCCCTCCGCGAAGTAGAACCTGTTGCAGAAGTTACCTCAGATCCTCACTCGAGGAAGGTGCGCGTGTACTTCTCCATCTCCGGTGTGGGCTTCCACCAGCGCTCGACGCCGAGGTCGTCCGCGATCCGTCCCGCCGCCAGGTAGCCGGGCCCACCGATGACCAGGCCGCCGGGGTACGTCGACGCACCGCAGACGTAGAGGCCCTCGATGGGGGTGTCGGTGCCGGAGCAGTCCTGGTTGGGCCGGTAGCTGCCGAGCTGCAGCGGGTTGTAGTCGCCGTGCTTGATCGAGCCCCGACGCATGTTCGGCATGCGGATCTCGATGTCCTCGGGTGTCTCGGTGGCGGTCATGAGGATGTTGTCGCCGCCCATGTTGGGCGCCACCCGCCGCCACTTCTCGAGCATCGCCTCCTGGATCTCGTCGCGACGGTCCTCCCAGCCGCCGGGGATGTCGTAGGGGGCGTGCATCTGGAAGAAGGAGACGTGCTTGCCGGGGACCCGGCTGAGGTGCGGGTCGAACTGGGTCTGCCACGTCGTGTGGCCGCCGAAGGCGTCCATGTCGATGTCACCGGACTGCACCGCCTGCCAGTGAGCGAGGAGCTGCTCGGTGCTCTCGATGCCCACGATGGTCATGAAGCTGTCGCGGACCCACGGATCGCGGCTGATGTACTCCGGCGGCTCGTCGGTGGCGACGTGCACCGTGGTGTAGCTCCACTTGTCGAGCTCCCAGCGCGAGACGTCGTCCTTGAGGTGGCCGGGCAGGTTGTCGGGGCCGACGAGGTCGAGGAAGGTGGTCTCGGGATCGAGGCTGGAGGCCACCACGGGGCTGCGGAGCGTGCGGCCCTCCCACAGCTCCACCCCGGCGACCCGGCCGTCCTCGATGATGATGTTGTTCACCTGGGAGGAGTCGAGGATGACGCCGCCGTTGCGGATGACCTCCTTCGCCAGCGACGAGGCCAGCTTGTGGGACCCGCCCTGGCAGTAGGCCTTGTTCATCCCACGGTCGAGCAGCAGCGGCACGAAGAAGCCCACGCCGCTCTCGTTGGGATCCAGACCCCACATGCAGGTGGTGTAGAGCAGGAGCGCCCGCACGCGGTCGTTCTCGAAGTTGTTGGTGATGATCTCCAGCGGGCTCTGCTCGGACAGCTCGAGCATCTCCTCGCCCAGTTCCGTGCGCTGCATGGCCTCGATCATGTCCAGCGGCGCCATCGGCGGGATGTAGGTGGCGGGGGCGATCACCTCCCGGGACAGCTTGCGCCAGGTGCGCATGATCTCACCGAAGGCCACCGCGTCACGGGTGGAGAACTTGTGGATCGAGTCGACCGTGTCCTCCAGCATGCGGGTGAGCTGCAGCGAGGTGCCGTCCTCGAACACCATGGAGGTCTGCTGGTTCGGCTTGATCCACACCACGCCGTGCTCGGTCAGGTCGAAGTCGCGCAGCACGGGCATGAAGTCCGTCATCATGTGGTAGACGGCGTGGATGTTGGAGTAGTACCCGGGGAAGAGGATCTCCTCGGTCGCCAGACCGCCGCCGATCTCGTAGCGGCGCTCGATGAGCGCCACCTTCAACCCGGCGCGAGCCAGGTAGGCGGCGGTCATGAGACCGTTGGGGCCGGCGCCGATGACGACGACGTCCCACTCGCTCTCGATCGGGAACTCCGAGAAGAAGCTCTGCGGATGGGGGCGTCCCACCAGTTCCTTTGGCATCGTCAGTCCTTCCTTGCGTTGTCCAGCCGTGGGCGGGCGGGGCTCAGGTCCACCCGTGGGCGGAGCGCTTGCCTTCGGTGGGGATGTACCAGGGAGAGGCGTACCACCAGTCACCCGGCTCCGCGACCTCGTCCTCGATGAGGATGTGCATGAGGTTGTAGGCCACCGCCATCAGGCAGAGCCCTCCCGGGTGAGAGGAGGACTGGTGCGCCAGGTAGAGCCCTTCGATGCCGGGGACGCGGTTGCGGGACAGCTCCGGCAGCGGCCGCTCGTTCCACCACTGGTCACGGTCGCAGCGGATCCCGTACCAGGAGCCGCCGAGCATGCCCGTGTTGCGCATCTCCTGGTCGTAGGGCGAGTCGGTGAACATGCGGATGAGGTTGTCGTCGTCGAGGTTCTCGACGATGCAGGCGAGGCTGGCCCGCATGAACTCCGACCAGCGCTGCTTCTCCTTGTCCTTGTCCATGGCATCCATGCCGTCGACGTTGTACTCAGGCGTGGGCACCATCATCCAGAGCGGGCCGTTGATGTGCTGTCCCGGCCGGGTGCACTGCGGGTTGGTGGGGTCGTACAGGGAGGCCGCCACCATGCCCCACATGGCCTCGTCGGGAGAGAGCGTGAGGTTCTCCTGGCGACCGAGCACGTTCTCGATGTTCTTGAAGTAGATCTCGCGCGACTCCATGTTGAAGAAGGCGCCGGTGAACTGGTCGTTGGGAGGGGGGAGCCGGTACTTCTCGCGGTAGCGGAACTCCTCCTTGGTGAGGTAGTGCGACATGAAGAGGCTGCCGCCCTTGAGGCTGAGGTCGCTGATGCGCTGCAGGAACCCGGCGTCGAGGTGGCGTGGGCCGATCATGTCGAGGAACGTGTGCTTGATGTGCGAGGCGCTGATCACCGCCTTGCGGGCATGGATGACCTTGTTGCCGTAGGTCGAGTCGTCGCGGAGGCGCACCCCGGTGGCCCGGCCGTTGCTGATGATGATCTCCTCCACGGGGCAGCAGGCCCGGAACACCGCACCGTGGGCCGTGGCGCAGCGGAAGAGCGCATGGAAGTAGCCGTGCATGTTGCCCCGGGCCGCCACCGGCTTGGCAACCGCCGGCGGCATCACCGTCGCCGAGCTGCACATGGCGGGGATGGCGACGCCCTCCATGTGCCCGTGGGCGCCGGAGCTCAGGGCGATGTACGCCTGGGTGACCTTGAACGGCTCGGTGTCGAGGTACTCGTCCATGAGGTCGAACATGGTCATCTCGAGCAGCTCACGAGTCCACACGTCGGGCTCGTACTGCTTGTAGACCTGCATGAACGGGATGTTGTACTCGTCGAGCTCCACCTCGGGCGGGTGCGGCGGGCACCAGAACGTGGCTCGCATCAGGTCGCGGAAGGCGTCGTTGCCGGCCAGCATGCAGCTGATCTTGGCCCAGCCCATCATGTCCTTCTCGGTGACCTTGGACAGGCCGTCGCGAGTGAAGATGTAGCGGTCGGTGTTCAACTCGACCTCGACGCGCGGGTCCCAGTCCATGCGGAACCCGTAGCGCCACAGCTCGAGCTGCTCCCATCCCGGGGCCGAGCCGCCGTAGTTGGCGATGGCGTGGGGCTGGATCCGCACGCCGGCGATCGGCTCTGCGGTCTCCTGACCGCCGCCGCACTCGGGGCGCTCCTCGAGCACGCAGACGCTCAGGCCGGACTTGGCCAGGTAGGCGGCGGTGCTGGTGCCGTTGTGGCCGGCGCCGATGATCACGACGTCGAAGGTGTCTTCCTGGGCCATCGATCCCCCTTGTGCCAGGAGCGGGCCCCCACGGTCGGGGGCGGGACGTTCGGATGATGATAGCGCACGAAAGCTTTCTGGCAAGCTTTCGTGTCGGATCTCACAGGAGGTCGCGTGCCTGGTCATGTCGGGTGGGGTTCTTTGGCTCGGTTGTGGGGGCCGCAGAGGCGTTGGAGGTTGTCGAGGGTGGTGGTGCCGCCGTCGGTGTAGCGCTCGATGTGGTCGTAGTGCAGGAAGGTGGTGGCGGTGCAGCCGGGGTGGTTGCAGTGGGGTTGTCGGGCGTCGAGGACGCGGCGTTGGCGGCGGGTGGGGTTGCGTCGTCGGGGGGAGGCGTCGATGGGGTGGCCTCGGGTGTCGTGCAGGAGCAGGGCGATGTGGGCTTCGGGGAGCAGTTCGGTGACGGCGTGGTCGGAGAGGGGGGTGCCGTCGGTGAGCCGGTTGTCGTCGGCGGTGACGTGGATGAGGACTTCTGTGGTGATCCGGCCGCCGTGGGCGATGGCGTGGGCGAGGGCGTCGTGGCGTTGATGGGCCAGCGTCGGGTGTGTCGCCGCCGTGGCGTCTCCCGCGGGAGCGTCGGCTGCGGGGGTGGCTCCCGCGGGAGTGGCTCCCGCGGGTGCGGTCGATGTGCGCATGACGTGGGTGTCGATCACCGCGCAGATCGCGGCGGCGATGTGGGGGGTCATGCGGGCGGTGAGGGTGACCATGCCGTCGGGGTCGCAACGCCAGGTGCAGGATCGGGCCTGGTGTTGACGGGCGCGGATGGTGTCGGGGTCGTCGTGGCGTTGGGACCAGGCGGCGATGGCTGCGCCGAGGCGCCCTGCGGGGGTGCGCTGCGCGAGCGTGATCAACGCGGCGGCGTTGTCGTGGTCGAGATGGGCGGCCAGCACACGGGCCTTGGCGTAGGAGATGTCGCCGCAGGCCATGGCGGCATCGAGGCCGGGGAACGCTCGCATCGCCCGCGCGACGC
>CAYQQQ010000012.1:0-137441 GCA_964420125.1 uncultured Microthrixaceae bacterium
GATGTAGGTGTTGCGGACCATGAACTCCTTGAGGATGTCGTTCTGGATGGTCCCGGCCAGCTGCTGGGGCTTCACCCCCTGCTCCTCGGCCGCAACGATGTACAGCGCCAGCACCGGCAGCACGGCGCCGTTCATCGTCATGGACACGCTCATCTCGTCGAGAGGGATGCCGTCGAAGAGCACGCGCATGTCGTAGATCGAGTCGATCGCCACTCCGGCCATCCCGACATCACCGGCCACGCGGGGGTTGTCGGAGTCGTAGCCACGGTGTGTCGGGAGATCGAAGGCGACCGACAGACCCTTCTGTCCGGCAGCCAGGTTGCGCCGGTAGAAGGCGTTGGAGTCCTCGGCGGTGGAGAAGCCGGCGTACTGACGGACCGTCCACGGCTGGTTGACGTACATCGTCGGGTAGGGACCACGCAGGTACGGCGGAAGCCCTGGGTACGTGTGGAGGAAGTCGAGGCCCTGACGATCAGCCACCCCGTAGCCGGGGGCCACCTCGATGCCCTCGGGCAGCTCGATCGGCACACCTGTGACCGTTGCGGGCGGGCCGACCTGCCCGGCGGGCAGCGCCAGTGCGGTGAAGTCGGGGACGTGCAGCTCGCTCACCGGTGCACCTGCTCGATGTCGAGGGCGGCGTGGGCCCCCCTGAGGACATCCAGCACGTCGACGCCGACGTGCACGAACTCGTCGACGCCGGCTGCCGCGAGCTCGTCGCGTCGCTCCCCGGGGTTGCCGGCGAGGAACACCCTCGTTGCTCCGACTCCCTTCAGCTCAGCGGCCACGGCGGCGGCGAACTCCTGGTAGCGCTCGTCCGACGAGCAGATGCACACCAGTGCCTCGCCGGAGTCGCCGAAGGCGGCCGCGGCGGCCTGCGCGTCGTCGAAGCCGACCGTGGTGCCCTCCTCGGTGGAGACCGCCGCCAGGCCCCCGGCCTCGAAGAGGTTCTTGGCGAAGGTGGCTCGGGCCGTGTGCACGGCCACGGGACCGAGGTTGGCCAGGAACACCGAGGGTCGCCGACCACGTGCCTCCGTGGCGGCGTCGGCCGAGTCCCGCAGCGCTTCGAACTCCTGTGCCCACCGCACCCTCGGCAACGGATCGCAGCGCAGCACCTGCGAGGTCTCCGCCAGCTCGACCGTCCGACCCCTGCGGGACGGGTCCGTGATCGGCAGCTCCTCGTCCACGTCGGGGAACTCCGACACGCCCGTGAGGGGCCGGCGTCGGGTCGCCACCGCCGCCAGGCCGGCCCGGCGGACCGAGGCGATGCGTTCGGCGAGCGAGCCGTCGCAGAGCACCGCGGGCATGCCTCCGCGTCGCTCGAGCTCGCGGAACTGCTCCCACGCAGCCTCGGCCAGCTGCTCGGTGAGCGTCTCGACGTACCAGGAACCACCAGCAGGGTCGACCACCTGCGCCGTGCCCGACTCCTCACCCAGCAGCAGCTGGGTGTTGCGCGCCATCCGGCGACCCAACTCGCCCGGCTCACCGAGCTCGAGGTCGAACGGGAGCGTGATCACCGAGTCCGCTCCGCCCACGACTGCGGCGAACGCCGCCGCGGTGACCCGCAGCAGGTTCACCCACGGATCGCGCCGGCTCATCTGGCGACGTAGCGTGCGAACGGTGACGGTGGGAGCGGTGCCGGAGCTGTCGATCCCGCAGGCCCCCGCCATCGCCGACCAGACCCTTCGTGCCGCGCGGAGCAACGCCACGCTCGAGAAGACGTCGGCGTCCGCGCCGAGCACCAGCTCGACCTGCCCCGCAGCCGCCTCGGCCGCCACCCCGGCGCGCTCCATGGCGCGCAGGTAGGTGACCGCAGTGCTCAACATGGTCGCCAGGACCTGCGCTCCGCTGGCGCCTGCCTCGGCGTACGGGGTGACGTCGACCGTGACCGCGCGCACCCCCGGGAAGCGCGAGGCGCACATCGAGGCCAGGCCGGCGAGGTCGGCGAGCGCGCGCTCGACCCCCTGGGGCAGCACGCCGTCGACGGCAAGAGCAGCGAGCGGGTCGGCTCCGAAGCCGCCGAGCGCTGCGGCATCGGACACGCCGACGTCCATCCAGATCTGCATCAACCACTCGGCAGTCTGCAAGTAGGCAGCCCCGGGGTCCAGGGTCACGGCCGCCGCGTCCAGGACCACGCCATCGAGAGCGGCACGCAACGCAGCGTCGTCGTGGAGGCAACCACCGCCCAGCAGCAGCGAGGAGGCGCCGGTGGCCAGCTCCCGCAGCACCAGACGGTTGGCTTCCCCGGGATCTGCGCAGCGGACCTCGGCGCGAACGTCCCAGCGCCCCTGCGTGGCGGAGCGGGACCGGAAGCCACGTGTGAAGGGTGAGGATCCCGGGGTCCCGGTGACCGACTCGTCGGGACCGTCCAGGTACAGGGGCTGGATCTCGATGCCGTCGGGCGTACGCGAGACGAGTCGCTCGAAGGGAGCGCCCCTCAACGCCTTCTCCACCGCAGCGCGCCACTGCTGGTCGCTCGCCGGTTCGAACTCGCCGGCCAGGACCGGCACGGCCTCTCGGGCCACGGGTCACCTCCGCGTGGGTGATGGGCAGTGCGTCACACGGCGATCGGGTGCGCGATCGCCTCGCCGGGAGGCTACCGGAGCGCTCCGCGGCAGCGCGAAGCAGGACTCCACCACAGCTACCCGCCGAGCGCCGCCGGGTAGCCTCCGGCGGATGCGCACGATCCAGCCGTACCCCACCCGGGACGCGACCTTCGCCGCCTTCGCCGAACACGTGAACCCCGGCAAGGTCGCGGCCTACGAGGCGCTCGGTCTCGACGTCGTGATGGGCGAGCGCGCCGGCTCCTGGTTCCACGACGCGTTCGAGCCGGAGCGCCGATACCTGAACTGCCACTGCAACGGCGGCGTGTTCAACCTCGGCCACCGCAATCCCACGGTGATCGAGGCCGTGCGTCGGGCCATGGACCACCTCGACATCGGCAACCACCACCTCGTCTCCGGTTGGAGGGCCGAGCTGGCCCAACGTCTGTCGCGCACGACCGGGGGCCGGCTGAGCGGGGTGGTCTTCGGCGTCGCCGGAGGCGAGTCCGTCGACCTCGCCCTCAAGGTCGCCCGGGGGCACACCGGACGCTCGACGATCATCTCGGCCACTGGTGGCTACCACGGACACACCGGCCTGGCGATGGCGACGGGGGACCCCTCCTACCGGGATCCCTTCGGCCCGAACCCGCCGGGCTTCCGGCAGGTCGCGTTCGGCGACCTGCCGGCGATGGCCGAAGCGGTCGACGACGACACCGCAGCGGTGATCCTCGAGACGATCCCGGCCACCCTCGGCATGCCGCTGCCGCCACCCGGCTACCTCGCAGCGGTGGAGGAGCTGTGCGAGCACCACGGCGCGGTGCTCGTCCTCGACGAGGTGCAGACCGGTCTCGGGCGCACCGGAGCGATCTGGGCCTACGAGCACGAGGGCGTGGAGCCGGACATGATCGTCACCGCCAAGGGCCTCAGCGGAGGGATCTTCCCCGTGACGGCCACGCTCATGACACCCGAGCTCCACGCCATCTTCGACGAGCACCCCTTCAGCCACGTCTCCACCTCGGGTGGAGCGGAGCTGGGTTGCGTCGCCGGGCTGGCCGTGCTGGACACCATCGAGACACCCGGGTTCCTCGAGCGCGTGGAGTCCGTAGGGGCCAGGATCGAGGCAGGATTGGCAGACCTCCCTCTGGAGGTGCGGCGGCGGGGGATGTTCATGGGGCTGGCCTTCGAGGACGAGCTCGGTGGCCTCAGCGCCACGAAGTCCGTCATCGAGGCTGGCGTGTTCGCCATCTTCGCCAACAACGACCAGTCCGTGCTGCAGCTGCTCCCACCGCTCACCATCGGCGACTCGGAGGTCGACTGGCTCGTGGAACGACTCGTCGACGTCCTGTCATGACCTCGGAGTCGCGCACGCCCCTCCTGGGCCCCGAGGAGATCCAGCTGCTCGAGTCCGACGTCGGCGCCGCACTGCGAGCCGGCTCCGACGCGACGCTCACGGTGCTGGGCTACGGCGAGATCACCCTCGTGCTCGGTTGGCCGCACCGCGATCCCGCCGTCGCTGCCAAGCGCCTGCCTCCGTTCGGGGATCGAGCGGAGGCCGTGGCGTACGGACACCTCGTCGAGGAGTACCTCGACGCCCTCGGCGACCACGGCGTCCGTACGCTGCGCAGCGAGTTCCACCTCACGCCGGAGGCGCTGGGGAACGGCTGGGCGGGCTACGTGGTGCAACCCGTCCTCCCGCCCGAGCAGCTCGCTGCGAACATCCTGGCAGCACCGGCGACCGACGAGGATGCCCGAGCACTGCTGGCCGAGGTCGTGGGATCGATCGTCCGCTGCGTCGACCCCTGGGTCGGCCTGGACGGCCAGCTCTCGAACTGGGCCACCACGTCGTCGGGTCTGCGCTACCTGGATGTCACCACACCGCTGCTCAACGACGACAGCGGCCGGGCGCGCGTCGACCTGGGGGTGCTGACCTCCCCGCTGCCGGCAGCGCTCCGTCCGATCGTCCGACGGTTCGTCGCCCCCGGCATCACGGCCCGCTACCACCGCAGCCGGGACGTGCTCGTGGATCTGGCCGGCAACCTCCTCAAGGAGCGCCTCGACCACTGGGTGCCTGCCGTGCTGGAGCTGGCCAACCCGCACCTCGACCAAGCGCTGGACGAGAAGGAGGTCCGTCGCTACTACCGTGGCGACGCGCTCACCTGGGAGCTCCTGCTGCGCATGCGGAAGGCCGATCGGTGGTGGCAGCAGCGGGTCCGCCGCCGGCCGTACGGGTCGCTGCTGCCCCGCGACGTCCGCCGCTGAAGGGCGCGCGCGCTCAACCCACGTCGCTGCTCTGGGTCGAGGAGAGGAACAACCGGAACTCCGACTCGGGCAGCGGTCGGGCGTAGAGGAACCCCTGGCCGAGACGACAGCCGTGCTCCAACAGCACACGCTCCTGGTCCTCCTCTTCGATGCCCTCCGCCACCACCCGCACCCCGAGCTGCGAGGCGAGCTCGATGACCGCGGTGACGATCTGCACGTTGGTGGCGTGCTCGAGGCCCTCCACGAAGGTCCTGTCGATCTTCAGGATGTCGAAGTCGAAGCGCTGGATGTAGCCGAGCGACGAGTAGCCGGTACCGAAGTCGTCGATGGCGAGACGGGCTCCCAGGCTGCGCAGCACCCGCATGCGATCGCGGATGACGTCGGTGTCGTGCAACAGGTTGGACTCCGTGACCTCCAGCACCAGCGACTCAGCCCCGAGGCCAGTCCGGTCGAGCACGCCGGTGACGGTGTCGACCAGGCGGGCAGAGTGCAGCTCCTGGGCCGAGAGGTTCACCGCGATGCTCAGCTCTGCAGCGTCGTCGGGGAGGTCGCGACGCCAGGCCACGAGATCGCGACAGGCCCGCTCCAGCACCCACGCGCCCAGTCGGTCGACCACGCCGATCTCCTCGGCGGTGGGCACGAAGATCGCGGGGCTGAGCAGACCTCGACGGGGGTGGTCCCAGCGAACCAGGGCCTCTGCACCGATCACCCGGTGCGACGCGAGATCGAGCACGGGCTGGTAGTGGACGACGAACTGCTCCGAACCCAGGGCCCGCTGGAGGTCGGCACGCAGCTCGAGTCGATCGAACGACGCCGTGCGCATGTGCGCCTCGAACACCACGATCCGGTGCCGCCCCGACTGCTTCGCCCGGTACATCGCCGTCTCGCCGTCACGGAGCAGGGCCTCCGCGCCGCGGCGACGGTCGTGGTCGCACACGACACCCACCGACACGGTGATCCGCAGCTCACGCCCGTCCACCACGAACGGCCGCCGCAGCGAACCCAGCAGCTCCTCCGCCAGAGCCAGCACCTGGTCCTCGCCGTGCGCCCGCTCCATCACGATCACGAACTCGTCACCGCCCGAGCGCGCTGCGACGTCACCGAACGCCAGCGACTCCTTCAGCCGATCTGCGATCGCCAGCAGCAACTTGTCGCCGACCGCGTGGCCGAGGCTGTCGTTGATGTCCTTGAAGTCGTCCAGGTCGAGCGAGATCACCGCCACCGTGCTGCCCCCGGCGTTGCGCGAGAGCATCCCTCCGAGCTCCTCGGCGGCGAGCACCCGGTTGGGCAGGCCGGTGAGAGGGTCGTGCGTGGCCTGGTAGCGGAGCCGCTGCAGCATGCGGCGCCGCTCGGTCACGTTGCGGGCGTTGATCACGAACCCGGCCACCGCCGGCTCGCCCCGCAGATCGGTGACCATGGCCTCCATCTGCACCCAGCTGCCTGCGGAGTTCCGGAACCCGAACTCCAACGACACCGGCTCGGCCATCTGGTCCCGCGGTGCCATGCGAAGTGCCGTCTCCCAGTTGACCTCCGACCCCCGGAACACCCCTCCCACGGGCCGTCCGACCAGCGCGTCGCCCCGCTCTCCGAGGATCCGCTCTGCGGAAGGGCTGGCGTAGCGGATCCGGTCGTGCGAGTCGACCACGAGCACGAGGTCGCTCGAGTGCTGCACGAGGGCCTTGAAACGGGCCTCGGACAGCCGGAGCTGCTCCTCGGCCACCTTCCGGTCCCCGATGGCCCGGGCGGTGAGCATCACCCCGCCGATGTTCGGATCGCTGTGCAGATCGACGGCGTTCACCTCGAACCACTCGAGCTCACCCGCAGAGGTGCGCATGCGGACCTCTGCGGTGTGCTCCTCGCCGAAGAGCGTGTCCTTCACCAGCGTCCGCAGGGCATCCACGTCCTCGGGTGCCACCAGCTCCGTCATCTGCTCGCCGCTGGGATCCCACCCCAGAAGGCGTCCGGCCGCCGGTGAGACGTAGGAGAACGCGCCCTGGTCGTCGAGGATCGACACGATGTCGGAAGATCCGGTGACCAGCGAAGCGAAGCGCTCTTCCGCCCGACGCCGGACGTGGCTCTCGGTCCTCTCGACGGCACGGAGGGCGATGGCCGCTTCCCGACACAGCGATCCGACCGCGTTGCGCTCGGTGTCGTCGAGCACGCGGGTGCTGACCACCACCAGGGCCCCCTTGAGCCGGCGCTGCACGACGACGGCTCCGACCTGCCAGATCCCCCCCTGGACCCGGCCGACCCCGACGAGCTCCCCGCTCACCAGCGGACGGGCCGAGCTCCGTGGTCGGGACGCGTCGACGAGGGCGTCGACGCCCGGCATCAGGGCGCCGGCCCGCCGCGCGATGTCGCTCTGGTCGAGATCGACGATCAGGCGTCCCTCGATGAGGGTCTCCCCGAGCACCTGCTCGAGGCCCACCGAGATGATGCCCGTCACCTCGCTCTCGGTCTCGGCACCCACCAACCGCTCCCCGACCGAGCGGAGCGTGACCTCGAGCCCGGCCAGCTGCTCGTTCTGGTGCACGAGTCGCGCCAGTCGCACCAGCGCCAGCGGAGCCAGGGCCAGCGCGCCGATCGCCGGCAGCAGGAGGTCGATCCCGCCTCGACCGCTGACGACCTGGAAGAGCAGGAGGGCGGGCGGTGTGATCAGCGCGAAGGTGAGCACCACGGTGCGACGGCGTGACAGCCGATGCAGCGCGGCGCTGTCGGTCGAGCGATCGAACAGGCCGACCACGCTCGGGTGCAGCAGCCCGGCACAACCGAGCACGAGGATGGCCATCACGGCCACCTGCACCACGGCCTCGGGCAACCGTCCGTCGGCGACGAGCGTCGCGGCCACGTCGCTGAAGAAGGTCATGACCAAGCCGGCGGCGAGGAGACGGTTGCTGGTCGACGGCTTGGACCCGGCGACGAGAGCGAGGACCGCGGCGAAGATCAGCACCAAGGACAGCGAGCTGAAGACCACCACGCCGACCCGGGCCGAGGGCGTGTTCGAGCCGTTGCGCAGGAAGGGGATCACGACCAGCGTCCACTGGAGCAGCGCTGCCGAGATGCCTGCCACCAGCGCGTCCAGCCAGGGGTCGATCCCGAGGTGCGGGTTCCGTCGGCGCACGATGGAGGCGATCGCCCCGAGGAAGAGCCAGTAGCTCAGGAACGGGAAGACGTCCGCCACCGAGGGGAAGGCGTACTCCGCGCCGCCCCCGAGTGCCGACTGGACCTGTCGGACGAGCTCGCCGACCACAGAGAAGATCCCCGCCACCACGATGGTGACGGTCACGGTCCGCAGGCCGCGCTGCAGCCGGAGGCAGCGTCGCATGGTGAAGCTCAGGGCGACAGCGGCGAAGACCAGGTAGATGGGTCCCTGCAACCCGACCGGCAGCAGCGACAGCACCGCGAAGGCGGCCAGCGAGAGCCAGAGGAACACGCGAAACGATGCGCGTTCGGCTGCGCCACGGTCGTCGATCAATGCCTCGATACCTGCCGATCGGCCACAGGCTCCCGAAGATGAGGTTCGCACCGGTTCGCGCAGGTGCGTCACAGCCGGACGCGGCATCCACGACCGGGAGCGACGTCGGCGCCAGACTGAGGGAGAGACCACGCCCAGGGGGGAGCCACTGTGCCCGAATGCGACCCCGACGACCCATGTGACCACCGCGAGTTCGACTCGGTGGTTCCTCCGCCTGCGCTGCCCGCCGGCTGGGGGGTGGCAGTGGCGGAAGGATCCCTGATCCGCGACGCAGAGCGGATGGAGTACGAGGTGTTCGTCGAGGTCGGGTTCTGCGAGCCCTCCTCCAACGGCAGGGCCGAGGAGTTCGACCGGTGGCGCGACGAATCCCGGTTCAAGGTGGTGCTCGACGAGCACCGCAGGATCCACGGCGTGGTCAGGGAGCTGTTCGGGAGCTACGACGACCTCCCCGTGGGCTCGTTCCCCCGCGACGACGCCTACCCACCGGATCCCGTGCTCGAGTACGCCTCGTTGGCGGTGCCACGCACCGTCCGCAACGCCGGGATCGCCGAGGAGCTCTACCGCTCGGTTTGGCAGGATGCCGTGCGCATCGGTGCCGGCGGGCTCGTGGCCATCGGCGCCGACTGGCTCCTCCACATCCTGAACGACACCTACGGCTACGGCTTCCGCGTGCTCGGCGCCGGCCGCTGGTACATGGGCAGCGACTGCATCCCCGTCGGGACCAGCATGGACGACCTCCTCCAGCGTCTGAAGCGCCAACCGACGTTCTTCCGCTGGATGGCCGAGGAGATCGACCTGCGCGACCTGCCCGTGTCGGAGTTCCGCTCCGCGGTCGCTGCGGCCCGTGAGGTCGCCGGCGAGAGGAAGCTCCCGTGACGGAGAGGTGTTGGTGGTGTCCATGACCTCGCAACTCGGCCTCGCCGCCTCGTCCAACGCATCAGCCGATGCAGCCCTCCTGGTGCTCCGCCTGGCCATCGGACCGGTGATGTTCGC
The DNA here is from genome assembly GCA_964420125.1 of uncultured Microthrixaceae bacterium. Lineage (GTDB taxonomy): Bacteria > Actinomycetota > Acidimicrobiia > Acidimicrobiales > Microtrichaceae > CAYQQQ01. The sequence continues at coordinate 9,268 of CAYQQQ010000012.1, forward strand.
CCACGGGTACCAGAAGATGTTCCTCGGTGGCCGCATCGAGGGCACCGCCGGCTGGTTCGAGTCCATGGGGATGCGCCCCGGGAAGCTCAACGCGTGGATGGCGGCGCTCACCGAGACCGGGACCGGGGTGCTCCTCACGCTCGGGTTGCTGACACCGCTCGCCGGAGCGGGGATCGTCGGCGTGATGGTGGTCGCATGGTTCACCCATCGCGGCGCGTTCTTCGTGTTCAAGGACGGTTGGGAGTACAACCTCGTGATCGCCATGGTGGCGGTGGCGATCGCCGGGCTCGGATCCGGTGGCTGGTCCCTGGACGACCTGCTCGGGATCTCGGAGGACCTCTCCGGATGGACCGGCCTGGCGTTGGCGGCCGGCCTCGGGCTGCTGAGCGGCGTCGCCACGATCGCGCTCTTCCACCGTCCGGAGCCTCCCGCAGAGCTCGAGGGGAGCTGAAGGAGGTGGGGAGGAGATGAGCGCCGATCACGACGACCCGAAGGTGTGGTCGAGCTCGGACTTCCCCTACGTGTGCCTCAAGGACATCGGCCGCACCGAGGCGCTCATGCGAGCGGTGGCGGCGTTGGTCCGTCCCGGGGACACGGTGTGGGACATCGGTGCCGGCTCCGGCATCCTGGCGCTGGCCGCGGCGAGCGCCGGTGCGGCCAGGGTCCTGGCGGTCGAGCTCGATCCCCTGATGGCCTCGACGCTCCGCAGGACGGTCTCCGCCAACGGTGCCGACGGGGTGGTCGAGGTGTGGGAGGCCGATGCGATGGAGGTCGTCGGGCCTCCCGCCGACGTCGTCATGGCGGAGATCATCGACACCGGCCTCATCGAGGAGATGTTCGCTCCCGTGATGAACGCCCTCTGGGAGCACGGGGTCGTGCACGAAGGGACCCGCCTGCTCTTCGAGCGGTACCGGACGACCGTCGAGCTGGTGAGCGCCGACCACGACTACTACGGCTTCACCATCCTGGCGCCGAAGCACGAATGGCCCTTCTACGACACCGCGCCGTCCGGTTCGGGATGGTGGAGGACCAGATGGACCGCGGTCAGCGAGGCGGTCGAGATCACCGATGTGGACGTCCGCACAGGACCGATCGAGACCTCGGTGGACCGCCAGGTGGTGTTCCCCTCGCTCGACGATCGACGGCAGGAGGCGAACGCGCTGCTGCTTCGGGGGCAGGTGCGACTCGGCGACGGACAGGTGCTGGGCGCCTGCAACTCCTTCAACGGCGACAAGCTGCTCGCCGTCGAGTCGGTGCGCAGCGACGAAGCGGTGCGCGTCCGCTTCACGATGGGCGCCGGCCTTCACACCCTCCACCTCCAGCCGGCCGGCGGGCCGGACGTGATCGATCTCCGCGACCGGCCGACCGACCGCTCCCGCTGAGCGAAGGAGCCGACCCGGCGGGCGGGAACACGAACTCCAGTTTTCCCTCCGACGCGCCGACCACTGGCACGTGGAACGAATCGCTGGGGAGGACACCGCTGTCCCGGACGCGCACCTCGCGCACCGAGCGGACGAGGAGGTCCTCGATGCCATCGTGGAGCGGGCCGCGCGGTGGACACCAGCGGAGCTGGTGGAAGCGACGCTGGGCCTGTGCCGGTCCAGCACCGAGGCCGACCTCTGCGTGCTGTTCCGCATCGTCGAGGACCGCGTGCAGTGCCTGGGCAGCCGGCCGCGACTCCTCGACAGCCCCCTCGCCGCGGACCAGTCCAGCGAGTGGTTCCCCTGGAACCTCCGCAACGTGCACACCAACCGCTACGTCTTCGTGCCCGACGCGTCGCAGCTCGCGCTCACCCCGTCGATCTCCCTCGGGGACCTGGGGTTCACCTCGGCGGCCCACCTCCCGCTCGTGGGTCCGGACCAGCGCCAGGGGGCGCTGCACCTCCTGTGGCAGGAGCCCTGTGCCGAGTGGGACGACACCTGGGGTGCCCAGCTGAGGACGTTGGGCTCCTTCGTGCTGCTGCGAACCTGGTGATGCGGCTCACTCCGCCGACGACGGGCCGGAGCGTGCCTCGTCGGGCCCGTCGGCGTCGCCGGGCTCCCCGGCCGGTGTGGAGCCGCCCGCCGACCCCGGTGGTCCATCCGGCGGCCCCCGCAGGATGCGTCGCATCGAACGCCGCACGGCCGACTCTCCCTCGGTCTGCTCGATGTGCTCGAGCTCGGTGAGGTGGGAGTCGATCACCTCATGGCGGTCGAGGACGGTCGAGACGATCGCCTGCAGCACCCCGGCGATCGGCAGGGCGAGCACCGCACCGATCGGCCCGGCCAGCATGCCGCCCGCCAGGGCGGCACCGAAGGCCATCGCCGGATGGAGCTCCATGGTGCGCGCCGTGATGCGGGGTGAGAGCAGGTAGTTCTCCAGCTGCTGGTACACGGCGATGAAGCCCACCACCCACACCGCATCGATGGGGTCGTTCAGCAGGGCGATGAGCACGGGCAGCGCACCGGCCAGATAGGTGCCGATGGCCGGGATGAACTGGCTGATCAGGCCCACCCAGATACCCAACGCCAACGGCGACGGCACGCCCAGGATCGCCAGGAAGAGCCACGTCGCAGCTCCGGAGATCACCGCCAGCAGGATCCTGGAGTAGATCCACCCACCCGTCTTCTCGATGGCGAGCTCCCAGAGCAGCAGCACGGTGCGCTGGCGGCTCTCGGGGAGCACCGAGCAGATGTTGCGGCGCATCTGCGGACCCTGGGAGGTCATGTAGAAGGCGAACAGCGCGACCGTGAACAGCTGGAACACGGTGCTGAGCAACGATCCCGTGATGCTCAGCACACGACCACCGACGTTGGCGGCGATCCCTGCGATGTCGGACTGGTAGTCCTTCAGCTTGTCGTTGATCTCGCTGGTGTTGATGTCGGTGCCGAACGTGTCGTTCGACCAGTCCGAGAGCTCATCGAGGTAGCCGGGCGCCTTGTCGACCAGGTCCTGGACCTGCGACACCACCAGCTCCGCCATCACGAACACGAACAGCAGGGTCACCGCGCCGAGGACGAAGAAGCAGAACAACGTGGCGAGGCTCCGACGCCAGCCGCGGTCGGCCAGGAAGTTCACCGCCGGCTCGATGGCGAAGCTCAGGAACAGGGCGACGGCCACCATCCCCAGGAGGCTCGTGACCCGCCCGAGGATCGACATGGAGAACTGGAACACCGCGACCGAGAAGGCCACAGCCAGGATGAGCCGCCAGACCCAGCGCGGCAGCCGCTTGCCGTCTCCGAGGCGCAGCTTGAACTCGTCCGGATCCTCGGGAAGCCCGTCCGTATCCTCCGCCCGCGGTTGCTCTCCAGGGGGAGCCGGGAGATCGCTCACCGACCCATGCTCGCACAGGGCATCCACGGGTCGGCGGACCTGACGGACCCGCCGATGATCAGCCGCCGAAGATCCGCACCCACTCCGCGGCGGAGCGTGGCTTGAACACCATGTTGCGCTCACGGGTGGTGCCCATGGACGCCGACGGTGCAGCGGAGTACATGTGTCCCGGATAGAGGATGGCGGAGTCGGGCACGCGGGCGAGCGGACCGTGCAGGCTCTCGTAGAGCGCCACTGCGTCGCCGCCCGGGAGGTCCGTTCGGCCGCAGCCGTCGAGGAACAGCGTGTCGCCCGCCACCAGGCAGTTGTTGACCAGGAAGCACTGACTACCCGGGGTGTGCCCGGGCGTGTGGACCAGCTCGACGTCGACCTCGCCCACCCGCACCGTGTCCCCCGGCTGGTGCTCGACGAGGTCGTCACGCTGGAGATCGGTGACCTTGAGCACCCACTCCGCCTCGTCGGCCTGCACGTGGATCGGGATCTGGACCGCATCGAGCAGCTCGGCGGCACCCTCGATCCGCATGCCCATCATGGTTCCCCCGCAATGGTCGGGGTGGTAGTGGGTGACGAGCGCACCGATGAGGCGCATCCCGTCGGCCTCGGCGCAGGCGACGAGGTCGGCCACGGCGTAGGCGGGGTCGACCACCAGGCACTCCCCGGTGTGCCGGTCCCCGATCAGGTAGGAGAAGTTGACCATCTGCTGGGCGAGGTGGTCCTCCGCCGCGAAGTCGCGGCCGGCCAGCAGCTGACGGAAGTAGAAGCGATCGTCGATCACGGCGGTTCACCGTAGCGCCCGATGCCCCCGCAAACCCGACCGGGCGTGTGCGGAGCGGGGGATCACCCGGCCCGCAACCAACCAGCCAGCAGCTCCCGGTAGCGCCGGTCCCACTCGTCGTAGTCGCGGCGCAACCGAGCGCCCTCCCATCTCCGGGGAAGCAGCTCCCACGGCAGCAGCGGATCCAGGTTGAGGTGACGCAGGACCGCCGCGGAGAGCAGGAAGCCGTCGCGGAGCACGTCGACCTGCCCCGTGTCGAAGCGTCTCCCGAGCACGGCCATCTCGCGGCGGAGCCGGCCCGCCTCGGAGCTCCAGGACTCGAGATCCCAGAGGTCGCCCACCAGTCGTTCCTCTCCGCCGGTCTGGCACACGAATCGACGGCACTGCGCCTCCACGACGGCGCGGGCCGAGGGCGCCCGGGTCGGATCGAGGTTGGCCGGGCGCAACCAGACGCCGTCGCGCAGCTCGGTCAGGCGCAGCGACGCGGCCGCCCTGCGGAGCTCCGCCCGCTCCGAGCTGGTCCTGCCGGCCTGGTCGACGACGTGCAGCTCCCAGGTGCCGTCCCACGAACCGCTCGGCGCGGCGCGGCTCGCCCGCTGGCGCTCCTGTCGCTCCACGAGGTGGCCGGCCAGCTCGTAGCGACCCTCGCGATGGTGCACCAGCTCGCCGGCGCCCGCCATGCGCGACAGCGCGGTGCGCACGGTGCCCTCGGAGAAGCCGAACACCGCCCCGGCACGAACCAGCGCACGCGCGGGCAGGACCGGCGGCTCGGTTCCCAAGAGGGTGGAGGCCAACACCGATCGAGCGCTCAGGGGTGGGCGAGCCTCGGTCACCGCGGCAGCCTACCGGTCGACGGACCTTGGCATTACGGTGATGAGCACATGTATTGGCTCTGGCGTAAGGTGGCGACATGCCCGGAACCCCGCCAGAGGCCCTCTCCCACCCGGATCCGATCTCCGGCGTCGTGCCCTCCCGAGCCGTGGCGGGCACGATGGCTCCGCCGGCGTCTGCGCTCGGCACGTTCGAAGGCTCCTCGACCATCCGGGCCGACGGTCGGCCCCTCGGCCCACTGCGCGCCGAGCTCTACCGCGTCGACGACCTCGCCAACGCCGCCCACGTGGCGGGCCTCTGGATCCAGTCGGTCGGCGTCATCCTGGTGGCGTCGTGGTGGGACCACCCCGTCGGTTGGGTTCTTGCCTTCCTGCTGATGGGCCGGGCGACGGTGCGCTTCGCCATCCTGATGCACGAAGCCGCGCACCGGCTGCTCTTCTCGGATCGCCGGGTCAACGACTGGGTGGGCCGGTGGCTGGTGGCCTACCCGGCCTTCGTCCCCATCGAGGCCTACCGGCGGGGCCACATGGCGCACCACCGCGAGGAGTTCGGCGCCGACGAGCCGGACCTGGCCTACTACGCCGGCTACCCGGTGACCCCGGCATCCTGGCGCCGGAAGCTGACCCGGGATGCGCTGGGCAGCTCGGGTTGGAAGAACCTCCGCCAGCTCGTGGTGGCGGTGCGGATCCCCGTCGCCCGGCCGGTGGTGCTGCGGATCCTCGCCGTGCAGGTCGTGCTGTTCGCCGGGCTGTGGTTCGCCACCGGTCGGTGGTGGGTCTGGCCGGTCCTGTGGCTGGCACCGTGGATGACGACGTGGCGGGTGCTCAACCGCCTGCGGGCGGTTGCCGAGCACGGTGGACTGGGTCCCTCCCCTGATCGGCGGGTCACCACCCACCACGTTCGCCAGAGCCCGATGGCCCGGTTCGTCCTGGTGCCGTTCAACACCGGTCACCACCTCGCCCACCACGTCGACATCGGGGTCCCCTTCGCCAACCTCCCGCGCTTCCAGGCCGAGCTGGAGGACGCCGGCTACCTCCCGGCGGGCCTCGAATGGCCCAGCTACCGGGCGTTGTGGCGCCACGCCCGATCCGGATCCTCGCCCGGGCACGCCGGGTGAGGCACATCCCCGCCCCGAAGGTTCAGGCCGGTTCCTCGAGCAGCTCCTCCTGGCGGTAGACCAGCTCACCGTCCTCGAAGTGCAGGTGGAGGAAGTCGCCGTGGAGGACGGCCCGCTGCGCCAGCTCCAGGTACTCGAAGAGCCGGTGCTCGGGCAGCTGCTCCTCCGGATAGGCGATCCGGGTGGTGGCGATCGGCCCCAGCACCACCTTGTCGCCCTCCCGCGAGTACGGGCCGCCGCCGCGGTTCACGCCGTCGTCGGCCGCCAGGCGTCCATCGAGGAAGGAGAGCTCCGGGATGCGGCGGCCGGTCACCAGGTGGCTCACCCCGCCGAGGTTGAGGTACTCCAGCGCCCAGCGGGTGCCGTCGAGCTCGTCGCGCTGCATCGGAGCGCAGCCTAGGGTGCCCCGCCCGATCCGAGCGGCTCTGCCGCCCGGCGACCACGGCAATCGCCTGCCGGTGGCACGAGCGCCGCCGGTAACCTCGCCCCATGTCCGCCGACCGCCAACCCGCCCCCTCCCGGACCAGCACCGCCGAGCGGGTGGCGTTCCTCGGGCCGGTCGGCACGTTCACCGAACAGGCGCTCCACCGCCAGCCCGACCTCAGCGCTGCGGAGCTGGTGCCCTGCGACTCGATGGTGGACGTGCTCTTCGCCGTGCACGACGGCGTGGCCGATGCCGGTGTGGTGCCCATCGAGAACGCCATCGAGGGCACCGTCAACGCCACCATCGACACGCTGGCCTTCGACGTGGAGCTGCTCATCCAGCGCGAGCTGGTGGAGCCGGTCAGCCTGGACCTGATGGCACCTCCCGGGTCGAAGCTGGAGGCCATCCGATCCGTGATGTCGATCCCGGTCGCCACCGCGCAGTGCCGCAGCTGGCTCCGGGACCACCTGCCGGGTGCAGAGCACCGCGCCGCCAACTCCACCGCCGAAGCCGCCGAGACCGTCGCCAAGGTGGCGGATCCGGCGCAGGCGGCGATCGGCAACGAGCGAGCTGCCGAGGTCTATGGCCTCGATGTGCTGGCCTCGAAGATCGAGGACCACCCCGAGAACCGCACCCGCTTCGTGGTGGTGGGCCGCGACGGGGTGCCGGCGCCCACGGGGCACGACAAGTCCTCCATCGTGGTGTACCAGCGCTCCGACCGCCCGGGCTCGCTGCTGGCCATCCTCCAGGAGTTCGCCGCGCGGTCCATCAACCTCACGCTGCTGCTGTCCCGGCCCACGAAGACGTCGCTCGGTGACTACTGCTTCCTGCTGGAGCTGGAGGGCCACGTCGCCGACGAGGTGGTGGCCGACTGCCTGCGCACGCTCAAGGCCACCCAGGCGGACGTGAAGTTCCTGGGCTCCTATCCGGCCGCCGGCACCGGGGGCGAGCAGCGCCGTGCCGACGTCGGAGCGGCGCTGGAGGACGCGGACCGCTGGATCCGCGACCTGCGCGCCCGGGTGACGTAGAGACCATTCGGGCTTCGAGCACCCAGGCGCTTCTCACCGAGCTCTCACCTCGCTCACACCCGCGACCTGCACCGCTGCGGGAAGCTCTTCGGCATGGCTGGTCTCGAGCTCTCGCGGCGAACCGTGCTCGCTGCGCTCGGCGCCTGCGGCCTCGCGGGCGGCACCGGGGCGTGCAGCAGCACCCGGACGCCGGCGACGGTCCCGCCCCCCACCTCCGATGGTGGGGTGAGCACCGACCTTCCGGCCGAGGAGCTCCGCCTCGCCACCCGCTTGAGCTTCGGGCCGACGGCCTCCCTGGTGGCGATGGCCGAGCGGGGGGTCGACGCGTTCCTGGACGACCAGCTCGATCCGACGGTGCCCGACACCGTGGAGCTGCAGGCGCTGTTCGACTCCGTCGAGGCACGGGGACAGGCGCTCGCCGAGGCCGCCGAGGCGTCCGAGGATCCCCAGGCCCAGCGCCGCCGTGCCGCGGTGGAGACGCTGGGGCTGCGCACCGTGCTGCGAGGTGCCTTCTCCGAGCGCCAGCTCCACGCGCTGCTGTGCGACTTCTGGGCCGACCACCTCCACGTGTCGATCAGGGAGCAGCCTGCGCTGTTCTGGCTGCCCGCCTACGACCAGGAGGTCATCCGGACCCACGCCACGGGGAGCTTCGCCGAGCTCCTGGTGGCCTCCGCCAGGAGCGCGGCGATGCTGCTGTACCTGGATCAGGCGACCAGCCGCGCGGACGGCGACAACGTTCCCAACGAGAACTACGCCCGCGAGGTGATGGAGCTGCACACGGTGGGGGTCGACGGCGGCTACGACGAGCTCGACGTGGTGGAGGCCGCCCACGTGCTCACCGGGTGGTCCCTGGAGCGGGGGACGGCGACGTTCCGGTACCGCTCCGCATGGCACGACCTGGGACCTCTCGATGCCGGTGGGGACGTGCTGGGCTTCCGACCCTCCGGGGCCGGTGAGGCCGACGGCGAGGACCTGCTGCACCACCTCGCCCGGCTTCCGGCCACCGCCCGCCACGTGTGCCACCGCTTGGCGGTGCGACTGATCGGCGACCACGTCGCAACGGACGACGAGATCGTCACCGCCGCCTCCCAGGAGTACCTGCACGAGGACTCCTCGATCCCCGCGGTGGTCCGGGTGCTGGTGGGCAGCGAGGACTTCCGCACCGCTCCGCCGCAGACCCGGCGACCGCTCGACCTGGTGCTCGCCGCCCTGCGCATGGGGTTCACCCCGCCGGCTGGCGAGGAGCTCGACGGGCTCGTGGCTCCGGTGGGTCGGCCGCTGCAGGCGCTGGACCAGGTGCCCTACGGGTGGCCGGCGCCCAACGGCTACCCGCTGGGCTCGCAACCCTGGATCGGACCGGGCCCGATGCTCGTTCGCAGCAACGTCGCCCTGGCGCTCGGCAACGGAGTCGGCACGCTCGTCGCCCGCCCGGAAGCACAGCTCCGCGACGGGGTCGGGCCCCAGGACGTGGCGGCAGCGCTGCTGGGCGCGCCGCCCTCGGAGGCACTGGTCGCCGCGCTCGACACCTTGGCAGCCACCGCGATGCTGGGTCCGAACGAGGCTGCGGCGCCGGCCGTGGCGGTGCGGGCGTTGACCTTCGCCAGTCCCGACTTCCAGCAGAGATGAGGAGGGAGACCATGAGCTCACCACTGCTGGTGCTGTTCCTCCGGGGTGGCGCCGACGGGTTGTCGCTGCTGGCCCCGGTGGGCGATCCCGCCTACGCCAGCCGCAGCCCGCTGGCGCTCACGGAGGGCGACGTGCTGGCGGCGGCCGAGGGCTTCGGCCTGCATCCCCGGTTGGTGGCGCTGCACCGTCGCTTCGGTGAGGGCTCGGTGGCGCTCGTACCGGCGATCGGGATCCCGGAGATGTCGCGGTCCCACTTCGACGCCCAGCACCGGGTGGAGTCCGCCATCGGGGCCCACAGCCCGCCCTCCACGACGGGCTGGCTCGGCCGCCACCTGGCCGCCGGAGGGGCCGAGGCACCGAACCCGTGGCGCGGGGTGAGCTTCGGCCAGGCGGGGCTCCCCCACCTGCTGGCGGGGACGGTCGACGCCATCGCCGGGACGTCGCTGGGGGCGTTGTCGCCGACAGGTCGCCGGCGCGACGATCCCGACGCCCGCCGGATGGCGCTCGTCTACGAGCAGCTGCTGGAGCAGATGTGGGAGGCCGCCCCCGACGGCGACCTCCGCACCGCCGCCCTCAGCGGCCTGGCGGCCGCCGAGTCCGCTGCGGAGCTCGAACCCGCCATGACCGAGGGCCCCAGCCAGGTGCCCGGGCTGGCCGACACGGTCGCCGTGCTCGGCGCCGGCCTGGGCACCGAGGTGGCCGTGCTGAACCTCGGGGGGTGGGACACCCACACCTCCCAGGGGGTGCTCGACGGTGCCTTCGCCGCTCTGGCCGGCTCGCTCGACCAGGCCATCGACGCGGCGCTCACGGCCGAACCCGCGCTCACCGTGGTGGTGTTCTCGGAGTTCGGGCGCCGGGTGGCCCCCAACTCCTCCGGTGGCTGCGACCACGGACGTGGTGGGACGGCGATCGTGGCCGGCCCCGCGGTGTCCGGGGGCCTCAAGGGCGACTGGCCCGGCCTCGCCTCGCTGGACGAGGGCGACGTCGCGGTGGTGAACGACCTCCGGGTGCTGATGGCGGAGGTCACCGCTGCGGTGCTGGGCCGCGACCCCGAGCAGGTCCTCGACGAGGTTCCTGCCGCTCAGCTCGACCTGTTCCGCTGAGGTCCGAGCGGGCCAGCCGCTCGGGCCGGTGGCGGAAGGAGGGGGATTCGAACCCCCGGGACCCGTGAGGGCCCAACGGTTTTCAAGACCGTCGCAATCGTCCGCTCTGCCATCCTTCCGGCGTCGACGCTACACGCCGCGCGCGAGACGTCCGGCGGCGACACCGGCCGGTCGCCCACCGGCGCGTTCGACGCCGCGCCTCAGAGGTCGAGGGTGGCGCCGGCCGCCACGCCGGACGTGTTCACATCCGCCGGCTCACCACTCGTGGTGGACTCAGCTGCCGGCGACACCCAGGAAGACGACGACTGCACGACCGAGTCGGACCATGTCGTCATCGCCGAGGCGACCGATCCGTTCGCCGAGCTCGGCGCGTGGAACCGTCGTGATCTTGTCCACCATCAGGTTGCTGGCCTCCCGGATTCCGTTCGTCTCGTCCGGAATCACCGGCAACCGGAACAGGGGCGCCTCAGTGGGGTCCGTGGTGAGCGCGCACACGGTCACGGATGCAGTCGCATCGAAGCGGTCGTCCTGGATGATCACGACCGGCCGCGGCTTGCCGCCGTACCCGCTGCCTGCCGCTGCGGTCCAGATCTCACCGCGTCTCACTCGTCGTCCGAGCCGAGGGCGTCGATGAACGCCTGGTCGTCGGCCTCGTGTGTGCTCGCTGCGACCGCTGCTGACTGCAGGTGGGCCTGTTCGACGAACTGCGGTGAGCGAACGTCGGGAACCCAGATCTGAAGGGGCCGCAGGCCCTGGGCGCGCATGCGCTCGCGGTAGGCCCGGACCCGTTCGGCTGTCGGAGCGGTGGATCGTCGAGTCATGGCACCACGTTACATGTAACGCCCGGAGGTGTCACCGGCCGGTCGCCCACCGGCGAGCTCGGTGCCGCGCCTCAGAGGTCGAGGGTGGCGCCGGCCACCACGCCGGACTGGCGCAGCACCTTGGCCTTGGTCCGCAGGAGCACGTCACGCGGCGCCGCGGTCACGGCGACCGCCATCTCCAACGCCCGCTCGAGCACCTCTTCGGGTTCGACCACGGCGTTGACCAGTCGGATCTCGAAGGCTTCGCGGGCATCCAGCACACGACCGGTCATGCACAGCTCCCGGGCCATGCCGCCACCGACGAGGTCGCGCAGCGGCCCGTAGACGACGTCGCCGAAGGTGTACTCCGGGTGGGAGAACGTGGCGGTGCTCGACGCCACCCGCAGGTCGCACATCACCGCCAGGTCCATCCCGCCCGCGACGGCGGGACCGCCGACGGCGGCGATGGTGGGCAGCGGGAAGGTCATCACGCTGCGGTGGTAGCGGTCGCTGGAGGCCCACAGCCGATCGCCGAGCTCGTGGTCCTCCATGGCCCGCTCGAACTCCCGCAGGTCGAACCCGGCGCAGAAGACCGGGCCTCGCCCCGCGATCACCACAACCTTCACGCCCTCGTCGGCCGCCAGCTCGTCGAGTCGGTCGGCCAGCTCGTCACGAAGGGCGATCGAGAGGGCGTTGCGGCGCTCGGGGCGATCGAGGGTGACCAGGGCGACACCCTCAGCAGGACGCTCTTCGATCACGAGCATGTCGTCGGCCACGGCCGCAGTGTAGGTGCGGCCCCCGCCCCTCACCCGGCGAAACGAACCGCGGCGCCTGCGCCGGGCCCGGTGGTGGTCACCTGCGAGGTCGTCGACGGGGCGACACTCGTCGACGTCGAGCTCGGCGCCGCGGTCGTCGGTGCGGCGGTCGTGGTCGTCGTCGTCGTGGTGGTCACCGCCTCGGGCAGCGCTGCGAACCAGATCTGGTAGATGGGGAACCCGCTGAGCACGCTGAAGGTGAAGCTCAGCGTCGTGATGGCCACGGTCGGGCGGAACCAACCGGCGGCGCCGGTGGTGTCGGATCCCGACCCGATCAGCGTGCCGGTGCCCGCGTCCCAGGTGGGTTGATCGCTGTTGGGCGGCGAGTAGTTGAACCCGCCCTGGAAGCCGAGCGCCGACACCGGAACCGCGCTCCCCGACGCATCGGTGGCGGTGATGCGAACCGTGTCCGCGTCGATGTCGCCGAGGGCGAAGCCCCAACCGGTCCCTGGTGTGGGCGAATCGAAGGTGAAGGTGGTCGTGGAGGGCGTCTGTCCGGTGGCGTAGCGCACCGACGCGTACTGCTGGTCCTGGCTGCTGCCGAAGACGGCTCCCCACGGCCACGAGGCCGGGAGGTAGGTGGAGGCACCGCTGTTGATCTCCACACCCGTGGCGCCGGTGGCATCCGAGGTGAAGGTGGCGCCGGGGAAGCCGGTCAGGCCGATGGCCATCGCCCCGGTGAACGCGCCGCTGCCACCTCCGACCGACCAGGCAGCATAGGTGCCCGGATCGGCGGCGGAGAGCGGTGCGCCGCTCCACGACACGGCCGCCAGCACGGCGCCGACGAGTGCCGTGCTCACCTGTCGCATCCTCGGTCCCGGCGACGCCACGTCGCGGACGTTACTCGCCGATCAGTTCGTCGGGAGGCCACTGGCCGTGCCCGGATCGGTGCGCCGGCGCGGCGCCCGACATGCCCCTCGAAAGGCCGGGGCTCAGCTCCCCTCCACCAGCTGCGCCCGGTACTCGTGGAGGCGGTCGAGCTCCTCGGTAGGGAGGCGGGGGAAGTCGATGGGCAGGGCGTCGATCGTCTCGACGAGCACCTCGGACACGAGCGCCCGCATCAGCCACTTGCGGTCCGCGGGGATCACCCACCAGGGGGCGTGCTCGGTGGAGGTGGCCCGGATCATCTGCTGGAAGGCGTGCTGGTAGTCGTCCCAGAACCCGCGCTCACGCACGTCGGCCGAGGAGAACTTCCAGTTCTTGTCGGGCTCGTCGATGCGGGAGATGAAGCGCTTCGCCTGCTCCTCCTTGCTGAGGTTCAAGAAGAACTTGACCACCCGGAAGCCGTTGCGGTGCAGGTGGCGCTCGAAGGCGACGGCGTCCTCGAAGCGGTGCTGCCACATGTGCTTGGTACGTGCCGAATCGGGCAGGTGCTGTGCGTCCAGCACCTCGGGGTGCACCCGCACCACCAACATCTCCTCGTAGTAGGAGCGGTTGAAGATGGCCAGCTCGCCCCGGGCGGGCAGGCCCGGCCCGTAGCGCCACAGCCAGGAGTGGTCCAGCTCCTGGCTGCTCGGGACCTTGTAGCTGGTCACCTTCACCCCCTGGGGGTTGAGCCCCGACAGGACGTGCTTGATGGTGGAGTCCTTCCCGGCGGCGTCCATCGCCTGGAAGACGGCCAGCACGCCGTAGGTGTCGTTGGCCCAGAGCTTGGCCTGGGCGTCGATCAGGGCCTGGCGGTTCTCCTCGAGCACCGTCTCGGCCCGGCTGCGGACCAGGTCCTTCTCCTTCTTGGGAACCAGGTCGCTGCCCACCCAGTCGGTGTGGTGGTCCTCGAGTCGGAAGGTGCCGTCGGTGGCGGCTCGGCAGAGGCGGATGGCTTCGGGATGTCGGGTCGGCACCGGCCCAGTATCGCCGCCGACGCCACCGGATCCTCTCGACACCGCTCAGCGATGGCCAGCTGCCTGGGAGGTCGGCCGGCACGGCACGAGGGCCGAGCGACGAACCTCGAAGGCCACCGAGGTGTCACGGGTGTGCACCCCGGAGCGACACCTCGAGGTGATGACGTCGAGCACGAGGCCGTCCCAGGCGGCGAGGAGGGTGACGGTCTGGAGGGAGTCGTGGCCGTCGAGGAGGGGCCGGACCTCGTCGAGCACCCGCTCCGGGCTCTCCCACACCCAGTCGTCGCCCACCGCCACGAACCGGCACCGGTGCGACTGCCGGGATCGCTGGATCATCGAACCCGGGCAGACCACCAGGCCTCCGGGGGTGAGCCATGGCTCCGCCGCCATGCCCCGGCCGTCGAAGCCGCGGGCGAAGGCGTCCTCGACCACCGCGGCGAGGTCCTCGTCGGCGAGCGCGCGACGCTGCTGCTCGTCCTTCACCGCCCCGGCCAGCGCCGCCAGCTCCAGGTCGTCGAGGTGGAGAAGCTCGGCGCCGGTCGGTGCCCGCAGCGTCGGCGAGGCCGAGGGGGCGTTTCGATCCATGCCTCCATCGTGGACCGCCCGTGTGACACCCCCGCGCCGGGGCTCCCCGTCAGGAGACCCCGACGGTGCTCCCAGCGGGCTCCAGGGCCAGCTCCAACACGGTGCGCACGTCGTCGACCAGGTGGACCCGAAGCTCTTCGAGCACCTCGTCGGGCACGTCGTCGAGATCCGCGTCGTTGGCCGCGGGGAGGATCACCTCGGTGATGCCGGCCCGGTGAGCGGCCAGCAGCTTCTGCTTCACCCCGCCGATGGGCAGCACACGGCCGTGGAGGCTGATCTCGCCGGTCATGGCCACCTCGTGGCGCATGGGTCGCCCGGTGAGGGCCGACACCAGGGCGGTGGTCATGGTGACGCCGGCGGAGGGGCCGTCCTTGGGCACGGCACCGGCGGGGAAGTGCACGTGGAACCGACCGGAGTGCAGCGCCGACAACGGGTCCTCGCCATCGGCGGCCTGGTCGCGCAGCACCTCGGGGTTGGCCCGCAGGAACGACAGCGCGATCCGCCCCGACTCCTGCATGACGTCGCCCAGCTGTCCGGTGAGCTCGAGGGCGCCGACCGTCGGTCCGGCGGGTATCGCGGTCCCGTCGCCACCCAGCGGTTCGGTGCCGCGATCGACGCGGGCCACCTCCACCAGCAGCACGTCACCTCCTGCTCCGGTGACGGCCAGACCGGTGGCCACGCCGGGCACGCCCCGCGGACGCTCCTCGTCGATGCGGTGGCGGGGCCGGCCCAGGTGCTCGCGCACCTCCTCCACGTCGACCCGAGCCGGCAGTGCCGCCTCATCGCCGTCGCCGTCGCCGGCCACCCGGGCGGCCAGCTTGCGCATGACCTCGGCCAGCTTGCGCTCCAGGCCGCGCACCCCCGGCTCGCGGGTGTGGCCTTCGACGATGGCCCGCAGCGCCTCGTCGGTCACCTCCACCTCGCCGTCGCGCAGGCCTGCGGCCTCCCGCTGCCGGCCGACGAGGTGGTCCCGGGCGATGTCGACCTTCTCGGCCAGGGTGTAGCCGTCGAGCTGGATCACCTCGAGGCGGTCGAGCAACGGGCCGGGGATGGTGTCGAGCACGTTGGCCGTGGCGATGAACAGCACGTCGGAGAGGTCGAGGTCGAGCTCCAGGTAGTGGTCCCGGAAGGTGGAGTTCTGGGCGGGGTCGAGCACCTCCAGCAGGGCTGCCGAGGGATCGCCGCGCCAGTCGGCACCGACCTTGTCGAGCTCGTCGAGGACCATGACGGGGTTCATGGCCCCCGCCTCCTCGATCGCCTTCACGATGCGACCGGGCCGGGCACCCACGTAGGTGCGTCGGTGCCCGCGGATCTCGGCCTCGTCACGGACCCCGCCGAGCGCCACTCGGACGTACGGACGGCCCGTGGCCTCGGCGATGGACTGGCCGAGGGAGGTCTTGCCCACACCCGGGGGCCCGACCAGGGCCAGGATGGCGCCGGTGGCAGGACGTCCCTTGCCGGGCTCCTCGGTGCTCGACCCGCCGTCGCGCTCGGCGCGCAGCTTGCGCACCGCCAGGTGCTCGAGGAGGCGGTCCTTCACCTTGTCGAGGCCGGTGTGGTCGGCATCGAGCTGGTCGCGGGCCGCGGTCAGGTCGAGCCGCTCCTCGGCGTGGACGTCCCAGGGGACCTCCAGCACGGTGTCGAGCCAGGTCCGGATCCAGCCGTGCTCCGCAGCCTGCTCCGGGGTGCGCTCGAGCTTGTCGATCTCGGCCAGCACGGCGGTCTGCACGTGCTCGGGCAGCTCCCGGTCGGCCAGCTTGGCCCGGTAGTCGTCCACCAAGGCACCGTCGTCCTCGCCGAGCTCCTTGCGGATGGCCGCCATCTGCTGGCGCAGGATGGCCTCCCGCTGGTGCTGTTCGAGGTTCTCGGCGACCTCGGCACGCACCTTGGCCTTGAGCTCCAGCTCGGCGAGGGTGTCCCTGGCCCAGGCGATGACCTTCTCGAGCCGCTCGGTGAGGTCCAGGGTCTCCAGCACCTCCACCTTCTGCTCGAGGGAGATGTCGGGGCTGTAGCCGACGATGTCCGCCAGCGCTCCGGGGGTGTCGACGCTGCGGACGAAGTCGGCGATCTGGGGGGCGCGCCGCAGCTCGAGGATGTTCTCCAGCAGCGCCCGGTACTCCCGGGCCAGCTGGCGCTCCTCGTCGGTGGGGGGCTCCTCGACCACCTCGTCGATCTCCACCCAGAGGGCGTCGCCCGTGCCGGGCACGGCGACGCCGAGTCGGGCCCGCCGCAGGCCCCGGACGAACACGGCTCTCCCGCCACCGGGCAGCTCGCCAGCCTGGTCGATGGTGGCCACGGTGCCGACGGTGGCGTAGCGCTCTCCCAGCTTGGGCACCAGCAGGACATCGGTGCCCGTCGCCATGGCGGCGTCGATGGCCGAGCGGGCTTCGTCGGTCTCCAAGGCGATGGTGAGGACCATCTGGGGCAGCACCACCCCGCTGGTCAGGGTGAGCACGGGGAGTGCGGCGGTGGAGAGCTCGTTCACTTCGACTCCTGTGGGAGAGGGGGGAGGTTGCGCCAGGCAACCCGTCCGAATCGACTGCTATTCCACGGTCGCCTGCCGTCGTTGTCGGCAAAGTTGAGCGTGGGACACTCAACCGTAGCGGATCGTCGGAACAAGCGGACCGCGGGTGCGGAGCTCCCCCGGGACGTTCTCCGACGCTCGAACGCGGCGCAGCCCCTGCATCTGCAGGGGCTGCGACACCGGCGGAGAGGGTGGGATTTGAACCCACGGAGGGGTTGCCCCCTCACCTCCTTAGCAGGGAGGCCCGATCGGCCAGACTCCGGCACCTCTCCGGAAACGGACGCTCACTGTACTGCCTGGGCTGCGCACCGGCGACCCCGACCTGGCTGCAGCCCTGCTAGCACGAGTGAACGACGACCATGACGAATGTTGCGGTTGTTGGGCGAATCTGCCCTTATGTTGCAGATGTGTTACGAGTAGATGCACACTGTCCCCCATGGCTACACGTCAGCAACTCCTACGACTCGCCCTGCCCGTCGTCGCGGCCGCCGCGGTGACCCTCACCGGATGCGTCGGTGCGCCCGCGGTGCACGACAAGTTCCCGACTGCCGTCTCCAACGAGGGCCTGTATCGCCTGCGCAAGTGCGAATCGGGCGACAACTACGCCGCGGTGAACCGCAGCGGCACCTACCGCGGCGCCTACCAGTTCAGCCGCTCCACCTGGAACGGGGTCGCCCGCGCCCACTACCCCGAGCTCCAAGGTGTGGACCCGGCCGCGGCAGCACCCTGGGACCAGGACCGGATGGCCCGGGCGCTCTGGGCCAACGGCGGGCCCGGTCATTGGCCGGTGTGCTCCCGGCGGGTCTGACCCCTCCCGAACCTTCCGCGTGCTCGGTGGCGCCGGCTCCGGTCGGCGCCACCGTCGCGTTGCGGCTTCGGGGTGGTCACTCCCGGTGGGAGGGTCTACAGTCATCGTCTCCCAGCGCTCGTAGCTCAATTGGATAGAGCATCTGACTACGGATCAGAAGGTTGGGGGTTCGAGTCCCTCCGAGCGCGCTGAAGTCCCCCGGGTTTGCAGGCCCGGGGGCTCCCTCGTCGAAGGACTTCCCCCGACCTGGCAATCCCTTGGCACTCCGAAGGGCCTACGTGTCCGTAGGAGGAGTGCCATGCGGGGACATATCCAGCAGCGAGGGAAGGACGCTTGGCGGGTCTCGGTCTACGTGGGCCGGGACGCGAGCGGCACCAAGCGCTACGTCCAGCGGACGGTTCGCGGCACCCGGCGGGAGGCCGAACGGGAGGTCGCGCGGGTGGTCGTGGAGGTGGACGAGGGCCGCCACACACCTACCGCGGTGATGCGGGTCGGCCAGCTGCTCGACCGGTGGCTGGAGGTGAAGGCGCTGGCGGTGGACCCGTCGACGCTGTGGTCGTACGAGTGGATCGCCCGCACCTACGTGCGCCCGGCGTTAGGTGAGCGCAAGGTGGGATCGTTGCGCCCGATCGACCTGGACCTGCTCTACGCCGACCTCGCGGCACGGGGACTGTCGACCCGGACGGTGCGGATCTGCCACACCGTGTTGCGCCAGTCGCTCGAGCAGGCCCGGCGCTGGGGGCTGATCGCTCGGTCGCCAGCGGTGGACGCGTCACCACCACCGCAGCGCAAGGTGGAGGTGATCCCGCCGACTCCGGCGGAGGTCCTGGCGCTGCTCGACGCGGCGTTCGAGGAGGACCCGGCATTCGGTGCGTACCTGTGGGTGCTGGCGGCGACCGGGTGCCGGCGGGGTGAAGCGTGCGCACTGCGGTGGAGCGACGTCGACCTGGACCGGGGCGAGGTGGCGATCCGTCGTTCGATCTCGCTGGTGGGCGGGGAGCTGCGGGAAAAGGACACCAAGACCCACGCCTCCCGGCGGATGGCGATCGACGACGGGACCGTGGGGGTACTGCGCACCCATCGCCTCCGACAGCGTGAGCTGGCCTTGGCGCTCGGGACCGGGGTGGCGGACGACGCGTTCGTGTTCGGCAACCCCGACGGTGGGCCGTGGCGGCCCGACGTGTGCACGAACCGGTTCGGCCGGCTGCGGACGGGGGTGGGGTTGGACCGGGTTCGGTTGCACGACCTGCGCCACTTCGTGGCGAGCGTGCTGGTCGACGGCGGGGTGCCGATCGGCACCGTCAGCACCCGGCTGGGTCACAGCCAGCTGTCGACGACGCTCGACCTCTACACACACGCCATCCCGGCCACGGACCAGCGGGCGGCCGCCTATCTCGGAAGCCTGCTGGCCGGAACCCCGGGCCCTCAGGCGGCAGACCGTCGGCCACGGTGAGCGTCGGCCGGTTGAACGCAGATCCGGCGCGCACACATTGACAGGTTCCCCTACGGGAACCTGCAGCGCCTCCCGCGCAACCTCCCCTCGGCCGCCACTGGTCACCGAGGGTGATGGAAGGCACGTCCCCGAAGCCGCCCCGCGACCAGGCGGTCGGCGGGGCATACGAAGACATGAGCGCCAGTCAGCAGCCCCTCACCCTCACCGTTGAACAAGCCGCAGAGGTACTCGGCGTAGGCCGATCAACCGCCTACGAGCTCGTGCGCAGCGGCGACCTCACGTCCATCCGCCTCCGCCGCCGCATCGTCGTTCCCGTCGCTCACCTCGCTGAGTCCCTCGGCGTCGACCGCGAGGCCGTTTGGGCGGTGCTCGCAACCCCGGCTGGCCGACGCCCGACGAGTGCCGCCGAGACGACTCTGTCGCTCTTCTGACACCGATCGAGCAATGACCAGTCAGCAGCAAGTCGAACGGAGACCGATGCGTCCAGGTCGGGCAGCCTGCGAACGCGTGCAGGCCCGGCGCTCCTCGCGACGAGCTTGGCCGATCGATTCACGCGCGTTCCTGCGCGCGGGTATCCGCGTTCTTGTCACAGTCCCTCGTTATCGTCCGTAGCATGGCTCGCCCGAGGACCTGCCAGGAAGATCGAGTCGCGACGGCAGTACGACTCCCTGTGTCAGTACACGAGCGCCTGCACGCGGCAGCGGCGGACCGTGACGTCTCGGCCAACCTCCTGGTCACGAGGGCGGTGACGGAGTACCTCGAACGGCTCGTTCCGGTCGATGCAGCGGTGGCAACGCCGGTCACTCCCAAGCGCCGGGCCGAGCGAGAGGAGCTGGGGTGACCGTCACGCCGATACGGACGTCGAGGAACGGTCGACGGGCTCCGACATCGACTGCGAACTTCGGGTCCGGCCGGCGCGAGGGTCACGACGCTTCCGCCTTCTACTCGAGATTCGTCGCACCGGAAATCTCCGATGACGATGAGGTGAACCGACCCGAAGTGGTCGACGTGATCTACAGCACCGACGCGCGCTCGATGACGAACGTCGCGTCCAATTCGGTCGCTCTGGTGGTTACATCGCCCCCGTACTTCGCTGGGAAGCAGTACGAGGAGAGTCTCGGAGTGGATGGCGTTCCGGCAACCTACTTCGAGTACCTCGAACTCCTCCACGATGTGTTCGCAGAGTGCAAACGGGTGCTCGAGCCGGGCGGTCGAATTGCCGTCAACGTGGCGAACCTTGGGCGGCGACCCTACCGATCGTTGTCGGCGGATGTAACAACGATCCTCCAGGACCTCGGCCTGCTGCTGCGGGGCGAGGTGATCTGGTGGAAAGGACGGGCTGCCGGCGGATCCTGTGCTTGGGGAACGTTCCAGAGCCCGGCCAACCCGGTGCTTCGTGATATCACCGAGCGCATCGTGATCGCGAGCAAGGGCCGGTTCGATCGCGCACGGACTCCCACGAAGCGGGCCGACGATGGACTCCCGTCCACCGTCACCATCTCTCGCGACGAGTTCATGGAGGCGACGACTGACCTCTGGGAGATCGCTCCGGAGAGCGCCACTCGGGTGGGACATCCGGCACCGTTCCCGGTCGAGCTCCCGAAGCGTCTCATCGAGCTCTACACGTACGAGGGAGACGTCATCCTCGACCCGTTCATGGGGTCGGGGAGTTCAGCGGTTGCAGCCGTTCGGACGGGACGGCACTACATCGGCTTCGACACAGACGAAGACTACGTTCGCGCGGCCGAGCGCCGAATCGAGGAGGAGCGTTCACGCCGAGCGTCCGAGTCGAGCGGGGGTGGGCGTTTCCGGGTCGAACTACCTGCAGTAGGCGCAGCCGATCCCAGCGAAGACTTCCAAGCTCGGGCGGTCCGAGAGGGCCGACAGGCAAAGGACCTTGCTCGTCTCCTACTCGAAGGCTGTGGCTTCAACAACATTCGCGAGAACGTGAAGCCGAGAGGAACAGGCGTGGTCCTGAACTTCGTTGCTGAGGACCAAACCGGAGAAGACTGGGCCTTCGATGTCTCGGGTGCCTTCACGTCGAGCCGTGCTGGGCTTCGCCGCACGGACACGCTGTGGAAGTCCCTCGGCAAGGCAGGCGTCGTTCATGAGAGCAGACTCGGGATTCCACTCGTCCTACTGACCACGGATGCACCGGCGAAGGGCACCGCTGGGGCTCAGGCTCTCGCCGTGATGCGCAGACCGAACGGGCCGGTCTTCGACCTCATCGAGTTGCTACGGCCCGAGGACCATGATCGCCTGCACTCGTACGCAGTCCACGGGACGACTGCGCTGGCTGCCACCGACTGAGGACAGCGAGTGGACCTGCACGAGGCATCCGACATCGTCGCCCAGGTCGATCACCGCGACAACGCCGACCGAGCCACCAGGCTCGTTGAACTCAACTCTCTCATTGGCGACGACGTCATCGGCTATAGCGGACGCGCTGCGGAGTGGTTGTTTGACGACGTCAAGGCCACTTGGATCTACGGCTACTTCGCAGCGACCGTCGTGGCAGGGTACGCCTTCTGCCTGCAACAGCTTGCCGGCCTGCTCAGGATGCTGCCTGATGATCCCGATCTGCCAGGCAACACCAACTCCCTCGAGATGCTCGCTGCCGCGGCAGAGGATCGCCAGCTGATCGACCTGAGCACACGCGCGCTGCTCGTGAATCTGAGTGACATCGCTTCCGGCTACCTCGTCGTCGAGCTCCACGAGTACCGGGCTCGGGCAGAGCGACGGGAGGCTGAAGCGGAGCTGTTCAGCGAAGAGCACGCCCTCTTGGCGGACGCGCGCGCCGCGCTGCGCTGCAGCGTCAGCCTCCTACATCGGCGGACATGAGCCGGCGTGGTTGATCTGTGACGCAGGATGAAGGTTTCCAGCGACGGGCCGGCGAGGAGGGGCGCCAGGCACACGCGATCGCTGGCCGGATCCTGCGTGGGTGCGGCTTCAGCAAGCTCCGATCGAACGAGAGGCTCAACGACCTCGGGCTGACCGTGAACTACATCGCCGAGGACAAGCACGGTCGCGACTGGTACTTCGACGTCTCCGGGGCCTTCACGTCGTCTCGGGCCGGGCTCATCCGCACGGACACGATGTGGAAGACGCTCGGACGGGCCAACGTCTTGCACCAGGCGGGCGTTGACCACCTCGTCCTGATGACGACGAACCTCCCGAAGCGAGGATCTGGCGGGCACAAGGCGCTGAGCGCCGCCGCCCAGACGTTCTTCGACGCTGTGGAGATGCTCTCAACCGAGGGCAAGGCCAGGCTAAGGCTGTACGCAGACGCCCCGGTCGACCGTCCGCTTCCCGGTCTTCGCTCAGCGTCTCGACTCTACAGCGGAGTCACGAGTCGGGAATTGGGGTCTGAGCTGGAGATCACGGTTCCAGTGACCGAGGTCAAGTCGGTTCTGCCAGCACGCGCGAGCCTTGATGTCACGGTCATGCCCTTCCGTCTGAAGGTCTTCCTCCCGAGCAAGCATGCGGATGGATCCAAACTGGCCAAACGGAAACGAGACGCCGGCGGCGAGCGAATTAGGCGGCTACTCGCCGACTTCGCTGGCGGCTCCACGATCCAGCCGGGAGTCGGGACCTGGGTTGATCCTGTCGGGGGCGAGATGTTCGAGGACGTCATGCTCATCGAGGCGTACGCGGAGCATCCGTTCTCCGAAGACCTGGTCCGGTCGGTGGTGGCGATCCTCACTGGCGAACTCGGCCAGCACACCGCTGCAATGATCCTGAACGACTCGATGGTCCACGTCAGCCGTGTGTGAGCGATGCCCGAGCTTCTGACCGAGATCACCGAAATCGTCACCGGGCTCGGCATGCTTGGGCTCGAGTCCGTCGACGAAGCGCTCGCCACTCGTCCCGAGGCGATCAGGAACGTGACTGCCGACCACTGGGCACGACTCGATGCCGCCCGATCGAACGACCTCCACTCTGAAGCCTTCGCAGCTTCCTGGGAAAACGGACAACTGTTCCTCCGGTCGGAGGACGGCCTCCGTGGCCGGCTCCCGGCCGTCGTCGAATGGAAGGGCCCACATCAACCCCCCGGGTTCGATCTGATCCCAGCGGACCTCCGGGTGGATCACGTGTACCTCGTGAGCTGCAAGTACCAGTCGAAGATCCTCTCCAATAGCTCGCCCGCCAATCTGTTTGATCGGCGCCTCGCCGACCGGACAGCCGGCGGGAGCCACGGATCCTGGTATGCAACCTGCGCTCCCGAAGCTTACGAACACTTCTACTCATGCGTGAGACGTCACGTGGGCCAGCACCTACTGCCCTCCGCTGCGCAGGATCTGCAGTCAGGCCACGTGTGGCGGATCCGCGACGCCTGCCGGGGCAAGTGGCCCGCACGCCTTGCGCCCCTTTGGCCGGAGTTCTCGCTTGAGGTGGCAACGGCGTCCGCCAATCGCTGGCGCGAACAGCTCCCGACCGCCGCGCGCCGTGAGGAGATGATGTGGCGGCTGCTTCGTCTGAGCCCGGCGCCGTACTTCGTCCTTGGATCCTCGGACGCCGGTCCGTTGCGGCTTCGCATCGGCACTCCGTGGGACTGGCGACAGCAGTTCACCCTGAAGGGATTGGCGATCATCCCGTCAGCGGCGGGTCAGCCCCGAGTGGACTGGACTGCAGAGGTCGCCGAGAGGAGCGGCGGTGCTCTCCACGAGACGAAGGGCCACGTCGAGGTGCGCTGGGCCCACGGCAGGTTCTCATCGGTGGAGGCGAAGGTCTATCTCGATACTCCACACACAGAGGTACCGGGCTACCACCCGCTCTCCGACTGATGGACGGGAGCCAGCGCTCGCGGTGCGCTGCCGCACCACCTGCCTCCGTCGTTCGCAGCGTGTCGCTGCTAGCGCTCCTCTATCCCTGCCTGCGATTCGCCTCTGACCAACGCGGCGACGGCAGGGCTAGGGCCAGGGAACTCCGAAACGCTTGAGCAGGTCGGCGAGGTAGTTCCCGGCAACGCCCAGCAGAGCGCCGCCGGCCAACGTGGCCAGTCCTCGGAGAACCCGCCCGATGATTGGGCGGTCTGGGACCGGGGCCCGCAGCTGGAGCTGGAGCGTCTCGATCAGTACCTGGAGTTGAGATTGATCCTCGGCGCTCAGCATCACGGTCTCGGACTGCTCGACAACAATGCGGAGCGTCGCCTCAAGTGCGCGGTGCTCCCCGATGGTGATGGACGCGTCGCGAACTTGTGCAGCAGCGGCGTCAAGCTCCGGAAGGCCCTCGGCGATGAGTTCCGCCGCGCGATGGGCGGCAGCCAGCATATCGCTGTAGCCGAACTCCTCAGTGTCCCCGCTCACGGATGCATTCTCAAGTCGCAGCCGTAGGGATTCTGGGCCCTCCTCCCACCACAGGAGCGCTCCTCCCCATGACAGCGTCCACTCACGGAAGGACGGGTCGTTCGTCGCAGTCACACCGGCGGGCGGATAGACGCTCTCTTCGGCGGGACGTACACGGTCGGGCGCGTAGAAGGCGGCAAGGTTCCATTGGTTGCCCAACTCGAAGCACAACTCGCGGACAAAAGCGTGCGAGGGGGCGACCCCGTCCCGACGGACGACAAGCACGTCCCAGTCAGAGGACTGCCAACCCTCCGGCCCTAGAGTCGCTCTCGCGCTAGCCAGTCTTGCCAGCGTGCGGAGCGTGGTCCGAACAGCAGCAACTCCCGCCCGATCGCTGAGAGTATCGGGAAGGTTGTCGGGCGAGATCGGCACCAACTCCCCCGGTGTAAGGAGTTGAAGTAGCCCGAGTTCGTCCAGTTCGTCATGCAGCCGCAGCATCTCCGACTCGATTGTCGAGTCCCGCACGCTGTCAACGTCCTGCAGTCGAGAGTCGAGGTCACGCAGCCGATCACCGACGCGCCGGTACGTCTCGTGAGCATCAGCGTCTTCGTCCGGCACCGGCACCACGATACGGCCGAAGCGGCGTGGTCTTGGTAGCGCCACGGGACAGCCTCGCGGTGGAGCTCGTCGGAGAGCCTGACGACACGCCCAAGCGGTCGGCAGGGGCTCGAGCCTGGCAATCCCCTTGGCAATCTACGAGGCGACATCAGGCCGGATTCGCCAACAGCTGCTGGAACGCACGCCCCACCTGACCTGGTAGAACGTCACTCGACAACACCAACCGGACCCGTCGGGACCGCCTACGGATCAGAAGGTTGGGGGTTCGAGTCCCTCCGAGCGCGCTGAAGTCCAAGGTCAGAGCGGTGTAGACCGGCGCCGCTGGTCGGTCGGCCTCGTCGATGGGTGCACCAGACTGGTGGTCCGATGTCTCGGGACCGTCAGGTGGCGGCCATCCACGGTCGAGGGCCTGCTCGACTAGCGAGAAGCCCGCACGAGGGATCAGGAGATGCGGCGGATCCCGGATCGACTGGTCCGCCGTCTGCGGGGTGACAAGTGCGAGCGGCCGAGCGACCATTCGCCGAGGGTCTCGTTGCCGAGGGATCGGACGGCGGGCCAGAGGTCCTCTCCCGTGAGATCGGAGCGCGGTGGGTCGATCTCGAGCTCGTTGAGATCCTCCTCCATCTCGTCGATGGCGCTGCGAGCCTTGACGGCGAGGGTGCGAGTCGTCCCGATCTCTGCGGCGGACTCGAGGCTCACGAGCTGCCGGGCGATGCCGAACATGGCGATCCAGTTCGGTGTGACGGCCGGCATCGACCCGACGAAGGCCTCGAGCTCGGCCCGCCTTGCCAGCGAGTAGTAGAACCGATTGCCCATCGGCCTGACGGTCAGAACTCCGGCCCGCGCGAGCGCTTCGCACTCCTCGGCGACGTTTCGCTTGGTGTAGTTGGTGGCCGTGCTGATGGTCGCCGTGCTCGACCGACCATCATCATGGGAGAGGAAGTAGCGCAGGATCTCGGTGCGGGCACCGATGCCGAACATGGCTCGTAGACGGAGCCAGACCATCGACGGCTTGTCGAGCTGCGGCGCTGACGATCGGCCCGTCACCGTGAACCGACGAGGCTCGGTCGAGTAGGGCCAGACGACGCCGGCGTGCTCGCCCACGGTCGCGGCGAAGGCCCCGAACGCGCTTCGCGCCGCCGGTGGCTGATCCCGCACGAGGTTCCTGAGCCGCGTCTTGGAGACGTATCGCCAGTTCCGCACGCACCAGTCAGTGGCCTCATCTCGCAGCCGTGCGTCTTCGTCGCCCAGGAAGGCGGTGAAGACGAGCAGTGGTTCGGGGTCGATCGCCCAGTCGCTGTGGGTCTCGGTCCAGCCCGACACCCCGAGCTCGACCCACGCGCCCCAGGCCAGCGCGGTCGCCTGCTCGGCGAACCTGGCGGCAGGACGGCGGCGGACGTGCCTAGAGGTCGGCATCGCCGACCTCCACGTCGAAGAGCGCCAGCGCCCCCCGCAGCTCACCGAGGAACCCAACGGAGGGATCGTGGGTGCGGGTCCACCGGGCCGCCACCACGAGCTCGTCCCAGGAGGGAGCCAGCGCACGAAGGTCGTCCATGTGCTTGCTGCGCGGGCCCTGGTCGACCAGGGCGTAGAGCTTGAAGCAGATCAAGTCCTCGCGTGCCGGCAGGTGGACCTCGAGCGAGCTGTACCGACGAACGGTCACCCGGTCCGCGATCCCGTCCGGCAGTCCGAAGTCGATCAGCCCGGCCGGTCCGACGTTCAACCACCGATCGCCCACACCAAGCGCTCGGCCGACCTCGCCGACAGCGTCGGCGAGGAACAGCGGGAGCACGTCTGCCTTCCCGTAGCCGGCAGGCTCGACAAGGCCGACGACATCGACGTCAGCGGTCGGTCGTTCGATGTAGCCGAGCAGCAGCAGACTGCTGCCCCCGATCACGAGAAGCCCGACATCCTGCCCGCGCTCGGCAAGGAGCTCGCCCAGCGTCTCCAGCGCATCCTCCAAGCGGTCCCGCTCCATGATCGAGAGGATAACCTGCTCGATACGAGAAATCTACCTACTCGTATCCGCAGCTCGACAGGCTCCACTCTTGATAAACCCTCGATACCTTGAATATCTCGGGCTGGCCGACCCGGAGCGAGTGCCACGTCCTGACCATCGCCGCGAGACGGTCGAGGGCGGTCTGCGAGTTCTGCTCGCGGCTGGCCAGCGGGGCGCTATGTATCAGGGATGTATCAGAACGGTCCGTCACGGGCGGTTCCAGGGGGTGCCGCCAGGTCCGGCCGAGCGCCCGAAACCCTTGAGAACACGGCACGTTCCGGCATGGGCCGTCACCCGCCGAACCTCTGTTCGAAGCCCTACGGATCAGAAGGTTGGGGGTTCGAGTCCCTCCGAGCGCGCTGTACCGATGTGCTGGTCCGAGGCGGTCCCCGGTTCCGGAGGCCGCCTCTTGCGCATTCGGGGAGGGCCGACTTCTACGGGTCTTCCAGCGGACCGGTTGGGACGGGGTGGTACGGGCTGTGATTGCTCGCACCTGGATGGCACGAACGGCGCTCGATGAGAGGGTGTCGCCAACGGGTGGCTCGGCGTACACTCACTTCGTTGGTTTCGTTTGCTTCGCTCAAAGGGAGGCGACCATGAGCATCCAGTCCGAGGTGGAGCAGGCCGACGCGGCCGCGAGCGCGCTCGCCAAGGGTCGGGTCGTGGTGATGCCACGGGGACGCCGGGGGGAGCCGGTGGAGGTGCCCGAATCGGTCGTGCGCGTGCTGGCGGAGGTGCTCGACCACGCCCGTCGTGGCGAGCACGTGCGGGTGATAGCCGATGACGAGGAGATCACCACCCAACAGGCCGCGGACCTCCTCAACGTCTCGCGTCCCTACCTGGTCGGGCTCGTGGACCGGGGCAAGATCCCGTCGCGTAAGGTCGGCACTCGCCGCCGGCTGAAGCTCGCCGACGTGCTCCTGTACCGGGAGGTCGACCAGGCCCGACGCCTCGATGCCGTCAACGCGCTCGCCGCAGAGGCCCAAGGGCTCGGGATCTACTGACCCGCATGCCGAGACCGGTGGCGTTGTTGGACGCCAACGTGCTGTACCCGGCTCGGTTGCGGGATCTGCTCATCCGGCTTGCGATCGCCGGCCTCTACCAGGGGCGCTGGAGCGAGCAGATCCTCGACGAGTGCTTCGACAACCTGCTCGAGAACCGGCCGGATCTCGCCCAGGAACAACTGTCTCGCACGCGACAGCTCATGTCGACAGCCCTCCCAGATGCGGTCGTCACCGGCCACGAGGACCGCATCGCGGGGCTCGACCTGCCCGACCCCGACGATCGTCACGTGCTCGCAGCCGCGGTGACCGCAGGAGCCTCGCTTCTCGTCACCGACAACCTCGACGACTTCCCGGCCGAGCGGATCCCCGAGGGACTGCGTGTGGTGTCCACCGATGACTTCGTGCTCGAGCTGGCCAGCGACGATCTCGACGTCGTCGTCGATGTCGTCGAGACCCAAGCCGCCGGGCTCGTGAACCCGCCGATGACGGCGAGCGAGCTTCTCGACGGGCTCGAGGCCGTTGGGTTGGTCAACTCGGTCGCGGTGCTCCGCCCGGCGATCAGCTGATCGCAGCGTCGAGGAGCCGTTCGAAGACCTCTGACGCCTCAGCCTGCATGCCGGGGAGGACGTGCTGGTACACGTTGAGAGTGAAGCCCGGGCTGGCATGGCCGAGGCGTTCGGATACGACCCTGACCGGGACGCCTTCACGCAGCAGCAGGGTGGCGTGGGTGTGGCGCAGGTCGCGGAAGCGGATGCGGGGCATCCTGTGCTTGGCGACGAGCCGGTCGAAGGCGCAGGTGACGTACTCGGGGTGGATCGGCCCGCCGTCGGGCCCGGCGAACACCAGGCCCTTTGGGTCGAACACGTCGCCGCCTTCGGCGGCGGATTCCTCGGCAGCTTCTCGGTGGCGGCGGAGCGCGTCGAGGACCTGGCGGGAGACGCTGATGGTCCGGCGTGCCGTGCGGGCCTCCACGTCGGTGAACTGCAGGTCCCAGCCGACCTCGGCGAGCGACCTGCGGATGGTGATGGTCGAGCGGTCGAAGTCGATGTCGTGCCAGTGCAGGATCGTGCAGGACGTCGTCGACAACGACCCGGGCCTCGCCGGCCTGGTCGACGGCATCCGCAACGCCGTGTTCCCCTTCGCCGACCTCCTCGCGGCCGGCGCACCGGTCGCCCTCGTCGAAGCGCTGGCGACGGCATGCTCACCGAAGCCCGCCGACCGGTTCGCCTCCACCGCCGCCTTCGCGGACGCGCTCCGCTCGGTGGCGCCCTCGTCGTCCCCGCCCCAACCGCTCGGACACCGACGGCCCCGCCGGCGCAGAGCGGCGAAGGTGGCGGCAGGGGTCCTCGGAGTGGGGGTGATCGCGGCGATCTCCGCCTTCACCTTCACACGCCTCGATGGCGCACCGGCGACGACGGCTCCGCCGGTGGCGCCCCCGGCGCCGAGCCTGCAGCGCACCGGGATCGCCTCCGACACCCAGTCGGTGGCGCTCCCGCCGGCGTTCGTCGATGCCGGCGGCGCGATCGAGATGGCCATGTTCGTGCCCGCGCCCGACCACCGGATGTGCCTGTCCGCGCCGGTCGCCGCCGCGCTGCCGTTCGGCCAGGACTGGTGCGACACCCGGTGGATCGGCGACGCCCGCGGGTTCTCCGGCGAGGACCGCGTCGACCCCCTCCGCTCCCAGCTGTTCGTCCGCGTGGATCTCGACCAGCAGACCGTCAGCGCATCGGCGCGCGACACGTGCAGCACCACACCGTTCAGCGGCCCCGAGGTCTGCGTCGGCGAACCGGCACCGGTGGTGGAGACCGACGCCCCGTACTCCACGCGCTTTCGCACCGACTGGAAGTCCTGCGGTGAGCAGCCACTCATCATGGCGTTGGAGCTGGACGCCGAATGCCGGGCCCTGACCGGACAGTGGTACCTGCCAGGTGAGGAGTCGGTGCCCTACGTGAACGCCTACGTCACCAGCGTCGCCGGCGACGAGGTGCTGCGCATCGAGTTCAACTACTCCGAGCGCGACGCCAGCCGCAACGTGCCCCGCATGACCCACGAGGCCCGCATCGACCTCTTCGCCGACCACACCTTCACCGTCGAGCGGGACTGCTGGCCGTCCTTCGAGATGCAGCGGCTCACCGTCGACGGCGTCACCACCCTGCTCGAGGGAGAGCCCCGTGACGTCGTGAACTCCAGCGGTGGGCCCACCATGCCGATCGAGCTCAACGGCGCCAAGGACAAGGAGTGCGCCGACCTCGGCGTCTGGTGACCGCCCCGCCGCGGCCGGCCCACCGCCAGCTACGGCCCGGGGTGCCGTCGGCGATCGACGTTCCAGGAACGGTCGCGTCCGTCAGACCGTGCAGGCACCGGGCTCGAGATCGGCGCTCTCCCGCACTGCGGGAAGCGTGCACAGCCAGCGGGCGATCGCCTCCGGCGTCGCCTCGGCGTCGAGCGCGGTCCCGCTGGAGTAGGTGAACACGAACGCCGTGCCGTCCGCGTCGAACTGCACGACCCGGTCGGCGCCCACGAACAGCGCCACGGTGGCATCACCCTTCGACATGACGTCGGCCACCTCGCCGCCGTTGGTGCGGGCCACGACGCTGCCGTCGGCTTCGACCGTCACCAGCCGGAACGAGTCCGGCGAGTACGCCGCGACCCGCGACGGATCGGGGTTGCTCCACTCCACCGTGGCCAGGTCCTCGGACAGGACCGCCGACCCACCCACACCCCACAGCACGGCCGCACCACCGTCGGGGCGGTACGCCACGCCACCCGCTCCCGGAGCTCCTGCGTGGGTGCGCAGCGGGATCCAACCACCATCGAGGTCGTGCTGCCACTGCTGGGCCGAGCCGTCCTCGTAGCGAGCGATGATGTCGGCGGTCCACGGCGACACCGCCACCGAGGTGACCGCCGAGCCGCTCGTCGGCAACTCCCCGACCACGGCGCCGTTGTCAGCATCGAGCACCCGTACCGTGCCGTCGGACCCGCCGAGCACCACGTAGCTGCCCCCGCCGACCCGGCCCCGGCCCGAGGTGGCGGTCACGGCGGTGGCCTCCGGCCAACGGTGGAGCTCCTGGCGCGTTGCCGAACCGGCGATCGGGATCCGCCACAGGACACCATCGGCCAGCACGAACGCGTCGTTGTCACGGTCACGGGTGTGGTCCGATGCCACGGCCACGTCGGCCCCGAGGTCGCCCATGTCCTGGACCCGACCGCTGAGGGTGTCGACCAGCCCCACCCGACCGTCGTCGAAGGCCACCATGGCCCGTCGGCCGTCGAGGGCCGCCGCCGACACCACCGACCCGCCGGCGTCGAAGGCCACCTGCAGGCGCGGCAACGCCCCGGCAACGGCGGCGAGCCCGCCCGCCGCGGAACCTCGGGGATCCTCGCGGTAGCGACTCACCGCCAGGGCAGCCTCGGTCACCCAGTCCGTCGAGGCCACACCCGCTTCCACGGTCCTCGCCGGTGCCTCGACACGTGCGTCGGCCTCATCGACCGGCCGCTCGGAGCACCCGACGACGCAGCCGAGCACGACGACGGTCCCGACGGCCGCCCGGATCATGCCGCTGCGCCTCCCCCGATCTCCACATCCAGAAGGTACTCCGCGGGATGACACCTCCGTCACGTCCAGGCTCGGTCACCTATCCCACGACGTCAATCGAGGTGCGGCGGGAACCCGAACCGCTCGAAGTCGGCGGTGTCGAGGAAGGCGTGGATGGCGGCGATGCGTCCACCTGCCGGCTCGAGCACCTGGAGCGCCCAGGGCGCATGGCCGCCGGCGGGATCGATGCGGTACTGGGCGAACGCCGGGCAACCGTTGGCCTCGCCCCGCAGCAACCGTGAACCCCGGCACTCGATCCCCGCGCCGAGGTACCAGGCGATGAGGTCGTCCACCCCCTGGAGCCACATGGCATAGGGCGGCATCGTCTGGACCACGTCGTCGCGCATGAGTGCTGCCAGGCTGTCCATGTCGTAGCGCTCGAACGCGTCGACGTAGCGCTCCAGCAGGCGTTGCTGCTCGTCGGACAGCGGTGGTGTGCGGCCCATCGGCGTCGAGCGGGCCAGCGTGGCGCGCGCCCGCTGCCGAGCGCTGTTGACCGACGCGACCGAGGTCTCCAACAGGTCGGCCACCTCGGCTGCCGACCATCGCAGGACGTCGCAGAGCACGAGCACCGCGCGCTGCTTCGCCGGGAGCCGTTGGAGGGCGGCGACGAACGCCAGGCGGATCGAGTCCCGGGCGACGGCGACCTCGCCCGGATCCCCGCCGAGGTCGATCACCGCCGAGTCGGGGACCGGTGTGATCCAGCTGCCCTCGACCAGCACGTGGTCGAGGTGCACCGGGTCGGGGGTCCGGCGGGGACCCAGATCCATCGGCCGGGCCCGGCGCTGAGGGCTTCGTGCCATGTCGCAGCACACGTTGGTGGCGATGCGGAAGAGCCACGACCTCACGCTCGCCCGTCCCTCGAACCGCTCGGCGGCCCGCCACGCCCTCACCATCGTCTCCTGCACGGCGTCGTCGGCCTCCGAGGCGGAGCCGAGCATCCGATAGCAGTACCCGGTGAGCACTCGTCGGTGGGTCTCCAACTCGTCGACCGACGGGGAGGTCGTGGGTTCGGCCACCTCGCTCACGATCGCTCCCCGGCGGGCGGAACGGCCCCCGCGTCCGGCCGGTCACGCCGACGCGCCACGGAGTTCGGGCAGTCGGGGAGCACGTCGCCGAGGCCTGCCAGGTCCCTCAGCGCCCGCAGCGCTCCGTCGGCGCCGTCGAGGTGGATGCGGCATCCCGAGCGACGCGCCGCCAGCGCCAGCCGGCAGAGCTCGTCGAGCGCTCCCAGCTCGGACGCGATCACGCCTCGCCCACCCCGTCGCCGTCGGCCGCGGCTCGCATCGCCGCCACGTCGATCTTGGTCATGGCCAACATGGCCCGCGTCGCCCGCTCGACCCGCGCCGGATCAGGGTCGGTCAGCAGCTCGGCCAGCTCGTCGGGGCACACCTGCCAGGACAGGCCGTAGCGGTCCTTGAGCCAACCGCACTGGCTCGTCTCCCCGCCCTCGGAGAGGGCTGCCCAGTAGTGGTCGACCTCCTCCTGGTCGGCGCAGTCGACGAGCAGGGAGACCGCCTCGGTGAAGGGGAACTGCGGACCGCCGTTGATGGCGGTGAACGGGGTGCCGTCGAGGTGGAAGTCGACGGTGACGACGCTGCCCACCGGGCCGGGCCCGGCCTCGGTGTAGTGGGCCACCCGGGTGATCGCCGAGTCGGGGAAGATCGAGCAGTAGTGCTCCGCCGCCTCGAGCGCCTCGGAGTCGAACCACAGGTTCGTGATGATCCGTGGCATCGCTCAGCCCTCGGCGGCGACGTTGACCATCCAGGTCACGCCGAAGCGATCGACACCCGAACCGAACAGCGGCGACCAGAAGGTCTCGCCGAGGGGCATCTCGACCTGTCCGCCATCCAGGAGCTCCTCGAAGATCCGGCGGGCCTCCGCAGCGTCGGCGAGGGTGAGGTTGAGCGCCGCCCCCTTGACCCCGGCGCCGTCCCCGGTGGGGTCGTCCGAGGCCATCAACAGGTCGCCGTCGCCGAAGGTGAGCGCGGCGTGGATCACGAAGTCCTCCGGCACCTCGAAGGGCATCTCCTCGCCTGCCGGGAGCTCGGCCGCCGACATGATGTCGAGCTGGCCACCGAGGACCTCCTGGTAGCGGGTCATCGCCTCGCGGGTGGTGTTGGTGAAGAACAGGTAGGGGTGCATGGACATGAGGGCCTCCTGGCCTGGCTGATGGGCTGACGAGGTGGAGACGGGTCGGCCGCCCCGAAATCATCGCGAACAGGAGCAGCTCTCCCACCGCGGGCGGGGCACCGCTCCCCTCGGCTTCGGGCGCCCGCCCCCTGGATGCCTATGCTGCGCGGATGGCGAACACCGATGCACCAAGCGGCGGCCTGCCCACCGACGTCGCACCGATCGAACCGCTGCACGCCGGTGAGGTCCCGGCTTGGGACATGGAGGCCGACGTGGTGGTGGTCGGCCTCGGCGCCTCTGGCGCGGCCGCCACGATCGAGGCCGCCGAGGCCGGCGCAGAGGTGATCGCCTTGGAGTCCGCCGCCATGGGCGGCGGCACCTCGGCCATGTCGGGGGGGATCATCTACCTCGGCGGGGGCACGGCCGTGCAGATCGCCTGCGGGTACTCCGACACCCCCGAGGCCATGGCGGCGTTCCTCATGGCTGCCTGCGGCCCGGGCACCGACGAGGCCAAGGTGCGTGCCTACTGCGACAACAGCGTGGCGCACTTCGACTGGCTCGTCGCCCACGGGGTGCCCTTCGAGGGGCAGTTCCACCCTGAGCACGACATGGAGCCCTCCGACCTGTCCGGTCTCTTCTACTCCGGGGGCGAGGACTCCTGGCCGTTCACCGAGGTGGCCCCGCCGGTGCCCCGCGGCCACCACCCGCGGATCCCCGGAGCCGCCGGCGGGTTCCTCATGCAGCACCTGCTGGCCGCCGTGGCCGCCACCCCCGCACAGGTGATCACCGACGCCACCGCCCAGCGGCTGGTCGTCGAGGGCGGCGAGGTGGTCGGCCTCGAAGCCAGCGTCGACGGAGCGACCCGACTGCTGAGGGCACGTGGGGGCGTGGTGCTCGCCGCCGGCGGGTTCATGTTCAACCACCCGATGCTGGCGCAGTACTGCCCCACCGCGCTCAAGGCCAACGTGCCCCTCGGCACCCAGCACGACGACGGCCGGGGGATCCGCATGGGCCAGGGCGTCGGTGCCGCGGTGCTCGAGATGCACGAGATGGAGGTGGCCACACCGATCACCCCGCCACGGCCGATCGTGCGGGGCATCCTGGTGAACGCCAAGGGGGAGCGCTTCATCAACGAGGACACCTACTTCGGTCGCATCGGCAAGGAGGCGCTGTTCAACCAGAACGCCGAGGTGTACTTCGTGCACTCCGACGACAGCTTCGTGCTGAACAACGCCGGGTACCAGCCCCAGTGGGTGGCAGAGACCGCCGAGGAGCTCGAGTCGGAGATCGGCCTGCCCTCGGGATCGCTGGCCGCCACCCTCGAGCGCTACAACGAGCACGCCGCCCAGGGCTCCGATCCCGAGTTCCACAAGTCATCCGACTGGGTGATCCCGCTGGAGCCTCCCTACGGCGTCATCGACATCGGCCTGGAGCGGAGCTGGTACGCCGGGTTCACCCTCGGTGGCCTGCACACCTCGACCGACAGCGCCGTGCTCGACGCCACCGGCACGGCCATCCCCGGCCTGTTCGCGGCCGGTCGCACCACCAAGGGCATCGCCGGGACCGGCTACGTGAGCGGCATCTCGCTGGGTGACGGCACCTTCTTCGGCCGGCGAGCGGGGCTGTCCGCCGCCACCCGGTCGACCGCCGGCTGATCACCCGCGGACGGCCCCCAGCGGAGATCGGGGCTTCCGAACCCGCCCTGACCGCGACCGGTCGATCCCACGGTGCAAGATGTGCGCTGCGGTCGCCGGGGGCAACCGACCTCACGGCTGCGAAGGGGTGAGCATGTTCGGTCGTCTCGGGTCGTGGTGCCACGACCGCCGTTGGGTCGTGGTGGTGCTGTGGGTCGGCTCGCTGATCCTCGTCAACGTCATCGCCGGCGGGATCGGGGACTCCTACCGCCAGGACTTCTCCCTCGACGGCTTCGAGTCGACGGAGGGCTTCACGCTGGTCGAATCGGCGTTCGACGACGGCAGCGGCTCGCCGCAGTCCGGCCAGATCGTCTTCGAGGCCCAACAGGGAGTCGACGACCCCGAGGTGCGGGCCGCCATGGAGGGGCTGTTCGCCGAGGTGGCCGAGATCCAGGACGTGACCGCAGTCCAGAGCCCCTACGACGACGGCGGCGGGTTCCAGATCGCCGGTCAGGGCGACGCGGCCGGTCGCATCGCCTACGCGACCGTCAACCTGCCAGAGGACATCGACTTCACCCGCGCCGGCGAGATCGCCAAGGAGATCCGCGAGCAGGTTCCCGACGTGGACGGTGTGCGCGTCGAGATGGGAGGACTGCTCTTCGCCGAGTTCGAGCAGCCGTCGGCCGAGTTGTTCGGGCTCGCGTTCGCCATCATCATCCTGATCGTCGCGTTCGGATCGGTGCTGGCCATGGGCCTGCCGGTATCAGTCGGCCTGTTCGGCATCGGCATGGGCGGCGCCTTCGTGATCCTCGCCAGCTACGTGCTGCAGGTCCCCGACTTCGCCCCGTTCGTCGGCCTCATGATCGGCCTCGGTGTCGGCATCGACTACGCGCTGCTGATCGTGACCCGCCACCGCGAGCAGCTCCACCACGGCCACGACGTGCGCGAGTCGGTGGCCATCGCCATGGACACCGCCGGCCGATCGGTCGTGTTCGCGGGTGCGACCGTGGTCATCTCGCTGCTGGGGATGCTCCTGATGGGCATCCCCTTCATCGGCGGGCTCGGCATCACCGCCTCGCTGACCGTGGCCGCCACGGTGGTGGCTGCGGTCACCCTGCTCCCCGCACTGCTCGGCTTCGCGGGGGAGAACATCGAGCGCACCAAGTGGCGTGGTCTCGTGGCCGCCGGCTTCGTCGCCCTCGCCCTGGTGGGGGCAGGGCTGGGGATCCCCGCACTCACCGGCGTCGGCCTCGTGCTGGCACTGGCCACGATCGTCCTGGGCTTCTTCCTGGGACCGCTCAAGCAGGAGGTGCCCCACCGCGCGTCCAGACCGCGCCACGAGACCCTCGCCTACCGGTGGAGCCGGGTCATCCAGCGGCGCCCGTGGACGGCGACCCTGGCCGCCTCCGCGTTGCTCCTGGTGCTGGCCATCCCGGTCCTGCAGCTCCGACTCGGCTTCTCCGACGAGAGCAACTTCGCTGATGACACCACGACCAAGCAGGCCTACGACCTCGTCTCGGAGGGCTTCGGGGAAGGCTCGACCGGGCCGGTCTACCTCGTCGCTCCCGTCGAGGATGCCGAGCAGGTCGGCACGCTGTCGGCAGTCACCGAGACCGTGGCCGCCGACGGCGAGGTCGCATCGGTGCTGGGCC
Source organism: uncultured Microthrixaceae bacterium (assembly GCA_964420125.1). GTDB lineage: Bacteria > Actinomycetota > Acidimicrobiia > Acidimicrobiales > Microtrichaceae > CAYQQQ01. Next base: position 46,230 of record CAYQQQ010000012.1, read on the forward strand.
CCCAGCCCGACGACGTAGAGGACCCGACGGCGGTGCGCTGGCTGGTGACCCCCAGAGGCGGTCCGCAGGACGAGTCGACGACCGAGCTCGTGGGCCGACTTCGCTCCGACGTCCTGCCACCGATCGAGGACGCGGCGGGAGCCGAGGTCCTGGTCACGGGACTCGTCGCGGCCAACACCGACATGTCGGCGTACATGTCGGAGCGGATGCCGATCTTCTTCGGCGCCGTGCTCGCCCTGTCGTTCCTGCTCCTCATGGTCGTGTTCCGCTCGCTGCTGGTACCGCTCAAGGCCGTGATCATGAACCTGCTCTCCATCGGCGCCGCGTACGGCGTGATCATCGCCATGTTCCAGTGGGGTTGGCTCGGCAGCATCACGGGGGTGCAACCGGGCCCCATCGAGGCCTGGGTGCCGATGATGCTGTTCGCCGTGGTGTTCGGCCTCTCGATGGACTACGAGGTCTTCCTCCTGTCACGCGTGCGCGAGGAGTTGCGTCGCACCGGCGACAGCCGCACCTCGGTGGCGGACGGACTGGCCGCCACCGCCAAGGTCATCACCGCAGCCGCCGCGATCATGGTCGTGGTGTTCGGCAGCTTCATGCTCGAGTTCGAGCGCACCATGAAGATGATGGGCGTCGGTCTCGCCACCGCGATCTTCCTCGACGCCACGATCGTCCGACTGGTGCTCGTGCCCGGCACCATGGAGCTGCTGGGCGATCGCAACTGGTGGCTGCCCGGTTGGCTCGACCGGATCCTTCCCGATCTGGACGTCGAAGGCCATGCACCGCCCGAGGACCACCAGGACGATCCCGGCGACAGCCGCGAGCTCGAACCGGTTCACGCCAGCGTCGAGTAGAGGGACGCTCCTGACCGACGGCTGTCCGCTCGCTGATCACCCGCGGAGGGCCGCCACCTCGGCGAAGGCCTCCTCGAGGCAGGCGCCGAACCGCTCGGGATCCTCGATCGCGCCGACGTCCATCGTGACGCCCAGGTGACAGGTGCCCCGGTAGGACATGAGCGTGATGTTGGCGGCCGAGCCGAGCGTCGGACCGAACACGTGGAACGACTCCAGGTGGGCGCCGCCCACGTACACGTCCGCGTCGAACCCGGGCACGTTGCTGGCCAGCAGGTCCACGTTCTTGAGCATCGCCGCCGTGACGTCCACCGGGAGGAGGTTGAGCACCCCGGCGATGGCCGAGGCGTAGGGGATGGCCGGATCCGCTCGGAGGCCGGTGCAGATCCGGTTGACCTCCGTCATCCGCTCCTTCGCCGTGGCCTCCCCCACCGGCAGGTCGAAGCGCTCCAGGGTGATGCGGTTGCCCCCCATGGCGTCCCCCTCGGTGCGCACGCTGACCGGCATGCACACCCTGACGTGGTCGGTCGCGGACCCGTGGACCTCGTGGTAGCGGTGCATGGCGATCGACACCGCGGCGAGGAAGGCGTCGTTGAGCGTGGAGCCCACCTCGTGCGCCGCGTCCATGAGCGGCTGGAGCGGCACGTCGAGCAGCAGGTGGTGGTGACGGGTCCGTCGACCGGTCATGACCGGTGACCCGGTCCGCACCACGGGCCGCACGAAGCGGGCGATCGCCGCGCCCGTCTGCACGCCGCCGGTCACCGCGCCGATCGGCGCCCGCGCCAGGTGCACGGCGTTGCGAGCCGCCCCCCTCGCCATCGCGTCCGCCGCATCCATCGTCCGCCGAGCGTGGAACCCCACCGTCTCCGCGACCCGCTCGCCGAGGCCATGAGCTCTCACGGGGGGTGCCGCGGGCATCTCGCCCATCGCCGGCGGCTCGGGTTCGAGGTCCACCACGTGCGCCGCGAGGTCCACCCCCCCGATGCCGTCGGTGAGCGCGTGGTGGATCTTCATCACCAGCGCGGAGCGGTCCTGCGGCAGGTCCTCGAACAGGGTGAACTCCCACAGCGGCCGATCGCGATCGAACGCGGTCAGCCCGGCCACGCGGGCGAAGTCGATCACGTCGTCCATCCCGCCCTCTCGGTGGACCCGGCCCCGGTGGAGGTGCAACGACAGGTCGAACTCCGAGTCGACCACCCACCTCGGCGGCGCGAGGCCCAACGGCGACTCCACCAGCTTCTCTCGGAACCGCGGGCTGAGGCGGGTGGCGCGCTCGACGCGCTCGCTCAGCACCTGCCAGTCAGGGGTGCGCTCGAAGGTGGCGATGGCCACGATGGTGGCGCGCAACAAGGGATCTCGCTCGAGGGTGACGGTGAACGCGTCGACCGGGCCGATGTGGGCTTCGAGTGCTTCTGGCATGGGTCGACCTCCTCGCACGGAGACGGCAGAGCCCCCGGGAGCGGTAGGGCTCTACCCCCATCGTGACAGGTCGTTGCGGTGCGCAGGGCCTCGGAGTGGTCCGAACGCGGGAGCGCCGGGAACCAGGACCGCTCCCCGCCGCCGACTGCCACCGCGAGCGGTGCTCTCAGCCGCGGGCTGCGTCGAGGAAGTGCTCGAGCTCGGTGCGGTTGGCCGCCGGATGGGGGACGTGGGTGCGCCACATCCACGGCACCGGCGCCCCCGCCGCGTCGTCGACCACGTCGAGGCGGTACAGGTCGGGACGCTGCAGCGCCTCGTAGCGGTCGGCCATGCCCTCGGGATCCTCGATGGGGATGAGCGGGTCCTGCGGGCCGGCGATGGCGTACACCGGTGAGTCCGAACGGTCGACGTGGCCCACCGGCGAGAGGGCGGCCAGCAGGGCCGGGTCCAACGACGACAGGTCGATGTCCACGAGCTCGCCCTGGCGCTGCGCCTCCGCCAGGGCCACGGGGACCGTGAGGGCGAGGTCGGACGGGCCCGCTTCGGCTACCGCAGCGGCCACCCGCGGCGAGTGGCCGGCGAGCTCGGCAGGCAGCCAGGCCGGTGCGTGCTGCCCCGCTGCCACCGCCTGCATCATGGCCGCCCAGGCACCCCAGGAGTGGCCCCACACCACGATGCGACGAGGATCGAGGCGAAGCTCGCCGGCTTGGGCCTTCAGGTAGCGGACGGCGACGTCGAGGTCCTGGGCCGCCACCGCCTCGGTGGGGAAGACCTGTCCGTTCGGACCCGGCACGGGCACGTTCAGCCGGTAGTTGAGCGCCACCACCGTCCAACCCCGCTGCACCTGGCGGGCGAGGAGGTCGGCGGGGTAGTCGGCTCCGCCGAGGCCGGACTTGTCGCCCGCCACGCTGAAGCCGCCGTGCACCCAGACGATCACCGGGCGGGGGGCTCCGGCGGCCCCCGGCGGCTCGTACAGGTCGAAGGTGTGCGAACCGCGATACGTCGTGCCGAAGAGCTCGCCTTGGCACGACTCGTCCGACCCGCTGGGGCAGCCCTCCAGTCCACCGGCCAGGTAGGGCACGTCGAGTGCGCTCGGCGCCGGCAGCGCCACGGACTCCGCGCCCTGGAAGTCCCCGGTGGTGGACGGATCCGCCACGTAGCGCGGCACGCTCGGGATCGCCGGGGTCGGTGCCGAGGTGCAGGCCGCGAGCAACGCGAGCGCTGCGAACGCTCCGACCCATCCCATCGTCGCCCACCGTGACGGAGCTCCACGTCCCAGCTGCATCTCGCCCTCCTCGCTCGGCGGCCAGCGTACCCGGCGCTCCCGACGCGTGTCGTCGCGCGCGAGCACCGCTGACCCGAGCGGACCTCCGTCGTCGAGGGGGCGGAGGAGGAGTCGCTGCGTCACATCACGAGGATCCCGCCGTCGCAGGAGATCACCTCTCCCACCGTGTAGGCCCCCGCCCGTGAGCACAGGTAGAGGGTGAGCCCGGCGACGTCCTCCGCGGTGCCCACCCGGCCACGCGGCGTCATCTGGCCCACCGCGTCCCAGTCGGTGCCCTCCACGTCGCCGCCCGTGCCCACTCCGGTGCTCAGCATCCAGGTGGGGAACGGACCCGGCGCGATGGCGTTCACCAGGATGTTGCGACCGACCAGGCGCGCTCCCATCTGCCGGGTCAGCGCGTGCAGCGCCGCCTTCGACGGTCCGTAGGACCAGGTGTCGAACGTCGGCGAGCGGATGCCGTCCACCGAGCCGATGTTCACCACCCGCGAGGGCTCCTCCGCCGTGGCCCGAGCCTCGAGCAGCGGGAGCAGGCGCTGGGTGAGGAAGAACACGCCTTTCACGTTGGTGTCCATCACCTTGTCCCACCCGTTCTCGGGGAACTCCTCCAGGGAGGCGCCCCAGGAGACTCCGGCGTTGTTCACCAGGATGTCGAGGTGGTCCTCTCGCGCTGCGAGCCGGTCGGCGAGGTCGCCGACGCCGTCGAGTCCGGAGAGGTCCGCCGGCAGCGACACCACCTCGGCGTCGAACTGCTCGGCGAGCCGGTTCGCGGTGGCGTCGCACACCTCGGCCTTGCGGGAGCTCAGGAAGACCCTCGCCCCGTTGGCCGCCAGTCCCGCGGCGATCATCTCCCCGATCCCCCGGGATCCACCCGTGACGAGGGCGGCCTTCCCCTCGACGGAGAACAGGTGCTGGAGTCGGAGGTCGGTCATGTTCGCTCCCAGGCGCTCGGGTGTCGTGGCGGCGCGAGCCTACGGTGCGCAGCGCCCCCACCGGTTGCCGGTGCCGCCACAATTGAGGTCATCCTCGCCGTTCGCCGCTCACGCCCCGCCGCCCTGGCCATGCTGTTCGGACTCGGCGTCCTCGTCGCGTGCAGCTCTCCTGCACCCGAGCCGGTCGGACCCAACGAGCGCGAGCCGACCGCCGGGCCGGAGGCGGGCGCGGAGCGAGACGGGCGACCGACGGCGCTGCGCCCGGCGTCGGGCCTGCTCTTCGGCACGCCGATCTACGACGGGGACTTCGCCGACCCCTTCGTGCTGGTGGACGGCGACACCTTCTACGCCTACGCCACCAACACGACCGGGGCCAACCTCCCGGTGCTGCGGGTCCACAACAGCCCGATCGCCGAGTACCACGGCGACGCCTTCCCCGAGCTGCCCGACTGGTCGGAGCCGGGATTCGTGTGGGCGCCTGCCGTGGTGCGGATCGACGACCGCTTCGTGCTCTACTACGCCACCCGCGTCGCCGGCACGACCATGCAGTGCATCTCCCGGGCGGTGTCTGCCGACCCCCTCGGGCCGTTCGTGGACGGCTCCGCAGAACCGCTGGTGTGCCAGCGCGACCTGGGAGGTTCGATCGACCCCAGCGTCGTCGTCGACGCCGCCGGCGAGCGATGGCTGCTGTTCAAGGACGACGGGAACTGCTGCGGACTGCCCACGTCGATCTGGTCACAGCGGCTGACCCCTGACGGGCTGGGCGTGCAGGGGCCGATGCACGAGCTGCTGACGGCCGACGCGCCGTGGGAGGGTGAGCTGATCGAGGGCCCCTCCATGGTGCGCGACGGCGACGAGTACCTGCTCTTCTACTCGGCGAACGACTGGGCCTCGGAGGACTACGGCATCGGCTGGGCGCGCTGCGCCTCACCGTCGGGACCGTGCGAGAAGGCCAGCGACCGCGCACCGTGGATGACCTCGACCACCTTCGCCCGCGGCCCCGGCGGGCAGGAGTTCTTCGACGCCGTCGGCGAGCGATGGATGGTGTACCACGGCTGGGCCGAGGACCAGGCCGGTCAGGAGGGTGCCCAGCGCCGGCTCTTCCTCGACATCGTGAACGTCCGCGACGGTCAGCCGCAGCGGGTCGGCGGTCGACGGAGCTGGACAACCGTGGCCGTCGTGGTGCTGGGCGTGCTGGTGGTGGCCGGTTCCGTCGTCCTCGTGCTGCGTCGGCGTGCCAGGCGGACGAACGAGGACGTCGGTGACGAGTTACCACTTGACTAAGTGGCGAGGGCCTGGGTACGGTCGGGTGAGCGGGCACGCAACGCCTCCACGTTCGCCCCCCGACCTGCGATGCACGGAACCCCTCCCCCGACCGCGTCGCAGGAACGGTCACAGGGCCCGGTTCCCGATCAACCCACCGTGAACGGGCACCGGGCCCTGCATCCCCCCGCTTCGGATCCCTCTGATCGAGCAGGCGGCCGAACGGGCACTTACGGTCCCCGTGGACAGCCCTTCAGGCAACCACTGTTGCCAGCCGATGAGATCCACTAGGTTCTTGACCAAGTGAATCGAACATTGGACGGCACTACTGCTCGGGAGGCACCCATGTCGGGTTCGGAGAACAAGGGGACGTCGTCGGCGCTCGAGGCAACCGCATCGGAAGACCGGTACCGCTCGAAGTGGACCTGGGACGATGTGAAGTGGGGGACCCACTGCATCGATTGCTACCCCGGCAACTGCCCGATGCGGGCCTACATGCGCGACGGCAAGGTCGTGCGCGAGGAGTCCTCGGGCACCTTCTCCACGGTCATGGAGGGCGTGCCCGACATGAACCCCATGGGCTGCCAGAAGGGCGTCGGGTGGACCAAGATGCTCGACGGCGAGGAGCGCGTCCTCTACCCGCTGCGCCGCGTCGGCGAGCGCGGCGAGGGGAAGTGGGAGCGCATCTCCTGGGACGAGGCGTGCACCGACATCGCGGACGCCATCCTCGACGCGGCCGAGGAGATCGGCCCCGAGTCGATCATCGCCCCCTCGGGCTGCAACCTCGGCACCCTCGCCCTCGTCGGACGCGGCAAGTTCATGCAGCAGGTGGGCGGCCTCACCTTCGACCTCAACGCCGAGATGAACGACTTCGCCGCGGGCCAGTACCTCACCTGGGGCATGTTCGACCCGGTCTCCAGCATCGACGACTGGTTCCACTCCGGGGTGTTCCTCATCTGGTTCGGCAACCCCGCCTACACCCGCATCCCCCACTACCACTTCATCACCGAGGCCCGGTACCGAGGCTGCGAGGTGTGGACCATCGCCCCCGACGTGAGCCCGTCGGCCACCAACGCCGACGGCCACATCCCGGTCAAGCCCGGCACCGACGCAGCGCTGGCGCTGGCCATGTGCAAGGTCGTGATCGACGAGGGCCTGGTGCACGAGCAGTTCGTGAAGGAGCAGACCGACCTGCCCCTGCTCGTCGACCCGACCACGGGCCGCTACCTGCGCCAGTCTCAGATGGTGGAGGGCGGCGACGACGAGCAGCTCTACGCCTGGGACACGGTGAGCGGTGCGGCGATCGAGGCCGCCAAGGGCACGCTCAAGTGGGGTGACGCCGATCCCGCCCTCGAGGGGACCTACACCGTGCAGACCCTGGACGGGCCGCGCGAGTTCACGACCGTGTTCGAGCAGGTCAAGGCCCGCCTCGAGGACTACACCCCGGAGAAGGCCGCGGAGATCTGCGACATCGGCGCCGACACCATCTACCGGCTCGCCCGGCTGATCGCCGCCAAGCCCACCAACATCCTGGGCTCGCTCAACACCGCCTCCAAGCACTACCACGGCGACCTCATCGAGCGGTCCCAGGCGCTGCTGCTCGGCCTCACCGGCAACTGGGGCAAGCACGGCGCGGGCATGCGGGCCTGGGGCGCCGGCTACTTCGACGGCATGCTCACCTTCGCCCTGAAGACCACACAGGGCCCCGAGGCGGTGTCCAACATCCTCGACATGTTGGAGATGGCCCGCGACGCGGCCATCGCCGCCGACCCGAACCTCACCCCCAAGCTGTTCGCCATCCAGGCCGCCCAGTCCGGCCTGGCCGGCGCGGCCTTCGTGCCCCCGGTGTTCTTCTGGTACCGCCACGCCGGCTACAAGGACGCCTGGGAGAACCCCGCCTGGCACGACGAGTCGATGCCGAGGACCTTCAAGGAGTACTACGACGAGGCCGTCGAGTCGGGATGGTGGCAGGGAGTCGACTACCCACGCGAGGAGCACACCCCCCGCGTGCTCATCGAGTGCGGTGGCAACGTGCTGCGACGCACGCGGGGCGGCACGAAGATGCTGCTCGAGCACCTGTGGCCGAAGCTCAACATGGTCGTGACCATGGAGGTCCGCATGAGCGCGACCGCCGCCTACAGCGACATCGTGCTGCCCATGTCCCAGCAGTACGAGAAGATCGGCTTCGGGATCCCCTCCACCCACGTCATGAACCTCACCTTCTGCGACAAGTCGGTCGATCCCCCTGGCGAGTGCGTCGACGAGTGGGAGGGGTTCCGGCGCATCGCCGAGAAGATCCAGGAGCGTGGTCGCGAACGCCAGGCAGGCGTGTACGCCAGCGGGGTCGGCCTGCAGTTCGACCCCAAGAACTTCCACGACAACTTCACCGCCAACGGGCTCTGGTTGGACCCCGAGACCATGATCGACGAGATGCTCCGCGACACCGCCATCATCGGCACGATCCCCGAGGAGGGCAGCCTGGAGCACATCCGCGAGGTCGGCCACTACCGCTGGCAGGGTCTCGGCATCACCCCGCGCGCGGTGGGCCAGGCCACGGAACCACAGCCGGACGAGACCTTCACCCCCTTCCGCAAGCACGTCGAGGACGGCGAGCCGTACCCCACCTACAGCCGTCGGGCCCAGTTCCTGATCGACCATCCGTGGTTCATCGAGGCCGACGAGCACCTCCCGCGGCACAAGGAGCCCCCGGCTGTCGGCGGCGACCACCCGTTCATGGTCTCCAGCGGCCACAACCGCTGGAGCCTGCACTCGCTCAACATCTCCAACAAGCTCATGTTGGAGACCCATCGCGGCACCCCGCACCTGGTGATCAACGACGACGACGCCAAGGAGCTCGGCCTCCTCGACAACGACAAGGTGCGGGTGTGGAACGACATGGGCGAGTTCGTGGTGCCCGTCAAGACCTCCCAGTCGGCCCGGCCGAAGCAGGTCGTGATGTACAACGGCTTCGACAACTTCCAGTTCCCCAACTGGGCCGGTCCGAACGACGCCGAGCCCGGCATGATCAAGTGGCTCCACCTCGCCGGTGGCTACGGGCACCTGAAGTACTGGGCCATGGAGTGGCAGCCCTGCCCGACCATGCGCAACACGCGCGTCTCAATCGAGAAGGTCTGACCGACCGGTCCGGCCGGGCCGCCCGAGTGCCCGTCACCCGGGGGGCCCGGCCGGCCGGCCCGCCGTCGTCCGCATCGCCCGCCGCACGATGCGGTCGGCGAGCGCGGCGCTGAGGCGGTCGGGGAGGTATCTGGTCAGTCGAGCGGCCCGCCGGGCCCGGCGGCCGGGGATCACCATGAACCTGCCTCGCCGGAGCTGGTCGAGCATCTCGTCGCACGCCTCCTCGATGGGCAGGGTGCCCGCCACGTCCTTGAGCGCCCTCGTGGCCGGGTGCATGTCGAGCATGGCCCGTTCCACCATCGGCGTCACGATCTCGGGCGGGCAGATCACCGACACGCCCACCCCCTCCGGCGCGCACTCGAGGCGTAGCACCCGGGCCAGACCGATCACCCCGGCCTTGGACGACGCGTAGGCCGCGTAGGTGTAGCCGCCGGTGATGCCGGCCAACGAGGCGATGAGCGCCAGGCGGGCACCTCGCCCCATGTGCGGGAGCACTGCGGCGGCGAAGTTGCGGCTGCCCACCAGGTTGACCCCGATGGTCAGCTCGAAGTCGTCCAGCGTCGACTCCGCGAAGCGGGCGTTGCGGCTCAGCCCTGCGCTGTTGACGGCGAGGCGAGGTGAGCCGACCTCCAGGGCGGCTCGCTGCACGGCCGCAGCCAGGGCCGGGGCGTCCCGAACGTCGACCTCCTCGAAGGCGAGCCGCTGGTCCGACCCACGCCGGCTGCGGCGTATCGCCTCCCGGGCGTCCTGTGAGATCTGCTGGTCGAACACGGCGATCGCGGTACCCTCGGCGGCCAGCGTGCAGGCGAGGTGCCGGCCGATGCCGCTGCCACCGCCGGTGACGAACAGCGTGGACCACCTCGGAGCGTTGTCATCCACGGTCGAAGCCTCCTGCTACCCGCCGGAGCCATCCCCGGCATGACCCGAAGTCTGGCCGATGCCACCACGGCACGCGGGCTGAGGCACCCATCAGCGACTCCCACCGCCTCAGCGGGAGTAGGCGAGCACCTCGGTGGCCTTGGTGCTGGCCCACACGTCGGCACCCTCGCGGATGCCGAGCTCCGCGGCGGCCGCCACCGTCACCTCCGCCACGACCGGGACCGGTCCCGCCAGCTGGACGCGCACCAGTCCCCCCAGGTGATCGACGTGGTCGACCCTGGCCGGCCATCGATTCCGTGGACTGCCCTCGGGTGGCTGCAGGTGCAGCGCGATGGCCGCGGGATCCACCGTGAGGAAGACCGCACCGTCGTGCGGCTCGGCGATGATCAGCGTGGCGCCACCGGAGAGGACCACCTCCGTGCCACGAGCGGTGCCGTGGAGGAGGTTCGTGCCGATCAGACCGGCGACGTAGGGGGTCCTGGGGCGACGGGTCACCTCTGCCACGCTGCCGCTCTGGCTGACCCGCCCGTCCTCCAGGACCACGACGCGCTCGGCGAGCGCCAGCACGTCGAGAGGGTCGTGGGTGACCAGCACTGTCGGCCCGGCGAAGCCCCCCAGGTGTCGGCGGAGCTCTCGCCGGACGTCCATCCTGGTCGACACGTCGAGCGCGCTCAGCGGTTCGTCGAGCAGCAGGGCCTCCGGTTCGGTGGCCAGCGCCCTCGCCAGCGCCACCCGCTGCGCCTCCCCGCCCGAGAGCTCCCCCGGCCGGCGTGATGCGAGATGGGCCGCGCCGACCTCCGCCAGCCACGCGGCGGCCGTCTCGCGAGCCGCACCACGACCCACGCCCCGGCAGCGGGGCCCGAAGGCGACGTTGTCCAGCGCTCCCAGGCGCGGGAACAGCAGCACGTCCTGGTACACGACCCCCACGCGGCGCGCAGCGGGTGCGACGTGGACCTCCGGGGTGCGATCGAGCACGCGACCGCCCAGGACGATGGTCCCGCGCTGGAGCTCGATCTGGCCGGTGATGCATCCCAGCAGGGTGGACTTCCCCGATCCGTTCGGACCCAGCACGGCGGTGACCGCTCCGGCAGGTGCCTCCAGCTCCACCCTCAGGTCGAGCTGGCCGCGAGCGACGACGAGGTCGACGTCCAGGCTCATGGCCGCGCCAGCCATCGGTCGCGCAGCGACACCAGCACGACCAGCGAGACCGCGAGCAGCAGGAGGCTCATGGCGATGGCCGTGCCCTGATCGGACTCCAGCTCCAGGTACACCGCCAGTGGGAGGGTTCGCGTGCGGCCGGCCACGTTGCCGGCGAAGGTGATGGTGGCGCCGAACTCTCCGAGCGCACGGGCCCAGGCCAGCACGGCGCCGGCAGCCACCGAGGGGGCGATCGTGGGCAGGGTCACACGACGGAACACGGCTGCGCCGCCGGCTCCCAGCTGGGCGGCGACCTCCTCGTAGCGGCGGTCGACCGCGCGGAGGGCCGCCTCGACGGCGATCACGTAGAAGGGCATGGCCACGAAGGTCTCCGCCATGATCGCCCCCGCAGTCGTGAAGGTCAGCTGGACGCCGAAGGCGTCGTGCAGCCATCCACCGAGCGGGCTGCGAAGGCTGAAGGCCGACAGCAGCGCCACGCCCCCGACCACCGGCGGCAACACCATCGGCAGCAGGACGAGCCCACGCAACAGGCCACGCCCCGGCAGGTCGGTCCGCGCGAGCGTCCACGCCAGCGGCGTGCCCAGCACCACCGACAGCACGGCCGCGCTCGACGAGCACACCAGCGAGAGGCGGAGCGCCTCGACGGTGCCCGGTCGGCTGAGCTGCTCCCACAGCGCCGACCACTCTGTGCGCTGGAGCAGGCCGACCAGGGGCAGGGCGAGGAAGGCGAGCGAGACGGCTGCCAGTGCGAGCACGACCACGGGGGGCCGTTGCGATCTCGTCATGGCCGCCTCACGTCGGCACGGTCGGAGGGAGGACCCATCCGGGAGGTCGTGGATGGATCCGGCGGGGCCTCCCTGGAGCTCATCGCGGAGCCTCCACGATGACGTTGGTGGCCTTGACCACCGCAACCGCCAGGTCGCCGGGCTCCAGGCCCAGCTCCGAGGCGCCATCGGCGGTGATGAGGGACACCAGGCGGTGCGGGCCCGCCTGGAGCTCGAGGACGGCCACCAGGCCGTCGACCTCGACGCGGGTGACCACTCCGGTGAAGCGGTTCCGGGCCGACTGGGCCGGCAACGACTCGGGCTCCCAGGGTCCGCCCTGTTCCCGGAGGAATCGGGCCAGCTCCGCCCCGTCGACCAACCGGTGCCCCCCGCCGCTTCGAGTCGTCCCCAGGCGGCCGTCGTCGCACCAGCGCCGGACGGTGTCGCTGCTGACGCCGAGGAGCTCGGCGATCTGTCCTGGCCGATAGCGCGTTCCCATCCCGTCAGCACAACACATGAACCTCGCACTTGCAAGCTTGAGGATGCCATTCCCATCGATCTTGCGATCCCCAGTGAGTCGATACGCCGTCGCCAGCTGCATCGTCGCAGCGGCCGGTCGATCGCCCTCGTGCACCGATACCGTGGCTAACCTCCTCCGGGTTGCCATTTCCCAGTAAATCAGTAGGATTCATAGGATATGCAGGAGCTCATCTGGGTCGCCGTCGCCGGGTTCGCCGCCTCTCTGGTCGACGGCGCGCTCGGCATGGGCTTCGGTCCCACCAGCTCCAGCATCCTCCTGGGCACCGGGTTGAGCCCGGCCTCAGTGTCCACCACCGTGAACCTGGCGAAGGTCGTCACCGGCGTCGCCGCCGCGCTCTCCCACTGGCGGTTCCAGAACGTGAGCCGTCGCTTGGCGCTCCAGCTCGCGATCCCCGGGTGCCTCGGAGCGATCCTCGGTGTGTCCGTGCTCTCCCGAGTCGACGGAGAGACCCTGCGGCCGGTGCTGGCCGCGTTGCTGTTCCTCATGGGCCTCCGCATCCTGTGGCGGTTCCGGCGTCCCCCACCCACGGTCACCGACCCCGAGGCCGACGCCCATCGACAGCTCCCCTCCGACGACCGCGGCGTCCTCGTGGCCGGAGCCACCGGCGGAGTCACCAACGGACTGATCGGGGCGTGGGGGCCGGTCGTCACCCCGTACCTGATGCACCGAGGCCTCGCGCCGCGCTACGCCGTCGGTTCCGTCAACACCGCCGAGGTCGCCGTGGCCAGCGTGTCGGTCACCTCGTTGCTGGCTGCCCTCGGCCGTGGGGAGCTGAACCTGTCGATCGTCGCTGCCATGCTGCTCGGCGGAGTGCTCGCAGCTCCCGTGGCCGCCTGGTTCGTGCGACACGTGCCGGCCCGGCCGATGGGTGTGTCCGTCGCCGCGCTGCTGCTGCTGACCAACTCCCGTGAGCTGTCCACCTGGGCGGATCTGGGCACCAGCCGATGGCTGCTCTACGCCGCGGTCGGCGTGGCCGTCCTGCTCACGGCGCTGGTGCCACGCCTGCTCCCGGCACAACCTCCGGCGCACCCGGCCTGAGCACGGCAGTAGCTTCTACCCCACGCAGCCCGACAAGGAGCACAGCATGAACGAATGGGGTCCGTTGGCCGCTCTCGCCGGCGAGTGGGAAGGAAAGGGCGGCCTCGACACGGCCTTCAACCACCAGCAAGGGGAGGTCCTCGAGACCCCCTACCTCGAGAAGCTGACCTTCAAGCCCTTCGGGCCGGTCAACAACGGGCGCCAGGAGCTCTACGGCCTCGACTACCGCACCGCCATGTGGCGAGACGACGAGGACCTGCCGTTCCACACCGAGGTCGGCTACTGGCTCTGGGATGCCGCGACCGGTGAGGTCCTGCGAGGCTTCGTGGTTCCGCGGGGCATCACGGTGCTCGCCGGCGGCACCGCTGACGCGACGACCCGCCGGTTCCAGCTGCGCGCCGCAGCCGGTGAGCCCTGCTACAGCATCGGCGAGAACACCTATCTGTACGCCAACGCCTCGACGGTGAGCTACGAGGTGGACGTCGAGGTGCACGACGACGGCACCTGGTCCTACCACGAGACCACGATGCTTCGGATGAAGGAGTTCGACGAGCTCTTCCCGCACACCGACCACAACACGCTGCACAAGGTCGCAGACGCCTGAACCTCCACGCGCGCAGCCTCGTCGCGCTCCAGGCGCCCCCGTGCGCCGCGACGGAGCTGCCTACACTTCGCCGATGCGCTCGCCGGTGGTCGTCGCCTCCACCTGGTCCGCCTCGCAGGCGGACCTGCTGGTGGAGCACCTCCGAGCCCGTGGCATCGAGAGCTTCACGAAGACCAACCTCGACCGGGTCGCCTACGGAGGGGAGCTCGGCGGAGCCCGGGTGTTCGTGGACGCCGACCAACAGCTGGAGGCCGAGCTCGAGCTGGTGCTGCTGCACGACGGCGGCATCGACGAGGACCCGGAGCACTGGAGCACCCCGAACGACGCGCCGCCCTACCGTCGGTGGGTCGTCGTCGGTGGATGGATCGCCCTTGCCGCCATGGCCGTGAGCGCCATCGTGCCGACCGCGCATGCCGTGTGGCAGGCGATCCGCTGATGAGCGAGGGAGGACCGGTGCCGCCGCGACGCCGTTAGCGTGTGCACGATGACCGATCACGACCGCGGCGGGCTCACCGACCCGGGACTCACCGTGCGGCTGGAGTCGCTGGTCGCTCAGCCGTGGCCGGTGCACCGCGCGCGTTGGGCGCGGGTCCTCCTCCTGCTGCTGGTTATCGCCGCGCCGGTGACCGCCACTGCGCTGACCTGGTGGGGTGTCACCAGCCAGGCGGACAGAGAGATCATCGACGGACACCGCGGGATGCCTCTGGAGAGCCCCGAGCTGTGGATCGACGCCACCGCGCTCACCTTCGAGTCCGAGGTCGGGGAGCTGACCCTGCGCCTGGTGTTCTCGCCACAGGGTCGCCTGGTCGACGGCGACCGACTCCGGGAAGCCGTGACGGTGGTGCTCAACGACCAGGCAGGACGCGACGTCCGCACCTATCCGCCCGATTCCGTGATGGAACCGATCACCGCGGTGGTGGCCTTCCGCGGCGACTCCGTCCGCTACCCCTTCGACACCTACGAGGGGACCTTCCAGATCGGGGCGACGACCGGTCCCAGCGACGATGCAGAGCCGCTGCCGATCGACATCGCCTTGACCGCGGCGCTCGACCAGTTCGCCACCTCCGCCGACGCAGACGCCACGGAGAACGCCGCGAGCCTCGACTTCCACCTGTCGCGCCGATGGACCTCGATCGTCTGGGTCCTGTTCTTCATGTTCATCGCATGGGCGATCGCTCTCGGCTGCGCCGGCATCATGTGGTGGGTCGTGGTGTTCCACGCAGAGAACCCGTTCTGGTGCTTCGCTCTCTTCGCCTCGGTGCTCTTCGCGCTGCCGACGCTTCGCAACGGTCTGCCGGGCCAACCCCGCTACGGCGTCCTCGTGGACTGGGCCGCCTTCTACTGGGCCATCGCCATCGTGGCGCTGAGCCTGATCCTCGCACTCCTCGTCTGGAACGTGACGGCTCACCGCACCCTCCGACGAGCGGAGCTCCACATCAGCGGGGCTGCACCACCCGATCACGTCCACCGCTCCGCCGGGCCGGCGACCAGTCCGGCGCCCGAGCTCAACGACCCTGGTTGAGCGGCTCCCCCGCAGCGCCTCTCCGAGCCAGTCGGCGCTGGAACCAGCCGGGTCGATGGAGCCGCACGAGCTGCCCGGCGGTCTCGCCGAGGGACCTGGCCCATCCGATCACCAGGGGATCGTCGGTGATGTAGACGATCTGCACTCGCACCGCAGCTGCCATCATCGCCTCGAGTGCCGCCGTCGCGTGAACGCCCAGCGGCCGGAAGGTGTCCGCCAGGACGACGGGAACCGGATCGGCCGCCGGGGGATCCACGAGCGGCCCGAGGTGCGTGACCACGACCGGGACGTCGGCGGCGGTGTAGGCGCTGAGGTCCTCATGTTGTAGGGCGGCGAGCTCGGCCTCCGCGGCCGCCACCCCGGAGGCCGCTGCCAACGCCTGGCGCTCCACCTCGGTGGACTCCTCGGCAGCCTCCTCGTGCTGTCCCTGAGCTGCCTGGATCAGCGGGGCGAGCGCTGCGGCCGTCTCCCCACGTGCTGCGAGCTCCCCACGGAGGCTCTCTGCCTCCTCCATCGCCCGTGCGCGCCAGCCGTCGAAGCGCTCGATCTCACCGACCACCTCCGATCGCTGCTGATCCGCTGCGGCCACCGCCGCCCTGAGGCGTGCACCGAGGCCCACCAGCTCGTCGGGGACCGCGGGGATCTGTCGGATGCTCTCCAGCGACAGCGACTCGACGTCCATCCCCGCCAGCTCCCGGAACCGCTCCCGAAGCGCCGCGCGCTCCTCGGTGAGCTGGTGTCGTATGGCAGCCGCACGCTCCCGCGCGGCCACCAGGACCTCCCCGGCCGCCACCGTCTCCGCCCGGACCTGCTCGAGGGTCGCGCTCACCGCATCGCCGACCGATCGGGTCGAAAGGGCGATCGTGTAGTCCAGATAGGACGCGAAGCCGTAGCGGGCGGTCACCTCTCCCTCGCGGGCGACCGCCTCTTCCAACGCCCGGCCACG
Source organism: uncultured Microthrixaceae bacterium (assembly GCA_964420125.1). Taxonomy (GTDB): domain Bacteria; phylum Actinomycetota; class Acidimicrobiia; order Acidimicrobiales; family Microtrichaceae; genus CAYQQQ01. The sequence continues at coordinate 62,564 of CAYQQQ010000012.1, forward strand.
GGCCCCGGCACGCTGCGAGTGCGCCTCGTCGATCTCCCGACGAGCCTGCTCCACCAGCACCCCTGAGGCGGAGAGCTCTTCGAGGGCGGCGAGCCGATGCGCCAGCTCGTCGTGGCAGGCGCGGGCGATTGTGACGTCCGGATCCTCCTCCACACCCACCGAGGCCTGATCGTTCCAGCGCTGCTCCAGTCCGGAGATCTCGTCGCGCAGCTCCGCCACCACCGGATCCGACGGCGCTCGCCCCGCGCCGACCGCCACCAACCAGCTGTCGATCGCTCCTGCCAGCTCCTCGTCCATCAGGCCGCAGCGGTGTGCACGAGCGACGAGCTGGCGCTCGGCAGCGACGTCCTGGCCCAACCGGAGCCTGCGACCGGAACCCTCCACCGGATCGAGTGCGCGCAGGACCGCCGGCAGCGTGACGGTCTGCTCCGCAAGCTGCTCACCCAGCGCCACCACACGCTCCTGCTGGGCGACGAGACCGGCCTCAGCCTCCCCGAGGGCGCGATCCCCCGAGGTGATCCGCTCGCGCAGCTCGACCAGCTGGCGCTGGGTGGCATCCTGCTCCTCGGTCCCCACGCGCACCGCGGCCTCGGTGGCCTGGAGCCGGCGTGAGAGCTGCTCGCGCACGTGCGCCAGTCGCTGCGACTCGGCGTGGGCGTGGTCGCGGCGCTCCAGGGCCGCCTGCACCGCGGCATCGTGGCGCTGGCGATCCGGAACGGGCAGGTCCGCGGCGGTGACCACGAGCAGGCCCTCCCCGGGAAGGTCCAGCGACACCACGGTGGTCTGGTCGAGCGGCGAGGGGAAGCCGGAGAACTCCAGGGTGCCGACCACCTCGGTGCCGGCCAGAGCGAAGGCCCGACCGAGGACCTCGGTGAGTCGGGTGCAGGCGGGTGCGTCTCCGGTGATGACCGTGAGGCGAGGGTGCAGCACCACGTGGATCGGCCGATCCACGTCGAGATGCACATCGACCAGCCTCACATCGACCTCCTGATCGGTCACGTCCGGTGGGCGGCGGCGGTGGGCGGCCCGACCGCCGAGCTCCTACCTTCCTTTTCGGCACGACAGGGCGCACCTTCAGTCTCCTGCAACCACGGGCTGACGCAAGCCGGGGTGCTTCGGCGATGCGGCCCTGATCCCGACCACCTCCTGCCGGACCGGTTCGCTCAACGCTGCCGGTTGTCCCGCAGGAGCACCTCCTGGGCGATCGTCGCCACGTGGGTGCCGTCCTCGCCGTGGACGTGTCCCAGGGACAGTCCTCGGCCACCGGTGAAGCTGTGGCAGCTCAGGTCGTGCAGGTTCCACCGATCGGCCCGGCCGGGTCGATGGAACCAGATGGTGTGGTCGAGGCTGGCGGAGAACAGCACCCGATGGCGCACCTCGGCCGACTCCCGTCCCACCGGGTGGGTCCGGACCACCGCGTCGGTCGGCAGATCGTCGGAGAGGTAGGCGAGCGCCGCCGCGTGCACGAGCGGATCGTCCCCCAGGTCCTCGGTCACTCGCAGCCAGGCTGCGGCCCGACCACCCCCGAACCGAGCAGGCGACTGCTCCTCTGGGCAGAACGCCCGGGCGAACACCGGCGACCAGGAGTCCTCGGCGAGCTGGCTCGCTGGAGGGATCCCGGTGTCCAGGTGCACGGTCTCGATGTCGGCCGAGGACTCCTGCCGCTGGAAGGACGCCTCGAGGTTCAGGATCGCCCCTCCGCTCTGGCGGGCCACGACACGACGGGTGCAGAAGGAGCGGCCGTTGCGGATGCGGTCGATCTCGTAGCGGACCGGCTCGTGGTGGTCACCGCGTCGGATGAAGTAGGCGCGCACGCTGTGCACCGGCATCTCCGGATCCACCGTGCGCCCCGCCGCCACGAGGGCCTGCGCGAGGATCTGGCCGCCGTAGAGACCACCCCACGGATATGTCGGACCGGTGCCGACCACCACGTCCGGACCGTGATCGGCCATGTCGAGGATCTCGCTGAGCTTCATGGTCCCATCGACGGTAGCCGCTGGGTCCCGGATCGCCGGAAGGGGGCGACACCGCGACACCGACCCGACCCTCGCCCGAGCGATGCCGCACCGCCACGGTGTTGCCATGGGACACGGCGACCTGCCCGTAGCATGCGCCCATGGCTCCGCAACTTGTCCCACCGTCGGCTGACCTGCCCCCGGTGGACGAGCGTCTGCTCGACGACGCCGTCCGTTGGGCCCGCACCGCAGGGTTCCTCACCCTCGGCTGGTTCAGGGCCAACGAGCTGTGGATCGACCACAAGGACGACGGCACGCCGGTCACCGTCGCCGATCGCGAGGCCGAAGCGCTTCTCCGACGCCTGATCAGCCACGCGTATCCCGACGACACGATCATCGGAGAAGAGGAGCCCGATCGGGAGGGTTCCAGCGCCCGAACCTGGGTGGTGGACCCGATCGACGGCACGAAGGCGTTCTCCTGCGGGGTCGCGACCTACTCGAACCTCGTCTACCTGTCCGACGAGCACGGCCCCGCCGTCGGAGTGATCAACCTGCCGGCGCTGGGAGAGACGATCTGGGCGGGGAGGGGGCGGGGTTGCCACCTCAACGGACTGCCGACCGGCGTCGCCCGGGCGGAGGACCACCGACGACAGCGCGTGCTGTGCACCTCCAGCATGGACGGCGTCTCCCCTGAGATGCTCCGCCGCATCAGCGAGGACGGGGTCCAGCTGCGGACGTGGGGCGACGCCTACGGCTACGCCCTGGTGGCGACAGGGCGGGTGTCGGCCATGTTCGACCCGTACATGGCCTGGTGGGACCTGGCGCCCATGACCGTCATCATCCCCGAGGCCGGCGGGGAGCTCACCCGCCGTGACGGCTCACCGGACCCCACCGACCCCAGCCAGGCAGAGCCCTACCCGTACTCCGCCATCGCCTCTGACGGCGACGACCACGGACGCTGGGTGCGGATGCTCGCCCCTTGAGGGTCGGCACGCACCGTCCGCACGATGCAGATGAGCAGCACGCACCGCCACCCGGGAGCGTCCCCGCAGCAGCTCACCCGAGGGCGACGAGGCGCTCCACCTCGGCCACGAAGGCCTCGTCGCTCTCCGGATCGGGACGCTCGGTGAGGCGCTCGGGCCAGTCCGACGCCGAGCGGATCCGCTCCGCATAGGCCGCGCGCCGCCGTTCGACCAGCCCGACCGGTTCCGCCACCTGCGGGCCGGGAGCGTACTGGGCCTCGATGCCCCGCCGAAGCATGGCCAGGGCCTCGGTGCGCATCTGGGAGATCCTCGACTCGGTCACCCCCAGGAAGCGGGCGAGCTCCTCGCTGGTGCGGTCCTGCACGAAGTAGCCGAGCACGATGAGCCGATGGCGCTCCGGCAGCATGGCCACGGCTTCGCGGAGGTAGGCCTTCAGCTCGCGGTCCTCGAGCTCCGCTGCGGGCTCCGGCCGGGCATCGGCCAGCACGTCGACGAGGGTGAGCTCCTCGTCGTCGGTCTCGGTGACGACGTACTCGAAGGCCAGCACCACCGACCGGAAGATGCGATCACGGAGGTTGTGCAGCTCCTCGGCGGTCATGCCCAGTGCCTGCGCCGTCTCGCCGAGCCCGGGAACCCGCCCGAGCTGCACGGCGAGGCGCTGCTCCACCTGGTCCAGGCGTCGGGCGAGCATCCGCACGGAACGCGGCGCCCAGTCCGCGGCCCGCACCGCGTCGATGATCGCTCCGCGTATCCGCTGGGCGGCGAATCGGTTGAACGGCACGCCCCGAGCGTCGTCGTAGCGCTTGGCCGCCTCGACGAGCCCGAGTGCACCGGCATGGATGAGCTCGTTGCGATCCACGTGGCGCGGGAAGTGCACCGCCACCTGGAACACGACGTGGTTGACCAGCGGGAGGTGCTCCTCGATCAGGCGGGAGATCTCCTGCGGGCGACGGCACACCACCGGGGAGTCCTGGGTTGGCGACATGAGCGATCCTCCTGTGGGAACACCTCCGGTCCGTCGTCTCCGCATCGCTGTCGACGACGACCGGTTGGGCACCTCGGAAGCATCGGCGCGCGCGACCGCACTCCTTGAGAGAAAAGTCCGGAAAATCTCGACCAGGCCTCGAATCCCTCGGACCCGCCAGGATTCCAGGCCGTGACGACCACTCTGCGTGACCTTTCGGCCGACGGACCGGCGAACTTGAGCACAAAGGGTGACGGCGACCCGGCGCTGGCCGAGACGTCAGCCGGCGTCGTCCGCTGCAGCGATGCGAACACCGCGATCGCGCAACCCGGAGAGGACCTCACCGGGGTCGGACCACTCGCCCAGGCCTCGCGCTCCGGGGTCCTGGAGGTCCAACCGCTCCGCGACCTCCGCCACGATGGCCCCCGTCGCCATCGACGGCAGGTCGATGGCGCCCAGCACCACGGTCCGACGGGACGAGCCACGGGATCCTCGCAACTCCACCCGGACCCCTCCGATGCCGCCGTGCCGGTCACGTCCCCCCTGGAGCAGCTCGACCAGCGACGACGGCAGCAGCGACGGCAGCCCGACGCACCAACGCTCCCGGCGCGACATCGCCATCCTCACCACCGCACGTCGGAGCTCCGGAGATCGGCGGAGGAGCAGCACGGTCTCGCCTGTCCCCACGAGGTAGCAGTCGCGCGCGCCCAGGGGATCCGGGAACCAGACGAGCTCTCGACCCGCGCCGGGCCCCGTGCGCTGCCATCCGCCGTTGCGCCACTCGCGTCCTCCCTGGCGCAGCGCCCGCCGCCGCTCCGCCCGGCACGTCGCGCCCCCCGCACCCACGCGCGTGACGTGGACCTCGTCGAGCTCGTCGAGCTGCGTCGCGCCGTAGGACGCCATCAGGCAGCTCAGGCCCGGCGACATACCCACGCCCGCGACGACTCGGACACCTCTGCTCGCGGCCGGTCCGTCGAGCTCCAGCAGCGACTCCAGGGTTGCAGCGTCGTCGGTCACCGCGATCACGTCGTCGCCGACGGAAACCGCCTGCGACGCCAGCTCCGCCTGTTGCTGCGGACCCCCTGCCAGGACCACCAGGCCTCCCTCGGGCAGCTGGTCGCGGGGATCTCCGCTCACCACGACGCGAAGCTCCTCCCCGAACGCATCGACGAGCGTCGCTGCGCGATCAGGGCGAGAGGTCACCAGGGCGACGTCATCCCATCCCGTGGCCACCAGCTCGCGTGCCACCCGGGCTCCCACGTCCCCTGCCCCGATGATCACGACCCCTCGTGATCCAGGCATCTCAGGCAGACTCCGGGCGCCGCTCGGCAGGGTCCTCCCCCGCCAGCGCGAGCTCGTCGAGCTCGCGCCAGCCCCCCTGCTGTGGCGGGGAGCCTCCCGATCCGCGCAGGCGGATCAGCGCCGCGAACACGCTGCCGATGCCGATGGCGAGCGCAGCACGCCGCAGTCCTCGCACGCAGGACCTCCTGCTTCCGGCCGAGCCGACGGTCCGCCGTCAGGACCCTGCCCCGGGATGGATCTGGTGGGGCTAGCTGGAGTCGAACCAGCGACCTCACCCTTATCAGGGGTGCGCTCTAACCAACTGAGCTATAGCCCCGAGGCTTCGGCTGCCGAGCTCGGCAGCGGTTGGTCAGAGTAGCGTCCCCGCACACGGGCCTGCGAACGAGCTCCGAGGGACGGGCCACTCCCACGACCACGGGTCGGGCGTCAGCCCTTCTTCGGCGAATCGACCGTGATCGGCCGGGCCGTCTCCTCCTCGATCACCGAGACCCAGATCCCGCCGATGATGTCGCTGATCAGGTTGAACACCAGCGATGCCACGACCGTGGCTGCCGCGAAGCCCAGTGCGCAGAGCAGCGAGATCAGTCCGAACTGGCGGAACAGGACCTCGCCGTTCAGCTTCCAGTCCTCGAGCTGCAGGTTCTCGTTGATGAACTTCTCCAGGCTGGCCAACGCACCCGTGTTGTGGGCGACCGACCACACGATCACCGCGGCGATCATCCCGATCACCCACATGCACAACGCCAGCAGCAACGACAGCTTCAGCACGGACCACGGGTCGACGTGACGGATCAGGCGGCGAACCTTGCGGGCTTCGAAGCGCTGGCGGCGGTAGCCGAGGAGGCGTCGGGACGTGCGGGTGGGTGCGGCGGGGCGATCGTCGGCGTCGACGACCCCCTTGGCATCGTCGGACGCCGGGGTCGGTGCTCCCTTGCGTCGGTTGGACGGGGTGCCCTTGGCCTCGGGCGTGTCGCTCACAGACGTCATGGTCACGCCGTGAGCCTATCGGCACGGAGCGGGCGTTCGGTCCTCATGGGCGCTCGGAGGTGCTCCCGGTACCTCTCCGAGCGGGGTGCACGCCCGAGCCGCTGCCGTGGCGACCTGCCCGTCTCGGCTGACGGACACCACGAACACCCCGCCGGTCTCGTCCTCGGCGAGCAGCCGGGCACCGTTGGCGCTGCTCACCGCTCGGGCCGACTCCGGCCCACGAGCGGCAGCTGCGAGGGCGCTCAGATCGGCCACGGTCTGCACCCTCGACTGCGCGATCACCGACGCCGACCACCTGGCAGCCACCGCCAGCGACGAGACGGCCACCGCCATCACGACGACCACCAGGAGCGTCGAACCTCGTTCGCCCGCCTGAGCTGCGGTCATGCGGGATCGTCGGGGACGGCATCCTCGGGATCGGCATCGCCGAGCACACGAGCCACTGCGGCGACCCTGGTGTCGCCGTCGAGGTTCATCACCCGCACACCTGTGGCATCACGGCCCTGGGCGGAGATGTCGGCGACGGAGGTCCGGATCACCACGCCGGCATCGTTGATCAGAAGGACTTCGTCCTGCTCCTGGACGAGGAAGCCCGTGAGCAGCCGCCCACGGGTGTCGAGGAGCTTGTGGGCCCTGACGCCCTGGCCCCCGCGGCCCTGGCGGTTGAACGCCTCGACCGCCGTTCGCTTCCCGTAGCCGGCATCGGTGACCGTGAGGAGCGTCGCCTCCGCCCCGGCGACCGCAGCTGCCCCCACCACCCGGTCCTGCGAACGCAGGCGGATGCCCCGCACTCCGCTGGCCGATCGGCCCATGGGTCGTACGTCGTCCTCGCCGAAGCGGATGCCCTGGCCCCCTTCGGTCACGATCAGGACGTCGTCCTGGCCGGAGGTCGGCAGCACCCGCACCAGCTCGTCGCCATCACGCAGGTTGATGGCGATCAGCCCGTCCTGACGAGAGCTGTCGTACGCGTTGAACGCGGTCTTCTTGACCACCCCGTTGCGCGTCACGAAGAAGAGGAACCGATGCGTCTCGTAGTCGCGCGTGTCGATGATCGTCTGGATCTGCTCCCCGGGCTGGAGCCGGAGGAGGTTCACCACCGCCAGGCCCTGCGCCGTGCGATCGCGCTGGGGGATGCGGTGCACCTTCAGCCGGTACACCTTGCCCCGGTTGGAGAAGAACAGGAGGTAGGCGTGGGCCGACGTGTGGATGAGGTCCGTGATGTAGTCCTCGTCCTTGAGCCGGGCGCCTGCCACACCCCGACCGCCCCGTCCCTGGGTGCGGAACGCGTCAGCGGCGACGCACTTCACGTAGCCACGCGCCGTCATCACCACCACGACCTCTTCGTCGTCGATGAGGTCCTCGATGTCGAGGTCGCCCTCGTCGTGCTCGAGGGAGGACCGCCGGGGGGTGGCGAACTCCTCCCTGATGGCGGTGAGCTCGGCGGAGATCACTCCCCTCAGCCTGGCGTCGTCGGAGAGGATGGCCTCCAGCTCGGCGATCGTCGAGCGCAGCTGGGCCATCTCCTCCTCGAGGCGCTCCCTCCCGAGGCGGGTGAGCGTGGAGAGCCGCATGTCGACGATCTCGGTGGCCTGGATCTCGGAGAAGTCGAAGTCGGCGCCCTGCAGCACGTCGATCGCCGTGGCCCGATCCGCCGAGGCGCGGATCGCCGCGATGATCTCGTCGATCAGGTCGAGCGCACGGAGGAACCCCTCGACGATGTGCGCACGCCGGCGGGCCTTGGCGAGACGGAACTCCGAGCGCCGGGTGATCACCTCGACCTGGTGGGCGATGTAGTGGCGGAGAGCCTCCCGGAGGTCGAGGGTTCGCGGGACACCGTCGACGAGCGCCACCACGTTGACAGCGAAGCTGATCTGCAACGGGGTGTGCTTGTAGAGGTTGTTGAGGATCACGTTGGCCGGCGCGTCCCGCTTGAGCTCGATCACGAGGCGGGTCTGGCCCTTGGACCGCTCGTTGCGGATCTCTCGGATGCCCTCGATCTCGCGGCTGTTCACCAGCTCGGCGATCTTCTCCTCGATGGCCTCGACCGAGGTCTGGTACGGGATCTCGGTGACGACGATCCGTTCCCCCTTGCCCGACTCCTCGATCTCGGCGCGGGCACGCAACTTGACCGATCCGCGACCGGTGCGGAGGGCCGACACGAGTCCGGCCCGGCCCATGATCTGGCCACCCGTGGGGAAGTCGGGTCCGAGGACGAACTCCATCAGGTCGTCGGAGGTCGCCTCGGGGTTGGCGAGGAGGTGCAGGGTCGCATCGATCACCTCGCCGAGGTTGTGGGGGGGGATGTTCGTCGCCATGCCCACGGCGATGCCCTGGCTGCCGTTCACCAACAGGTTCGGGAACCTCGAGGGCAGCACGATCGGCTCCTCCGTGGAGCCGTCGAAGTTGGGGACGAAGTCGACGGTGTCCTCGTCGATGTCGCTCAGCATGTGCATCGCCAGGTTCGTGAGGCGGCACTCGGTGTAGCGGTAGGCGGCAGGCGGGTCCGAGGGCGAGCCGAAGTTGCCGTGGGGATCCACCAGAGGATGGCGCAGGGAGAAGTCCTGCCCCATCCGCACCAGTGCGTCGTACACGGACTGGTCGCCGTGGGGGTGGTACTTGCCCAGCACGTCGCCCACGACGGTGGCGCACTTCTTGTGGTTGCGGTCCGGGCGCAGGCCGGCCTCGTTCATCGCCCACAGGATCCGGCGGTGCACCGGCTTGAGGCCGTCGCGCACGTCGGGCAGCGCCCGGGACACGATGACCGACATGGCGTAGTCCAGGAAGGACTGCTCCATCTCCTGTTGGATCTCGATGGCCTCGATGGCCCCCGAGGTGGGCTCGTCCTGCCCGCCGGGCAGCGGCGGGAGCTCGTCAGTCATCGCGGGGCTCCGTGGTCGGGTGTCGGGGGTGCACGACAGGGGGGGTGAGGCGCATCAGATGTCGAGGAACCGCACGTCGTTGGCGTTGGTCTGGATGAAGTGCTTGCGGCTCTCGACGTCGTCGCCCATGAGGATGGAGAACACCTCGTCGGCGATGATCGCCTCCTCCACCGAGACCTGCAGCAGGGTGCGGCGCGCCGGGTCCATGGTGGTCTCCCACAGCTCCGCCGCGTCCATCTCGCCCAGGCCCTTCAGGCGCTGGAACTCGTTGCGGTGGTTGGGGTTCGTCGCCAGGAAGGCCGCCTTGGCGGGATCGTCCTTGAGGTAGATCTTGTTCCTCCCCACCTCGGTGGAGTACAGGGGCGGCTGGGCGATGCAGATGTGGCCCCCCTCCACCAACGGTCGCATCTGCCGGAAGAAGAAGGTCAGCAGGAGCGTGCGGATGTGCGATCCGTCGACGTCGGCGTCGCACATGATGATCACCTTGCCGTAGCGGATCCGGGTGATGTCGAACTCCTCGCCGACACCGGCGCCGACGGCGGAGACCAGCGCCTGGATCTCCGCGTTGCGCAGCATCTTGTCGATGCGGGCGCGCTCGACGTTGAGGATCTTGCCGCGGATCGGCAAGATGGCCATGGTCGCGGGGTTGCGGGCGTCCTTGGCGGAGCCGCCGGCGGAGTTGCCCTCCACGATGTACAGCTCCGACTCGCGCGGATCCTTGGAGGTGCAGTCGGCGAGCTTGCCCGGCAGGCCTGCCCCGTCGAGCGCCGACTTCCGCCTGGCAGCTTCCCTGGCGTTGCGGGCAGCGTCACGCGCCCGGGCGGCCTGGATCGCCTTCTGGAGGATTCGGCGTGCCTCGGAAGGATGCTCCTCCAACCACTCGGCGAGCTTGTCGTTGGTGGCGCGCTCCACCAGCGATCGCATCGGCACGTTGCCGAGCTTGGCCTTGGTCTGGCCCTCGAACTGCGGGTCCGTCAGCTTCACCGAGATGATGGCGGTCAGACCCTCACGGATGTCCTCGCCCTGGAGGTTGTCGTCCTTCTCCTTGAGCAGCTGGTGCTCACGGCCATATCGGTTGATGGTGTTGGTCAGGGACTTCTTGAAGCCCTCCTCGTGCATGCCGCCCTCGATGGTGGAGATGCCGTTGGCGAACGAGTGGAGTCCGTCGGAGTTGAACCCGGTGTTCCACTGGAAGGCGATCTCCACCTCCATGGAGGTGTCGTCGTCGTGCTCGGACTGCTGGAGGTAGCCGACCTCGGAGAACAGCGCCTCCTTGGCAGCGTTGACGTGGCGGACGAAGTCGCGCACACCGCCGTCATAGCGGAACTCGACGCGCGGGTGCTCGTGGTCGACGCGACGGTCCTCGAAGGAGATCCGCAGCCCCGCGTTGAGGAAGGCCATCATCTGGAACCGCTCGGTCAGCGTGGCACCACGGAAGTTCACGTCGTCGAAGACGGTCGGATCGGGCCAGAACCGCACGATCGTCCCCGTACGAGGTGCACCGTCAGGACCGATCGGCGAGGGGCCGACGACCTCGAGGCGCTCCACCAGCTCGCCCCCTTCGGCGAAGACCATCCTGTGCCGCTCGCCGTCCCGGTCGATCTCGACCTCCACCCTCGCAGAGAGCGCGTTCACCACGGAGATGCCGACGCCGTGCAGACCACCGGAGACCTTGTAGCCGCCGCCGCCGAACTTCCCCCCGGCGTGCAGCACCGTGAGCACGACCTCCGCTGCGGACATCTCCGGGTACTGCACTGAAGCACCCACGGGGATGCCCCGCCCGTCGTCGCGGACCTCACAACCCCCGTCGGGTAGGAGCACGACATCGATCTCGGTGGCGAAGCCCGCCATCGCCTCGTCGACGGAGTTGTCGACCACCTCGTAGACCATGTGGTGCAGACCCGCCGGCCCGGTGGAGCCGATGTACATGCCCGGGCGCTTGCGCACCGCCTCGAGTCCTTCGAGCACCTGGATGGCATCGGCGCCGTAGCTGTTGGGAACATCCGTGCCGGTGGGTTCGGTGCTCAACAACGCCTCCAGAGGCCGAGCGCCGCAACGACCTCGGCTGGATCGCCGGGACGCGGTGGACCACGTCACGACGGAAGATGATGGGTTTCGTGGACTGCCGATCCGGTGTTGTCCACATGGTGGATCCCTTGTGGATGACCTGTGGATGACTGGTCGATGCCGTCATCGGAGCCGTCGTTGATCGTACCACCTGCACACCCCCCGGACCTGCTCACCGACGGGTCGCGCGACCCGGTGGGAACCGGCGCGACGGGTCCCTGATCAGCCCTGCTGCGTAGGTCGGAGCACGCTCACCCTGACCTCACGCAGCTCGGTGTTCCCGAGCACCGCGTTGGCCGCCGCCACGAGGTCCGAGGCCGCCCAGCGAAGCTGCTCGGCGACCGCCGGTTCGGTGGTCTCCACCACCATGCACCCATCCCGAACGGAGTGGAGGTGGCACGACGCTGCCAGTCGACCACCCACCAGCAGGGTCCAGTTCGCCTGCAGCGTCCGCAGCGCATCCGGGCGCAGAGCACCCAGGAACCGCTGCATCGAAGCCAGCGAGCTCCGCAACGAGACCGGCTCCTCGCGCGGCCCATCCCATGCCGACGGACCCGTCCGGCCCGCCGGCCGGCGCGCTGCGGATCCACCGGCACGTGAGGATCTGGTCATCGCCTCGAACCCTAGATCCCGAACCGTGGAGGCTGCGCCGATGCGAAGGGAGCATCGCCCGGACGCGCCGTTCACCGGGAACCCGTGGCTCCACCCCGATCCGAGCGGAGCGATCCCGGCGACACCTCCACGATCTCGTCCACCTCGATTCCCTCCGGCAACGGTCCCGCGGTGGTGAGGAACGCCTGGCCCTCCGGCAGCGCCCTGACCAACGCCGCGCTGCGGACGGGGTCGAGCTCGCTGAACACGTCGTCGAGCAGCAGCACGGGCGGGCTACCGTGCTCCTGCTGCACCTCCCGGTGCGTCGCCAGCCTGAGCGCCAGAGCGAGGCAGCGCTGCTCTCCCTGCGACGCGTGGGTACGGGCCGGCAACCCGTTCAGCACGATGTGCAGATCGTCTCGGTGAGGCCCCACCAGGGTGACACCCCGACGGAGCTCGTCCCGGCGCGCCGTCACCAGCGCCTCGTGCAGATCGCCCTGCCAACTCGGCTCGTAGCGCACCTGCACGTCGTGCGCGCTGCCTCCGAGGTCCGCGTACGCGTGCTGCACTGCCGGCAGGAGCCGGCTGACGGTGCGCGAGCGCAGCTCGGCAAGTCGCGTCCCGGTCTCGGCCGCCTTCGCGTCCCACACCTCGAGGGTGATCCGTGCGGAGTCGTCAAGACGGCCACCGACCTGCTTCAGCAGAGCGTTGCGCTGGCGCAGCACCTTCTCCCACTCGACGCGGACGGCATCGTCCCGGGCCCGGATCGCCATCGCCGCGTCGTCCACCAGCTCCCGTCGCAGGGAAGGACCGCCCTTGACCAGGTCGAGGTCGTCGGGGCTGAACACCGTGACACGAAGGGCCTCGCCGAGCGCGGCCGCACCCTGCACGCGCTGGCGGTTCAGCTGGACGCGGTTGCGACCCGCACGTGCGATGTCGGTCTCGATCAGGACCTCCCGACCATCGCCGAGCACCTCCCCCCGGATGATCGCCCGATCCGCCCCGACCCGCACCAGGGCATCGACCGGTGCGTGGCGGAAGGAACGCAACGAGGACAGGTAGCCGATCGCTTCCAGGACGTTGGTCTTGCCGACCCCATTCGGCCCCCAGAGCACGCAGACCCCCGGGGGGCAGTCGAGCGTGGCGGCGTCGTAGGTACGGAACTGCTGCAGCCAGAGGGTGCGGACCCTCACGACACCCGTACCGGCATCAGCAGGTACAGGAAGTCGCTGGAATCGATGGATCGGAGCATCGCGGGCTTGAGGGCGTCGACGGTGTCGATCGAGACCTCTGCTCCCATCGTGACCTCGAGGCCGTCGAGGAGGTACTCGGGGTTGAAGGCCACCGTGAGGGGCGTTCCCTCGTACTTCGCGTCGAGCTCCTCGACCCCCTCGCCCACGTCCTGGGTGATCGCACGCAGCTCGAGGAGATCCGGCTGCATCGACAACCGCACCGGCGACGTCTCCCGGGCCATGAGCTTCACCCGGCGGACCGCCTCTGCGAACGCGCCGCGCTCCACGATCATCCGGTTGGGCTGGGTCTGGGGGATCAAGCCCCGGTAGTTCGGGAACTCCCCCTCGATGAGCCGCGTCGACAGGTGCAGGGATCCGACCTCGAAGGTGACGTCGCGCTCTCCCAGCACCAGCGTCACCTCGGAGTCCTCGCCCAGAGCCCGGGCGACCTCGTTGAGCGCACGCGACGGCACGAGGACCTGTTGGCCCTCCCTCAGCACCGCGGTGCCCGGCAGGTCCCGCACGGCGAGTCGGTACGAGTCCGTCGAGACCAGCCGGAGCCCTCCCTCCTCGGCAGCCATGAGGACCCCGGTGAGGATCGGCCGCGACTCGTCGCCCGAGGCCGCCTTGACCACCTGTCGCAGCCCCTCGGCGAGATGGGCGGATTGCAGCGTGACCGACTCCCCCACCGGGGGTGCAGGCAGCGGGTACTCGTCGGCGGCGATGGCGTTCAGGAAGAACTCAGAACGGCCACCCGACAAGCGGGGTCGGTCGCCTGTCGCGTCCAGCTCGACGGCGCCGGGCCCGAACGATCGGGTGATGTCGGCGATGAGCTTCGCCGGCAGCACGCACACGCCGTCACCGGAACCGGCGACGGCGACCTCGGTGGTGATCGTGAGGTCGAGGTCGCTGCCCGTGACCTTCAGCACGTCGCCTTCGAGCGCCAGGCGAAGGCCCGACAGCACCGGCAGCGCTGCTCGTGTGGTCGAAGCCCGCCCAGCCAACGTGAGCGCTTCGACCAGGACGTCTCGTTCACATCGGAACTTCACCGTGTCTCGCTTTCCCCACCGCTGTTGCCGTGGATGTGGAACGAATGGCAGCAGTAGTAGGAGGTCCTGTGGATTGTGGAGAAACTAGCGCGGGCCTTGGCCCGCTTGGTCGCCGTCTCCACAGGTGTGCCACGGCCGTCCCCGTACCACGGCTGTAATTACACGATGGCCTGTGGACCGCCGATCGGGGTTGTGCATCCGAGGCCGTCGCGATCCCGCTCCCCTGGACATCGCGATCCCCATCCCGCGCGCACCGACGTCATCAGCTGCCGCTGAGGATCTGCTGGATGAGGTTGGTCACGTCCTCGTAGGTCTTGCGCCGCTCCTTCATGAGCTTCGAGACCTTCTCGTAGGCATGGATCACCGTGGTGTGGTCGCGTCCTCCGAACTGCTTGCCGATCTGCGGATAGGAGAGGTCGGTGAGCTCCCTGCACACGTACATGCCGACCTGGCGGGCGTGGACGAGGTCTCTGGTGCGGCTCTTGCCCTGCAGTTGGGTGACCTCGAGGCCGAACATCTGCGCGGTGGCGTCCAGGATGATGCCGGAGGTGATCTGTCGCGGCTTCGACGAGTTCAGGATGTCCCCGAGGATCTCTCCGGCGAGGGGGACGGTGAGGTTGGCGTCGTTGAGCGCGGCGTAGGCGTTGACCCGGATGAGCGCTCCCTCGAGCTCGCGGATGTTGTAGGTGATGTTCTTGGCGATGAACTCCAGGACCTCCGGCGGCACGCGGGATCCGGACTGCTCCCCCTTCTTGCGGAGGATGGCGAGCCGCGTCTCGAAGTCCGGCGGTTGGATGTCGGTGATGAGACCCATCTTGAAGCGGCTGCGCAGGCGGTCTTCCAGTGTGGCGATGGCGTCCGGCGGCCGATCGGAGGAGAGCACGATCTGTCGCTGTGCGTCGTGCAGCGTGTTGAAGGTGTGGAAGAACTCCTCTTGGAGCTGCTCCTTGCCTTCCATGAACTGGATGTCGTCGATCAACAGCACGTCGACCTTGCGGTACCGCTGCTTGAAGTCGGGCTGTGAGTTCTTGCGTATGGCGTCGACGAACTCGTTGAGCATCGTCTCGGTGGAGATGTACCGGACGCGGAACGTGGGGTAGTTCTCGCGGACGTAGTGGGCGATGGCCTGCAGGAGGTGGGTCTTGCCGAGCCCGGCGCCGCCGTACACGAACAGCGGGTTGTAGCTACGAGCGGGAGTCTCGGCCACGGAGAGCGCGGCGGCATGGGCGAACCGGTTCGAGGGCCCGATGACGAAGGACTCGAAGGTGTAGCGGCGCGGAGGGGGATCGTGCGGTGAACCTGCCGGCGACGACCGGAGGTCGAGCGCCTCTGGCGCGTCCGCTGCAGCGGGGTCGCGCTCGGATTCTGCCGGGAGCTCGATCTGCGGTTCGCCCGGCACCACCTCCAGCGTCACGTGGAGGTCGTGGTGGGCTGTGTCGTCGAGCACGGCCTCGATCAGGCCCACGTAGCGCTGCTCGATGCGCTGTCGGAGCAGTTGGCTGGGCACCGAGAGGGTCAGGATGTCATCGACGAGGTCCACGGCGAGGACGTCCTGGAAGGTGGACGCCCACACAGCCTCGCTGACCTGCTGTGCCAGCGCCTTGGCGGCGGTGTTCCACACATCTTCGGCTTCGATGCCCACAGTTCGCACCCTCCCTGCACCCAAGCGATCCACAGGTGCATCCACATTCTGTGGAAAACGCTGCTCGCCACCCAGTCAGGGCGGTTCGGCGGGCTCCGACGGTGACGTGTGGCTCCCAGCGGGGAACACGTCCGGCGGAATCTAGCCACTCTCCTCACACGGGGCAACCGGATCCGTGACAATGACGCTGAGTAGCCGTTGCCCACCGATGTCAACGCGGAGAGTGAGGGATGGAGCGACGGGACGGAGAACCGGTCGCCCGTCCGGTCGTCGGAGGTCCGACGACCACCGCGTGTGGTTGGCACCATCCAGCGTCGTCCTCTAGCGTTGTCAGTTGGGACCAACTCGGGCAGGAGCCCGATCAGCCACGAGCCTCCAACGGCTCGCTGGCACCGTGCACCCGGTCGCTGCGGTGCGCTCCTGCCGGCCATCCGAAACCCCGGTCCATCGTGGAGACGACGTGAAGCGCACCTATCAGCCCAACAACCGCCGCAGGGCCCGCAAGCACGGGTTCCGCCACCGCATGTCCGATCGCGCCGGCCGAGCCATCATCCGCAGCCGGCGCCGCAAGGGCCGTCACCGCCTGTCGGCCTGAACGGCGTCCGAGAGTGGACGCCGTTCGCCGCGTCCGAGGGCGCGGGGACTTCCGCATGCTGTCCAGATCCCCCCTGCGCGCCACCGCCGGTGCCGTGCGGGTGGCCCGGACCGACGCGCCCGTGGACGATCCCGATGCGGTGGCCGTGGCCTTCGCCGTCTCCCGGCGCCACGGATCGGCGGTGCGACGGAATCGCATCCGGCGGCGCCTCCGGGCCGCCGCGGTGGAGCTGGTGCGCTCCGGCCTGGTCTCACCAGGCACCTACCTGATCAGCCCCAGGAACGAGTCGAGCGCGGAGATGCCCTTCGATGAGCTGCGCGGAGACCTGGCGGACGCACTTGGCAGGCTGGCCGGTGGCTGAGCACGCAGCGACCCCTGCCTCCTCCGGAGCGGCTCGTGTGCTCTCCTGGCCGATCCGGATCTATCAGATGGCCCGTGCCGATCGCCCCTCGCCGTGTCGCCACGTCCCGAGCTGCTCGACCTACGCACTCGAGGCGCTGGAGGCCCACGGCGCGGGCAAGGGCGCATGGTTGGCGACGCGGCGGCTGCTGCGATGCCATCCCTGGGGCACCTCCGGCTACGACCCCGTTCCTGAGCGGAAGGCGAACTGATGTTCGAGACATTCTTCGATGCACTCGGCGCGGTGCTGAACTTCTTCTACTCCGCGGTTCCCACCGCTCTCGAGGAGTCGATCGGCTTCGGGATCGCGATCATGGGCCTCACGGTCCTCGTGATGGTCCTCATCACTCCCCTCACCGTGAAGAGCACCAGGTCGATGCTGCAGATGCAGCGCCTCCAGCCGGAGATGAAGCGCATCCAGGAGAAGTACAAGAACGACCGGGAGCGGATGAACCAGGAGCTCATGGCCTTCTACCAGGAGCACAAGATCAACCCGCTCGGAGGCTGCCTGCCGATCGTGGCGCAGATGCCGGTGTTCATCGTCATGTACCAGCTGCTGCGAGGCCTGACCACCCGGCCGGGTGGCCTCGGCACGGGAGTGGGCCACATCGCCGGCCAGACCGGTCTGGGCGATCCGTTGACGCCCTGGGTGTACACCGATCAGTTCTTCCAGCCCCAGCACCTGAACCCCGACACGACCATGTACAAGGCGCTCGCCGGCACCAACGACATGAACTTCCTGGGGATGGACCTCGCCCTCACGCCGAGCCAGGCGCTGAAGACGGGGCTCCTGATCGCAGTGCCGTACTTCCTTCTGCTGGCGATCATGCTGGTCACCGGGATCGTCCAGAACCGCCAGCTCCAGGCCCGCAACACCTCGGGCAACGTGAACCCGCAGCAGCAGGCGATCATGAAGTTCATGCCGTTCTTCCTGCCGGTGTTCTCCTTCGGATTCCCGGCGGGCCTGGCACTCTACTGGTGCACGCAGAACCTGTGCCGGATCGGGACGAACCACTACATCACCAAGAGCGTCTACTCGAAGGAGCACGAGGCCCGGGCGAGCTCCGGATCGAACCGCCCGGAGACGTCCGATGCGACGTCTACCAAGAGCACGGCATCTGCGAAGAAGAAGGCGGGCGATCCGGGTCGGGGGTCGAGCCCTGGCGACAACGGCGCCAGTCGGTCCGGCTCCAAGGGCTCGGGAGCGAAGAAGACGGCGAGGAAGGCGGAGTCCGGTTCCAAGGGGTCTGCAGCGGAGAAGGCCAAGCCGGACGACAAGGGACCAGGCAAGAGCGTGCGCAGCCAGAAAGCGCACGAGAAGGCGACAGGGCAGCGCACCTCTGGCTCGACGACATCGAGCTCGGGGCGGCGCTCAGGTGAGCGACGCGGCGGCCCGCGTGCAGGAAAGGGTGACTGACGTGGAATGGGTGGAGACGACGGGCAAGACGGTCGAGGAGGCGCTGGAAGAGGCGCTGGACCAGCTGGGGATCGCTGGTGATGATGCCGAGGTGGAGATCCTGGAGGAGCCTCGCCCGGGGTTGTTCGGCCGGCTCCGGGGCTCGGCGAGGGTGCGGGCGAGGGTGCGACCCACGGCACCACGACCGAAGCAGGAGCGGCGCCGCCGGGGAGGGCGCAAGGAGCGCGAGGGGCCCGGCGCGTCGAGCGGCGACTCCAAGGCATCGAGGGGTCGGAAGTCCGATGGGGAGGAAGCCCGGAAGGGACAGCGGGATCGGGCCGGGTCCCGCGGCGAGCGGGTCGAGGCGGGAAGCGCTGGTCGAGGGGGCCGAGATCGTTCCGGTGGTGCGCAGGAACGACCGCAGCGGGACGAGGACCCCTCCTCGGAGGAGCCATCGAAGCCCAGCTCGTCACGAGTCGAGGACAAGGAGCGAGACATGATGCCTGAGGCCGAGCAGCGTGAGTCAGGTGAGGTCTTCCTCTCCGGACTACTGGAGGCCATGGACCTGGAGGGTTCGGTGTCGAGCTCGCTCGACGAGAACGGGATCCTCCGCTTCGAGGTGACGGGTTCGAACCTCGGTCTGTTGATCGGCCCGGGGCTGGCGACGCTCGATGCGGTGCAGGAGGTCTGTCGCAACGCCATCCAGCGCCAGGCTGCCGGGCGGGAGTACGGGAAGGTCGAGCTCGACGTCGCCGGTGCGCGCACGGAGCGCAAGCGCGCCTTGGAGGAGTTCACCCGCGCGGAGGCGACCCGCGTCCTCGACACCGGCGACGACGTGATCTTCGACGTGATGTCGCGCAGCGACCGCAAGATCGTCCACGACGTCATCTCGGAGTTCGAGGGCCTGCAGACCGAGTCGGTCGGGGAGGACCCGCGGCGACGCGTCGTCCTCCGGCGTGCCTGAGCTCCCCGAGATCAACGGCGAGGTGGGCGAGGCCTCGAGTGGTCCCACGGACAGGGGTGCGTCCGGCGACGCGGTTCCGGTCGCGCTCGAACCGCTGGCGGTCGTGCTGGCTACGGCGCAGCGACGTGGACTCCTCGGAGGGAACGTGGTCGAGCACCTCCACCACTCCGAGGGGTTCGTCGAGCTGATCGTGCAGCGGAGCGCCGGGCCTCTGAGCCGGTCGCCGTACCTGGACCTCGGATCTGGTGGGGGCGTTCCCGGGTTGGTGGTGGCTGTGCTCTTGCCGGGTCGAGTGGCGGTGCTGGTGGACGCATCCCTCCGCAGGTGCCGATTCCTGGAGTGGGCCGTCGAGGAGCTCGGGATGACCGGGCGGGTGCGGGTGGTCCACGGACGGGCTGAGGAACTGGCACGCGGTCCGTTGCGGGAGACCTGCGGCTTCGTCACCTCCAGAGCGTTCGGCCCCCCCGCAGCCACCGCAGAGTGCGCCCGTGGATTCCTGCTGCCGGGTGGCTGTGCGGTGATCAGCGATCCGCCGACGGGCGACAGCCGTTGGCCGTCGACCGCGCTGGCGGACTTGGGGTACGGCCCCGCGGAGCACCGGGACGCGGGTGGCCACCGCTTCGTCGTCCTCGAGGCCGTTGGCTCCTGTCGCGAGGATGTGCCGCGACGAGACGGCCTTCCGGGTCGCCGCCCGCTGTTCTGATCCGTCGCAGAGATCGCAGCTGTTCCACGTGGAACATCGACCTGGTGCGTGCTCCCGACCAGCTCACGGAACCGAGGGCGCACCCACGTTCTGCATCCGGGTCGTGCTCGGGGCGAGGTGTTCCACGTGGAACACGGCGTCGAGCCCGGCCGGGACGCGCCAGCGTGGCGAGGGTGCTTGACCGAGGGCATCCGAGCGGGAAGGATGAGGCCGAGCTCCCTGCGCCTGCGGCACGTCGTCGCCGGTTGCGCGGGTTCCCGAGCGAGGGAGAACCCATGTCCGAACCCACAGGTGGTGTGGTCGTTCCCGAGCCCTCAGGTGAACCAGACCCATCTGCGGAGGATCCGGTCGCCGAGGTCGTCCCGCCGAACGCTGAACCCGTCACGACTCCTCCCTCGACGATGGAGCCAGGCATTGCCCCTTCCCCTGCAACGGTGGAAGCCTCCGCGACCAGCAGCTCCCCGCACGTGCCAGGGGCGCCGGTGGGCGACGTCCCCGCAACGTCGGACGCCTCTGCGGCGCCGGAAGCCGGACCCACCACTCGGATCATCGCGTTGGCCAACCAGAAGGGCGGGGTCGGCAAGACCACGACCACGGTGAACATGGGAGCGGCTCTTGCCGAGCTCGACCACCGGGTGCTGATCGTCGACCTCGATCCGCAGGGCAACGCCACCACCGGGTTGGGGATCAACTACCGGGTGCTGGAGCACACGATGTACGACGTCCTGCTCCACCAGGTTCCCATCGACGACTGCATCGAGCCCACCGAGGTGAAGGGGCTGTTCGTGGCGCCCGCCAGTCTGGATCTCGCCGGCGCGGAGATCGAGCTGGTGCCGGCGTTCAACCGCGAAGCGAAGCTGAAGAGGGCTCTCGAGGACGTGGTCGATGCCTACGACTACATCCTGATCGACTGCCCGCCGTCACTGGGACTCCTGACGGTGAACGGCCTGGTCGCCGCCACCGAGGTCATGGTCCCCATCCAGTGCGAGTACTACGCCCTCGAGGGCCTGGCGCAGCTCACGCGCAACGTCGATCTCGTTCGGGAGAACCTGAACCCGACGCTGCAGATCAGCGGGATCGTGCTCGTGATGTACGACAGTCGTACGAAGCTGGGTGAGCAGGTCGTCCAAGAGGTTCGCGACCACTTCGGGGACCGCGTGTGTCGCAACATGATCCCCCGCAACGTGAAGCTGTCGGAGGCGCCGTCGTTCGGTCAACCGATCACGATCTACGATTCGAGCAGCCGTGGAGCGGTGGCGTATCGAGAGCTGGCACGGGAGGTGAGTCGTGGCTCGTAAGGGAGGCCTGGGACGGGGGTTGACCGCGTTGATCCCGCCGGTCGGCGAGGAGCCGGGCAGCGGCGCCGATGTCGACGGCCTGCGCGAGGTCCCGGTGCACGAGCTGGAGGCCAACCGCCTGCAGCCTCGGCAGAGCTTCGACGAGGAGAGCCTGGAGGACCTGGCGGCGAGCATCAAGGAGCTGGGGGTGCTGCAGCCGCTTCTGGTCCGTCGGGTCGACGGGGGCGGCTTCGAGCTGATCGCAGGCGAGCGTCGCCTCCGTGCTGCTCGTCGCGCCGGGCTGGCCTCCGTACCGGTGGTGGTGCGATCAGCCGACGACCATGGTGCCCTGGAGCAGGCGTTGGTGGAGAACCTGCATCGTCAGGACCTCAACCCCCTGGAGGAAGCCGCGGCCTATCAGCGGCTGATCGAGGAGTTCGACTACACCCAGGAGCAGGTCGCCCAGCGGGTGGGGCGCAGTCGGAGCGCCGTGGCGAACCTCCTGCGACTGTTCCAGCTGACGCCGGCCGTGCAGCGACTCGTCGGCGACGGCCTCCTGTCCACCGGTCATGCCAAGGCGCTCCTGGCTCATCCGGATCGGGCCTACCAGGAGGCGGTGGCCAAGCAGGCCGTGCGCGATGCCCTCTCCGTTCGACAGGTCGAGGAGATGGTCCGTGAGCGCCTGGCGCTCGAGCAGAACCTGGAGGCGGAGCCGACGTCCTCCGAGGAAGCGTCCGAGACGGAACCGCCGGATCGCACGCCCGAGAAGCTCCGTCCTCCCGGGCTGCTGGAGTTGGAGGAGCTGCTCGCCGACCACCTGGACACCCGGGTCACCATCTCGATGTCGGCCAGGCATGGCAGGGTCACCATCGAGTTCGCCGACCTCGAGGATCTGGAGCGGATCTACCGGCGGATCATCTCGGCCTGAGGCGCTGGCGCAGCTCCTGCGCCCCGACGGTGGAGCAGGGGTCACGCAGGACCTGATGCGCACAGTGAGAGTGTGACCTCCGGCACTCCAGGGTTATCCACAGGCAGGGGAAAACCCTGTGGAATCCCCAACCTCAAGTAGAGGTTCGGGGTGGACTGCGCCCTGCGGCGTCGAGGAGCGCTCCCTCCTCCGAAGGTTCACCCCGCCGGTCGGGCACTCCAGCGCTGCAGCGCTCGATGCAGGGCGGTGGCGACCAGGTCGAGTCGTTGGTCGGACTCCGGCGCCCAACCGAGGCGCAACAGCACTGCCGGCGGTCGTGTCTCCCTGAGGATGGGGTGCCACATGCCCCGAACCACTCCGATCCCCCATCCGGGCGACGCCGGCAACTCCCGCACGATGAGCTCGGCCAGGGCCCGACCTCCGATCGACTCGAAGCCGGTGGTGGCGAAGTAGAGCGCTTCGACGCTGCCGTGCTCGCAGTCGGTGACACCCAGGTAGACGTCGGCATCCAGCTGGTTCGCCGCCAACGCCTGGGCGGACCAGTCACCGTCGAGGAGGAGCAGCGCGCCGACGTGGTCGGCCAGTTGACTGGCCAGGCGGGTGGCGAGCGGGTCGCCGGGTGCTTCGGCGCCGATGGCCACTCGGAGCTTCTGGAGGTCGCTCGGGCGTCGCTGCAGGCGGACGCGCTCGCGCACGGAGGTGACCGTTGCCGAACCCCCTCGGCCTTCCAGACGGTGGAGTGCCTCGACGGTGTCGGGCCCGCAGACCTCGTCGAACACGATGCCCGCGTTCCGCTGGAACTCACCGACCGCCAGCTGGGTCTGCGGTCCGAAGATGCCGTCGACCCGACCGGAGTCGAACCCGAGCGTGCCGAGGCGGAGCTGGAGCTCGGCCACGTCCTCGCCGCGCATCATCGGGGTGCGGAGGCACAGGATGCGCTCGCCGAGTCGGTGCTCCGACTCCACGAGCGTCGACCAGGTGAGGGGATCGCAGTCGCCGGTGGGTTCGATTCGTCGAGAGGCCTGGAAGGTGCGCACCGCCCCGACGGTCGCCGTGTCGTAGGTGCCGAGGGGGTCACCTTCGGTGGGGAAGCCCAAGGCGTCCAGCCGTCGCTGGAGCTCCGCGACGTCGGGGCCGCGGGAGCCGCAGCGGAGGGGCAACGAGGCGAGGGTGATGGCGGCGCTCCTGGAGATGGGCGGCGAACGACGGCGATCGCCGCCGGCCACGATAGCGGTCGCGCTCCACGTCGAGGGAGCCCGGTGCGCAAGGAGTTGCCCGAGCCCGGGCCGCTGCCCGCCCGGCGCTCAGAGCACGGCGCTGAGGTCCTCGAGGAGCTGCGCCTTCCCCTTGGCGCCCACGATCCGCCGGACCTCCGACCCATCTTTGAAAACGATCATGGTGGGAATGCTCATCACATTGAACTGCTGCGCCAGACCGGGATGGTCATCGACGTTGACCTTGGCCACCCGCACCTTGCCGGCGTTCTCGTCGGCGATCTCTGCCAGCACAGGGGCGACCATCTTGCAGGGGCCGCACCACTCGGCCCAGAAGTCGACCACCACCGGCTCGGTGGCGCCGTTGATCTCCTCGGCGAAGGTTGCGTCGGTCAGTTCGGCGATGCTGGCCATCGTTGCGGTGCCTTTCCTCGGGGCGGGAGATCCCCGCCAGGGAGCTGAAACCCCGTCGTCCGTGGCCGGAATTCCCGGCATGGACAGGTTCCACGGTGCTGAGCTGGACCTGGTCTCGCCAGCCGGCCCAGTCTGTCAGGCCGGCTGAACCCGGGCCGCCACCACCCGACCGTCAGTGGCCCTGCTCCTCGAGCCACCGCTCCGCGTCGATCGCGGCCATGCACCCGCTGCCGGCCGCGGTGATGGCCTGGCGGTACCAGTCGTCCTGCACGTCGCCGCAGGCGAAGACGCCCTCGACGCTGGTCAGCGATCGAGCGTCGCGGGTCACGAGGTAGCCGTTGTCCTTGAGCTCCAGCTGGCCGGCGAAGAGGTCCGTGTTGGGGCGATGGCCGATGGCCACGAACACTCCGGTGAAGGGCTGGGTGGACACCTCGTCCGTGGAGAGGTCGCGCAGGACCACGCCCTCCACCTTCGCCTCTCCCAAGATGTCCTCCACCACGGAGCCGAGCATCCATCGGATCTTCGGGTTGGCTCGCGCCCGATCACCCATGATCTTCGAGGCTCGGAGCTCGTGGCGGCGGTGGATGATCGTGACGGAGTCCGCGAAGCGGCTGAGGAAGTTGGCCTCCTCCATCGCCGAGTCGCCGCCGCCCACGACGCAGATGTCCTGGCCACGGAAGAAGAAGCCGTCACAGGTGGCGCAGGTGGAGACCCCGTGGCCGAGCAGGCGCTGCTCCGCGTCCAGGCCGAGCATCAGTGCCTGGGCCCCGGTCGCCACGATGAGCGCCCGGGCCGTGTGGGTGGGTTCGCCTTCGGCGGATCCGACCCACACGCGGAAGGGTCGCTCCGACAGGTCCACCCTGGTGACCCTCTGGGTGAGGATCTCGGTGCCGAATCGCTCCGCCTGTGCTCGGAACCCGGCCATCAGCTCCGGGCCCTGGATCCCTTCGGGGAAACCGGGGAAGTTCTCGACCTCCGTGGTGAGCATGAGCTGCCCGCCTGGTTGGTCGCTCGTCGAGGAGGGCTCACCCTCGACCAGCAGCGGTTCGAGGTTGGCTCGCGCCGCGTAGATGGCGGCGGTCAGCCCCGCGGGGCCGGACCCGATGATGATGACGTTGCGGAGGGACATGGGGGCTCCTGGGGCATCGAAGTCGGTGGGTTCGGGGGATCGGGCGGTCAGGGGGTCGTGGCGCCGGACCGCTCGCGCCGGGACCACAGGATCGCACCCAGGAGCCACATTCCCACGGCGATGATCAGGTAGGCCACCCACACGTCTCCGGGGACGATCCAGTCGAGGAATCGGACGAGGCCGGCCAGGAGGGCCACGAGCACCGGGATGGCCACGATCGCCGCCACGATCCCGTAGACTGCGGCGTGGGCGACGTTGAGCACCGGCCCGGTGGTGCGGGCCCGGACCTTGTCCACGGTCTCCACGATCAGCTCGGTGACCTGGTCCGTCCAGTCGGCTCCCTCTGCCGTCGCCGGGCCGGGTCGGCCCGGCGGTCCCGGTGGCGTGCCCCCCGGAGGCGTCGACGCCGGATCGGTGGCGGGCGACGTGGCGGAGCCCGAACCTTCCGCAGCAGGGTCCGGTCCGGGGACGGCGGCACCAGGGGTCGTCATGGTCGGCGAGCCTATTCGCAACGGGGCGGGCGGGCGACGCTCCTGCGCGGCATCAACCCTCCCTGGGACCCGGTAGCCACTCCAGCAGCACCTGCCAGATCGTCGAGTCGGGCCCCTGCTCACCTGTCGAGAGGTCGGGGTCCTCCGGCGCGCCGGCAGGTCCGGAACGCTCGGCGGCTCCTGCCTCCGACGGCGGTGGGGTGGAGGGTGCAGCCCCCGCGAGCGGCGCGGTCGTGCTGGCGGGTGCGTCGGCATCCGGCAGCTGGTGCTCCGTGCTGCCGGCGAGCCGATCGGCTTCGCTGCCCGTGTCGGCAGTCGTCTCGATCGATGCGTCCTCCGCGGTCTCCACACCGGATGGCCCACGGGTGAGGACCCAGCCCGCCCCTGCGAGCAGGACCACACCGGCGGCGACCGCAGCCACGCGGCGCATCCGCCGGGCCCGGTGCTCGCCGAGAGAGCTGACCGGCACCGGAGCCGTCGACTGCGGTGGAGGGCTCCCGGTGCGGGGATCGGCGGGAACCTCGTCGGCGGCCAGCAGCGCCTTCGACACCAGCCGGTCGATCTGCGCTGCGGAGGGCGCGTCGGCGTCGTCGCGCAATGCGGCGCGGGTGAGCTGGAACTGCCGGAGGCGCCGGAGCACCTCGGGGGGAAGTCCGTGGGCGCTCGCGGCGTCCAGGGCCTCGGAGGCCGCCAGGTCGATGTCCTCGAGTCGTCGTTCGTCGGTCATGGGTCGCTCACCGTCAGGAGGTGGACCCGGTGGTCGTGGGTGGGTCGGCGCCCTGCCTGCTGGAGAGTCTGACGTCCTGGCGGCCGTCTTGGTTCCCGGCGCCGGGCTCTGCCAGCAGGTCGGCGAGGCGGGCGCGACCTCGGGCGATGCGGGAGCGCACCGTGCCGACGGGTACGGACAGCACCTCGGCGATCTCCGCGTAGTCCAGGTCCGCCACATCGCGCAGCACCACGGCAACCCGGAACTCCTCGGGAAGTGCGCCCAGTGCAGCGGCCAGGTCCTGGCGCGACGACGTCCCGAGGGCACGGTCCTCGGGACCGATCGCTCCGTCGGCCACCTCCGAGTCCGACACGGCCTCGGCGGGCACCGGCCGTCGACGGATGCGCCGCACCTCGTCCAGGCAGGCGTTGGTGGTCACCCGGTGCACCCATGTGGTGATGCTGCTGCGGCCGTCGAAGCGAGGCAGCCCCCGCACGACCGCGACGAGCGCCTCCTGCGCGGCGTCCTCTGCATCGTGGGCGTCGATGCAGATGCGCCGGCAGATGACGTGGACGCGAGGGGCCAGGAGCCGCAGCAGCTCCTCCAGGGCACTTCGGTCTCCCCCTCGGGCGCGATCGACGAGACCGGGGTCGATCGTCATGCCACCACGTCGCCAGCGATCGAGACCTCGGAGATCTCGACACGATGGCCCCCGTCACCCTCGCCGAGGTCGGTGATCCACAGCAGGATCGCGTCGGCTCGCGTCCCCGCGAGCTCGACGGTGAGCGGGCCGCGCACATCGGTGAAGGCGACGACGTCCTGGGAGCCGATCTGTCGAGGTGCGCCACCTTCGAGGAGTCGGATCTCTCCCGACCATCCGTTGGTCGAGCCATCGATCGCGATCGTCCTCAGCTCCGACGCTGCGCTCAGGTTCATCATGAGGCCCACGCCCTCTTTGGAGCCGAAGAAGTCCGGGGCGTCGTAGGTCTCCGTCCTCCACGCGGTCCTCGGGTCCCCGTCCACCGCCGCGCCGACCAGGTCGTCGTTCTCCCCCGGCGTACCGGAGCCGTTGGGATCGAAGGTCGACACCTGGGCGATGGTCGCGTCGTCGCTGGAGATCACCGCCGTCGTCGTGGTCGGGCTCGAGGGATCTTCCGCCGTCGTGCGGCGGAGGAGCAGACCGGCGACGATCAGTGCGGTGCCCACCAGCACGATCGTCAGAGCAGGCAACAACCAGCGTCGCTCGGAGCGACCGAAGCTCGTCGTGGGCGGGTCGGGTTCGACGAAGGGATCCAGCACGCGCCGGGCCTCGTTGTCGTCGGCGGCCCAGCGCAGCGCCGCCCGGAACGCTGCGGCGTCGACGAAGCGGGCCGCAGGATCACGACGCAGGGCGCGCTGGATGGCCTCGGCGAGTCCGGCGGGGATGTCCGCGCGCAGCAGCCGAGGGTCGAGAGGATCCGTGTGCAGGCGGGCCAACGCCACCGCGGCGCCGCTGTCCCCGTCGAACGGCACGCGACCGGTGAGGCACTCGTAGAGCACGATCCCCAGGGCGTAGAGGTCCGCCCTGCCGTCGACCGATCCCTGTGTCAGCTGCTCGGGGGCCAGGTAGGAGGCCGTACCCAGCAACGTGCCCTGCGTGGTGAGCTCGGTGTGGTCGTCGGCCTTGGCGATGCCGAAGTCGGCGACCTTCACGCGGCCGTCGGTGCACAGCAGGATGTTCGACGGCTTGATGTCCCGGTGCACGAGCCCTGCGGCGTGGGCGGCTTCGAGCGCGTCCAGGAGCCGGAAGCCGATGCGCTGCACGCTCTCGACGTCGAGCGTCCCGCGTTCGTCGAGCACCTGACGAAGGGTCCGGGCATCGAGGAGCTCCATCACGATCGCCTCGTGGGCGCCGTCGGAGCAGGTGTCGTAGATCCCCACGATGCCGGGGTGGCTCAGTCGTGCCGCGGCGATCGCCTCCTGGCGGAACCGACGAACGAACTGCTCGTCGTCGGCCAGGTGCGGATGGAGGACCTTCACCGCCACCCTGCGTCCGAGGATCTCGTCGGTGGCCTCCCACACCTGGGCCATCCCACCGGCGCCCAGCAGCTCCGTCAACCGGTACCGGGACGCGACCGTGGTGCCGGCGCCCAGCAGCGCGCTCGGAGCGTCGGGGATCGTCACGTCGATCTGTTCCGTCTCGGTCGGCCCGTGCGAGCCGTGCGCGTCACCCACCCCAGCCAACGGTACTCCCGGCGACCACTCGCCTGATCACCATCCAGGCTCCTCGGTCACGAGCCGCTGTCGTGGAGGCTGCGCCGCCGCCGGCGGTGCGTGTGGATCCACCACAGCCCCAGGAAGCACAACGACACCACCGACAGGGCGGCGCCGACACCCGAGACGGACGAGGAGCGGACGGTGACGGTGGACTCGGGGAGGCGAAGCAGGCCGTCCGGAGAGCTCAGCTCGATCCGCAGCAGCGACGATCCCGGCGCCCGCACGACGACGGGGACCTCGATCAGGTTCTCCCCGGGGACGAGGGTGATCTCGGCGACCTCGCCGGCGGGGAAGTCCAGGCGGGCCGAGCGTGTCCGCATGACGAGGCGAACGTCCGTGGCGAGGCCGTTGCGGATGCGAAGCGGGATGGTCCCGGTGCGGGAGGCGAGCACGACGGTTCGAGATCTCGGAGGCTCGATCTCGTCCAACCTGGCGTCGATCTGCGCGTCGACACCGCTCCACATCTGTGCGCGCTGGGCGTCGTCCACGAACAGCGCCGGCGCCTGGTCGTTCACCAGGTCCCAGGTGATCGCCTCTGGGTCCTCGGACGAGGTCATCGACCGGTACCCGTCCACCCGAGCGCCGACGGCGTCGGTGCGGGCCACCACCGCCCGGTAGTCGGCCGCGTCGCGTGGGCGGAGGCGAGCTTCCAGGGGCACGCCGTCTCGCGCGGTGGCACCGGGGAAGGGCCGTAGCTGCAGCGGACCGCTCCCCACCAGCGCACCGGTGAGCACCTCCAGCGTCTCGGCGGAGGCACCTGGCGGCACGACGATCGTCGCCACCACCCCCGGAAACGGGGTGTCGGGCTGGGCGGTGGCATCGAACCAGTCGGCCATGAGCCGGGTCGTGAGGCGGTTGGCCACGAGCGCCGGGTCGGTGGTGGCGTCGAGCAGCTCCCGGGTCCAGGTGGCGTCGAAGGACGACACCGTGAGCCCTGCGGGCTCCGCGAGGGAGAACACCCTCGAGGTGTTGGGCACCTCGGGATCTCGGACGTCGAAGCGGTCCGACGACATCACCAGATGGCGGATCCCCAGGTCTCGCAGGGCGGTGGCCGCGGCCGCGTCCACCGTGTCGTCGAGCACCCAGATCGACGGGTCCACCGATCGCTGCAGCGAGCCGGCGATCACGGCGTCGCCCACCGCGACCTGGCGCGACAGCTCCGGTCCACCCGTCTCGGTCAACCCGGTCGCATCGACCCTGACGTAGCTCTGGCGTGCGAACGTCCATCCCGAGCGCATCGCGGTGGCGAGGAACTCCGCATCGGCGGGGTCTCCCGAGAGCCGGAGGCCTTCGAGGGTGTTGGGACGGAGTGCGACCGTGAGCGGCAGCGAGCCGAGGTCCCCGAGGAGCTCCTGGAGCGCGGACACCGAGACCAACTCGTTGGCTCCGATGTCGCTGGCCCCTGCCGGATCCAGTGCCGGACCGGAGTCGATGCTGGTGACGAGTTGGACGGCGGTCACCGCTGGCTGGTCGTCACGGCCGCTGGGCGTCGTGACGGGGAGCCGGTTGAGGAACACCACGGAGGACCACAGCGGCTCACCGGTGGACGACATCAGCTCCAGGGTCACGGGGTGGATACCGGGGGTCGGGATCAGCAGCCGGGTCTCGGGTCCGGGTCCGGAGCGGACGGGGAGGTCGAGCCCCAGTCCCTGGCGCGGGTCCCCCAGGAGCAGCACGGGGAACTCCTGGGGCTCCTGCAGCACGTCCTCGCCGGCACCTTCGGAGAGCACGTCGTCCACCGACCTCAGCAGATCGCCGGGCTCCGTGGCGTTCAGTCGCTGGTGGATCGTGATCCGGAACCGGGCGTCCAGCGGGACGGTGGCACTGGGTGCGAAGCGGACCTCGAAGGTGCCGTCGGCGTCGACCCATGGACTCGCCGCGTCGATGCGGAGGACCTCGTCGGAGGACGTCGTGATGGGCGGCTGCGCCTCCACCGCAGCGGCGTTCGTAGGTGCGGCCGGCACCGCGGCGAGCAGCAGCGCACCCATGATCAGCACCATCGCCGTGACCGTCCGTCGGGCCCTGAGTTGCCGACCACCTGAGCGCGCCTCCGCCGAGTCCGCGCTCAACTGGTCTCCCACAGCAGCACCACCATGTCGTTGGGTGTGGGACGGAAGCCGAGGTGCTCGTAGAGCGACAGCGCCGTCGTGTTGGACACCTGGGTGTTCACGAACACCGCCGCGACCCGTCGCCTCGCGCACCATCGGAGTCCGTCGAGGGTGAGCGCTGTGCCGACGCCCTTGCCCCAGTGGTCGGGACCGGTGGCGAGGCGCTGCAGGAACCCCTGGGTCCCACTTCGTCCGGTGACGGCGTAGCCGACCAGCTCGCCGGAGATCTCTGCGACCCTGAACCGGCTCGACGGGGTGGCCGAGCGGGCATCGGCGAGCCCTCCTTCGTCCATCCGCCAGAACGGGGGAAAGGCCGCGGCGTCGAGGGCCAGGCACGGGGGTCGGTCTCCGCGCCGACCCCTCCGAAGGCGGATCGAATCGTCCGGCTCCACCGGTGCCCGCACATCGGAGAGGTCGTGGGTGAGCACCACGAGGCGGTCGCGCTCCACGAAGCCGGCGGCGAGGAACGCGGGTGCCTCGGAGGAGTCCAGCGCAGAGGTGAGCACCGCTCGGTAGCCGAGGGATCGGACCTGCTCGACGCATCGGTGCAGCTCGTCGACGGTGGGCGAGACGGGGCTGGGGACCAGGCTGACGTGCGCGATGTCGGCATCGGCATGCCACGGTCCGACTCTGACGCGCTGTCGTCCGATGGTGAGCGTTCGTCGGATGGTCATGACCGGCGCGGGAGTCCTCTCGCTGCCTTGTTGGGCCGGTCCCGGCCGCAGAGCCACAGGATAGGTCGGGTGGCGATTCCTCCCGGCTACCCGCGCTACCCCTGCGGGCGCGAGCGGAGAGAGAGCGCCGGCTGTGGTCGGTCGCTCGCCTCGCGTGCTGTGCCCGCAAGGCCCCCCGGCCCTCTCGTTGGGGGCTCCGCCGACCGGCGCAGCCTCTAACGTGGCCGGATGACCGTGCTCTTCTGCGCAGACGAGCGCTTCCGGGAGCACGACACGGGCCCCGGACACCCGGAGCGTCCCGCTCGGATCGACGCGGCGCACGAGGGCGTCCTGGCGCACGGGTTGGCGGAGCTGCTCCTTCCCCTGAGCCCCAGGGAGGCCACCGAAGAGGAGCTCCTGCGGGTCCATGCCCCAGCGCACCTGCGGAGGGTCGAGCGGTTCTGCGAGCTGGGCGGCGGCCACCTCGACGCGGACACGGTCGTCGGCTACCGGTCGGCGGAGCTCGCTCGTCTGGCGTCCGGCGGCGCGCTGGACGCCGTCGAGGCCCTGCGCAACGGGGCGGCGAGCGGTGCGTTCATCGCGGTGCGACCTCCCGGTCACCACGCCACGGCCGAGCGCGCCATGGGCTTCTGCCTCTACAACCACGTCGCCGTGGTCGCTGCGGCGCTCGTGGAGCGTGGCGAACGCGTGGCGGTGGTCGACTTCGATGCTCACCACGGCAACGGCACGCAGGACATCTTCTACGAGAGCTCCGAGGTCTTCTACGTGTCCTGGCACCAGAGCCCGCACTACCCCTACAGCGGCCACGTCGCGGAGCAGGGTCGGGGCGACGGCCTGGGCACCACCATGAACATCCCCCTGCCACCGGGTGCCACGGGGGACCACTACCGGCGGAGCGTGCGCGAGCTCGTGGCGCCCGCGCTCGCCGGGTTCGCAGCGGAGTGGCTGCTGTTGTCCGCCGGCTTCGACGCCCACCGGGCAGATCCCTTGTGCGACCTGGCCCTGACCTCGGGGGACGTGGGCGACCTGGTCGCGCAGCTGCGCGAGCTCGTGGCCGCAGGGCGCGTCCTGGCGGTGCTCGAGGGCGGCTACGACCTGAGCGCGGTCGCCATGTGCTCGGCGGCCACCGTGGCGGCGCTGGGTGGTGTGCCGCTGCATCCGGAGGCACCCAGCTCGGGAGGCCCGGGGGCCCGGTTCGTGGACGCCGCGCTGGAGGCCCACCTCCGTTCGTGAGGGGCTCGATCGCCGGGGTGCGCACAGGTGCCGCGGGCGAGGGGTCGTGGGAGCGGCGGGTACCCTTCGGCCGTGATCCCCGAGCGAGCGCGAGCCCTGATCGAGCAGGTGGACCCGCTGAGCCGCGCGTTCGGGGCGGCCGGGTACCGGCTCTTCCTCGTCGGGGGCGTGGTGCGCGACCTGTTCGTGCCCGGCGCCGGCCACGAGGGCGAGGACGTCGATCTCACCACCGACGCCCCACCCGAGGTGGTTCGCGGGTTGATGGCGCCCGTCGCCGAGTCCATCTGGACCCAGGGGGAGCGCTTCGGCACGATCGGAGCGCAGGTCGGGGGCCGATCGATGGAGGTCACCACCCACCGGGCCGAGGTGTACGACCCCGACAGCCGCAAGCCCCGGGTCGAGTTCCGTGGCACGGACCTGGCGATGGACCTCCAGCGCCGGGACTTCACCGTGAACGCCATGGCCCTGGAGGTCACGGCCGCGGAGCCCCGATTGATCGACCCCTTCGGGGGCTTCGAGGACCTCCAGGCCCATCGGCTCCGCACCCCGATGGCTCCGGGGGTCTCCTTCGACGACGATCCCCTGCGCATGATGCGGGCTGCCCGATTCATCGCCCGCCTTCACCTGCAGCCCGACCCGGCGCTGGTGGAAGCGGTGCTCGCGGGGGCCGAGCGCCTGCACATCGTGTCGGCGGAGCGCGTCCGCGACGAGCTGTGCAAGCTCGTCATGGTGGAGGATCCCACCGATGGGTTGCGGTTCTTCGTGGAGAGCGGCCTGGCCGGCGTCGTGCTCCCCGAGCTCCCGGCGATGCGGCTCGAGCAGGATCCGATCCACCGACACAAGGACGTGCTCACCCACACCGTCGCGGTCGTCGCAAGGGCGCCGCGGGTGCTGAAGGTCCGCCTCGCCGCGCTGTTCCACGACGTCGGCAAGCCACGGACCAGGGCGCTCGGGCCCCGCGGGGTCTCCTTCCACCACCACGAGGTCGTCGGCGCCCGGATGACCCGCCACCGGATGCAGGAGCTCCGCTTCTCCAACGAGATGGTGGATGACGTGACCGAGCTGGTCAGGCTGCACCTTCGGCTGCACACCTACCAGCTCGGATGGACCGACTCCGCCGTGCGTCGCTTCGTCCGCGACGCCGGTCCGCTGCTCGAGGAGCTGCTGGCGCTCACCCGGGCGGACTGCACCACTCGGAACCGTCGGCGGGCGGAGGCGCTGGAGCGCCGCATCGACGAGCTGGAAGACCGCATCGAGCAGCTCCGTGCCCAGGAGGAGCTGGCGGCGATGCGCCCGGACCTCGACGGTCGACAGGTGATGGCGCACCTCGGGATCCCGGGGGGTCCGGAGGTCGGCCAGGCGCTGTCGCACCTCCTCGAGCTGCGCCTGGAGGAGGGTCCCCTCGGGGAGGCGCGCGCCTACGAGGAGCTCGACCGCTGGTGGGCGGCGCGTCGGCCCACGACGGAGCAGGACGACCTGTCGGGGTAGCGTGCGTGCTGGTGGTCAACCCGCCGTCCCACGAACCCGGAGGAGCAGCCATGGACGAGATCATCGTCGGGGTCGACGGCTCGGAGAACTCGCTGGATGCGCTGCGCTGGGCGGCCGCAGAAGCACGGTTGCGGGGTTGTCCCCTGCGCATCGTCGGCACCTTCACGACGCCCATCATGAGCACGGGCTACGAGGTGGCCGTTCCCGACCCGTCGGACCTCGAGGCCGCGTCCACCACGATGCTCGAAGCGGCGGTCGACCAGGTGCGCTCAGCGGGCGAGCTCGACGGTGTGGACGCCAGCGTGGAGGTCGTCGAGGGCCATGCCGGGGAGCGATTGATCTCGCTGTCGCGCGAGGCCGTGCTGCTGGTGGTGGGATCCCGGGGCCACGGTGGGTTCATGGGGTTGCTGCTGGGCTCGGTGACGACCTACGTGGTCAACCACGCCGAGTGCCCGGTCGTGGTGGTGCGACACCCCTGAGGGTGCCGCGGCCGATCGGGAGCAGCGTTCGGCCCGGGGCCGGGCTCAGGTCCCGACCTTCCGCCCACGTAGGACGACCGAGGGCGGCACCCAGGCGTCGAGCTCGCTGCGATGTGCGCTCCAGCTGTCCGGCTCGGGTCGGGGTTCCAGCACCGTGTCGACTCGGAAGTTGGCCCGCTGCAGGGAGGTGAAGACCGCGGAGATCTGGTGGACGTGGGCCACGCCCTCGTCGCCCGCCACGTGCCATGCCAGCGGGTGGTCGACCCAGAAGGACCTGGAGAGCCACGGGCTCGCCTGCTCTTCGGGATCCCACTCGAGCATCGATGCCATGGGGTGGGGCAGCGAGATCACCAGCGGCGCGTCCGGCACCATCACCCGGTGCAGCTGGCGGAACACACGCCCCAGATCCTGCACCTGGGCCAGCGAGTAGACGGCGAGGGCGGCATCCACGCTGTCGGCCCGCACGAAGGCCAGGTCCGCCAGGTCGCAGTGGTGGAACTCGACCTTGACCTCCGCCAGGTCCGCAGCGTGGCGGGCGCGGGTCAACCGGGCCGTCGAGGGGTCGACGGCGGTCACCCGGGCGCCAGCGCGAGCGAGGGCGACGGAGCTCGCGCCCGCTCCACAGCCGAGGTCGAGCACGCGGCGCCCCTCCAGCGGACCGACCAGTCGCAGGAGCGCGTCGTCGTCGAGCGCCGGTCCGAACCGCACCCGTGACCTACCGGAGTCGTCGCCGTGGGGAAAGCTGGCCGGCGGCAGGGAGGGCGGCCCGTCGGCCTCCACGAGGGTGGGCTTTCGCGAGAGGTTGCCCGCAGAGGGGTGGCGACGTGGCTCGCCGGCGGTGGTGGTTCCGGCCATGGATGAAGTCTGGCGGACCGCACCGTCAGGGTCGCGGACCCCACAAGGGCCCCATGGTGGCGGTACCCTCTGGGCCCGTGCCGTTCCTCCAACCGGAGCAGCCGGGCCGAGAGGGCCCCACGCCGGGCAGCGTCGACTACCGCTTCGCCCGCCGGCAGCTGCTGCACCGATACCGTTCCGGCGAGCTCACCCGGGAGGACGTGTGCGACGCGCAGCCGGAGCTGCTGCGGGTCGGAACCCACTGCTCCCGCAAGGCGACTGCTCCTTGTCCGGTCTGTGGCGACTCCAGCCTCCGCCTCGTGCAGTTCGTGTTCGGGCCCCGGCTCCCCGCCGGAGGGAGGGTGGTCGAGAGCCGCGCCGACATGGTTCGGTTGGCGGAGCGGTACCGGAACCAGGAGTCGGCACGCGCCTACACGGTCGAGGTCTGCCTGGGATGCAGGTGGAACCACCTCCTGCGCGTGGAGCCGATCGCTGCGGCGATCCCCCGAAGCGGGCGAAGGGTCGGTGGCTGAGAACCCGCCAGGGTGCCGCTGGGAGAAGGAGCGTCCGATGGGTCAGACTGGTCGTCGGTTCCCACGCCCATGAACGCTGCTGGCTCCCCGTCTCCCGACACCCGACCCAGGAAGCGCCGCCGCTCCATCCTGTGGCGCTCCCGTCGTGTCTTCTACACCCTCGCGGTGCTCGGCATCGTCGCGTTCGGCGGAGTGTGGATCGTGCTGAACACCATCGAGCTGCCGGCGGAACGCCGCCCGATCGAGACGTCCTTCGTGTGCGATCTGACGGTCGCAGACGGCCAGTGCACCGTGGATTCGGCGATGGCTTCCATCACGAGCAGCGAGCAGCGGGTGCTGGTCGACTACGAGGAGCTCCCGCCTGTGCTCGTGCAGGCGGTCCTGTCCGCGGAGGACCGCAACTTCTTCGACCACAGCGGGATCGACCCGCTGGGCATCAGCCGCGCGTTCGTGCAGGACGTCGTCGGCGACAGCGAATCCCGCCAGGGCGGGTCCACCATCACCCAGCAGTACGTGAAGGCGGTGTACCTGAGCCGGGACCGAACCCTCGAACGCAAGCTCAAAGAGGCCGTCATGGCCGTGAAGCTCGAGAAGGAGCTGGACAAGCGGGAGATCCTGACCCGCTACCTCAACGAGGTCTACTTCGGTCGTGGTGCCTACGGGGTGGAGGCGGCGTCCCGGGCCTACTTCGGTGTGAGCGTGGGGGACCTGCAGCTCTACCAGGCCGCCTACCTGGCGGGGTTGATCCGATCGCCGGAGTCAGCGGACGCGACCAGGGACCCCGAGGAGGCCACCCGGCGCAGGAACATCACGCTGGATGCGATGGTCGAGGAGGGGTACGTCGCGCAGAGCCAGGCGGAAGAGGCCAAGGCGATCCCGTGGATCAGCGAGCCGACCGCTGCGGACGGCACCCCCCAGATCGTGACCGTGCTCGCCCGCCGGACCAAGGACAGCGACTTCGGCGACATCCGGCATCGCGAGTTGGGCTCGGAGTACTGGCTGGAGTGGGTGCGCAGCCAGCTGAGGGAGCGGTTCGGTCCCGGAGCGGAGACGCGTGGGCTGCGCATCTACACCACCTTCGACCCCGCGCTGCAGGCCGTCGCGCTGGAGTCGGTCACCGGGGTCCTGGACGGCCCCGAGGCCCCTCTGGGCTCCCTGGTGGCCGTCGATCGGGCTGGTCGGGTCCGGGCCATGGTGGCCGGTACCGACTTCTCGACGAGCAAGGTCAACCTGGCCCTGGGGAAGGAGGGGGGTGGCTCTGGTCGGCCTGCGGGTTCGACCTTCAAGCCCTTCGCGCTCGCGGCCTTCGTGGAGGACGGCTACTCGGTCAAGTCCCGTTTCGAGGCGCCGCCCACCACATCGTTCCCCGGGGTGTACTCGGGACCGGACCGCCTGTGGAAGCCGGCCAACTACGACTTCTCCGACCATGGCGTGCAGACGGTCCAGGAGGCGACGTGGAGCTCGACGAACACCGTGTACGCCGGGATCGTCGACACCGTCACCCCCGAGGCCCTGGCGGAGATGGCGACCCGCCTGGGCGTGCGCAGCGAGCTGCAGCCCAACTACTCCCTGGTGCTCGGCACGGGTGAGGTGTCCGTGCTCGACATGGCGTCGGCCTACTCGACCATCTCGCGTGACGGCGTTCGCATCGATCCCTACGTCATCCGCCGGGTGGAGGACGCCGACGGCAACGTGCTCTTCGACGCGGCCACCGAGATGCTGGGCGAGCAGGTGGTGACCGAGGAGGTGGCCCAGACGGTCGCCTCTGTGCTGCAGGGTGTGATCACCAAGGGCACGGGGAAGTCGGCGGGCCTGCAGGTCCCCGCTGCAGGCAAGACGGGTACCACGAACGACTCCAAGGACGCGTGGTTCGCGGGGTTCACCTGCGACATGACGGCTGCGGTGTGGATGGGCTACGAGCAGCCCGAGAAGATGGTGTACAAGGGTCGGAGCGTCTCGGGGGGCAGCTTCCCGGCTCAGATCTGGCGGACCTTCATGCGAGAGGCGACGGCGGACACCGAGGGGTGCGAGTTCCCCAAGGTGGACGCCGGCGAGGAGATCCTGAACTCCAACAAGGTCCCCTCGTCCCAGGCGACCACGGTGCCGAGCTCGTCGAGCACGAGCTCCACATCGACCACGACGCCAGGTGGATCGACCACCAGCTCGGCATCCACGACCACGGCGCCGACGACGACGGTGGCACCGACCACCTCCTCGCCCGCACCACCAGCACCCGCTGCGCCGCCGGCCTGAAGCCGCCGAGCCAGCTAGGCGGTGTCGTCCTCCAGGGGCAGCGGCACGTGTGGGAAGGTGGCCGCGCAGGATGCGCACCACCACTCGATGTCGCCCACCGACGGCTGCAGGTCGCCGTCGGGCGCCCCGTCCGGACCCTGGGGGGACTCCTCCGGCGGGAGCAGGTAGACGCGCTGGACCCGCGTCAGCTCCTCCTCGGTCCGACCGCAGCTCTCGCACGTGCCCATCGTCGCCACGCTATCGGCTGGTGCGGTGCCGGGAGCTCAGGTGCTCGGCTGCCAGAGGTTGGCAACGGCCATTTCCAGATCGGCCGGTCCGCGCTTGGCAGCCTCCCTCGGGTGGTTTACCGTCGCAGGTGACGGCCGGCAGCCGAGTGGCGCCGGACCAGACCCAAGGAGGCTGCCATGGCTGCATCGGCACGCACGACCGTTCCCTCCGTTCGCACCCGCAAGGTGGCTGCCGGTTCCCCGCCGTTGGTGATGGTGACCGCCTACGACGCCCCCGGTGCTCGGGTGGCCGATGCCGCCGGCGTCGACCTCATCCTGGTGGGTGACTCCCTGGCGATGGTGGTGCTCGGCTACGAGGACACCCTGCAGGTCACGATCGAGGACATGGCGCACCACACTGCGGCCGTGGCGCGGGCCAAGCCGACGGCGCTGATCGTGGGAGACCTCCCCTGGATGAGCTACCACGTGTCCACGGAGGACACGGTGCGCAACGCGGCCATGTTGGTTCGGGCGGGAGCCCAGTGCGTCAAGCTCGAGGGCGGCGCGAAGCGCGTGCCCATGATCGAGGCGCTGGTCGACGCCGAGATCCCGGTGATGGGCCACCTCGGGCTCACCCCCCAGTCGATGCACGCCATGGGCGGGTTCCGTGTGCAGGCCAAGCAGTCCGAAGCCGCGCTGGCACTGGTGGCCGACGCCAAGGCCCTGGAGCACGCCGGCTGCTTCGCCATCGTGCTGGAGGGCGTTCCCGAGGAGGTGGCCCGGATGGTGACCTCCGCAGTGGGCGTGCCGACGATCGGCATCGGTGCCGGTCCCCACTGCGACGGCCAGGTCCTCGTCTCCCACGACCTCCTCGGCATCGAGGACCGCATCGCGCCGAAGTTCGTGCGTCGTTACGCCGACCTGCAGAAGGATGCCGTGGTGGCCATGGAGCGCTTCTGCGCGGATGTCCGCAGCGGAGCGTTCCCGGCGCAGGAGGAGTCCTACCACCTCGTCGCCGAGGAGGCGGAGGCGTTGGCCCTCTACGGCAGCGACG
Source organism: uncultured Microthrixaceae bacterium (assembly GCA_964420125.1). Classification (GTDB taxonomy): domain Bacteria; phylum Actinomycetota; class Acidimicrobiia; order Acidimicrobiales; family Microtrichaceae; genus CAYQQQ01. The sequence goes on from CAYQQQ010000012.1 coordinate 101,549, forward strand.
CCTGAGCTGAGGCGGGGCCGAGACCCACCCGGGTCGCCCGCTGGATCGTCGGAGATCGCGGCTACTGGCCGAATCGGATCGTCGGCACCCGACCCGCGAGCTCGTGCACGCGCCCGAGGCCGATGGAGACGCGCAGCGCCGGAGGCACCTCGGGGGGCAGGTGGCCCGGTTCGGCGCTCCGGAGTCGTTCCTCGGCGAGACGTCTGAGCGCGGTCGGAGGATCGGGGTCGGCGGTGTCGGCTCCCCGTAGGCGCGCCGACAGGGCTTCGAGCGCCCCGGCGGCGGCGGCCACGTCCTGGGTGGCGGCGGCGGCCAGCGTGGGCGCGACCGCAGGGTCGACCCGCCCGACGAGGAGGATCTCGGGTGAGTGCCCCTCACCACGCAGGAGCCGTGCCACGATCGTGGCCTCGTCGATCGCGGTCACCAGCGCGGACCGGGCAGGCGCGGGCACCGACGCAGGGGCCTCCGCTCCCAGCGAGTCGAGCAGGCGATCCAACTCGGTGCACTCGTCTGTCGACGTGTGCACCGCAGCGGTTGCCGCCGATCCCTTCGGACCGACGACCCACTGCCGAAGGCTCGTCTCCAGGCCGGTCGCCGCTCGCTGGACGATCTCGGCGATCTGCCGCTTCGGTCCGGCGCCGAGACGGGGCCACAGCACGATCGCCACCACGAAGGACACCGTGGCGCCGAGCGCGACGTCCTGGAGCCGGATCCAGCCGGTGGACAGGCCGGCTGGCGAGACGATCGAGAACAGGACCACCACCACGAGGGTGAACCCCGCAGCGCCGACCTCCGCCCGGTAGCGCCCAGAGGAGGCCGCGAGGTAGAGCGCGGCGGGGAGCACGATCCACAGCAGCCACGGCCAGTGCACGGCGAGTGCCACCACCGCCGTGGACACCACGAAGCCGATGAGGGTCCCGACCAGGGTGCTGGTCACCGTCCGGGTGGTCGTGGAGAGGCTGCCCCGCAGGACCGAGTACGTTCCCAGGGGGATCCAGAAGCTGTGCGCGTCGCTGACGACCCCCTTGGCGATGTAGACCGAGATCGTCAGGGCCACGGCGTATCGGACCGCCTCGCGGAACCACAGCGAGCGGGGATCGAGCGACGAGCTGATGGTGGACGCTGGCCGGGCACCCTCCTGGTGGAGCTCCACGGTGATCGCGTCGAGGTTCCCCGACAGGAGCGATTGGACGGTGCGCGCCAGGTCACCCGAGAGTCGGACCGTGCTGGCCAGCCGGGCGCTGCGGCGCTGCTCGTCCAGGGCGTCCCGGACCGTCGGTGTGCCGGCTGCCTTCCGCAGCGCTCGTTCGAGGCCGTGGCGGCGGCGGTCCGCCTCGGATCGCAGGGTCTCCAGCTGCGCGTCGAGGTCAGGATCGGTGCCCTCGGATGCGCTCGTGCCCTCGAAGGACGCGAGTCGTTCGCCGGCGCGATCGAGCAGGGCGGCGAGGCTGCGGACGAGGGGGCGGTCGATGTCCTGCGCAGGCTCGTCGTCGTCGATGAGGAGGTGGGATGCCAACCGCTCGACGCTGTGGGCCGCGTGGCTCATCGCCCGCTCGTCGCGCGCGAGCGAACCGGCGCTCAGGTGGGCCTCGCCCGACTCGGTCCTGAGTCGGTTCAGCAGTTCGACGAGCCGGTGGTCGGCCGAGCGGCCTTCGCCGAGCCATCGGGATCGGAGGTGCTGGGCGCACTGCCTGCAGCTCGCCGCGGTCAGCGAGCGCACGGGGTGATCGATCGGCACCGGCCACACCACGAGCGCACCCACGGCGATGCAGACCACTCCGCAGGCCCAGCCGAGCGGGCGCTGCCACGCGGAGGTCGAGGTCTCCGGCGAGGAGACCGAGAGCAGGAAGGCCACGATCACCGGGAAGCGGGCCAGGTAGAAGGGCCCACCGAGGGAACCGAGGAAGATCGTCACGAACGCCACCGCCGCGGTGGCCGCCAGCGCGAGCGCCAGGCGGCCCGCGCAGAACGTCCCCAGCTCCAACATGGCGAGACCCAGCGCGCCGGTGGCGAGGTAGCGCAGAGCGCGCCGGCCGGGGCGGCCCCGGAAGTCGGAGTAGGACCCGAGGCTGAGCACCGCGAACAGCGCGGGAGCGGCGGCGGCGGACATGTGCAGGCCCTCGAAGAGCGAGAACAGGGGGAACCCGATCAGGGTCACCCGAGCTGCACGACGGAGGTAGACCCCGTGCGGGTCGGGCGAGCTCACCCCGATCAGCGTAGGAGGAGTCCGGTGAGAACCGATCGGCCCGGCCGTCGCCGCATGTCGGTGTCGCACCCCCGTGAGATCGTGTCGCCATGTCCGCGACACCCCACGGTCCACCGCAACGCTCGCACCACCGGTGCCGCGCCCGACGCCGGTGGGGTGCGGCGCGTCTCGGTGTTCTACAGTGTCTCGGTCAATCGAAGCCCCTGTCCTGCGACCGGCAGGACCCGAGGATCCACCACGGTGGGTCAGGTCCACAGGGAGGTACCTCACGTGCAGCCACGCGCGTATGAGCTCATGGTGATCGTCGACCAGGACGCCGACGACGCCGCCAACGACGCGGTGATCCGCCGGATCGCCGAGCTCGTCGAGAGCGGCGGCGGGACCGTCGTCGCAGAAGATCGGTGGGGCCGTCGGCGCTTCGCCTACGAGATCAACCACAAGAGCGAAGGCGTCTACACGGTCGTCGAGATCGTCACGCCGGCGCTCAACCTCGACGAGGTCGATCGCTTCCTCCGTCTCGCGGACGACGTCGTCCGCCACAAGCTGATCCGGCTTCCCGACCACGAAGCGATCCGCCGTGGCTTGCTGCAGGCAGCCGGCTGACAAGGAGAGAACTGATGGCAGGCAACACCGTGGAACTGGTGGGAAACCTCACCCGCGATCCTGAGCTCCGCTTCACGCCGAACGGTGCGCCCGTGGCCAACTTCGGCCTCGCGGTGAACCGTCGTTGGCGCAACCAGCAGACGAACGACTGGGAGGAGCAGACCTCCTTCTTCGACGTCGTGGCATGGCGCGACCTCGCCGAGAACGTCGCGGAGTCCCTGCAACGCGGCACCCGCGTCATCGTCGTGGGGCGCCTCGAGCAGCGCTCGTGGGAGACGCAGGAGGGAGAGAAGCGATCGAAGGTGGAGGTGATCGCCGACGAGATCGGTCCGAGCCTCCGCTGGGCGACCGCGCAGGTCGCCAAGAGCGAGCGACGTGCAGCTGGGGACGGCGGCTCCGGTGCGCCGATGCCCAGCGAACCCCCTGCCACCTACGACAGCGACGAGGAGCCGTTCTGATGGGGAAGTCGAGCGCGAAGCGCAATCCGAAGCAGGCCAAGGACACCGGCCGGAAGTTCAAGAAGAAGATCTCGATCCTCGACTCCGAGAAGGTCGACTACGTCGACTGGAAGGACGTCGATCTGCTGCGCCGGTTCATGTCGGACCGAGCGAAGATCCGGGCCCGAAGGGTGAACGGCAACGACACCCAGCAGCAGCGCGAGGTGGCCAAGGCCATCAAGAACGCCCGTGAGATGGCCCTCCTGCCCTACTCGAGCCGGGTGACCACCCAGCGGGGCGGCAAGGGCGAGCGGCGTGGCCGCGGCGAACGACGCGAGCGGGGTCCTCAGGAGGACACCCCGCGCGGCGACGTCGAGGTGGTCGAGGAGGTCGAGGTCCAGGCCCCCGACGGTGAGGTGGCGGTGGACGTGGCCGCAGAGGAGGTGCAGCGGTGAGCACCGTCAAGGTCATCCTGCGAGACGACGTGGAGGGCCTCGGGCACCGCGGCGACGTGGTGGAGGTCTCCAAGGGATACGTCCGCAACTTCCTCGAGCCGCGCTCGCTGGCCATCCCGGCCACCGCCGGCGCCCAGGCACAGGCAGAGGTCATGCGGAAGGCTCGTGATCAACGCGACGCCGCTGCCCGGGAGTCCTCCGAGGAGATCGCCCGGGTCCTCGTGTCCCGGGAGATCCAGGTGACTGCGAAGGCCGGGGACGGTGGCCGGCTGTTCGGCTCGGTCACTCCCGCCGACATCGTGGCCGCGGTCGCAGAGCAGACCGGCATCGACCTCGATCGCAAGTCCCTGCAGCTGGAGGACCACATCAAGGAGCTGGGCGAGTACCAGGTCGTGGCCCGCCTCCACAGCGAGGTCGAGTTCCCGGTCCACATCAAGGTCGTTCCGGCATGACCGGGGCGTCGCCGGCTCGCCGGTGGCGCCTCCCCGACGAACCGAAGGCCACCTCGGGATGGTTCCCGTCGCGCGTCCCCGCGGCAACGCGGAGGTCGCCCACAGGCCGTCCCCTGTCTTCCCACAGGTTGTCACCAGGCGATCCCCGGAAAAACGGGCAGTGGTCCTCTGGATGCACACAGGCATCTCCGCAGAGGATGGTCCACGATGCCTGACACCGCTTCCACCGTTGCGCGCTCTGCACCCGGCACCGCGGGCGAACCCGCACCGTCCTCGGTCCGGGTGCCACCCCACAGCGTGGGTGCCGAGGAGTCGCTGCTCGGTGCCATGCTGCTGTCGGGCCACGCGGTGAACATGGTCTCCGACATCGTCACCGCCGAGGACTTCTACAAGCCGGCGCACCGACACGTGTTCGCCGCCATCCAGTCCCTGGCCGGCTCCGGTCAGGGGGTCGACCCGGTCACCGTGGCAGAGGAGCTCGATCGTGCCGGGTTGCTCGAGGCCTCCGGAGGGAAGGCGTCGTTGGTGAGCCTGCAGGCGCGCACCCCCGCCATCACCAACGCCGAGCACTACGCCCGCATCGTCGAGGAGAAGGCGCTGCTCCGTCGCCTCATCGTGGCGGCGAGCGACATCGCCGAGATGGGCTTCGCTCCACGTGACTCCATCGAGAAGACCCTCGACGATGCCGAGAGCAGCATCTTCGCGGTCGCCCAGCGACGCCAGACCGACACCCTCGAGAAGCTCGACACGTTGGTGGACCGTGCCTTCGACACGATCGTGAAGCGCGCGGAGCAGGGATCCAGCGTCACCGGCACCCCCACAGGGTTCGCCGACCTCGACAGCCTCCTGCTGGGCCTGCAACCGGGTGCGCTGATCGTGGTCGGTGCGCGCCCCGGCATGGGCAAGACGGCGTTCGCTCTGGGGTTGGCGGCCAACGCTGCGGTGCGGGAGAACCTGCCGGTGCTGTTCTTCTCGCTGGAGATGGGCCACCTCGAGATCACCGAGCGCCTCGTCGCCGCCGAAGCCAGCATCGACTCGACGAAGCTCCGTACCGGGAACCTGTCCAAGAACGAGTGGACCCGCATCACCGGCGCCAGCGACCGTCTCGGAGCCGGTGCGATGTGGATCGACGACAACCCTGCAGTGACCCTCATGGAGATTCGTGCAAAGGCCCGACGGCTGCAGGACCGCGTGGGTGCTCCGTTGGGTCTGGTGGTGGTCGACTACCTCCAGCTCATGCAGGGCCGGACATCGGCCGAGAGCCGTCAGGTCGAGGTGGCGGAGATCAGCAGAGGCCTCAAGGTGCTGGCCCGTGAGCTGCAGGCACCTGTGCTCGCGCTGTCGCAGCTCTCCCGGCAGCTGGAGCAGCGCTCCGACAAGCGACCGGGCCTCGCGGATCTGCGCGAGTCGGGTTGCATGCCCGCCGACACCCGGCTCCGACGTGCGGACGACAACACCGAGGTGTCGCTCGGCGAGCTCGTGGCCTCGGGCGCGAGGGACGTGCCGGTGTGGAGCCTCGACCACGACTGGCGTCTGGTGCCCGCCACGCTGACGCATGCCTACTCCAGCGGGTTCAAGGAGGTCTTCCAACTCCGACTCGCCTCCGGTCGGGTGGTCGAGGCTACGGCCAACCATCCCTTCCGCACCGTGCTGGGATGGCGAAGGCTGGACGAGCTGGGCGTCGGCAGCCGCATCGCGGTGCCGCGGGTGCTTCCCTCGGCGGACCACGTGCGTTCCGTCGATCCCTCCGACCTGCCTGTGCTGGCGGCCGAGATGGTCGCGACGGGGGTGGTGGCCGAGAGGGTCCATGCCCTGCCCGACGAGGAGCTGGCCGAGGTGCTCGCCGAGGTGTTCGCCCGCATCGGGTACCTCTCGGTGTCCCAGCTCCGTGGCCGTCCGCACGTCCGGCTCGCCGCCACCACCGGTTCCCGCAGCCTCATCGACGACCTCCAGGCCCTGCTGCTCCGATTCGGCATCCAGGGACGCATCACCGACATCGGTCGCAACACGCCACGGTGGCGTCTGTGGATCCACGGGGTCGACCAGCAGCGGGAGTTCCTGGAGCGCGTCGGCGTCGGCGCGTCCCGACACGCCGACGCGGTCGTCGCGCTCGGGGCTCTGCGGGGGACGGCTGCCAACCCCAACGTCGACACCGTGCCGTGGGAGGTGCGCGATCTCGTGGTCGCCGAGCTGGACCGGCTGGGCATGACCCAGCGCGACCTCGCCGGAGTCTTGGGCGAGCAGTACTGCGGCGGCTACCTGCTGGGCACCGAGAACCGCCCTCGATCCTCGAGCCGCGACCGACTGGCCAGGATCGCCGAAGCCACGGGGAGCAAGGAGCTGGCAGCACTGGCGGGGTCCGACGTGCTCTGGGACGAGGTCGTCGCCATCACCTCCGTCGGGGAGCAGGAGGTGTTCGACGCCACGGTCGCCGGCACGCACAACTTCATCGCCAACGGCATCGTCGCCCACAACTCGATCGAGCAGGACGCGGACGTGGTGATGTTCCTGTACCGCGACGAGAAGTACAACCCCGACTCACCCGACAAGGGCAGCGCCGAGGTCATCGTCGCGAAGCACCGTTCGGGGCCTGTGGGCACGTGTCGGTTGGTGTTCATCGACAACTACGCCACCTTCAAGAGCGCCGCAGCCTCCTACGTCAGCGGCGACCCCGAGTGATCGCACTCGATGAGGGTCGAGCCCGGACGCGGATGAGGGGGGCCTTGCGGCCCCCCTCATGCGCTTTCCAGTTCCGGTGTGATCGATGCTCACACCGCTGTCTGGCGTCCACGGAGGCTACGAGGTTCGCCCCACCCCAGTTCCGTGGTACGTCAGGGGGTCGGTTTCGCTACTTGCTCCCCGCCGATTGAGCGACCACATGGACCCGCCCGGGCCCCAGCGTCGGCGGTTCAACGCATCCCCTTTGTGCCTTGTGGTACCCGATGACTGAATACGTTTTTCCGTCTCGGGTCAACCGTTTGTTGGGGGAGTTGGACAACCGTTCGCCTCAGCGCCACCTTCGGTGCACTCAAGACCGCGGTGAGTGCTGGACTGCCATGATGGCTGGTCGTCGTGCCGGAGGAGCGGTCGCCCCGGACCTGGTCACTTCCGAGGAGATGGCATCCAGCTCGGGCGCGAGCGGGTCGCCTCGTGGGCCCGGAACCCGGTGGCCAGGCCGTCGTGATCGGGGTCGGGGTGCAACAGGACCGCCTCGGCCCGGGCGCGATCGCTGTCGTCCAGCTGGCGCGTGTCGAGGCACCACTCCACCAGCGTCCCGTTGTTGTCGTTGGTGTAGATCGAGCGGCAGAACTCGTGGTCGATCTCGAGTGCATCGAGGCCGACGTCCAGCCAGCGCTTGAGCGCGGCATCGAGGTGGGACTCGTCCACCGCCGTGAACGCGAGGTGGTTCACCCAGTCCGGCAGACCCACCGCACGGGACATCGCGCCGTCCACCGGGGGATAGTCGCCGTGCAGCTCCCAGAAGGCCAGGAGGCCGCCCTCGGCCCCGAAGCCGTCGTCGGTGTCGTAGAAGACGTGCTTGGCCCACCCGCCCTCGGGGGTGGGGTTGACCATCACCTTGGCGAGGGTGAACCCCATCGCCCCGGTGTAGAAGCGGTGCGTCGAGGCCAGGTCCGCAGTGGCCAGCGCGACGTGGTGGAAGCTCATCGTGTGTCCCCTCGGAACAGGGACCGCCCCCGGCGTTGGCGGCCCGTCGCCGTGCCCACAGACTCCCACGACCTCGATCAGAAATCGAGGGGGCTTGATCGGATCGCCACCTGGAGGCGTCGCACGTACTCGGCCCGGGCGAGCTCCATCGCCCCGAGCGAGGCCAGGTGCGGCGTCTGCCACTGGACGTCCAGCAAGGCTGCAGGGGAGTCGCGCATGCGCTCGACCAGGTGCATGAGCGCCACCTTGGACGCGTCGGCCGCGAGGTGGAACATCGACTCGCCGGCGAAGAACGCGCCGATCGCCACCCCGTAGAGCCCACCGACCAGTTCGCCGTGGTACCAGGACTCCACGCTGTGTGCCCACCCGAGGTCGTGCAGGCGGGTGTAGGCATCGACGATGTCCCGGGTGATCCAGCCGTGGGGGCGTCTCGGATCGGCGCAGCGCTGCACCACCTCGGCGAAGCAGCGGTCGACGGTGACCTCGTAGCGTCGGGCTGACTGGCGCATGCTGCGGGTGATGCGCAGGCGGGTGGGGGGGAGCACGGCCCGGGGATCCGGCGACCACCAGCCGATCATGTGGCGGCGACCGACGGGCATGGGGAACACGCCCGCCTTGTAGGCGCTCAGGAGGGTTCCCGGCTCCAGGTCGCCGCCGACCGCCACCGGCCCCTCCACTTCGGCGTCCTCCAGCGGCGGAAACGTCCAGCGCGACGGCGGTGGCTCGATCGGCACCTGCTCATCCTAGGAAGACCCCTGGGGCCCGCCACTCAGCGGGTCGGGGTCAGCGCGCGTAGTCGTAGAAGCCCGAGCCGGTCTTCCGACCGAGCTGTCCCGCGCTCACCATGCGGCGGAGCACCGGGACTGCTGCGTAGTTGGGATCGCGGAACTCCTCGTACAGCGCGTCGAGGATGGCCACCGAGGTGTCCAGGCCCACGAGGTCGAGCAGCGCGAGCGGTCCCATCGGGAAGTTGCACCCGCCCTTCATTGCGGCGTCGATGTCCTCTGCGCTGGCCGTGCCCGACTCGAGCATCCGCACGGCGTTGTTGAGGTAGGGGAAGAGGAGCGCGTTGACGATGAAACCCGCGCGGTCCTTCACCTCCACCGGGGTCTTGCCGCAGGCCTCGGCGAACGCCCGGGCGGCAGCCACCGTGTCGGTCGACGCCGTGATCGGTGTGACGATCTCGACCAGGCTCATCATGGGTGCCGGGTTGAAGAAGTGGACGCCCACCACCTTGTCGGCACGGTGGGTGGCCACCGCCATCTCGACCACAGGAAGGGTCGAGGTGTTGGTGGCGAGGATCGCGTCGGGCTTGCAGATGCTGTCGAGCTCGGCGAACAGCGGCTTCTTCACCTCGAGGTCCTCGACGACGGACTCGATCACCAGGTCGCACTCGACCAGGTCGCCGAGGTGGTCGGTGGCCTTGACGCGCTCGGCGACGGCATCGGCGTCGGCCTGGTCGAGCTTGCCACGCTCCACCTGCTTGGCCAGCGACTTCTTCAGGCCCTCCAGCATCGCGTCCGCCGTCTCCTGCTGTCGGGAGCGGAGCACCACCTCGTGTCCCGACTTCGCGGCGACCTCCGCGATGCCCGAACCCATGATGCCCGACCCGAGAATCCCCACACGTTCGATCGTCATGCGGCGCAGGTTACCGATCGGTAGCTCCGTGGTACCAAGTCCAGCGGGCAGGATGGACGTCGTGAGCGGCACCCTGGCACTGATCGGCGGCGGCGAGTTCCGACCGGAGAGCACCTTCGAGTCGACGCTCTTCCCGGCTGGCTGCACCGTCCACCTGCTGCCGACGGCGCAGGCCTACGAGAACCCCACGGCGACGCTGGAGGGGGCCCGAGTCCGATGTGCGGAGCTGGGTGTCACGCCGAGGGTGGTCGAGGCGTACACCCGTCCGCACGCCTTCGACCAGGGCCTGGCGGCGGAGGTCGCCTCGGCGACCCATCTCTACGTCCTCGGCGGCTCGCCCATGCACCTCCGGTCGGTGCTCCTCGAGTCCCCGCTGCTGGCGGCCCTCGTGGCCACCTGGCAGCGGGGGTCGACCGCGGCGGTGTCCGGTGAGGCGGCCTCGGTGCTCTGCAGCCACATGGTCGACAGCCGGGGTGGCGCGTACACCGTAGGTCTCGGGTTGATCACCGCGATGACGGTCATCCCTCGTCACGACACGTGGTCGCCCGACAAGCTGCACCGCACCGTCCGCCTCGCGGCAGCCGACCAGGTGGTCGTGGGCATCGACGAGTGCACGGCACTCGTGCGCGCTTCCGACGGCGGCTGGTCCGTCGAGGGGGCCGGAGGCGTGCACGTCTACGAGGGCGGTCACCTCCGCGACCTCCACTCCCTCCCCCACGCGCTCAACCCCGACGCCGGCATCTGAGACCGCCCGGCAGGGCGGTGGGATGTCAGGGCCAGCGGTTCAGCCGCCCCCCGCGTCGCCGGCGACGACGGGCCCCTCGGAGATCGTGACCTCCTCGATCACCACGGCCTTCTTGGGCTGCTCGTCTGTCCCTCCGTAGCCCCCGATCGCGTCCACGACCTCGCGGCCCTCGGTCACCTCGCCGAATCGGGTGTACTGCGGGCCGAGTCGTGCCCCGCCTCCCGGGAGCACCACGAAGAACTGGCTTCCTCCTGTGTCCGGCCCGGCGTTGGCCATGGCGAGGGAGTAGTCGGTGTAGGCATCGCTCGACTCGGGCAGCTCGTCGGGGATGTTGTAGCCCAGCTCGTTGTCGCCCCAGGGCTCGCCGTCGCCGTCGCCGGCCTGGATGACGAACCCGGGGACGATGCGATGGAACGGGACGCCGTCGAAGTAGTGGTATCGGCTCAGCACCACGAAGTTGTTGACCGCCACCGGTGCGGCCTCGGCATCCAGCGCTGCGGTGAAATCCCCCTCGGAGGTCGAGAACGTGGCCGAGTAGGAGTGCTCGCCGGGCTGGATGCACGTGGGTGGAGCTCCGGCGAAGACCTGCACCCGCTGAGCGGTCCCCTCCGCCGGTGGACAGGGGGTCTCGCCGGACAGGGTGATCCCCTCGGGCGGCGGTGGGAGCGCGACCGCTCCGGTCGAGGTGGTCGTCGTGGAGCCGTCGGCGTCCTCCTCCCCGTCGCCTCGGGTGAAGACGAGCACGACGGCGGCCACCACCGCCAGCACGGCGACGGTGCCGAGGATCACCGGTGTTCGACGGTTGCCACGAACGCCCCTGCCACGAGGGCCGGGGCCCTTGCCACCCAGGGCTTTCCGGGCGGCGTCCCTGTTCTGCTGCTGACGAGCGCGCTTGTCGGCGTTGGTACCCACGGCGGGGGAGCGTACCGACACGGGCGCCCGTCCGCAGATTCGGCTACGGAGCCTCTCAGGGCGCCGTGTAGCGTGGGAACCCGTGGCATTGCTGGTCCAGAAGTTCGGCGGAACCTCCGTGGCCGATCCGGAACGCATCCGCGAGGTGGCGAACCACGTCGCCCGGTGCCGTCGTCGAGGTGATCTGGTGGTGCTCGTGGTCTCGGCCATGGGCAAGGAGACCGACGAGCTGCTGCGGTTGGCCGGCGACGTCTCCGAGCGCCGACCCGGCCGGGAGATGGACATGCTCATCACCGCAGGTGAGCGCAAGGCGATCGCCCTGGTGTCGATGGCGCTGCACGACGTCGGCGTGCCCTCGGAGAGCTACACGGGGAGCCAGGCGGGGTTCGTCACCGACACCAACCACTCCAACGCCAAGATCATCGACGTGCGGGCAGACCGCATCAGCGCAGCGCTCGACGCCGGCCGCGTCCCGGTCGTGGCGGGCGCTCAGGGGGTCTCCACCGACAACGACGTGACCTTCCTCGGCAGGGGCGGGTCCGACACGACCGCCGTCGCGCTGGCCAAGGCGCTCGGAGCCGATGCGTGCGAGCTCTACACCGATGTCTCCGGTGTGTTCACCACCGACCCGAGAGTCGTGCCCGAGGCTCGTCGGATGCACGCCATCTCCTTCGACGAGATGCTCGAGATGACCGCCGCCGGCTGTCCGAAGCCGGCGATGCGCTCCGTCGAGTACGCCCACCGCCACAACGTCCCGCTCCACGTGCGTTCCGCCTTCACCTGGGAACCGGGCACGTGGGTGACCGAGGAGGATCCCCGCATGGAAGCCGCACTGATCCGAGCCGTGGTCGCGGACGACTCCGAGGCCAAGGTCACCGTCGCCGGCGTGCCGGACCGGCCGGGCATCGCGGCGTCGCTGTTCCGTCACCTCGCCGACGCAGACGTCAACGTCGACATGATCGTCCAGAACGTCTCCACCGGTGGAGTCACCGACATCAGCTTCACGGTTCCCCGTTCCCAGCTCGAGCACGCCATGGAGATCTGCGAGGAACAGCGTCGCCTGATGGGGGCTGCCGGGGTGAGCAGCGACCACGCCATCGCCAAGGTGTCGGTCATCGGTGCCGGGATGAAGTCGCATCCGGGCGTCGCCGCCAGGATGTTCGAGACGCTGGCCTCCCACGGCATCAACATCGAGATGATCTCGACCTCTGCCATCCGCATCAGTTGCGTGGTGGGTGAAGGCGACTCCGATCGTGCGGTGCAGGTCCTCCACGCCGCCTACGAGCTGGACCAGAGCGAGCTCTGACCACCACTCGGGGCGGGGCGGACACGGGCGTCGTGCCGGGGCCGGACCTCCTGCTGGGCGCTCGTCCGGCCGCCTCAGCACACCGCTCGCAGGACGGCGTCGGCGAGGAGTCGACCCTCCAGGGTGAGCACCAGTCGGCCGGCATCGCGTCGCGCCCATCCGGCGGCGACGACGTCGGCCACGCCGTCGGGGTCGAGTCCCCGGAGGGGCAGCCCTTCTCGGAGACGAACGCCGAGCATCACCTGCTCCAGGCGTCGACCGGCGTGGCGGACCAGCTCGTGTCCCTCCGAAGGCACGAGACCGGCGGCCGTCGCTGCTGACCAGGCGCCGGGTCGGCGGTGGTTCCACCATCGCAGCCCAGACAGATGGGAGTGGGCGGCTGGCCCTGCGCCGATCCAGTTCCGGTTCCGCCAGTAGAGGATGTTGTGGCTGCAGCGCTCCGCTGGCGTCCGGGCCCAGTTGGACAGCTCGTACCACTCGAAGCCGGCGTCGCCGAGCACGCGGTCTGCCGTGCGGTAGCGCTCGGCGGCATCGTCGGATCGGGGTTCGGGGAGCGATCCGGCGCGCACCCGGGAGGCGAGCTTCGTGCCCGGCTCCACGGACAAGGCGTAGCAGCTGACGTGGCCGACCTCGGCGGTGATGGCGAGCTCCAGGCTGGCCCTCCAGTCCTCCGGGGTCTCGCCGGGCACGCCGTGGATCAGATCCACGCTGAGGTGGCTGATGCCGGCCCTGCGCGCCTCGGCCACGATCTCGGGGATCCGGGAGGGCTGGTGGACGCGGTCGAGCACCTCGAGCACCCGCGGCACTGCGCTCTGGACGCCGAACGACATGCGAGTGACACCGGCCGCGGCCAGGTGCGCCAGATCGCCTGGGTCGAGGCCCTCGGGGTTCGCCTCGACCGTCACCTCGGCGGTCGAGGCGACCGGGAGGTTGTCGCGGGCCGCCCCGAGGATCGCGGCCAGCCGCAGCCCTCCCAGCACCGTGGGCGTGCCACCACCGATGTAGATGCTGCTCAGCGGAGGGATGCTGTCGCCGAGGACCTCGCCGAGGAGCTGCAGCTCCGATGCCACGCCCTCGTGGAAGCGAGCGATCGCGTCTGCCGCTGCGTGCAGGCCCAGCGTGGAGGTGACGAACGCGCAGTAGCCACACCGTCGCGAGCAGAAGGGCACGTGGAGGTAGAGGCCGACCGGGGTCGCCGACACGTCGTCGCGGCACTCGGCGAGGTGGCGGCGCAGTCCGAGGCCCCGGTTCGGTCCCACCGCCACAGTGTCCCGCACAACCCGGTGGGGGCTCACCCCGACGCACAGGTACCCTCGTGCGCCATGGATGTCGGAGTGTTCGGAGCCACCGGTCAGGTCGGTGGGGTGATGCGCACCCTGTTGGACGAGCGTCGGCTTCCCGTGGATCGGGTGCGGTTCTTCTCCTCCGCCCGTTCGGCGGGAACGGTCCTGCGCTGGAAGGACACCGACGTGGTGGTCGAGGACGCGGCGACTGCGGACCTCGGCGGGCTCGACCTGGCGTTGTTCAGCGCCGGCGGTGCCTTCTCCCGGGAGTTCGCTCCACGCGTCGCGTCCGCGGGGGCCATCGTCATCGACAACTCCTCTGCATGGCGCATGGATCCCGAGGTCCCGCTCGTGGTGGCCGAGGTGAACCCTCGCGCGTTGAGCTCGATCCCGAAGGGGATCGTCGCCAACCCCAACTGCACGACGATGGCCGCCATGCCCGTGCTGAAGCCGCTGGCCGACGAGGTGCGGCTGGTCGCCCTCCGGGTGGCCACCTACCAGGCGGTCTCGGGAGCGGGCCTGGTCGGTGTCCGGGAGCTCGCGGGGCAGGTCGGAGCCGTGGTCGACAAGGCGGCCGAACTCACCTACGACGGCGCTGCGGTCACCTTCCCGTCACCGGAGGTCTTCGTCCGACCCATCGGGTTCAACGTGGTGCCCTTCGCAGGCAACCTGGTCGAGGACGGTTGGGGTGAGACCGACGAGGAGCAGAAGCTGCGCAACGAGAGCCGCAAGATCCTGGAGCTGCCGGAGCTGCGGGTGTCGGGCACGTGCGTGCGGGTGCCGGTCTTCACCGGTCACTCGCTCAGCATCCACGCCGAGTTCGCAGACGACCTCTCACCGCAGAGGGCGACCGAGCTGCTCGCCGCCGCGCCCGGGGTGGCCCTCAGCGATGTGCCGAACCCGTTGGAGGCGGCGGGCAGCGATCCCAGCTTCGTCGGTCGGATCCGAGCGGACCGATCGGTGGAGCACGGGCTCGTGCTGTTCGTGTCCAACGACAACCTGCGCAAGGGTGCGGCGCTGAACGCGATCCAGATCGCCGAGCTGCTCGCCGCTGCCCGCTGAGGGCGACTCGGCCCCCCGGTCGCCAACGAGGACACCGGCGGCCGGATCGAGGTGAGGCGGCTCCCGGCAACGCCGACCGGTCAGGTCGCCATGAAGACGTGCACGGTGAACACCGTGCGGTACCCACGGCACTCGCCCCACACCGCAGCGGTACCGATCTGGGTGAACCGGGGATCCAGGACGTTGGCGCGGTGCCCGGGGGAGTTCATGTAGGCGACGTGGATCTGCTCGATCGTGCCGCCCATCCCCACGTTCTCTCCCAGCTTGGCCCAGTTGGGGGGTGCACCGTCGGCGAGGCGTGAGTGCCAGATCCGACAGGCGTCGCGCATCCCCTGGGCCCAACGGTCCGCCTTCACGTCGAGCACCATGTTCTCCTGCAGCGGGGGTAGGCCCGCGTCGGCCCGCGAGCGGTTCACCCACTCCCTCACGGCGTCGAGCTCAGGTTGCGAGGACTCGCAGGCGCTGAGTCCGGCGCCGACGAGCACCACGGCGACGATCGCGAGCAGGAGCCGTCCGAACGGCCGCGGGACGGCGCGGTCCACGCAGTGCTCGGCACGTGTGTGCTGGGGGATCTCGCTCACCAACCGGGTATCGGAGGGCGAACAGGGCACCTTGACCCTTCGGGTGGACGCGTCGACGCCCGGCCGCGGGGGCCGGGCGTCGGTGGTCGGGTGGGGGAGATTTGAACTCCCGGCCTCCTCGTCCCGAACGAGGCGCGCTGCCAAACTGCGCCACCACCCGTGAAGCGGTCATCGTACCCGGCGGCCGCACAGCGCGGAAACGCCGTTCCAGCGCCTCCAGGGACCCGGTTCAGCCGGAGGTGGCCGGCTCGGCGAGCAGATCGGCGGTGGCGTGGCGGATCCGCAGGGCATCGATCGGCTTCACGATCCACCGGTCCGCGCCGGAGCGCCGTGCCAGGAACTCGTCGGCTTGTCGGTCGAGCAGCAGGAGGATCCGCAGCGCGGGCATCCGGCCGCCGCTCTGCTCGTTGCGGAGGTCGAGGCTCGTGGCGACCCCGCCCATCCGACCGATCTGGAGGTCGAGGATGACCAGGTCGGGCGCGGATGCCGCCGCGGCGCGGCGAACCTCCTCGCCGGTGCGCACACGTTCGATGGTGGTGGAGCGGTCGGCGAGAGCGGCGTCAAGCTCGTCGAAGACCTCGTCGGCGTCGGTGGCGATCAGCACGGTGGTCACCACCAGGACGCTATCGGCGCGCCCCCGGGGGTCGCCATACGGGCGGCGACGCCTCCACCCGGTCGCCGGCGTTCAGTTCAGACGGGTGGGCCGAGCAGGAGCGTTCCGAGTCGGTGGAGGGCGTCGAGGTCGGTCACCTCGAAGGGTTGGACGTCCACCCTGACCACCGGAGCGGGTGCGACCCGGTCGGTGAGGCCGACCAGGTTCTCGGCCTCACCTCTCGCGAGCTGTCGCGCGTCGGCCAGGCAGGTGTACTGGTCGCCGAGGTCGGTGCCCGCCAGGGTCTGCGCCCGGGCTCGGGCGGCTTCGGGACCGAGCGCCAAGCCGTCCTCCGCCGTGCCGAACACGGGTTGCATGCGGTTGACCACCAACCCGCGCACCTCGATGTCGTGCTCGGCGAGCCTCTGGGCGAAGTAGCCGGCCTCGGCCACGGTGTCGGCCTTGGGCGATGCCACGAGGACGAAGGCGGTCTCAGGTGCGGCCAGGAGCCGGTCCACGTGGGCAGCCCTCTGCTTGAACCCCTCCTCCATCCCTTCGAAGGCCTGGAAGAAGGCGATGGCGTCTGCGATCACCTCTCCGCCGACCACCTTCGACAGGCTGCGCACGACTGCCTGAGCAGCGACGCTGGCGGCCTTCACGATGCCTCGGGTGGGGGTCATCAGGATCTTGTAGACGCGGTGGTCCAGGAACCGCGCGAGCCGCTGCGGGGCGTCGAGGAAGTCGAGCGCGTTGCGCGTGGGTGGAGTGTCGACCACCACCAGATCCCAGTCGCCCTCCTCGGCGAGCTCGTAGAGCTTCTCCGACGCCATGTACTCCTGCGTGCCGGACAGCGCTCCGGAGATGTTGCGGTAGAAGGTGTTCGCCAGGATGCGTTCGGCCTGGTCGGGGGTCTCGGAGTACCGACGGACGAGGCCGTCGAAGGTGCGCTTGGTGTCCAGCATCAGCGCAGACATCTCACCGGGCCAGCTGCCGTCGATGGCGGACGGCTCGTTGGTGAGGCCCTCGAGCCCGAGGGCGTCGGCCAGGCGGCGTGCCGGGTCGATGGTGACCACCACCGCGCGTCGCCCAGCGTGGGCGGCCTCGAGGGCGATGACAGCGGCGGTCGTGGTCTTGCCGACCCCGCCGGAGCCGCAGCAGACGACCACCTTGCTGGCCCCGATGACCCGCGCCAGGGCTGCCTGCGGGGTCCCGCCGGTCATGTCGGCGCCTCTGGCAGCTGGGCGAGCGCTCCCAGCAGCTCCGCAGCCAGCTGGTCGAGCTCGACGCGCCCGAGCTCCGACGCGAACAGGTACGGGAGGTGCAGCTGCGGGAGCGGGAGCACCTCCGCCAGGCGATCCAGCTGGACCCGTTGGATCGCCTGGCGGTGTCGGCGGAAGTCCGCCGCCGCCTCCAGCAGCTCCGCCTCGCCCTCGATGAGCACCACGCCGGCGTCGGCGGCCGCCTTCGGCGGGGGCACCGACAGCCCGCTCAGCGCCGGGTACACGCCGTTGACCACGACCGGTCCCAAGGCGACGCCGATGTCCTCCTCCAGGCTGAACGCCGTCTCGATGAGCTCGCTGACCGGGGTCTCCTCCGGCACGGTCACCAGCACGACCCGGCATCGCCGATGGTCGTGGAGCAGGTCGAGCACGTCCGTCGCCTGGGTGTGGATGGGGCCGACCTTCACCGCGTCGGCGAGACCCCGGGCCGATCGCAGGAAGGTGATGGCGTGGCCGGCAGCAGGCGCGTCCAGGATGATCAGGTCCTGCTGGCCGTCGCGCTCCAGCTGCTTGACCTTCCCCAGCACCAGGATGTCCCGAATGCCTGGCACGGCCGTGGCGACCATGTCCAGCAGCCCCGACGACACCAGTCGGTTGGAGATCCGCTGCAGTCCTCGTCCCGCCAGGTAGTCGAGCAGCGCCTCGTCCGGAGTCAGGGTCCGGGCACGAACCCCTCCGTGCTCGGCGGCGGCGTGCACCAGCACCAGCTCGTCGTAGTCGAGTCGCCCCGACTCGAACATGGAGGCCATCGAGTCCTTCCCCTCGATCTCCACGATGAGCACGCGCAATCCGACCTGTGAGGCGGCGACGGCGAGGGCGGCGCTCACCGCCGTCTTGCCCACACCTCCTTTCCCGGCGACGATGATGACCCCGGACGCGGTGAAGAACGCCTCAGGATCCACAGCACATGCCCTTCCAAGCCTTCGCTCCGAGCTCCCGCTCACACCGCGCCGGGCCCGCCCGTCGAGGGTCGATCCGGATGGTGGTGGCAGGGTTCCTGGCGTTGGTGGTGGTCTCGGCGCTCTCGAACGACGCAGGCGCCATCGACGGGTGCGATGACGTGGGGTGCATCGACGTGGTGGCGGTCGACGGCCTCATCGACGAGATCGAAGCGAGCAGCATCACCGACACGCTACGGGCTGCCGACGCGGCGGGGAACGTCGAAGCCGTCGTGCTGCAGATGGACAGCGAGGGTGCGGCGGTCGACGACCGTCGTCTCGAGGAGGTCGCGCGGGCCATGCGTGACGCCGAGGTGCCGGTGACGGTGTGGATCGGTCCGTCGGGCGCTGTCGCGCTCGGCGGGGCCGCGGAGCTGGTGGCGGTGGCCGACTTCGCCAGCATCGCGCCGGGAGCCGAGGTCGGTGCGGTCGGGTCGCAGCGGTTGTCACGCAGGGTGTTCGGTGACCTGTTCCCGGGGGAGGCTTCAGCGGCGCTGTCTGGCCGCCTGGAAGGGGAGGAGGCGGTGGACGCCGGGGTGGTGGAGCGCTTCGCGCCGATCGTGCGCGACCACATCGTGAACATCGAGGGGGTGGAGGTGGAGACGGACGAGGTGGATGGAGAGCAGCGGCTGTCTCCGGTGGCGCTCGTGCGGTTCTCGAAGCTGCCCCTGGGCACTCAGTTCCTCCACACCGTGGCCAGCCCGTCGGTGGCCTACCTCCTGCTGGCCGTCGCCGCCGGCCTGCTCGTGTTCGAGTTCTACACCGCCGGAGTGGGGATCGCGGGAGTGGTCGGTGCCGGGTGCCTGCTGTTGGCCGGTTACGGCATCGCAGCCCTTCCCCACAACAACTGGGCCGTCGGGTTGGTCGTGCTCTCGGCGGTGGCGTTCGCCGTGGATGTCCAGACCGGTGTGCCGCGCGCCTGGACGTGGATCGCCATGGTGCTCTTCGCCGTCGGGTCGGTGTTCCTGCTGTCGGAGTTCCGGCCGACCTGGTTGGCGCTCGTGGTGGGCATCGCCGGGATGGCCGTGGCGATGTTCTCGGGGATGCCGGCGATGGTGCGATCGCGCTTCGGCACCCCGACGATCGGGCGGGAGTGGATGGTGGGGGAGACGGGACTCGCCGCCACGAGCGTCGACCCCGAAGGCACGGTTCGGGTGCGTGGTGCCCTCTGGCTCGCGCTGACCAACCGGGCCACCCCGATCTCCCAGGGGGAGACCGTGCGCGTCACGGGCATCGACGGGTTGGCCCTCGAGGTGGAGCCCGAGTCCGGTGGCGCCGTGGACTACCGGGAGCTGCGTTCGCGGAAGTGAGCGCAGCACATGCAAATTGCATGTTGTTGGTACCACAACCGGTGCCTAGGGTTCTGGGACACCTTGAAGGGGGGGTCCTGAGGTGAGTGCACACCAGCTTTCCGAGATGTGGCAGCTGAAGGCCGCGTGCCGAGGCCCGCATGCCGCCGTGTTCTTCCCGCCGCCGCACTTCGAGCGCAAGTCCGATCGGCTGGAGCGGGAGCGCCGGGCGAAGCGCATCTGCGCCCAGTGCGACGTGCGTGACGAGTGCCTCGAGTACTCGATCCAGATCCGCGAGCCCCACGGCATCTGGGGCGGGCTCAACGAGGCGGAGCGGAGAGACCTGCTGGAGCGGGATCTCGAACCGGTCGATGCCTGAGAGCTGGGCCCAGCGGTCGGGCCCCTGAGTCGGCTGCCAGCGCCCGGTGCGGCCCGGGAGCCGTCGGCGGCGGGGCGCCGGTAGCCTTTCGGGCGTGGTGATGCTCCTGGTGGCGCTGTTCCTCGTGCTCCCGTTCGCGGAGCTCGCGGTGATCGTCGCATCGGCCGATGCCATCGGACTCGGCTGGACGCTGCTCCTGCTGCTCGCCCTGAGCGTGTCGGGCGCAGTGATGGTGCGCCGCGAAGGGGCTTCGGTGTGGAGGCGCCTCAACGCCGAGCTGGCCGCAGGTGCCCTGCCGACCACGTCGGTGGTGGACGGCACCATGGTGCTCGCCGGGGGGGCGCTGCTGCTCACTCCCGGATTCCTCACCGACGTCGTCGGCCTCCTGTTGATCCTGCCTCCCACGAGGGCGGCGCTGCGGCCCCTCCTGCTCCGTCGGCTGGCGAGCCGAACCGCCCGCTCCGCGCGCGCCGGTGGGTTCGCCTTCGTCCGCACCTCGGTGGTGGATGCCAGCTCCGCGCCGGTGGATGCGACGGCCGGTCGGCCGCGGCCGGCGGTCGCGAGGATCATCGACCTGACGATCGAGGATCCGCCGGGACGGGACGAATCGAGGTGATGCCGGTCGCCCCTCGGGACGCCGCCACGGTCGTGCTGCTGCGCGACGGCGACGCCGGAGTGGAGACCTGCCTGCTGCAGCGCTCCTCCCAGCTGGACTTCGTGGCCGGTGCCCACGTCTTCCCTGGCGGTGCGCTCGAGGCCGAGGACGCGACGGTGCCCGTGGTGGGCATCGCCGATGCCGTGGCCTCGGCCCAGGCAGGGGTTGATCAGGGAGGTGCGGCGTTCTGGGCGGCAGCCGTCCGGGAGTGCTTCGAGGAGGCCGGTGTGCTCCCGGCGATGGATGGTGTGCCGACCGGAGCAGAGCTCTCGCGGCTGCGACAGGACCTCCACGCCGGCCGAACCTCCATGGCTGCACTGATGGAGCAGGTCGGCGTCGCCGTCGATGCGCCGCGGTTGCGGTGCATCGCTCGCTGGGTCACGCCCCCGGAGTCCCCGCGCCGCTACGACACCCGGTTCTTCCTGGCGGTGATGCCGCCTGGTCAGGTGGTCGACGTCGACGGTCGCGAGGTCGTGTCCCACCGGTGGGTCACCCCGTCGGATGCCCTTGCGCTTCACCGCCAGGGTGAGATCGAGCTCATCTTCCCGACCGCTCGAACCCTGGCACGCCTGGAGCCCTTCACCACGGTCGACGAGGCGATGGACGCCCTCGTCCCGCTGGACACGACACGTGCGCTGAGCCCGGAGCCGTTGGTCCAGGGCGAGCGGCGCCTCCTCTCGCTCCCCGGAGATCCGGAGGGAACGGGAGGGCTCTACGACCCGCTCACCGCCGACCCGGTGGTCCTCGAGTGCCGAGGGAGCATCGTCTCGGCACCGGAGCCCTGAGCACGCGTCGTCGCGGGGATCGCCGACACGGGAGCGCCGCCCGGCCGGGAGCCCTGTCACCTCGCTCAGCCCACCGGGGTCGAGGGCGGTCCAGGTGCTCCCGAGCGGTCCGCCTCCGCCACCGCCTGGTCGATCGCACCCAGCAGGCGCGCCGTGCAACCGGCGAGGTCGGTGGGCGGGTAGACGTCCAGCACCTGCTCCGCCAGTGCGGAGAACGCGTCCGCTGCGGCCCCGGTGCCCAGCGCGGCCGGTGATCCGGCGTCGCCGCCTTCGGCCACCGCCGGTTCGATCGGGAGCGATGCCAGCAGAGGAGCACCGGCCTCCTGCGCCAGTCGTGCGCCACCGCCGTGGCCGAAGATCCGGTGCTCCCGACCGGTGTCGTCGACGTAGACCGACATGTTCTCCACCACGCCGGCGATGTGGAGGTGGTTCTTCCGCCCCATGTCCACGACCCGGACCGCGACCTTCTGGGAGGTTAGGGAGGGGGTGGTGACCACCAGCATCGCCGCCCTCGGGAGCATCTTGGCCAGGCCCATCTGGACGTCCCCCGTTCCCGGCGGCATGTCGACCAGCAGGTAGTCGATGGCTCCCCAGGCGACGTCCTCGAGGAAGTGGCGCACCGCCCGGTTGAGGATGAGGCCTCTCCACATGAGCGCGGAGCCCTCCTCGTCGACCAGCAGCCCCATCGACACCACCTCGAGTCGGCCAGGGCCGACCTCGACGGTCTCGGGAAGTATCCGGCCCGACGCCCCGTCTGCTTGCAGCCGGCCCTCGAGGCCGAGCATGCGCGGCACGGAGAACCCCCAGATGTCGGCGTCGAGCACGCCGACGCGATGACCGCGAGCCGCGAGGGCCGCGGCGAGGTTGACGGTGACCGACGACTTCCCGACGCCTCCTTTCCCGGAGGCGACGAGCAGCACGCGAGCGGTGCTCGGGACGGCGGTGCTCTCGGGACGCTCGGCGATGGCCTTTCGGGCACGGTCCATGGCAGCGGCCTTCTCCGGCGCGCTGAGCTCGCTCCACTCGATGTGCACCCGCCGCACCCCTGGCAGGCCCCCCACCCGGGCGCGGACGTCACGCTGGATCTCGGCCCGAAGCGGGCAGCCGGCGGTGGTGAGCGCGACCCGGATCCGAACGTCGCCGGAGGGATCGACGGCGACTCCCTTGGCCATCCCGAGCTCCACGATGTCGGTGCCGAGCTCGGGGTCCACCACGCCCCGGAGGATCTCCATCACCTGAGCAGGTTCGGGTGGGCCCGGTTCGCTCTCGGTCGGGGGTTCTTCTGCGGCTGGCCCCGTGCGGGCGCTGACGTTCTCGACCACGCCAGGATTGTAACGGTCTGGGCCGTGTTATTTCACTCGGGAGGTACACTCCCGAGCATGACCGAGTCCGACTCCCGCCTCGATCTGCTCAAGGCGCTCGGTGACAACACGCGCTACGCCATTTACCTCGAGCTCGCACGCTCGCCCCGCCCGCTGTCGACCGCTGACGTCGCGGACTCGCTCGGGCTCCACGTGAACACCGTGCGCCCCCACCTGGAGCGCATGCGCGAGGTCGGCCTCCTGGCGATGCGCCCCGACACCCGAGGGGCGGTCGGGCGGCCCCAGAAGCTCTACTCCCTCGCCGCCGATGCTCCGAGCCTGGGGTTGGAGCCGCCGGTGTTCCCCCTGCTGTCCAGCATGCTGTTGGAGGTCGCCGTCGAGTCCGGTGTGGACCCGGAGGTGGTGCTCGATGCCGGTCGCCACACCGGGCGCTCGCTCGCACACCGACCCCGAGCTGCTGGCAGCTGCGCCCAGCTGGCGGTGGCCATGCTGGAGGAGCTCGGCTTCGACCCGGCCACGGTGCCCGAGGACGGCGGCGTCTCGGTGGGCTTCGGCCACTGCCCCTTCGCCGAGCTGGCCGAGGCGCAGCCCCACGTCGTGTGCACCCTCCATCGCGGGATGCTGGAGGGGTTCGTGGACGAGGTCGGGGGCGCGGCGGTGGTCGACTTCCACGACCTGTCCTCCCGCACTCCCTGCATGGCGGTGCTCGCCGGCGGGACGCCCCGGTCGGGCGCTGTCCTTTCCACGGGATGAGCCGGTACAATCTGACGGCCCGACCGCACCCACCAGGAGGAGCGCCCGTGATCACCCTGACCGACGCCGCCGCAAACAAGGTCCGCCAGCTGATCGACGCCGAGGGCGACGAGCGCCTCGCGCTGCGGGTGGCGGTGATGTCCGGAGGGTGCTCGGGCTTCTCCTACGACCTCTTCTTCGACTCCGACGTGGCGGGCGACGACGTGACCACCACCTACGGGGACGTCAGGGTCGTGGTCGACCAATCGAGCGCTCCGCTGCTGCAGGGGGCGACGCTGGACTACAAGGACGGACTGGAGTCCGGGTTCTCGATCACCAACCCCAACGCCGAGCACAGCTGCGGGTGTGGCAAGTCCTTCAGCTGAGTGCCGGGGCGGTCAACCCAGCAGCTCGGCCATCTCGGAGCGGTCCACGATCACGTCCGCCCTCGCGGTGATGATCCCGGTGGGGTCGGTCACGTAGAGCACCGGCTCGAAGGTCAGGTTGTAGGAGGCGGTGACCGGCGAGCCCTGGGCATCGGCCAGGTCGGTCACCTTCTTCGGATCCCGGTACACCTCGTTGTGCAGGACGATGAGGTCGGAGCGTCCCTCGGTCGCCGACATGAGGTTGTCGAGGATGGGTCCGCACACCGAGCTCTGGCAGTAGGCCGGGCTGGCCACCAACAGCACCACCCGCTGGCCCTGACCGAGGGCGTCATCCAAGCTGAGCGCGTGGAAGGGGCATGCCGGCGAACGGCTGCACAGCGGATCGACGTCGAGGGTGGTCTCCGTGGTCGGGGTGCGTAGCGGTGGCAGGGGCTGGCCGATCACGGGGGCTTCCACCTCGGCCACCGGGAACGCCTGCACCTGCGCGTCCAGGGCGGCTCCCTGGTAGGTCGCCTCCACGTCGTAGATCCCCGGTTCCGGGAAGGTGAGCGTGAGGGGGAGGTAGGCACGTTCCACTCCCTCGCTGCGCGGGGCCACAGCCTGGCCGTCGAGCAGCGCCTGTCCGTTGAACGAGACGCGGAAGGGAACCTCGCCGGTCAGAGCGCTGAGCGGCACTCCCTCCGCGTCGGCCACCATGAAGGGGAGCCGCGTCGGCACGCCGGCGGCGATGTGGGGCTCGCTCTGGGGGAAGGCCCCGAGCAACGCGTAGGGCACGGCGTCTCCTGCCGGCTGCGCAGTGGGGCCCTGCGCGCGACAGCCGGTCACTCCCCACAGCGCCGCGCCCGAGCCCACTGCGAACCCCGCCCGCAGCAGGGATCGACGACTCGGAGCCTGCGCCGCGCCGTTGGTCGCGTCGGCACGTCCCACAACCCCCGAAGGTACCGGCGACGGGCACGCCGCACCGAGTCGCGCTGATGTCCGGCACAGGTGCGGCGCGACCCTCAGGCCTGGGAGACTCGGTCGGTGCAGCTCCGATTCGTCCTCAACGGTGCCGAGGTCCTCCTGCCGGAGGGCACGGGGGGTTCCCTGCTCGACGCCCTCCGTGGGGTCGGTGGGGTGGTCTCGGTGAAGGACGGATGCGCGCCGCAGGGGCAGTGCGGGTGCTGCACCGTGTGGGTCGACGGCCGGCCGCGTCTCGCCTGTGTGACGCCCGTGCGTCGTGTCGACGGTCGGGAGGTCACCACCATCGAGGGCCTCGACGACTCGGCCGTCGAGGCCTGGGTCGCGGCGATGGTGTCCGAGGGAGGCTCGCAGTGCGGCTTCTGCACGCCGGGCATCATCATGCGCCTGGAGGCGGGGCGCGGGTCCGGCGATGCCGGCCTCGACGGTGCCGCGTCGCGTCGGGCCCTCGGTGCCCACCTCTGCCGCTGCACGGGCTGGCAGGGGATCCTGCGTGCGGCCACGACGCGCGTCGCCCTCTCGGCGTCCACGGTGCCCGGTGCGCGTCCGGCTGCGGAGGCGCCGATCGACCTGGAGGCTGCTGCCCTGCGAGCGACCATGGAAGGCGGTGAGCCTCAGCGTGCCGGCCGATCGGTGGTCCTCGGGGGGGGAGGGTTCGCTGCGGACACCGCTCCGGTGGACTGCCTGGTGGCCGTGCTCGACGGTGACGGGGAGTGGGTGCTCGCCGAGACGCTGCAGGAGGCGAGGGAACGCGCCGGCCGGGCACCCGGTCGGCGACGTGGAGCAGCTGGTGTCGCCCCGCTGCACGTGCCCGAGGGGGAGTGGGATGCCGAGCTCGCCACCGGTTGGGTGGAGCCGGCGTACCTCGAACCGGATGCGTCGTGGTGTCGGCCAGGGGGCGAGCCCTCGCCGGTCCTCGCCAACGGGGGGGCGTTCGGGGGCAAGCGCCAGAGCCCTGTCCCCGCGGCAGCCAGGCGTCTGGCCGACGAGTCCGGTCGAGCGGTCCTGGCACTCTACGGACGCCAGGACTGCGTCCGACTCGGTCCGAAGCGGCCTCCGGTCGCCGGGGGGGTCCGACGCGACGGCACGGGTTCGGTCCGGGCGGTCGCCTGCGACGGCGTGGAGGCGGCGATCCTTTCGGTACTGCCCGGGGTGGGCGTGGAGCTCGTCGAGGTGCCGGGTCCGCCCGTCAGCACGGCCTTGCGTGGTGCCGGATGGGTCGAGGCGCTGTGCCTTGCGCTGGCGGCTGGTGCGGGAACGCCGCGGGGAGAGCGCGACGGCGACGCCGTGGTGGTGTTTCAGCCCTCGGGGGGCCGCGCGCGCGTGCAGCTGCGCTCCGGCACGGTCGAGGTCGAGGTGGATGCCGGCGAGCCGCTCGCAGAGGGTGTGCTGCGCTCCTACGCCGAGGGTGCGGTCCACATGGGGTTGGGTTTGGTCACCTCCGAGTCTCTGGCGGTGGCCGAGGACGGCACGATCGAGGAGGACACCGTCCGATCGTTCGGGATCCTGACCGCTGCCGAGATGCCCGAGGTGCGCGTCCGGATCCTCGACGGCGGTGGTCCCGCGGTGCCGGTCGCCGATGCGGTCTTCGCAGCCACCGCAGCGGCGGTCTGGCTGGGCGCGGGCGCCCCGCCGCAGTGGCCGACGGGCGCGCCGACGTGGGTGTGACGCAGGCGGTGACGATCGGGGCACGGATGCTGCGCCACCCGCGACGCTACGCTCGATCGGCGACCCTGTGGAGGTGCCATGACCAGTCCCAGTCCGTACAGCCCTGTGTTCCGCGCTGGTGAGTGGTGGTGCGTGTCCGGTCAGATCGGCCTCACCGAAGAAGGCCTCCCCGAGGACTTCGGCGGCCAGTTGGATGCCGCCCTCGCCAACCTGGCCGGAGTGCTGGCTGGAGAGGGGCTCACGGTCGACGACGTGGCGAAGACCACCGTGTTCCTCACCGACATGGAGCACTACGGCGAGCTCAACTCGCGGTACACGGCGTTCTTCGGCGATCACCGCCCGGCACGATCCGCGGTCGCCGTTGCCGCGCTGCCGCTGGGCGCGCTGGTCGAGATCGAGGCCTGGGCGCACTCCGGTTGACCCCGACGTCCCCTCGCCGGGCTGTGCGAGGTGGGCGCGTCCGACCCGATTGAGGCAGACTGAGGCCATGATCGGTTCGGTCCTGATCGTCGTGTTCCTCCTGGTGCTCATCCCTGTCGGAGTTTTCGTCGCCGGGGCGCTGATCTCTGTGGCGCTGGGTCACTCCCTGCGCATGGAGGGCGAGCACCGCAACGCGGACAGCGAGCTCATCGATCTCAACGTCTGATCCGTCCACCGCACGGGAGTCGGCTCCGATGGTCGATCCAGCCCGCTCGAGCGCGCGTCCTGCAGCACCCGCTGCCTTCGGTCCGGTGCCCGGGCTGCGGGCGGAGCTCGACGACCGCGTCGGCCGTCTCGTGCTGGATCGACCCCACCAGCTGAACCCGCTGTCCACCGAGGTGCTGCTGGGCATCGAGTCTGCGGTGGCCTGGTTCGAGGCGAGCGGTCCACCGGCGGTGGTGGTGGTCTCCGGGGAGGGACGCGCCTTCTGTGCAGGTGCCGATGTGGCCGCGTTCCTCACACCACCGGACGACGGCCTGAGCGTCAGGGACCGAGCGGATGCCGGGCGGCGCATGGCCGAGGCGATCGAGTCGCTCTCGGCGGTGACCGTCGCCAGGATCCAGGGCCACTGCGTGGGGGGTGGAGTGGTCCTCGCCTCGAGCTGCGACATCAGGGTGGCGGCGCAGAACGCGCAGTTCCGCATCCCGGAGGTGGACCTGGGCATCCCACTGGCGTGGGGCGGCATACCCCGACTGATACGCGAGATCGGCGCCCCGGCGACGCGCGACCTGGTGATGACCTGCCGGATCGTCGATGCCGTCGAGGCTCGTGGGCTGGGCCTGGTGCAGCGCGTGGTTCCCGACGGACGTCTGGACGACGAGGTCGAGCGACTCGTCGACGAGCTCTCCCGGAAGGCCAGGGGCCCGATGTCGGCGACCAAGCGTCACGTCGACGCGGTCACCCGGCAGATGGTGGGCAGCGACCGTGCCTGGTCGGATGCCGACGGCCTCGTGGCGGCACTGCACGACCCGGAGAGCCGCGAGGCCGGCGTCGCCTACCTCGGACGACTGGCCGGACGCGGGGGGACCTGAGCCCACGGGCTCGACACAGGAGCACACAGGTGGCCGACGAACTCGACGACGACGCACAGGCCCGCCTTCGCGGCGCCATCCCCGAGACCTTCATGGGCACTCCGTTCATGGGTGGTCTGGGGATCCGATTCGATCGCTACGAGCCCGACGACGTCGTGGTGCGGCTGCCGTTCCGGGAGGATCTGACCAACGACGGCACCTACTACCACGGTGGGGTGATCTCCTCGGTGATCGACACCGCAGGCGCGGCGGCGGCCTGGAGCGGACACGACTTCTCGAAGGGGACCCGGGCCAGCACGGTCTCCATGAGCGTGCAGTTCGTCGGAGCGGCGAAGCGCTCCGACCTGCTCTGTCGGGCGCGAGCGGTGAAGCGCGGTCGTGAGCTGATCTTCACCGAGATCACCGCCACCGATGGCGAGGGCGCCGTCGTGGCCCACGCGCTGCAGACCTACCGCATCGTGTGAGCCGGAACGGGCGCCGGGGGGTGTTGCGGCCAGGCCTCAGGTGCTCCAGCGGGACTCGCCGAACTTGTAGCCGACGGACCGCACGGTCTGGATCAGCCCCGCCTGCTCCTCGCCGAGCTTGGCGCGCAAGCGTCGGATGTGCACGTCGACCGTGCGCGCACCGCCGTAGTACTCGTAGCCCCACACCCTGGACAGCAGGATCTCGCGCGTGAACACCCGACCGGGGTTGGAAGCGAGGAACTTCAGCAGCTCGTACTCCATGTAGGTGAGGTCGAGGGGGCGATCTCCGATCGCCGCCTGGTAGGTCTCCACGTTCAGCTCGAGCTCCTCGTAGCGGATGACCTCCGGTGGGAGGTCGAGGCCGGTCTCCGAGGCGAGCAGGTGTCGTAGCCGCGCTTCGAGCTCGGCGGGGTGGGCGGGCACCACGCAGAAGTCGTCGAACACGTCGTGGCGGCCTTCGAGGTCGGCCAGCTGCGTACCGCGGACGAGGAGCAGCAGCGGGGCGACGTTCAGGTCGCCTCTGCGGAGCTGCCGAGCGACGGCGAACCCCGCGTCGGGATGCTCTTCGACGGAGACGACCGCAGCGGAGAAGAGGCCGTCACGCGCCGTGGCGTCGGTGTCCATCGCCTGCCAGGACAGACCGGCGAGGTCGAGCACCCTCACCAGGTCCGGCGGTGGCGGATCGGGCCAGACCAGCAACGGCTGCACGGTGCTCACCACACCTTGAGGTAGCGATCGAGCTCGAAGCTCGAGACATGGGTGCGGTAGGCGCCCCACTCGGCTCGCTTGTTGCGGAGGAACCACTCGAAGATGTGCTCTCCGAGGCACTCGCGGGCCAGCGGCGATCGCTCCATCTCGTCGAGCGCTGCCGACAGGTTCGCCGGCAGGTAGCGCTCCGAGCCGATGGGGCGTGCGACGTCGCCGGCGATCCCCCGCTCGGGCTGGAGCTCGTAGCCCTCCGTGACCCCGCGCATCCCGGCGGCCAGCAGCATCGAGAAGGCCAGGTAGGGGTTGCAGGCGGGATCCAACGCCCGGTACTCGATGCGCGTCCCCTGGCTCTCCTTGCCTCGCTTGGGTACCGGGACCCGCACCAGGGCGCTGCGGTCGTTGCGGGCCCAGGTGATGCTGACGGGTGCCTCGAAGCCGGCGACGAGGCGCTTGTAGGAGTTCACGAGCTGGTTCGTGACCGCGGTGATCTCCGGTGCGTGCGTGAGCACGCCGGCGATGAAGGCCCGCGCCACCTCCGAGAGCTTGTCGGGAGCGGCAGGGTCGTGGAAGGCGTTGACGTCGGCGGTCCACAGCGAGAGGTGCGTGTGCATCCCCGAGCCCTGGACACCCTCGATCGGCTTCGGCATGAACGTGGCGTGCACGCCGGAGGCCACGGCGACCTCGCGCACGATCATCCTCAGCGCCATGACGTTGTCGGCCATGGCCAGCGCGTCGGTGTAGCGGAGGTCGATCTCGTGCTGGGAGGGCGCGTCCTCGTGGAAGGAGTACTCCACGGGTATGCCGGTGGCCTCGAGGCGCTGGATGGTGCGTCGTCGCAGGTCGCTGTTGGCGTCGTTGGCGGTGAGGTCGAAGTACGAGGCGTTGTCGAGGGGCTGGGGGGCGTTCGGGTCGTCGGAGGCGAGGTAGAAGAACTCGACCTCAGGGGCGCACATGAACTCGAAGCCCGCATCGGCGGCAGCCGACAGGTTGCGTCGGAGCACCTGCCGGGGATCGCCCTCGAAGGGGCTGCCGTCGAGGTTCTCGATGTCGCAGAAGATCCTGGCCGTCACCTCGTCGCCGTCGGTGGCCGCCATGAGCTGGAAGGAGTTGGGGTCCGGCCTCGCCAGAACGTCGCTCTCCTGCACCCGAGAGAACCCGTCGATGGCGGATCCGTCGAACTGCACGCCCTCCTCGAAGGCAGCTTCCAGCTCCACAGGGGAGATGGCGACGGACTTGAGTTGACCGAGCACGTCGGTGAACCACAGGCGCACGAGACGAACCCGGCGCTCCTCGACCGTGCGCAACACGTAGTCCTGCTGGTGATCCATCGCTTGCTCCCGAGGGGGACGCGACCCTACCCGGCCAGTCTGGCACCCGATCGGCCGAGCGCCGCGCCCTGCGTTCCGATGTCGGGGCCGAGGTGTTCCGCAGGTACCTCCCGCGGCACGAGAGTCCCATCCACGAGGTGCCCCGCGTCCGTTGGTGCTCCTCGCTCGATCGTTACCAGCTCCCGCCGCCGTCGTCAGGCGCGCCCGTACCAGTTCACACGCCGTTCACAATCGGGCAACGGGTGCGAAACTGCACGGCGCCATCGTGTGGCACGTCATCGGGACCGACAGCGCCCGGCGACGGCCCGGGTGGAGCCTCACCGGGGCGGCGTGGAAGGCTGTCACGGGCCAGGGCGCCCGGTTGTGCCGGGACGCCCGTGAGTGGACAAGAAGGTGAGCGCAGTGGCGTACAGGGCTGAATACATCTGGATCGACGGCACGGAGCCGGTGCCGTTGATGCGGTCGAAGACGAAGATCCTCGAGGACGGCAAGGAGCTGCCCATCTGGGGCTTCGACGGCTCCTCGACCAACCAGGCGCCGGGCGACAACTCGGACTGCGTGCTCAACCCCGTGTTCTCCTGCCCGGACCCGGTGCGCGGAGGGGACGACGTGCTGGTGCTGTGCGAGGTGTTGCTGCCCGGCACGATGGAGCCGCACCCGACCAACACCCGGGCTGCCTGTGCCGAGGTCGCCGCCCGCTACGCAGACCACGACGCGTGGTTCGGGATGGAGCAGGAGTACACGTTCTTCCAGGAAGGCCGCCCGTTGGGTTGGCCGGTCGAGGGCTACTACTACCCCGCCCCGCAGGGCCCCTACTACTGCGGCGTCGGCGCCGTGGAGATCGCCGGGCGCGACATCGTGGAGGCCCACACCACGGCCTGCATGAAGGCGGGTCTCGCCATCTCGGGCACGAACGCCGAGGTGATGCTGGGCCAGTGGGAGTACCAGATCGGACCGTGCGGCGCGCTGGAGGTGGGCGACCAGATGTGGATGGCCCGCTACCTCCTGTACCGCATCGCCGAAGACTTCGGGGTGAACGCCTCCATCTCGGCCAAGCCGATCAAGGGAGACTGGAACGGCGCCGGTTGCCACACGAACTTCTCGACCAACGCGATGCGGGAGGGCTACGACGCCATCATCGCCGCGTGCGAGGCGATGGGCGGAGAGGGCAAGGTCGAGGAGCACCTCGCCGGCTACGGCCACGGCTACGAGGATCGGCTCACAGGGCAGCACGAGACGGCGCACTACAGCGAGTTCCGCTACGGAGTGTCCGACCGTGGCGCCTCGATCCGCATCCCGTGGCAGGTGGCCCAGGACAAGAAGGGCTACATCGAGGACCGCCGACCCAACGCGAACTGCGATCCCTACGTGGTGTCCCGGCTCATCACCGAGACGGTGTGCTCGGTGATCCCGTCCGCCTGAGGGCGTCGACGGAGCGAACGCCGCTCGGCGGAGCTGCTGAGGGCGGAACCGCCGGGAGTCCTGCGACGGGGGCCGTGAGGCCCCCGTCGTCGCGCGGGCGGGCCGGAGGTGTCGAGTTGACGTGCCGGTGGGGATCCCGCCGCACCATAGGCTGCGGTCGTGACCGCTGAGGAGGTGGCGACGGCCGGAGATCCACCGAGCCTGCGGGTGGCGTTGTGCCAGCTCGACACGGTGGTGGGTGACCTCGCGGGGAACGTCGAGGCGATCCTGGAGGCGCACGAGGCCGCCGAGGCGGCAGAGGCGGACGTGGCGATCTTCCCTGAGCTGGCGGTGACGGGCTATCCGCCCGAGGACCTGTTGCTCAAGGGAGGTTTCGTCGAGGAGGCCGCAGAAGCGGTGGCCGAGCTGGCGTCGCGTCTCCGGGGCCACTGTGCCGCGGTGGTGGGTTGGGTGGAAGGTCGGCGTCATCCGGGTGCCGACCCGCACGACGCCTCCGACGGCCCGTGGAACGCGGCGGCGGTGCTGCACGGAGGACGGGTCAAGGGCAGCTACCGCAAGCAGTGCCTGCCCAACTACGGGGTGTTCGACGAGAAGCGGTACTTCGATCCAGGCGCAGCGGAGCAGCCGTTGTACGTGATCGGTGGCGTCCCGCTCGCGATCACGGTGTGCGAGGACGTCTGGGTGGGTTCCGGTCCAGCGTCCCGAGCGGCCCGCAGGGGGGCCCGGCTCGTGCTCAACATCAACGCCTCGCCGTTCCACGCCGGCAAGCAGGCGGTGCGAGAAACGGCCCTGAGGACCCGCGTCGAGGAGACAGGGGTACCGATCGCCTACGTCAACCAGGTGGGTGGCCAGGACGAGCTGATCTTCGACGGCGGCTCGATGGTGATGGACCACGGTGGCCTGCTCGCGCGTGCTCCTCGCTTCGAGGAGGGTTCCGTCGTGCTGGACGTGCCCCTGGGGGACGCCTCGCCGACGACGGGCACGGTGGTGCAGGTGAGCGGTCCCCGCGAGCTCACCCGCCGCATCGGTGGCCTCGTCGCCGAGGTCGCCCCCTCCCCGGAGGGGCCCGGGGAGCTGTGGCGTGCGCTCTGCCTGGGCACGGCCGACTACACCCGCAAGAACGGCTTCACGGACGTGGTGCTGGGTCTCTCCGGTGGTGTCGACTCCGCGCTGGTCGCTGCCATCGCCGCCGATGCGGTGGGCCCGGAGCGGGTGCACGCCGTGCTGATGCCGTCGAGGTTCTCCAGCGCCCACTCGGTGAGCGACGCGGAGGCGCTCGCCGACCAGCTGGGCCTCCAGCGGCGCACGATCGGCATCGAGGGGGCGCACGCCGCTTTCCTCGAGATGCTCTCCCCGTCCTTCGAGGGATTGACGGCGGACCTCACGGAGGAGAACCTCCAGTCCCGCATCCGCGGCGTGGTGCTGATGGCGCTGTCCAACAAGTTCGGCTGGTTGGTGCTGACGACGGGGAACAAGAGCGAGACCGCGGTGGGCTACTCGACGCTCTACGGCGACACCGCCGGAGGACTGGCGGTGATCAAGGACCTGCCGAAGCTGGCCGTGTACGAGCTGTGTCGGTGGCGCAACGCTCGCGACGGCGTCGCGGTGATCCCCGAGTCCATCCTCACCAAGGCTCCCTCGGCGGAGCTGCGTCCCGATCAGCGCGACGACCAGAGCTTGCCTCCCTACGAGGTGCTCGACCCGCTGATCGAGGCCTACGTGGACGGGGACCTCACCGTGGACCAGTTGGTGGAGATGGGTCACGACCCGGAGCTCGTGCGGCGCGTCGCCCGTCTCGTCGACCTCGCCGAGTACAAGCGACGCCAGAGCCCGCCCGGGCTCCGCGTGTCCGAGAAGGCCTTCGGACGGGACCGGCGTCTGCCGATCACCAACGCCTATCGGCCACGGCGCTGAGCGGCCCGCCGCTGCTCAGCTTCGTGCGCGGGCCACGTCGAGCGCTCGTGACGCTTCGCCGGCGTTGGCCTCCGAGACAGCCCCGAGAGCATCGAGGAGGCACCTTCGCTGAAGGTCGTCGAGGTGGTCGAGCAGGTAGCGCTGCACGCCCGCGGCATGCACCCCTCGAGCGCCGCGATGGGCGTCGTGACCCGAGCCGGTGAGCCGGGCGTTGATGCCCCGGCGATCGTCGCTGCAGGGCTCTCGCACGACCCAGCCCCGTCGCACGAGGGTGTCGAAGCGCCGGGTGAGCCCGCTCGGCGAGAGCCTCACCAGGTCGGCCAGCTCGTTCATGCGCAGCGCATGACCGGGAGTGCCTGCGAGATGGTCGAGCACCTCGAACTCCGCCAGGCTCATCGAGCACTCATCGCCGAGGTCGCGATCGATGCGATCGGTGACGCGACCGTGTGCCATCAGGAGCACCGTCCACACCGAGCCGGTGTCGTCGTTGGCCATGGTGCTGATCATCCTCCTTCGCCGTCGTCACCGGAGGTCTCGCCCCGTGGCACCCGCCCTCGCCGGAGGCCGTGCACGGCTGGCGACGCGCCCTGCACGCGTCCAGAGAGTACAGCGTACCCGTGGCCGGCAACCGCTGCGACTGCGAGGAGGCCTCTTCTCCCTGGGCTGTCTCCTAGACTCCGGGCACGGATGGTCGTCCGGGCGCGCCGAGCGTCCACGGTTCGTCGCCATCGCCATCGCAGCCCATGCCGATGCTCCCCGACCCCCCTGTTGACCGCTCGCCGGACCACCTGAGCGTCCTTGCTGGCCAGGTGCGCGCCCTGGGTGAGGCCGAAGCCCGGCTCTACGAGCTGTGCGGGCGGTGGTCGGCCGAGGGCGACGAGCCGGCGGCACGATCCTTCTTCGCCTCGCAGTCGTCGTTGCATGCCTGGCGAGCCGAGGAGTGGCGCCGCCGTCAGCCGTCCTCGGCGCTGTTGGACGAGGTCCCGGCCACCGGTCTCCTGCTTCCGGGAGGATGGGAGGAGGTCCTGTCCCGCAGCGGGCACCTCCGGGTGGATCTCGTCCGGTTGACGGTGTGGCTCGATCTGCTCGTGCCGGCGCTGCTCGTGGCGGTGCGGCGCTGCCAGGGCGGTCTCGGGGAGGTCGCCGACGGCGGGGCGATCCGCCTCGCGCGCATCGTCGGCGACGACCTCCTCCAGCAGTGGTGGGCCGGCCAGTGGTGCACGGCCGAGTGGGCCGAGCCGGACGGACTGGGGGCAGCGGCGTCGACGATCGGCGAGCTTCTACCCGTTCTCTGGACTCCACGCGACCTGTCCTGAGGTGACTTCGGTCACGTTCGCTGGGCTGCGGATGAGCCGGGATCCTTCCGGGGTTTCACTCTTCGAGGCATTGTGAACGCGAAATCGGACGAAGATCCCTCGAACCACCACGGAGCGTGAGAGGCTCGCCCCCCTCAGCGTGAGGAATTGCTCACTTGGCGGGCTTGACGTGATCCGTACAGTGGAAGCTGCCGTTTCGGGAGGTCTCACCGTCCCTACCCGAACGAACCACCGGGCTGGCCGCCTGCGTGCGTCGCATCCCCGACGGTGAAGAAGAGGTGCATCGTGGCCAAGGATCGAGTGGAGCGCGACGAGGAAGATCTCGTCCGGCTCTACCTCACCGACATCGGGCAGTACCCGCTGCTCACCAAGGACGACGAGGTCCGTCTCGCCCAGGCGATCGAGGGAGGTGTGGCCGCGCGCGCAGAGCTCGAGGAGCTGGGGCGCAGCGTGTCGCCCGCCAAGCGCCGGGAGCTGCGCAAGGCAGCGCGCGAGGGCGAGGACGCCGAGCGCACGTTCGTGCAGTCGAACCTGCGACTGGTGGTGTCGATCGCCAAGAAGTACCAGGCGTCGGGTCTGCCGCTGCTGGACCTGATCCAGGAGGGCAACCTCGGGCTCATGCACGCGGTGGAGAAGTTCGACTGGCGCAAGGGCTTCAAGTTCTCCACCTACGCCACCTGGTGGATCCGCCAGGCCATCACTCGGGGCATCGCCAACACGGGTCGCACCATCCGGCTGCCCGTCCACGCCGGCGACACCCTCGCCCGTCTCCAGAAGGCCCGCGCCCGACTCGAGCTGAAGCTGGGTCGCCCGGCGACGCTCTCGGAGCTGAGCCGCGAGGTGGAGATGCCCGAGGACAAGGTGACCGAGGCGCTGCGCTTCGCCGCCGAGCCCCTCT
>CAYQQQ010000013.1:0-102275 GCA_964420125.1 uncultured Microthrixaceae bacterium
CTAGTGCCGTGTCAGGCAACGTTCGGGCGTCTCCGCCCGGCACTTCTGCCATGGTCCGGCGACCCGCTCCGGGCGACCTGTGGGGGTGGGAGATGACGACGAGCGGGAACGTGGGCAGCCGGATCTGATGAGCGACCGGCTCGCCCGATTCCGCGCTGGGGAGCTGAGCATCGGTCCCGTCATCAACGACCTCGAAGCCCGGCGAGGCGAGCTGCACAGCGTCGATGGCAGGTGGATCGGCCGCTCCATCACAGCGTGGAGCGATCGGAGATCCCGTACACCGTGGTGCTCGACCGGCTGGTAGCCGAGCCCCGTGCTTCGCTCGGCGGGAAGTGACCCGGCCGCCCCCGATCGCCGGCTCAGTGACAGTCGACGGCAACCGAGAGTGCGTCGCAGACGGTACGCATGCGTTCGTCGCTCAGGTGTCCGAGCCGGCTGACGAGGACGCCGACGGACACGCTCTCGACCGAGTCGAGGTTGACGGCGCACAGTCGCGGGACCGGGTCGAGCCCGGGATCCAGCACCACCTCGCTCGGCAGTCCCCTGATGGTCGTCGTGCACGGGGCGATCAAGGTTCGGCCCAGTCGGGGAATGGCGACATCTCGACTCAACACGATGACGGGTCGGCTGCCGATGTCGGGCAGCTCACACCACCAGAGCTCACCGCGCCGGGGATGGTCGGTCACGACGCGGCAGCGGCCGAACGGAACGACGCGAGGTCGCCCCACTCATCGGCCTCATCGACCGGGTGCTCGTCGTATGCGGTGTAGGCACCGTCGATCTCGGCCCGCCGATGGTGGGCCAGGAGCGCGTCGAGCGCCCGGTCGAGCAGCACGGAATCGGACGGTGCGCCGGTCACCTCCCGAGCCCTTGTGAGGAGTTCGTCGTCGACCGTCGTGCTGACGCGTGTGCGAGCCATGCCATGACTATGCCACAACAGCGTGGTCACCCCGACGCGTCGTGGGCTCGTTCCCACGAACCGCCCCTGATCGCCGGGTCTGCGACGGATCTGGGCCGGGCGATCGCTTCCGGTGGCGGTACCAGCGCTGGTGCGTCGCCGGGCTCGCCGGCGGACTCACGACGGCACGGGGATCAGTCGCGCACCTTGAGGTAGCTGCCCTGGCGGAAGTGGTCGCCGTCCCAGCGCCGCAGGGCCCACACCGAGGCCTTGGCGTAGCCGGCCTTGCCCGGCACGCGCATGCCCCGTCGCTGGTTCCTGCCGACCAGATCGGGGATCACGTCGCCGTGGCTGCACAGGACGGCGTCGGTGGCGGCGAGGGACTCGATCAGCGCCCAGGACTCCCGGAGGTCGGTTCCCTCGGCCAGCCGGGGCTCGGAGCGCACCTCGAGGCCGAGCAGGTCCGCCAGCGGCTGCACCGTCTCCACGCAGCGCGGCAAGGGGCTCGAGAGGACGAGCTCGATGTCCTCGTCTCGCAGGTGCTTGGCGATCAGCTCGGCGTGGGCACGACCGCCGTCGTCGAGGTGCCGCTCGCAGTCGGACGGGTCGGCGCCGTTTCGATGCCCCGCCGAGGCATGGCGGACGAGGTAGAGCGTCATGGTCCACTGAACGGTAGCCGGTCCGCTCTGGAGCGATAACCTCCTCGACCGTGGCTGTCACTCAACTCCGTGAGATCTGCGGCGTCCGCTCCGGCGACAAGGGCGACCGATCGGACCTCACCATCTTCGCCGACGACCAGGCGACCTACGAGGCGCTGCTGGATGTGGTGACCACCGAACGGGTCGAGGACCACTTCGGCGACATGGTGGGGGGCCGCGTGGAGCGGTTCGAGGTGCCCAACGTGTGGGCGATCAAGTTCGTGCTCCACGACGCACTCGGCGGCGGGGGCCCCCGGTCGTTGCGCTCGGACAACCTGGGCAAGACCCTCGGCGCGGCCTTGCTGCGCCTCGAGGTGGAGCTGCCCGACGAGATCGTCGAGGCGTCGCTCCGGCGGGGTCGTCGGGCGCCGGTCGACCGCCGCCCGGTCAACTGAGCCGCGCGGCCTTCGACCCTTCGTCGACCGGCGGGTGTGCCCCCGG
The DNA here is from genome assembly GCA_964420125.1 of uncultured Microthrixaceae bacterium. Taxonomy (GTDB): domain Bacteria; phylum Actinomycetota; class Acidimicrobiia; order Acidimicrobiales; family Microtrichaceae; genus CAYQQQ01. The sequence continues at coordinate 2,038 of CAYQQQ010000013.1, forward strand.
CGCGTCGCAGCTGGGTCGTGCGGCCCGCTGTGCTCAGCGCTCGGCGTCCTCGAGGAGCTGGTGGAAGCTCCGCCCCCGCACGCGGCGGTAGACGAGCTCGAACCCGCCGCTGACCGCGAGCGTCACCACCAGCGCCACGAAGGCCGTGGGCTGGTGCCGGAGGATGTAGGTCGACAGCACGACGAAGAGGGCCAGGCACAGACCTGCCGAGGTGAGGATGATCCATCCGCGTCCGCCGGTGCGCTCCCGGATCCTGTAGTGGCCGAGGTTGATCGCCGTGTAGACCAGCAGGAAGGCCGCGCTTCCCATCATGGCCACCGACTCCAGCGGGAAGAGCAGCACGAACACGATCACCAGCCCTGCGGTGATGAACAGCCCTTCGACGTCCTTGCCCCACAGGCGCCGATCGAAGGCGCGCACGAGGTGGCCGTTCTTGGCGATCTGGTACGCCACGTTGGCGGAGCCGAACAACGTGGCGTTCACCGCCGACGCGGTGGACAGGAGCGCGGCGATCGCCACCAGCCGGAAGCCGACCCGGCCGAGTGCCGGCTCGGCCGCTTCTGCCAGCGCGGCATCGCCGAGGTGCGTCAGCTTCTGCAGCGGCAGGTTGGCCACCACCCCGAGTCCCACCAGCACGTAGATGGCGATGACCAGGCCGACCGCCCAGTAGATGGCGCGTGGCAGCTCCCTGCGGACGTCGGCCATGTTGCCCGCAGCGTTGGCGATCAGGCCGAATCCCTCGTATCCCACGAACAGCACACCGGCGCCGATGACGATGTCCATCGGTGACGACCAGTGCTGCGGGGAGAGCCGGCTCGGCTCCTGGAGCGTGGCCAGCGCGGATCCGATGAACACCAGCAGGATCCCCACCTTGATGCCGACGATGACCGACTCCACCCGCCCCATCACCCTGCTCCCGATGAAGTTCACCACCGTGAAGGCCACGACGACGCCGACGGCGAACGCCTCCTCGGGGAGGTGCCAGAAGGTCGCGGCATAGCCGGCGAAGCCCCTGGCGTAGAGGGCGATGGCGATCACGTAGCTGAAGTAGAGGAAGACGTTGGCGGTGCCGGAGATGATGCCGTCGCCGTAGCCCTCGGCCATGAAGGTCACCGCACCGCCGGCGGAGGGGAAGCGGACCCCCAGGCGCACGTAGGAGTAGGCGGCGAACAGCGCCACCACGCCACCGACGGCGAAGGCCACGGGAAGTCCTCCGCCCGCCACCTCGGCCACGACCCCGAGGATCGAGAAGATGCCGGCGCCGACCATCCCCCCGATGCCGATGCTGATGGCCGGCAGCAGTCCGATGCGATCGGCGGCCGCGGTGCCACTGGTGCCACCGGTGCCGGTGGGGCCGCTCGATGTGGCGCCGCGCGAGCTCTCCATCACCCCCAGTTCTACCGTGGGCGCAACCGATTCCCGCGCCGTCGCATCTGCGATCGGCGAGCCGGTCAGCCGGTTTCCAGGCCGAGGGACCCCAGGAAGCGCCGGCTGCTGTCGGCGTCCACGTAGCGGTGGGCGACGAGCCCCACCTCGGTGGCGCCGAGCACGTTGGCCTCCAGGTCGTCGATGAAGGCGACGCGGGCCGGAGGGAGGCCCACGGCGTCGCACGCGTGGGTGAACGCGCCGGCGTCGGGCTTGGCCACCCCCAGCTCGGCGGTGTTGAGGACCACGTCGAACTCGTCGAGCAGGTCGAGGACGTGGAGGTCGCGCCGCAGCCGGGTGGTGCCGTTGGAGAGGAGTCCGACCGTCACCTGGCGGCGCAGCACCCGCACGAGCCCCAGCATCTCCGGGTCCACGATCCCCACGTTGGCTTCCCACACGTCGAGCGCGGGCGCCACGTGCGGCCCGTGTCGGTCGAGCACCTCGCCACGGATGGCGTCCATCCACTCGCGGTAGGTCAGTCGTCCGGTGACCGCGGCCGCTCCGAGGTGCTCGGAGAAGGCGATGGTCAGGATCTCCCGGGGCTGCAGGCCGTGGGCCACCTCGACGTCCGCGAGCTCCTCGTCGTTCCAGTGGCGGATCACCCCGTCGAGGTCGAACACGACCGCACCGACCTGCGGGCCGACGTCCGGCTGCGCGGCGACGGGAGGGGATCCCATGTTCAGCGTCCTCCTCGTAGGCGGTGCAGGTCGTCGAGCACCTCTTCGAGCGCACCGAGAGCGCGCTCGACCTCCTCGGGTCGGGTGCTCCACCCGACCGAGAGCCGCAGCGATCGTTGGGCGTCGGCGCCCATCGCCTCCAGCACGGGCGACGGCTCGAAGGCCTCCGACGAGCAGGAGGAGCCGGAGTGCGCGGCCACGCCCCGCTGGTCGAGGCCGAGCAGCACCGGCTGCGGCTCCACACCCTCGAGGCCGAGGCACACCAGGTGTCCCACGGCCAGCTCGGGGTCGCCGAGCAGGTGCACGTCGTCGCGGCCGCTCGTCCACGCGCGGATCCGGTCGCCGAGGTGGCGCACCCTGTCGTGCTCCGCTCCGCCGGACGTCGCCAGCTCCGCAGCCGCTGCGCCGAGGCCGACCGCACCTGCGAGGTTCTCCAGGCCGGCTCGCCGGGCCCGCTCCTGGTCGCCGCCCACCATCAGGGGGGGCACTCGCAGCCCCCGGCCCACCACCAGCACGCCGGTGCCGCTCGGTCCGCCCAACTTGTGGCCGGAGATGGAGACGAGGTCCGCGCCGCTGCACGCGGCCTCCGGTGCCTCGGTGATCGCCTGTGCAGCGTCGACGTGGAGCAGCACACCCGCTGCTCCGCAGATCTCGACGACCTCGCCCACCGGTTGTCGGGTGGCGACCTCGTGGTTGGCCCACTGCAGGTTCACCAGCGCCGTGCCGGTCCCCAGCGCCCGGCGGACCGACTCGGGATCGACGCGGCCGCGGTCGTCGACGACGACCTCCCTGCAGGGCCCGCGGCTGCTCCAGGTGCGCACGGCCGAGTGCTCCACGGCCGAGGACACCACGTCCTGTCGATCGGCGTCGCGGGTGCGGGCGCCGAACACGGCGGCGGCGATCGACTCCGTGGCACCCGAGGTGAGCACGACCTGCCTCGCCCGCACACCGAGCCATCCGGCCACCTGCTCCCGGGCGCCTTCGAGGAGGTCTCGGGCGGCCAACCCCTCGATGTGGATGCGCGCGGGGTCGCCGATCGCACCGGCTGACGCCGCATGGAGCACCTCGACCATCGCGTCGCGCGCCGCCGGGCGCAGAGGAGAGGTCGACGCGTGGTCGAGGTAGTCGCGACCCACCGGCTACTCGTCGACGTCGGTCACGCAGGCGTCGCCGCCGGTCGCCAGCGAAGGGCTCACGTCCACGTTGGTCTCGCCGTACAGCGTGCCGAGCATGCCCCTCACCATGCCCCGATCGACGGCGCAGATGACCGGGTGCTCGACCGCAGCGTCGCCGAACGGGCAGTGCTGGGTGACGATGCGCAGCTTGTTGCCCTCCTTCTCGGCGTGCGCGGCGAACCCGTGCGCCGACAGGGCGTCGGCCACGGTGTGCAGCGCCGAGCGGAAGCTCTTGGTGGAGTGGTCTCCCATCGCCTCGGCCATGGTCCGCCCGAACTCCTCGCCCACCTCCTCGGCGAGGGCGGCCGAGCGCTGCGGACCGAGCTCGGCGAGCGCCCGGCCCAGCAGGGCGACCAGCACGTCGTCGTGGCGCACCGGCACGTCCAGGGTGACCTCGCGGTCCACCGTGGAGTACCGCTTGGAGGGCCTCCCCGCGCCGCCCGCCGGTCGCTCGGTGGCGATCTCCAGGTAGCCGCCGGAGGCCAGCTTGTCGAGGTGGTGCCGGGCGACGTTGGGGTGCAGGTCGAACTTCTCGGCCACCGCGGCTGCGGTCACTCCATCGGGCTCGGTGTGCACGTAGAGGTAGATCTCGCGACGCGTCGGATCCCCGAAGGCCGAGGTGATGGCGGTGACTGCCGAGGCGAACTCGGTGGGGGACAGCGGCGGGGCCACGGCCGCCATGGTACCGAACCCCCCGTCACCCGACCGGGCCGCCCTGATTGGGTTTCGACGGTGGATCCGGGGACAATTGGACCATGCCTGTCTCGGTCGACGACGTCATCGAAGCGCTCCGCCCTGTAGAGGACCCCGAGCTGCACCGCTCGATCGTGGAGCTGGGGATGGTGCGCGACGTGGCGGTCGAGCCGCAGCAGGTCGCGCTGAAGGTGGTGCTCACCGTCGCCGGCTGCCCGTTGCGCAACGAGATCCAGCGCCGCGTCGAGGAGGCCCTCCTGGCGCTCGACGGCGTCGAGGCTGTCGCGCTCGAGTGGGGGGTGATGACCGACGAGGAGCGTGCCGAGCTGCGGATGCGCCTCCACGGCGACCCGGGGGGCACAGCAGGCTCGCAGGCGGCTCACGGCCACGCCGAGGGTCGGGTCATCCCGTTCTCGGAGCCGGGTTCGAACACCCGCGTCCTGCTGATCGCCTCGGGCAAGGGCGGGGTGGGGAAGTCGTCGGTGACCACCAACTTGTCGGTGGCGCTCTCCCGGCGTGGGATGCGGGTGGCGGTCGTCGATGCCGACGTCTGGGGCTTCTCCATCCCGAGGATGCTCGGAGTGGACCGGCCGCCCACGATCATCGACGAGATGATCGTGCCTCCCGAGGCCCACGGCGTCGCCTGCATCTCGATGGGGTTCTTCGTGCAGGAGGACCAGCCGATCATCTGGCGGGGCCCGATGCTGCACAAGGCGCTGGAGCAGTTCCTGACCGACGTGTTCTGGGACGATCCCGACTACCTCCTGGTGGACCTGCCGCCCGGCACCGGCGACATCTCGCTGTCGCTCGCCCAGTTCCTCCCACGCGCCGAGCTCTACGTGGTCACCACCCCCCAACCTGCAGCACAGCGGGTGGCCCAGCGAGCGGCCTTCATGGCCCACAAGGTGAACCTGGAGGTGAAGGGGGTGATCGAGAACATGTCCTGGTTCACCGGCGACGACGGCACGCGCTACGAGCTCTTCGGCGCCGGTGGCGGAGCCGAGCTCGCCGAGCGGCTCGAGGTCCCGCTGCTGGCGCAGGTGCCGCTGGTCCCGGAGCTGCGGCAGGGCGGCGACGCCGGCCGGCCCATCACGGTGGCCGATCCCCACTCGGAGGCCTCCCGGGTGTTCGACGCGCTCGCCGCACGCATCGACGAGGAGCTGGCTCCGACACGGCGGAGCCATCCCGAGCTGAAGATCCTCTGACGGCGGAGCCTGGCCTGCGTGGGAGCGTGACGGCCACCTGCCACACTCGTGGTGTGACCCCGCGCCGGATCGTGCTCTCCCTCCTCGGCGGTGCTCTGGTGCTGTGGTTGGCGTGGTCGGCGCTCACGCTGGTCTCGGCGGCTCGGGAGGCCGAGCAGGGCCTCGACGGGCTCGACCAGCTCGAGGGCATGTCCGGTTCGTCGGCCGCCGAGGTGGTCGACCAGGTCGTCGACGGCGACGAGGCCGGACTCGACTCGGGCGTGGTGGCCGACCTGCGAGCCTCGGCGGTGCACTTCCAGGCCGCGAGCGCCGAGGCGAGCTCCGCCTGGCTCGTCCCCCTGGAGCACGTGCCGGTGCTGGGCCGCCAGCTCCGCTCGGTGCAATCGCTCGGCACCGCGGCGGCGACGGTGAGCTCGTCGGCGGCCGACGCGTTCGAGGAGGTCGACTCGGCGCTCGAGGGGCCGTTCCCCGACGCCGCCGCACGCGTGGGCGCGGTGCGCTCGGTGGGCGAGAGCCTCGAGCAGCTGCGCGAGCGCGTGGATGGGGTCGACCTGGGACCTGTCGAGGGGTTGGTCGGGCCCCTGGCCTCGGCCCGTGACCGCTTCAGCGAGGAGCTGGCGACGCTCCAGGGGGCGCTCGACGAGGCGGCTCCCGCCGCCCTGGGCACGGCCACCTTCCTCGAGGGGCCGTCGAACTACCTGTTCCTCGCCGCCAACAACGCCGAGATGAGGGCGGCCTCGGGAATGTACCTGCAGGCCGGCACGCTGGGGATCGACGGCGGCACCTTCAGCTTCAGCTCCCTGGAGGCCACCGAGGACATGGTGCTGACCCAGCCGGGTGCCGTGCTGGACCCCGATGTGGCCGCCAACTGGGCATGGGTGTCGCCCGATCGCGACGTCCGCAACGTGAACGTCACCCCCCGCTTCGAGGAGTCGGCCCGCTTGGCTTCCGAGATGTGGGCGTCGTCGGGTCGAGGCGGCGTCGACGGGGTGATGGTGGCCGACGTCTACGCGCTCGAGACCCTGCTCCGTGCGGTCGGCCCCGTCGAGGTGCCGGGAGCCGACGACATGCCGCCGATGGTGGTGACGGCGGAGAACGTCGTGCAGCAGCTGTTGCTGGATCAGTACCTCACGACCGACCGCAGCGCTCGACGGGACTCGCTGGGGCGAGTGGCGACCGCCGTGCTGGACGCCCTGAACACCTCCGAGGTCCCGCCCCTGGAGCTGCTGCGGGCCATCGATCGTGCCGTGTCGGGCCGTCACCTCCTGCTGTGGTCCGCCGACCCCGCCCAGGAGGCGGCCTTCGAGGCGATCGGGGCGGACGGGAAGCTGCACGGCGACGACCTCGCGGTCGGCCTGCTGAACCGCGGAGGGACCAAGCTCGACCAGTTCCTCACCTCGACGGTGAGCGTCGAACCCGTCGGCCAGCCGCACGGCGAGCTCCAGTCCTACCGGATGGTGGTCAGCCTGGCCAACGCCTCCCCGGAGGGCCTCCCTGTCTACGTGAGCGGACCGCATCCGCGCAGCACCCAGCCGGAGGGGACCTGGGAGGGGGTGGTGGCGGTGACCCTGCCGGCGCCCGCCACGGCGATGGCCACGGCCGCCCCGCTGGTGGTGTTCGGCAACGACGGACCGTCGCGGGTGGTCGGGATGCAGACGGCGGTTCCCCGTGGAGCCACGGCCGAGCTCGAGCTGACCTTCGACCTCCCTCTCGATGCCACCACGGTCCGGTTGATGGCCTCGGCGCGCCCCAACCCGAGCACGTGGCGGATCGGGGCACCTGGGTTGGCGTCGGCGACCGAGCTCACCGACGCCGAGGGCCAGCTGGTCGATCTGGGCACGGGGTGAGCACCGATCGGTGACGGGATGGGCCCGACGACCCCTCCGCGCGCCGGGCAATCCCACCCAGGGCGGTTGATCGCGGCTTTCTCCACCGCCGAGGGTGCTCTACTGTGAAGGCGTGGGTGGGATCACCTGAGGTGATCTCCCGCCATTCCACTCGGAGGTGGACCATGGAAGCCGCAACTGCCTCGCACAACCGCTCGCGACGTGTCCGTCGTGGCGTTCGCGCCCTGGTGGTCGGCGCCGTCCTCGTCGGAGGCGTCGCCACGGCCGAGGCCGCCGCCGCCCAGTCCGACGACTCCTACGTCGGCGCCAGCACCACCGTGCTCAACACCCAGGTCCAGCAGGCGCCCGCTGCCGTCGCCGAGGAGCAGGTGAGCACGTCGCCCTCCGCATCGGCATCCGATCTGGCCTTCTCCGGCGGCGATGCCGTCACCCTCGCCCTCGTGGGCGGCGGCCTGCTGGCCGCCGGTGGTGCCGTCCTCGCGGTGCGGCGCCGCCAGACCGTCGTCGCCTGACGATCCTCCTCGAACGCGGTCGGGTCAAAACGAGCGTCGTCGTAGTCGCCGCGACGGGCGGCCGTGCAGCCGGTAGAGCTCGGCGATCGCGTCGCGGAACACGACCCGATCGAAGCGCTGGCGTGCCAGCTCCCGGTTGGCCGAGGAGATCTCCCGGCGCCGTGGCGGATCCCCGAGCAGCTCCTCGATCGCCTCGGCGAAGCCCTCCACGTCACCGGGGGGAACCAGACGCCCGTTGGGTCCGTCAGCGATCATGTTGGAGATCGCCTGGATGTCGCTGGCCACGATGGGCACGCCGGCCGCGAGCGACTCGATGACGGTGAAGGGCTGACCCTCGGTGTAGGTGGGGAAGACGTAGAGGTCGGCCTCGGAGAGGTGCCGGTAGACGTCGCTGCGCTCCACCGGGCCGGTCATCGAGTCCGCGAAGCCGCGCTGGCGGATGAGGGCCACCATCTCGTCCTTGAGCGGGTCGAGGCCTGCTCGATCGTCGCCGACGATCCGCAGCTCCCAGTCGCGCACCCCCCGGGCCGACAGGAGCTCGAGGGCGTCGAGGAGGTCGCGCACGCCCTTGCGCTCCAGCAGCTCTCCCACGAAGAGGATCACCGGAGGGTCGTGGACCGCCGTGGTGGCCACCACGTCGTCGACCACCACGGAGTTGTAGACGACCGGCAGGTCGATCGTGGGCATGTACTGGCGCAGGTTGGGCACACCGGCCTCGGCGATCATCACGTCGGCATCGGCGAGCCGGTCGAGCAGGCGGAAGGCCAGTCGGTGCGCAGCGTTGACGCGGTAGCCGCCGGGAGGCTCCATGTACGGCGGCTGGGCGTGGTTGTGCAGGAGCACCCGGGCGCCACGGAGGCGAGCTGCGGCGGCGATGGCCACCTGCCGCCAGGCGACGAACACCGGGTGCTGCACCGAGTGGGAGTGCACCACCGAGCCGGCGCGCGCGAGGCGGAAGGTCGCCCAGGCGTGCTGCGCCGCCCGCCGCAGGTTCTCCACCGCGAAGCGGCCCCGCTGGTCGTCGTTCTGGGACGTGTTGAGGAACACGACCTCGAACTCCTCGCACATCAGAGGGTCCTCGACGATGTCGAGCGCCACCGTCGCCACGCCGCCCTTCATCGGGGGCCCGTGCGCCACGACCACCACACGCACGCCGCTGTGGGCGCGGGGCTGCGCTGATGGACGGCTGGTCATGATGGATCTATAGCATGGCCCTCGTGGACGTACGCATTGGAGTGACCTACTCGCCCCGTGAGATCGACCTGCAGCTTCCGGACGACACCGACCGCAAGAAGCTGCAGAACGAGATCACCAAGACCCTCGAGGACGACAGCGCCGTGCTGTGGCTCACCGACAAGCGAGGCAAGGTCGTGGGTGTGCCCGCCTCCAAGGTGGCCTACGTCGAGCTGGGCTCCGACTCGGACAGCCGATCGATCGGTTTCTCGTCCTGAACGCACACCCCGGCCCCCAGGGTCTGCTCGACCGCCGTCTCCTGTTCGTCACCGGCAAGGGAGGGGTGGGCAAGACCTCGGTCGCCTCCGCCCTGGGCGTGCTGGCGGCCGAGCGGGGCAAGCGCACGCTCGTGTGCGAGGTGGACGCCAAGGGGAACCTGGCCGACTTCTACGGCGTGGGGCCGCTCACCTTCCACGGGGTGGAGGTCCGCCCGGGCTTGACCGCCATGTCGATGGACACGGAGGAGTCGCTCAAGGAGTACCTGAGCCTGCACCTCAAGCTCCCCCTCCTCGCCCGGCTCGGCCCCCTGGCGCGCACGTTCGACTTCGTGGCCAACGCCGCGCCGGGGGTGAAGGAGATCCTCACCGTCGGCAAGCTGACCTACGAGGTCAGGGAGGACAACTACGACCTCGTGGTGGTCGACGCCTCGGCCACGGGTCACGTCGTGGGCCAGCTGGGCTCGCCCGTGGCCATCAACGAGCTCGTCCGGGTGGGCCTCGTGCGCAACCAGACCGACTGGATGATCGACCTCCTCACCGACCCCGCCACCACGGGCGTGGTGGTGGTCACGGTCGCCGAGGAGATGCCGGTGACCGAGACGCTCGAGCTCATCGATCGCCTGCGCAGCGAGACCGACATCGACGTGGCCACCGTGGTGGTGAACCGGGTGCTCCCCGAGCTGTTCGCCCGGGGCGAGGAGGACATCTTCGAGGTGCTGCGCGCACCTGCGGGCTCGACAGCGCTGGCCGCCGAGGCGGGCGAGGGCGCGGTCGGCGTGCTGGAGGCGGCGGAGCTGGCGGTGAACCTGCGGCGCAGCCGGATCCCTCACCTCGACCGCCTCCGCGACGGCCTGCCCGACCGCCTGCCGCTGGTCTACCTGCCCTACCTCTTCCACCGCTCGCACGGTGTGCGCGCCACCAGCCGGATCGCCGAGGCACTCGGCGACGAGATGAGCTGACGTGGCCCGCAAGAGGGCCAAGGGCTCACCGACCCTGGAGCAGCTGTGCTCCGCCAAGGAGATCCTCGTCTCCACCGGCTCCGGTGGCGTCGGCAAGACCACCACGGCCGCCGCCATCGGCGCGGCGGCGGCGACCCACCTCGGCGTGAAGGTGCTGGTGCTCACCGTGGATCCCGCCAAGCGGCTGGCGAGCGCGCTGGGTCTCGAGCAGTTCGGCAACGTCGAGACCCAGGTCTCCTCGGCGGCGTTCGCCGAGGCCGGGGTCGACCCGGAGGGCGAGCTCTGGGTGGCGATGCTGGACACCAAGCAGTCCTGGGACGACCTCATCGCGCTGCACGCGCCCGACGTCCAGACCCGCGACGCCATCCTGGCCAACCCCCTCTACCAGAACATCACCGGGAAGTTCGTCCAGAGCCACGACTACGTGGCCATGGAGCGCCTCTACGAGATCCACACCTCCGGCCGCTACGACCTGATCGTGGTGGACACGCCACCCACCCGAAACGCCGTGGACTTCCTCGAGGCACCGGACCGCATGGCCGACTTCTTCTCCTCGCGGCTGCTGCGTTGGCTCATCACGCCGTACCGCTCGAGGGTGGTGAGCTTCGCCTCCAAGCCCTTCTACTCGGTGGCGGACCGGATCCTCGGCACGCAGTTCCTCCAGGACATCGCCGAGTTCTTCATGCTCTTCCAGACCATGTACGACGGCTTCGTGGAGCGGGCCAAGGCCGTCACCGCGCTGCTGGGGGGCCCGCAGACCACCTTCGTCGTGGTGTCCACCCTCGAGGTCGCACCGGCCCGCGAGGCGGAGTACTTCCTCGAGCTGCTCAGCTCGCGCAAGTACCACGTGGGGGCGTTGGTGCTCAACAAGGTCCTCCCCGAGCTCCTGCTGGACAGGGAGGCGGCCGCTTCGGCGAAGGTGCTCGCCCACCAGTCGGAGAAGGTCGCCGCCCAGCTGGCCAGCCAGCTCGACGCTCCGGCGGACGACGAGGCCCACCTCGGTCACGTCCTCGGGGAGATGGGCCGAAGCTTCCTCGACTACCAGGTGGTGGCCCGTCGCGAGGCGGAGCAGCGAGCGGAGCTCTCGGCCACTCCGGAGCTCACCCTGGCGGTGCCGTACTTCGAGGACGACATCCATTCCCTGCCCGGACTGCTGCGCCTGGGTGAGAAGATCTGGCGGTGAGCGACCCGAGCACCCCCGAGGATCCGACCCGGTTCCTTCCGCCCCTGCGCGGCGACCTCGCCGCAGCCAAGGAGGTCGACCTCGACGACGAGGACTTCACCGCCGAGCACGTGGCGCTGGTGGTGCCCCCGGTCGACCACGAGGCCTCCCGCCATCTGAAGCGCCTGGTGGTGGGTTGGGAGACCCTGGCGGACCTCGCCTTCTCCGACCTGCTGCTCTACGTGGCGCTACCCAGCAACGGGGAGACCCGCAGCCGGTTCCTCGTGGTCAACCAGATCCGACCCAACACCGGCCAGACCCTGTTCGAGGAGGACGTCGTCGGCCGGACCGTCGACGAGCACCAGCGCCCGCTGGTGGCGAAGGCTGCCGCCACCGGTCAGATCACCGAAGGCGTGGTGGACTCCGAGTGGCTCGGAGAGCGGATCCGCGTCACGGCGGTGCCGGTGGTGTTCCGTGGTCGGGTGATCGCGGTGATGGCCCGGGAGTCGGCGCTGTCGCTGCACCGGCCCTTCGGCGATCTGGCGCGGACCTATCTCGACACCTTCGACCGCCTGGCGGCCATGGTCGCCGCAGGTGACTACCCCTTCGCCGACGAGGAGGTGCTCTCCGCAGGCGCCCCGCGTGTGGGTGATGGCGTGCTGGTGGTGGACGGCAGCGGTCGCGTCACCTTCGCCTCTCCCAACGCCGTGTCCGCCCTGCGTCGACTCGGCACCTCGGGCGCGGTGCAGGGCGAGCTGGCCGCCGACCTGGGCACCGCCGGGGGCGCGGTCTACCGGGCCTTCCTGTCGGGCAAGCCCGCCATCGAGGACCTGGAGCACGGAGAGACCACCGTGGTGCTGCGGTGCATCCCCCTGGTCGCGGAGCACCGGGTGGACGGTGCCGTGGTGCTCCTGCGCGACGTGTCGGAGCTGCGCAGCCGGGACCGGCTGCTGATCTCCAAGGACGCCACCATCAAGGAGATCCACCATCGGGTGAAGAACAACCTGCAGACGATCTCCTCGCTGCTGCGCCTCCAGGGCCGCCGGCTGGCGGAGCCGTCGGCCAAGGCGGCGATCGAGGAGTCCGTGCGCCGGATCGGTTCGATCGCACTGGTGCACGAGACCCTGAGCCGCGGGGCCGGCGACGAGGTCGACTTCGACGCCATCGTGCGTCCGCTGGTGCGGATGGTGGAGGAGGGGCTCACGTCGCCGGATCGCCCGATGCGCTTCGAGACCAACGGCGGCGGCGGTGGCGTCGCCAGCCCGGCGGCCACGTCGCTGGCGGTGGTGCTGACCGAGCTGCTCCAGAACGTGATGGACCACGCCTACCCGCCGGGCACGTTGGCGGCAGGGGAGGAGGGCGTGGTGCGCATCGAGCTGAGCCACGATCCCCACGTGATCCAGATCGTGGTCCGGGACGATGGCATCGGCCCCGCCGTCTCCGTCGAGCAGCCGAGCTCCACCAGCCTCGGTCTGTCGATCGTGCGGGGGCTGGTCTCGGATCTACGTGGGACCATCGAGTTCGGTCCCGCCGGGGGTCCTCCCGGGCGGACCGGGACCCGGGTGGTGGTGACGGTGCCCCTGCACCCGGAGGTCTGACGCTCGCTCGGACGCGACACCGGCCCCCCTTGTCGGGAGGCCGGGGACCGGTCGGGCAAGGTGCCCGTCGTCAGGTCACGGGTGACGGGAACGAGGTGTCAGGACGCCTTGGCGGCTGCGGCCCGGCGGGCCTTGGCGGCGAGCGCACGCCGGATCTGACGCCGCTCCTCCTCGGAGGTTCCACCCCACACGCCGGAGTCCTGGTTGGTGCCCACCGCGAACTCGAGGCAGGGCTCCCTCACGTCGCAGGTGTCGCACACGGCCTTGGCCGAGGCGATCTGCTCGAGTGCGGGGCCGGTGGTGCCGACCGGGAAGAAGAGCGCAGGATCCGTGTCGCGGCATGCGGAATGGACACGCCAGTCATCGGTTGCGATGTCGAGGCTGCGACTCGAGGTGAGGGCCACGGTTCCTCCGTAGGATGTGGACGCGCACGGGGGTGCGCCAGTTCTCTGGGTTTCACTCGGTCCACGGAGGGTTTCCCGCGAGCTGCTGGGAACTTGTGAATCCGTGAACAATCAAACGCTATCGTTCGACCACTCACTGTGTAAAGGAAAAGTTTCGCCGAGATGACGCGCCGTGAAGATCTGCTCATCATCGCCCACCGGGGAGCCTCGGCGGATCACCAGGAAAACACTGAGGAAGCCTTCCTCGGGGCCGCAGCACAGCTGGCGGACTGGGTCGAGCTGGACGTTCGACTCACCGCCGAGGGTGCCCTCATCGTCCACCACGATCCGTGGTATCACGATCAGCGAACGGTGTGGGACACACCGCTGCCGGACGCTCCGCCAGGCGTGATCCACCTCGAGCGGGCGCTGGACGTCTGCCGCCGAGGGCCCAGGCCGCTGGGGGTCAACGTGGAGATCAAGAACTCTCCAGGGGACCTCGGCGGCGACCACGTGCCCCACGGCATGGACGTGGTCGACCTCGTGGTGGAGCTGCTGGCGTCTCGCCGGGCGACCGGCATCGAGGAGGAGATCCTGGTGTCGAGCTTCGACCCGGCCACCATCGACCGGGTGCGCGAGCTCGACGGTCCGCCCACGGCCCAGCTGGTGTTCGATCTGCACGGTTGGCCCGATGCACCGGAGTCCACGGCGGACCGCGGCCACCAGGCGCTGCATCCCTGGGATCCCTTCGTCGACGCCGACCTGGTGCGTCGGACGGAGTCCTTGGGGTTGCGCCTCAACACCTGGACCGTCGACGACCCCGAGCGGATCCGGGAGCTCGCCGGGCTCGGCGTGGGCGGGATCGTGACCAACGTCCCCGCCAGGGCTCGGGCGGTGCTGGACGACGGCCCTCAGGATGCTTCGGGCACCACCAGTCCCACCGCGTCGGGGTGATGCCGGAACACGAGCTGGTCCGCCTCTCCCAGGAAGTCGCCGTCGAGCTGGTAGGGCATCGTGGTCGACCGCTCGATGCGCAGGGCTCGCACGTCGTTGTGGATCTGCAGGTGCGTCCGCGGCGACACGCCCCGTCGGTCCGCCAGGGCGTCGACGACGACCGGGAGGAAGTCCCGCAGCTGCAGGCGGGTGAGGGCCAGCACCGACAGCGGGTGGTGCAGATCGGCCGACGGGCACACGGTGAACGGCCGCGACCCCACGAACGTGTAGGGGTCGCTGTTCATCACCAGGCAGAAGTAGGCGTCCTCGATGACGTGGCCGTCGTCGAGGACGACGTCGAAGTGGCCGCGCCGGCGGTCGTAGCCGCCGAGGAACGTGCGCAGCCCCGCCAGGATGAACAGCGGGTGCCCTGCGTAGCGCTTGAGCTCCGAGTGGCGCTCGACGATCTCGACGAGCGCGGCGTCCCAGCCGACGCCCGTGTGGAAGCAGAAGAACCGTCCGTTCACCTCGCCGAGGCCGATGGGTCGGATCGAGCGCCGGCGCAGCGCGGAGGCCACCACCGCTGCGGCGCCGACCGGGTCGTCGGGAAGCCCGATGGTGCGAGCGAACACGTTGGTGGAGCCGCCCGGCAGCGCGGCCAGCGCGCAGTTCGTGCCGGCCAGGGCGGTGGCCACCTCGTTGAGGGTGCCGTCGCCGCCGAGCACCACGACCGCCTCCGTGCCGTTGCGCACCGCGGCACGGGCCAAGGCGGTGGCGTGGCCGCGCCGCTTGGTCTCGGCCACGTAGAGCTCGGTGCCGTCGCCCAGGATGCGCTGGATGATCACCCGGCGCCGGGCGGTCACCGAGGAGGCCGCGGAGTTCACCACGAGCAGGACCCGCATCGTGCCAAGTCTGGTGCATGCGGGTGGCGGGTGGCGCCGGGCGCTTTTGTTACCCGCGGGTAGCACGCGACAGACTCGCGGGCATGAACGTCGTCGTGTGCGTGAAGCAGATCCCCGACCCGGCGGACCCCGGTGCGCTGGATCCCAACACCAAGACCCTCAAGCGGGACGTGAAGCTCATCCTGGACGAGTCCGACTCCTATGGCGTCGAGATGGCTCTCCAGCTGGTGGACGCCGCCGGTGGCGGCGAGGTCACGCTCGTCTCGATGGCCCCCAACAACGAGGTGGGCGGTCTGCGGACCGCGCTGGCCATGGGCGCAGCCAAGGCTGTGCTCGTGAGCGACCCCGTGCTGGCCGGTTCCGACGCCCTGAGCACGGCCAAGGTGCTCGCAAAGGCGATCGGCCGGGCGGGCGACGCCGACCTGGTCATCACCGCCACGGAGTCCTCCGACGGCTACACGGGGACCGTGCCCGAGCAGCTCGCCGAGCTGCTGTCGCTGCCGTCCATCACCTTCGCCAAGTCGATCGCCGTCGATGGCGGCACCGTGAAGGTGCAGCGCCAGACCGAGGCGGGCTACGACGACGTGGAGTCGCCCATCCCGGCGGTGGTCTCGGTGACCGCCGGCGTGGTGGAGCCCCGCTACCCGTCTTTCAAGGGCATCATGGCCGCCAAGTCGAAGCCGGTCGACGAGGTCACGGTGGCCGATCTCGGCCTCGACGCCGGTGAGGTCGGATGGTCCGGCGCACGCCAGGAGATCGTCGAGATCGCCGAGGCCGAGGCCCGCCAGGCGGGCACGATCATCGAGGACGACGGCGAGGGCTTCGCCAAGATCGTCGACTTCCTCGCCGAGCTGAAGGTCATCTGAGGCCCCGGGCCCTCGACCGAGAGAGAAGGACGCAGACAATGGCACTTTCCAAGATCTGGGTGTACGCCGAGGCCACCGACGCCAAGGTGAGCACCACGACCCTCGAGATGCTGGCCAAGGCCACCGAGCTGGCCGACACCGTCGAGTGCATCACCGCCGCCGGTGGGGACGTAGCGGCCGAGCTTGGCGCCAACGGCGCCTCGAAGGTCTTCACCATCGGGGGCACCGAGGGCAAGCTGGTCGGTCCGATCGCGGCCTCGGCCATCGCAGCAGTGCTCCAGGGCGGCGACGCCCCGGATGCCATCCTCCTGGCCACCAGCTACGAAGGCCGCGACGTGGCGGGCCGGCTGTCGGTGAAGCTCGATGCACCGGTCATCACCAACGTCGTGGACCTCGTCGAGCGCGACGGCGGCCTGGCCGGCGTCGAGCCCATCTTCGGCGGCACCACCAACGTCACGACCCGGTTCACCACCGACAAGGTGGGCATCTTCCTGGTCCGCCCGAAGTCCTTCGCCGCCGCGGAGGCGCCCTCGGGTGCCGCGGCGCCCACCGAGGAGCTGGCCGCAGGCGACGTCGGAGCGACCGGGGCCGCAGTGGTCACCAACCGCTTCGTGGAGGAGAAGACCGGCCCGTCGCTCGACGACGCGGCGGTGGTCGTCGCCGGCGGCCGTGGCATCGGGGAGAAGGACCGCTACGAGATGGTGGAGACGCTCGCCAAGCTGCTGGGTGCAGCACCGGGGGCCAGCCGGGCCATCGTGGATGCGGGATGGGTGCCCTACTCCTACCAGGTGGGCCAGACCGGCAAGGTGGTGAAGCCCAACGTGTACATCGCCGCGGGCATCTCCGGTGCGACCCAGCACCTCGTCGGCATGAAGGGCTCCAAGAACATCATCGCCATCAACAAGGACGCCGAGGCCCCGATCTTCTCGGTCGCCGACCTGGGCATCGTGGGCGACGTGCACAAGGTGCTCCCCGCGCTCATCGAGGCGCTGCAGAACCGCTGACGCACGTCCTCTCTGGGACACAGACGACGGCCCCGCCTGGTGCGGGGCCGTCGTCGCGTGTGGTGCCGGCCGGCCGACGGGAGCGGCGCCCGTCGTCGCCACGTCGCTCGTGGTTCCCCGGGTTCGGCCACGTTCGCTGGTATCCTGAGTTGTCTCTCAAAGTGATGCCGGGTTCACAATTTTAGATGGAACCCAGCAGATAATCAGCGCGAAGGATGGACGGCCCGTGTCCTTGCGGCAATAATGATTGCGTCGCCCAGAGGCCGGGAGCTCCCCGTGTGAGCCTCGGGGCGGTGAGGGAAGCATGAACCGTTCGCACAGGCGCTTCGCCCAACCCAGGTGGTCGGTGACCGGCTCCGGACACCTCGGTGACGGCTCGGGTGCCTGCGTGGCGGTTCGACGGTGCGCGCGTCGGCGCCCGCACCGTGCTCCCGCCCCGAGCGGGTGGTTCCGACCACCCACGACCGTTTGGTGGTGATTGGATGACACGGAAGAAGAAGAAGAACACCCTCGGCCGGGTGCTGCTGCTGGTGGTATCGAGCCTGGCGGTGCTGGGTCTGATCGCCGCAGCGTGCTCGGGCGACGACGAGGGCGGCGGCGGCGCCGACCTCGGCGGGTCTGCCGAGGACATCGCCAAGGAGCGAGGTCTGAGCGAGGAGGACGTGACCGCCGCGCTGATGACCTACCAGCCCAGCGGCCAGTACGACTCGCACATCATGTTCGCCTCCGGAGGCCACAGCGGCCAGATGCACGTGATCGGCATCCCCTCGATGCGCATCCTCAAAAACATCGCGGTGTTCACCCCCGAGCCGTGGCAGGGCTACGGCTACGGCGAGGAGGGCCAGATGGAGATGCTGGCCGCTGGCAACTACGACGGCCAGGAGCTGACCTGGGGCGACACCCACCACCCGGCGCTGTCGGAGACCGAGGGCAAGTACGACGGGCAGTTCCTGTTCATCAACGACAAGGCCAACGCCCGCCAGGCGGTGCTGAACCTCAAGGACTTCGAGACCAAGCAGATCGTCAAGAACCCGCTGGTCACCAGCGACCACGGCGGCTCCTTCGTCACCCCCGACACCGAGTGGGTGGTCGAGGGGGGCCAGTACGCGCAGCCCCTCGGCGGCGAGTGGGCACCGATCTCCGAGTACGACGAGAAGTACCGGGGGATGATCACGTTCTGGAAGTTCGATCGCGAGGCCGGCAAGATCGACCCCACGCAGTCCTTCGCCATGGAGCTGCCGCCGTACTGGCAGGACCTCTGCGACGCCGGCAAGCTCGACTCCGCCGGCTGGGTGGTGTGCAACTCGTTCAACACCGAGCTGGCCACCGGCAAGGCCCCCGACGGCTCCGGTGAGTACTTCGAGGCCGGCGCCAGCGCCAACGACAAGGACTTCCTCCACGTCATCAACCTCAACAAGGCCGCCGAGGTGTACCAGGCCGGCAAGGCCCAGGACGTCGCCGGCTTCCCGGTGATCCCCCTGCAGTCGGCCATCGACGAGGGCCTGCTGTACATGGTGCCCGAGCCCAAGAGCCCCCACGGGGCGGACGTCACCCCCGACGGCAAGTACGTGGTCGTGGGCGGCAAGCTCGACCCGCACGTGTCGATCTACTCCTGGAAGAAGATGTTCGCCGCCATCGAGGGCGGCGAGTTCGCCGAGACCGACACCTACGGCGTGCCGGTCATCGACTTCGACACCGCCCTCGAGGCGCAGGTGGAGCTCGGCCTGGGGCCGCTGCACACCCAGTTCGACAACCAGGGCTACGCCTACACCAGCCTCTTCCTCGACTCGCAGGTCGTGCGCTGGCAGCTCGGCGAGGAGGGCAAGCCCGACACCTGGAAGCGGGTGTCCGACGTCGACGTGCAGTACAACATCGGCCACCTCGCGGCGGCCGAGGGCGACACCGTGGAGCCCAGCGGCAAGTACCTCGTTGCGCTGAACAAGTGGTCCATCGACCGCTTCAACAACGTCGGGCCGCTGCTGCCCCAGAACCTGCAGCTGGTGGACATCAGCGGCAAGGGCGACAGCATGCGGGTGCTCTACGACCTGCCCCTCGGCATCGGCGAGCCCCACTACGCGGTGATCATCCCCGCCGACAAGCTGGAGCCCTACGAGGTGTACCCGGAGGTCGGGTTCAACCCGAGCACGATGTCGGTGGACCCCGAGGCCCCCAACGTCGGCGAGGACGGGACGTGCACCAACTGCGGGGTCACCCGTGACGGCAACAACGTGACGGTCAACATGACCCTGATCCGCAGCCACTTCGAACCCGAGCAGGTGGAGATCAGGGAGGGCGACAACGTCACCTGGAACCTCACCAACCTCGAGACGGCGAGGGATGCCACCCACGCCTTCAACATCGCCGGCTACAACATCAACGGCAGCTTGGAGCCGGGGGAGACCTCCACCTTCAAGTTCACCGCCAACAAGCCGGGGGTGTTCTCCTACTACTGCATGGAGTTCTGCTCGGCGCTGCACCTCGAGATGACCGGCTACATGACGGTCCAGCCCTCGGGGGCGTCGGGCTGACCCACCCCTCCCACGCCACGACTGCGGGCGGGAGCCGGCACTGCGCCGACTCCCGCCCGCAGCGGTGGGACACCTATCCTCTTGCCAGGACGAGTGACTGCGAGGCACCCCCATGTCCTTCCTCGACCGTGTTCTCGGACCGAAGGTTCCGAGAGAAGAGATGCAACAGCACCAGGCGCGCTACTGGACGCCGAAGGTGCTCTTCACCGCCTCTGCGCTCCTCCTGATGGTGTCGATCCTCTTCCCCTACTGGGTGCTCGACCTGACGGCGCCGCAGTACCCCGACGGCCTGCGGGTGCAGGCGTTCGTGAACCGCCTCGAAGGCGACGTCAACGAGCTGGAGGAGCTCAACCACTACATCGGCCTGCCCTCCTTCGCGGACGGCGCCCAGCTCGAGCGCAGCGTGTCCATCGCCGGGATCATCGCCCTCGCCGGCCTCCTGCTGGCCGGCCTGTACATCCACAGCCGCTGGGTGCTCGTCTTCGCCCTGCCCGCGGTGCTGTTCCCGCTGATCTTCCTCGGCGACCTCCAGTACTGGTTGTGGCGCTACGGCCACGACCTCGACCCGCGTGCGCCGCTCACCGGCGCCGTCGGCGAGTTCACCCCACCGATCCTCGGCCCCGCCGACATCGCCAACTTCACCACCAAGGCGCTGCCGGGGCCGGGGCTGTACATCGCGGTGCTGGCCTCCATCGTCACCGTGGTCGGGCTCTGGTACCACCGCCGCGCCTACAAGCCGCTGGTGGACGAGATCCGCTCCAAGCACGAAGCGGACGACGCCGGCGGCCCGGGCGTCGACGCCGCCACTGCATGACCCCCCTCCGGCGGGCGTTCCGGGGGGTCGGTGCCGTCGTCCTCCTGCTCTGCGTCGGGCTGGCATCGCCGACCGGACTCCTCTCCGGTGCGGCGGCCGCCGCCTCCGGCCCCGACCTGCAGGCTCGCATCGACGCGGCCGATCCGGGGGCGGTGCTGGAGATCCCCGCCGGCACGTACCCCGGCGGCATCGTCATCGACAAGCCGCTCACGCTGCGGGGTCGTGGCGCTCCGGTGATCGACGCCGGCGGGAAGGGCGACGTGGTGCAGGTCATGGCCTCCGACGTCACCATCGAGGGCTTCGTGATCCGCGCCAGCGGCACGTCGGTCACCAACGCCGACGCGGGCGTGATCGTGGGGGTCGACGACCAGCGGATCTCGGGGGTGAGGATCGCCGACAACCGCATAGAGGACGTCCTCTTCGGCGTCTCGATCGAGCGGGTGGACGACGCGGAGCTGGTGGGCAACCGGGTCGTGGGCAAGGACCTCAACCCCAGCCGCCGTGGCGACTCGATCCGCATCTTCGAGTCCACCGCGGTGCTGATCGAGGACAACCGGATCCTCGGGGGCCGGGACCTCGCGCTGTGGTACGGCGCAGACCTGGTGGTGCGGGGGAACCGCCTCGAGGAGAGCCGCTACGGGCTGCACTCGATGTACAGCCGCGACGTCCTGCTCGAGGACAACGTGTTCCGTGACAACTCGGTGGGGGCGTTCCTCATGTACGGCTCCGGTCTGCGGGTGGAGCGCAACCTGTTCGCCGACAACTTCGGCCCCAGCGGCTACGGCCTCGGCCTCAAGGACGTGGACGGCGCGGACGTGATCGGCAACCGCTTCGTGGCCAACCGGGTGGGCATCTTCAACGACAACTCGCCCACCGAGCCCGAGCCCCTCCACCACGTCACCAACAACGTGATCGCCTTCAACGAGGTCGGGGTGCTGCTGATGCCCTCGGTGCAGCGCAACATCTTCAACGACAACGCCTTCATCGACAACACCGACCAGGTGGCGCTCACCACCACTGGTCGTCTCCAGAACGACGAGTGGGCCGAGGACGGCGAGGGCAACTACTGGAGCGACTACTCGGGCTACGACGCCGATGGGGACGGGATCGGCGATCGCCGGTACAAGGTCGACGACCTCTTCTCCTCGCTGAAGGACTCGCACCCCAACCTGGTGTTCCTCACCGGGACGCCCGCTGCTCGGGCGGTCGACATGGCCGGCCGGGCGTTCCCCGACCTGCGGCCCGAGCCCAAGCTCGTGGACCCGGCGCCTCAGGTGGCCGTGCCCGGCTTCCCCCCGCTGAGCGCCGAGGACGCGCCCACCTCTCCGGAGGGGGTGCTGGCGGCGGCCGCGGCCATGTTGGTGCTGGCGGGAGCCATACTCGCCCTCACCCGCACCCGGCGAAGGGCACAGGTGGCGCCGTCGTGATCGAGCTCAAGGGACTGACCAAGCGCTACGGCGAGCTGACCGTGCTCGACGACATCTCGCTGACCGTCGCCGACGGCGAGGCCGTGGCCCTGTGGGGGCCCAACGGCGCCGGCAAGACCACGATCGTGCGCGGCATCCTCGGGTTGATCGGCTACGACGGCACCGTCGAGATCAACGGGATCGATGCGCGCCGCCGCCCCAAGGCGGCCCGCCACCTGATCGGCCACGTGCCCCAGGAGCTCAGCTTCTACGACGACATGACCCTCGTCGACACGCTCGACTTCGTGGCGAACCTTCGGCGACTCCCGCTGGAACAGGCGGATGCCAACCTCGAGCTGGTGCAGCTCGGGGAGCACCGCGACAAGCGCGTGCGGGAGCTCTCCGGCGGCATGAAGCAACGGCTGGGGATCGCCGCCGCGCTGCTGGGCGACCCACCGGTGCTGCTGCTCGACGAACCGACGGCCAGCCTGGACGTGGCCTCCCGCGAGCGGATGGTGGAGGTCATCGAGGGCCTGCGAACCCCGTGGCGCTCGATCGTGCTCACCTCCCACGACCTCGGGGAGGTCGGGATGCTGGTCGACCGGGTCATCGCCCTGGCCGACGGTCGGGTCCAACAGGAGTGCCGGCCCTCGGAGCTCGCCGACCGGCTGGGCATCCGTTCGTGGTTGCACCTGATGCTCGGCGCCGCCGACGTGGAGAAGGGCCTGGCGCTGCTGGAGGACGGCGGTTTCCCCGCCCACGCCAACGGAACCGGCCTGCTGGTGGAGGTCTCCGCGCAGCGCAAGGCCGAGGCCCTCAGCACGCTGCGCGACGGCGGCGTGGACGTACGCGACTTCGAGGTCTGGCGATGAGGGAGGTCTGGCGATGAGGACGGTGCCGGAGAAGGACACGGCTCCACGCGTCGTCGAGGTCGAGACGGCGACGGCGACCGGACCGGAGTCGGCAGCTCGGAGGCGCGAGGACGTGCGCGAAGGCATCGAGGTCCGCATCGTCGGTGTGGTGGCCGGCAAGACCCTGCGCGACGCCGTGCGCGACCGCTGGTTCTGGCTGTACTGCGCCGGGTTCGCCCTCCTGGCTGCCGGCATCGCGGTGATCGCCCTGCCCGACACCGGCCTCACCGGGGAGGGCGGGTTCGGTCGCACCGCGGCGTCGCTGGTGGTGCTGGTCCAGCTCGTGGTGACGCTGATGGCCGTCATGCTGGGCGCCCGGAGCCTGGCCGGCGACCGCGAGTCGGGCAGCCTCCGCTTCCTGTTGAGCCAACCGGTGAGCCGCAGCGAGGTGCTCCTCGGGACCTACGCCGGGCTCGCCGCGGCGTTGCTCGCCGCGGTCTGCGCCGGCTTCGGCGTGGCCGGCCTGCTGAGCGTGCTGCGGTCCTCCGGCCTCGACGCCGGCACGCTGGTCGCGTTGGCAGGGCTGTCGTGGATGCTGGCGCTGGTGATGCTCGGCATCGGCATGGTGGTGAGCGTGGTCACCCGGCGGGGGAGCACCGCGCTCGGTGCCGCCCTGCTCACCTGGTTGGTGTTCGTGTTCGTGGGGGATCTCGGCCTCATGGGGACCGCAGCGTCCACCGACCTGCCGGTGGGCACGCTCTTCTTCACGGCGGTGGCCAACCCGGTGGAGGCCTTCCGCCTGACCACCGTCCTGGTGCTGGAGGGATCCCTCGACGTGCTCGGCCCGGCGGGCAGCTACGCCTACGACCGCTTCGGCGACGGGCTGTGGCGGGTGACCCTCGGGATCCTGGTCTTCTGGGTCGTGGCGCCGCTCGTGGTGGCCTGGACGCTGTTCCGTCGTCGGGTGGACCTGTGAACCGCCGTTGCTTCCTCTGCGCGGCGACGGTGGTGCCACTGGGCGCGGTCGTGTCGGCCGGATGCTCCGGCGGTGGCGCGGACGGCCCGCCGGAGATCGTGCTGGGTCGAACCGAGTGCGAGCAGTGCCACATGATCATCACCGAGCTCCGATTCGCCGGGGCCTACCGAACCGCCGACGGCGCGGAGCACCGCTTCGACGACATCGGCGACATGGTGGAGTACGCCCAGCAGAACGGAGAGGTCGAGGGCTCGAGGTTCTGGGTCTTCGACTACGACTCCGAGGAGCCGATCGAGGCTCCGGACGCCACCTTCGTGCGCAGCCCGGACCTGGCCACGCCGATGGACTGGGCGCTGGCGGCGTTCTCGTCACCCGAGGGCGCCGAGCAGCTCGCCGCGTCCAGCAGCGGCGAGGTGCTGGAGTGGGACCAGGTGCAGTCGCTGGTGGAGAGCGGCCGGCGTCGTGACAGCGAGGTATCGACCTCGACCACGGCTCCCGTCGATCCGTCGACGCCACCCGCCTCCTCGGACTGACCGCGGCCCAGCCGTCCTGCACTCGGCTGCAGGCACGCCGACAGGGCTGCGGATCGGTCGTCAGCCGGGTTGAGATGGCGTCAGATCCACCGAGGATTCGCAAGGAAGCTCAACTCGGCGGGGATTTCTGGAGGGGAGGAGGTGGGGATCTCCGGTTCCGCCGAGATACTTGGTTGCCATGAGAACGAAAAACCTGCCCCTGTTGATCACCACGGTGGCGGTGGCCGCCATCGCCCTCCTCGGGTGCTCCTCCGACGACGAGGACGAAGGCACCGACGGCACCTCCTCCACGACGGCGTCCACGACCACCCCGGACGGCCAGGGCGCTCCCATCAAGGTCGACGCATCGGACCTCGGTGCCGAGGAGCGGGTGACCATGGAGCCCGGCGGCATGATGGAGATCACCACCGACGGCGTCACCGAGGTGTCCACCAGCGATGACACCGTGCTCAAGGCCATCCAGCCCGGCGAGGACGAGACGCTGGGCGACAAGGCCGGGGCCGAGGCGATCGTCGCCGGCGACGCCGTGCTCACGCTGTTCGACAAGGACGGCAAGGAGCTCTACGAGGTCGAGGTCACCGTCGAGTGACCCGTCGGCGGCGGGAGCCGCCGTCACATCGGAGCCCAGACGCGCAGAGGAGGCGCCGCCAGGCGCCTCCTCTGCGCGTGCGGTCGGCTGCTACTGGATGGACTTCAGGTAGGCGACGATGCTGTCGAGGTCCTCGTCGGTGAGGGAGGGGTTGCCGCCCTTGGCCGGCATGTCGGTGCCGGTGGTGTTGTCGGGGTCGCTCGCCGGGCGGCCCTCCTTGACGAAGGCGACCAGCTCGGCGTCGCTGTTGTCCTGCACGAAGGTGTTGTCCCTCAGGTCCTTGCCGACCGACGGGTTCTCCGCGTCCTTGCCGTGGCAGCTGGCGCAGGTGGCGTTGAACAGCTCCTGGCCCTCGGCGGCGTCGCCGCCACCGCTGCTCTCCTCGCTGCTGTCGGAGCCACCGTCGGAGGACTCGTCGTCGCTGCCGCCGCAGGCCCCGGCGAACAGCAGGACCGCTGCGGATGCCATTCCGATGAACCACTTGGTCTTCACAGGCGTCTCCTTCTGTCGGGGATCCGAACCGCTGGACGCAGCCTAATTGCACTGCGCATGAGCGAGGAAACACGCGAGAGGGATACTTGGCATCGTCTCTGGTGATAGCAGCTCCACCGACCATCACCGTCACCGGTGATGGTCGTACGCTGTGGAAGAGATCGGAGGGCACGTGGACGTCGAGACAGAGCACGATCGTGAGGCGCCTGGGCCGACGGAGCAGGGCCGAGCGGCCCGTGCGTGGTGGCCGACGGCGCTGGCGGTGGCGGCGGTGGCCGTGGTGCTGGCGGCGATCGTGGTCCGTGTCGTGGACGACGACTCCTCGGGAGCCGACGGTTCCGTCGACGGCGCGGGGGCCGACGCGGAGGGGGAGGCACGGCCGTTGCACCCCGGACAGGTTGCTGGGCGCGGTGATGCGCTGCCGGAGCTGGCCGTCGAGCGCCATGACGGAGGGACCCTGCAGCTCGACGAGCTCCAGGGGGCTCCGACGGTGATCAACTTCTTCGCGTCGTGGTGCGCTCCCTGTGTGGCGGAGATGCCCCAGTTCGAGTCGGTCCACCAGGACCTCGATGGCGACGTGCGGTTCCTCGGCGTGGCCGCCACCGACGACCGGGAGTCCGAGACGGAGCTCCTCTCCCGCACCGGCGTCACCTACGACACCGTGCGCGACCCCAAGGGAGAGGTGATGACCGCGCTCGGCGTGATGGGCCTGCCGGCGACGCTGCTCGTGGATGCCGACGGTCGG
The DNA here is from genome assembly GCA_964420125.1 of uncultured Microthrixaceae bacterium. Classification (GTDB taxonomy): domain Bacteria; phylum Actinomycetota; class Acidimicrobiia; order Acidimicrobiales; family Microtrichaceae; genus CAYQQQ01. Next base: position 27,764 of record CAYQQQ010000013.1, read on the forward strand.
ATCGCCGAGTACCACCTCGGTGAGCTCGACGGCGAGGAGCTGCGGTCCCTGATCGATGAGCACCTCCGCTGAAGCGCCGTGTCCGGGTGCGCGCTCCAGTGCCCAGGGCGCTGCATGACGACTCCGCCGCCTCTCTCGCGTCCCCGTGCGGCGTCGAGCGCCCGGAGTCGGGGCGCTCGAGCTCACGACCCGTGACGGGCGGGTCGGGGGACAGGACCTCCCTCGATCCGTCGTTCACACCAGGGGCCACGGGTACCTGCGCCCCGAGGGATCGTGAGGGAAGCGACCCGCCCCGAGCACACCCGCTGCGCGGTTGAGCACCGCGTCGGCCTCGTCCTGGGTGAGCCACCGCGCCAGGCGTGGGGGCACTCCGTCGTCGCGCAGCTCCCGCACCGCCTCCAGCAGCTCCTCGGGGATGGACCGGCCGGCGAAGTCCCACACCACGGTGCGCAGCTTGAACTCCACGTGGAAGCTGAGCCCGTTGTCGATGGCCCAGACGCGATCGTCGCCGTCGATCAGGCAGTGGCCGCCCTTGCGGTCGGTGGCGTTGGCCACGAGGTCGAGCACGCACAGCGCCTGCAGCGCGTGCTCGATCGACGGATCGTCGAGCTCGCGGAGGGTGAAGTAGTGCTCCTCGAAGCGTGCCGGGACGAACGCCTGCAGGGAGCCGCAACCCAGAGGGGCCTCGTGGCGACCGACGGTGGGTGGCACGAGGGCGAAGCCCAGCACCTCCGACAGCTCCCAAGCCGCCACCTCTCGCCGCCACAGGCCGCCGGGGAAGTCCCACAGCGGCCGTTCGGTCGACTCCGGCTTGTAGATCGCCGGCGCGTGGTCCTCGCCGAGGCGCACCTCCACGAGGAAGGTGCCGTTGGAGCTCCATGGCATCAACCCGAGCACCTCGATCGCTCCGTGCTCGAGCAGCGCCACCATGGCGTCGGTCTGCGCCGGGGTGACCGTGGCGTCGTAGACGAAGGGGACGCCCTCGGGGAGCTCGTGGGGGTGCGGGTCGTCCATCCTCGGCGGCTCAGTTCCACCGGGGGCAGTCGTGGCCCTCGGGGTCCATCGGCGCGCCGCAGAGCGGGCAGGGTGGCCGCCCGGCCGAGAGCAGCTCCTCGGCCGTCTCGCCGAAGGCCAGCGCCTGCCCCGCACTCAGCACGAAGCGGGCCTCGGCGGGATCGTCCATGAGCTCGTCGGCCGCCTCGAGCAGTGCCTCCACGTCCTCCTGGGAGACCTCGGCGCCGGCTTCGACCTCGAAGGTCCCGACGATGAGCTCCTCCGCGGTCACCATGATCCGGCCCGTCTCCTCGTCGACGCCGACGGACAGCTGGCCGACGGTCCACGCAGCCGCGACCGGCTCCACCATGCCGACGGGGTCGCGATCGGCCTCGACCGGACCGAGTGCCTGGGCGAGCTGCGCCAGGTAGCGCCCCAGCATCCCGACCTGCTGCTTCTCGCAGCGGAGGCTGACCACGTGGTTGCCGGCGCGTGCCTGGAGGTAGAACACCCGGTCTCCCGGTCGGCCGACGGCACCCGGCACGAAGGCATCGACGGACTCGAACTCGAAGGACTCCCCTGTGCTCACGACACCGCCAGCGTGGTCAGGTCGTCACCGGTGGAGTTCACCGTGAGCACGACCGGCGCGCCGTGCCCCATCAACACGGCGCTGGCCGAGCAGGGCGAGATCACCAACCGCTGGAACAGGTCGAGATGCACCCCTGCCGCCATCGCCACCGCAGCCTTGATGGGGTCCGCGTGCGACACCGCCACCACGGTGGATCCGGGGTGCAGCGACGCCAGGCGCTCCAGCTGGCCCCACATGCGTTGCTGCATCTCCGAGAACGACTCACCCCCGGGGAAGCGGAAGGTCGACGGGTTCGACTGCACCGCGCGCCACTCGGGGAGCTTTCGGAGCTCTGGGAGCGCACGGCCCGTCCACTCGCCGAAGTCGCACTCGAGGAGCCCGGCCGACCGGCGGACCCGGAGGCCGCACGCCCTGGCGATGGGTGCCGCGGTCTCCCTGGTGCGCTCCAGCGGCGAGGCGTAGACGGCTGATGGGCGCAACGGACCGATCCGTGCGGCCACCGCCTCGGCCTGCGCCCGCCCCGTGTCGGAGAGGTGGAGGCCCGGGGCACGGCCGGGGAGCACCGCGCCGGTGGTCGAGGTCGAGCCGTGGCGGACCAGCACGATCAGGGTGGGCTTCTCGACGGGGGCGCGTCGGGAAGCTCGGGGGTTGCGGGCCACGCCCAGAGTGTAGGGGCCGGCATCCGTGGAAGGATCACGCCCTGTGGCTGCCGCGCACGAGCGTCCGAACCCCGGTCCCGCGGCTGAGCCCGCGCGTCGCAACGGCCCCGATGGCGCCCGACGGCTGGGAGAGCTGGAGGAGCGGATCGTGCACTGCCGGGCCTGCCCACGCCTGGTGGCGTGGCGCGAGCAGGTCGCGCTCGAGAGGCGGGCGGCCTACCGCGACCAGACCTACTGGGGTCGGGCCGTGCCCGGCTGGGGCGATCCCCACGCCAGGCTGATGGTGGTGGGCCTGGCGCCGGCGGCACACGGCGCGAACCGGACCGGGCGGATGTTCACCGGCGACCGATCCGGTGACTGGCTCTACCGCGCCATGCACCGGGCCGGGTGGGCGAGCCAGCCGGAGTCCACCTCCCTCGGGGACGGCTTGGAGCTGCTCGCTGCCTGGGTGACCGCGCCGGTTCGCTGTGCACCTCCGGCGAACAAGCCGACGCCCGAGGAGCGGGAGCGGTGCCGACCCTTCCTCGAGGCCGAGGTGGCGCTGCTGGAGGAGCTGCGCGTGGTCGTGGCGCTGGGTGCCTTCGGGTACCGCGAGGCCGCCCGGGTGCTCGGGATCCCGCGTCCACCCCGCTTCGCCCACGGCCTGGAGGTGGCGGCACCGGAAGGTCGCGTGCTGATCGCCAGCTACCACGTGAGCCAGCAGAACACCTTCACCGGACGACTCACCGAGGCCATGTTGGATGACGTGTTCGACCGGGCGAGAGCGTTGAGCCGATAGCCTTGGCCCGGTGACCGAGGCGCATCCCCCAACCTCCGGTGCCGACGACCCCTCCACCGCCACGACCGTGGTATCGGCACCGGCAGCGGGGAGCGACGACGTGGCGTCCCCTCCCGCGATCGACCGCCGCAAGCAGGTGATCGCCGGTGTGCTCACCCTGGCGGTGCTGGTGTTCGTGTTCGTGGGGGTGTTCCCCAAGTTCGCCAACTACAGCGACGCGTGGGCGGCCATCAAGGAGATGTCGGTCGGATCGCTCCTGGCGCTGCTGGCCGTCACGGTGCTCAACGTGGGGGTGTACGTGCTGCCCTACCAGGCGTCGTTGCCCGGGATCTCCTACGGGCACGCCTTCGTCGTGCGGCAGACGTCGTTCATGATCTCCAACGTCGTGCCGGCCGGTGGGGCCTTCGGCCTCGGGGTGCAGTACGCCATGCTCTCGGGCTACGGCTACGGACCCGCGCCCACCTCCACCGCCATCGCCGCCACCACCCTGTGGAACCTGCTGGTCACCCTCGCGCTGCCGGTGGTGGGGGTGCTGCTGCTGGTCTTCGAGGGCCAGGTGCAGCCCCACGAGGTGGTGGGGGCCGTGGTGGGACTGGTGGCGGTCGTGGCGATGGTGCTGGTGCTGGTGCTGGTGCTCCGCAGCGAAGGTGCAGCTCGGCGCATCGGCGGTTGGGGCGACGCGCTGCTGCGGAGGTTCCGTCGATCGGCCGAGCCCGACGCCGCCACCAAGGGCATCCTCCACTTCCGCGACACCACCAAGGACGTCGTGTTCCACCGGTGGCGGCTGCTGACCGTCACGAGCGTCGCCCAGCAGCTGTGCCAGTTCCTCATCCTGGCGGTGGGGTTCTACGCCATCGCCGGCAAGAGCTCCGGGGTGAACCCTGCCGAGGTCTTCGCCGCCTTCGCCCTGGCCCGGCTCGCCGGGTTCATCCCCATCACCCCCGGCGGGCTCGGCACCGTGGACGCCGCGCTCGTGGCGCTGCTGCACCAGTTCGGCGCCGACAAGGACGTGGCGCTCGCCGCCGACCTGGTGTGGCGGGCGGCGTCGTTCTTCCCGCAGGTCTTCATCGGCGTCGCGACCTTCCTCGTCTGGCGGAAGCAGAGCGGTGGTGGCCACCGAGTGGCGGTCGCCGCCGCGTAGCGAGCGGGCGTCGACGACTGCGACGGGCCCCGTCGATCGAGGACACCCCCTACGTCCGGCTGCCCGACATGGCCCGCACGACCGTGGCGCCGCTACCGTGGGGCCGCCCCAACCGCCACCCGTGTGGAGTTCCCAGACCGATGTCCCAGCCCTCCAACTCCTGCCGACCGCGACGCCCGCTTCGTCGCTCGCTCCTGGTCGGCGCTCTCGCGGTCCTGCTCGGTGCGTCCGCGTGCGGCCAGCAGCGTCAGCCGACGGAGTACGGCAAGGAGTACAAGGAGAACTTCATGCTCGGGTGCACCGGCGTCGACGCCGACGGCGAGGTGCCCCCAGGGGGTGAGAAGTTGGCTTCGACGTCCTACTGCGAGTGCGTGTACGAAGGGCTCGAGGACAAGGTCCCCTTCGACGAGGCCCGCGAGTTCGAGGAGCAGCAGTCCGAGGCGGACTCCGGTGAGGACATCGAGGTCCCCAAGAACATCCAGGCCGTCTTCGACGGGTGCGAGGCGAAGTCGTAGCTGCACGGCTCTGGCAGGGCCGACGGCGCGGTCCGACTGGGGACGCGACTCGGGGCGCCCGCCGGCGCCCCGAGATCTGGTGTTGGGTCTGTAGTTGGTTGTGCGCTGGTATGGGTTGGGGTGCGCTCCTGGGTCGTGTGGACGAAGGTCAGTGCCGCTCCGCTGGTGGCGGATCGAGCGGTGTGGCGGCCTCGGGGTCGTAGGCGAACATCGACTCCAGCGGCGGGTCCAGCCCGATCCGGGTCGTGGGGAGCCCCTGGTGCTCCGGGTCTGCCCGCACCAAGGCGTTCCAGAGGCCCTCGGGACCGCGGGTGAGGCGTACGGCGAGCTGTCCCTCATCGGATCTCAGGGTCGCGGGCATACCCCACCATCGGACCTCTCCGGCCGCGTGCCCAGAGTCGTACGGCCCATTTGGGACGCCAATGATCCGTACGACCCGGAGAGGTGGGCACGACGGCTCACCCCGCGCGGGGCGGTCCTCAGTGGGCGGTCACGCCGTCGGCCACACCGACCCGCACGCTGACCTCGGCGGTGGTGGGCCAGCGGCTACGGGATCGTTCGGCCAGCTTCCGCATCAGTGCGATCGCTGCGGGGTCGGAGTCGCCGGGCTTGGCCTCGATCACCCCCTGGTCGATCATCCGGCCGATGATCTCCCGACCCAGGTCGGTGCGCACGATGGTGAGCGTCCAGTCGGCGTTCGCTCCGATGCCACCGCAGGAGATGTCGGCGTGCTCGGCGGCGAAGTCGGGGCAGTGGTTGCATCCGGCTCGGGTCCACGCGTGGCACTCCTTGAGGTTGATCTCGTGGTAGCGGCCGTCGGTGGTCCAGATCTGGAACACGCCTTTGATGTTCATCTTGGCGATGTCGGTGCGGGCCAGGCGGTACTTGGCCCAGAAGAGCTCCTCGAAGATGGCGTCGTCGAAGGTCTTGGAGCACAGGAGGCCGAGGTTGAACACGATGGGCTTGGAGATCTTGCCGATCTTGCGGCTCCACATGACCGGAGCGATCGAGCTCTGGCAGCTCATGCCCACCATCGCCAGGCGCGAGTGGCCGGCCTCCAACGCCTGGTCGAGCGCCAACGTGTTGGCGGTGTAGGTGTAGCGGCTGCCGGCTGCGTCGAGTATCTCTGCTCGGGTGGCGGCGACGGCGGGCCGAGTCCTCCAGGAGCCCTTGTCGCCCTCCAGCTCGCTGACGAGGGCAGCGTCGATGTAGTCGTGCTCGAGCGCCCAGATCAGGATGGCCGAGACCAGACCACCGTCTTGGCCGAGGTCGTTGACCGTGGCGTCGGTGGCCCGGGTGAGGAGGATGTCCTGGTAGATGCCGGCGATCTCGTCATCGGCGCGGATCCGGCCGAAGAGGTGGTCGTCGGCCTGTGCCTCCCAGATGCCGAAGCGAGGGCAGGCGCGGGTGCAGGTGGTGCAGCCCTTCTGGCCGTGGGTGCAGTCGTCGGGGCCGAGCTCGTCTTCGAGGTGGAACGGGCGGTAGCCGCCCTGCTCGTGGTGGTAGCCGATCACGTCGTGGGGGCAGGAGATCACGCAGCCCGCGCACCCGGTGCAGAGGTCGGCGTCGATGACCTGTGCCTTCAGCTCCTTCCACTGGTTCCGCCAGCGGGTGGACTGGATCTCCTCGAGCCGTTCCGGGGCCACGGTCATGGGTCGCATCGTAGGCGCGAGGCCTGCACGTCCCCGAGTCGGGCTCCACGCGAACTGACACCCGGATCGCCCGGCTGCGGTGAGAGCTGGGTGGCAGTTCGGGTGGCGCGAGCTGCATGCTCGGAATCCGTGACCCCTGGGCTCACGGATTGTCCGGCATTGACCGCTCGGTCAACAATGGATGCATGGATCTGACCTATCCCCCCGAGGCCGAGGAGTTCCGCACGGAGATCCGTGCCTGGCTCGAGCAGAACCTCCCCGAAGGTTGGTTCGACGAGGGCTTCGAGATGAGCCCCGAGGAGAAGAAGCGCTTCAACGAGGAGTGGACCCCCAAGCTCTACGAAGGCGGATGGATCTGCGCGACCTGGCCGGAGGAGTACGGCGGCAAGGGCCTCTCCACCATGGAGGGCGTCGTGCTCGCCGAGGAGTTCGCCAGGGCCAAGGCGCCGATGCGCGCCGACTTCTTCGGCGACACCCTGGTCGGGCCGACCATCCTGATGAACGGCACCGAGGAGCAGAAGAGGGAGTTCCTCCCCAAGATCCTCTCCGGCGAGATGCGGTGGTGCCAGGGGTTCTCCGAACCCGACTCCGGCTCCGACCTCGCCTCGCTCAAGACGACCGCGGTGCCCGACGGCGACGAGTGGGTCATCAACGGCCAGAAGGTCTGGACCACCCAGGCCCAGTTCGCCGACTACTGTTTCGTGCTGGCCCGCACCGACCCGGACGTCAAGAAGCAGGCCGGCATCTCCTACCTGTTGGTGCCGATGCGGCAGCCCGGTGTCGAGGTCCGGGGCATCGTGCAACCCGACGGCACGGCCGAGTTCAACGAGGTCTTCTTCAACGACGTCCGCTGTCCCATCGAGAACGTCGTGGGAGGCGTGAACAACGGCTGGAAGGTGGCCAACGACACGCTCGGCTTCGAGCGCGGGATGTCGGCCACCACCGGCTACCGGCGCTTCGAGGAGGAGTACCTGCAGATGGTCGACAAGGCCCGGGAGAACGGCAGGATCGAGGATCCGACCGTCCGACAGGGCCTCATGCGCTACTACACCAAGATCCAGATCCTCCGCATCAACGGCCTGCGCTCCCTCACCGCCACGGTGCAGAGCCGCAAGGACCTGGCGGTGACCGTGCTCGGTGTGACCAACAAGATGTTCTGGTCGGAGATGCACCGCGACGCGATGGAGCTCTGCATCGACATCTGGGGTGCCGAGTCGCTGCTGTCCACCGCCGGGCCGGAGTCCGGTTCGTGGCCGGGCGCGATGCGTGGCGAGGGCCGAGACACCTACCCGGTGAGCCTCATGGTGTCGGCGTTCTTCTTCTCCCGCTCCGAGACCATCTGGGGCGGGACCGCCGAGATCCAGCGCAACATCGTCGGAGAAAGAGTGCTCGGGCTGCCGCGAGAGCCGAAGGTGGAGCAGAAGCCGTAGTCCAGGTCGTCGAGCGGCTGCCCGAGCGCTGCCACGGGTGGTGGGCGGGGTCGGAGGACGTGTGCTCGGGCTGCCGCGAGAGCCGAAGGTGGAGCAGAAGCCGTAGTCCAGGTCGTCGAGCGGCTGCCCGAGCGCTGCCACGGGTGGTGGGCGGGGTGCATCTGGGGGTTCTACCCGAGCACGTGTCTTCGGGCGGTGCCCCTCGCACTGTTACGGTTTGGTTGCCGTGGCTGGAGCCGATCGACCCCGAGAACCCACCCGCGCCGGCGCTCCCCGTGGCACCGGCGTAGCCCGAGAGACCCTCGGCGCGCCCGTCGTGCGGCGCAGGCGGACCAACGCCACCTCACCCGGGGGAGAGGCCGATCGAGGCGGACGACGACGTCGGCGGGGAAGGATCGCCCTCGGCGTGGTGGCCGTCCTGGCAGTCGTCGGCGCAGCCCTGGTCGGCTACGGCTGGTGGACCTACTCCCGCGTGGAGCGGGTCGACCTCGACCTGGCGGAGATCCGCGACGCCGGCCCTCAGAACTACCTCGTCATCGGATCCGACAGCCGCGCGACGGTGGATCGCACCGACCCCAACGCCGGGGCGATGCTGGGCGAGGACCAGCCGTCGGGCCAGCGATCCGACAGCATCGCCATCCTGCGCCTCGACGCGGCGCAGGAGCGCATCGACGTGCTGTCGGTCCCTCGCGACCTCTGGGTGACGATGCCGTCCGGCGAACAGCAGCGCATCAACACTGCCTACGCCAAGTCCACCCAGGCGCTCATCGACACGATCGACAAGAACCTCGGCATCCCCATCCACCACTTCGCCGAGGTGGACTTCAACGGCTTCCAGCAGCTGGTGGACGCGCTCGGGGGCGTCCCCATGTACTTCGATTCCGAGGTTCGCGACCTCAACTCCGGTCTGCGGATCCGTGAGCCCGGCTGCCAGGTCCTGGACGGTCCGACCGGCCTTGCGTTCGCCCGTTCGCGCCACCTCCAGTGGAAGGACACCGACGGCTGGCACACCGACGGCTCCGGAGACCTCGGTCGCATCACCCGTCAACAGCTCCTCATGCGGGCGGCGCTGCAGAAGGCCACGACCCTGGGGCTCGACGACATCGGTCGCCTCAAGGGCCTCGTCGACGCCGGACTGGAGTCGGCCACGATCGACTCGGGTCTCGGAGTCAGCGAGCTGATGGCGCTCGGCTCCTACTTCTCCGACTTCGACCCGCAACGACTCCAGACCCACGCACTGGCCGTCACCCCGGACCGCACCTCGGGTGGCGCGGCGATCATCCGCCTCGACGACGCCGCGTCGAGCGAGACGCTCGGGCTGTTCCGCGGCACAGGGGGGCTCACCGGGGTCACGACCACCACGACGCCGCCCCCGGCGCCGGGTGACGTGACCGTGGACGTCCTCAACGGCGGAGCCGCCGACGGAGAGGCACGGCGCGTCAGCTGGGTGCTCGCCGACGGTGGCTTCGGCGTGGGTGCCGTCGACACCGCGCCGAAGGTCGTGGAGCGCACGACGGTCGCCCACGCGCCGGGAGCCGTCGCGATGGGGGAGCTTGCCGCCGCCTGGTTCGGCCCCTCCCCGAGGGTGGTGGAGGACCCCGACCTCGAGCCCGGTCAGGTCCGAGTCACGTTGGGCCCCGACTTCGAGTCCATCGCGGAGCCGGACGAGGTCGAGCCGGACGACGCTGCCTCGGAGGCATCCGGTACCGAGGCGACCGGCGAGAGCACCGACGTCACCGTGGAGGGGTCGGCTGGCAGTCCCTCGACCTCCACGACCACCACGACGACCGTGGTCGGTTGGACCCCAGGGGTGGCACCGGAGGGCGTGGACTGCTCGTGAGCGCCGGTGGCTCCGGGAGCCATCGCGGCGCCTCGACATGTTCAGGTGGCAGGTTCCGGTCGGGTGGCCAACCAGCCATCGAGGACGCCACCGACGAACTGCTCCATCGGCTCCTTGCGGAGGTGGATGCAATCGAGCAGGTGGGAGTTGGAGGTGGTGCTCCCCATGTCCCACATGGGCGTGAAGCTGACCCACTCGTGGTCCTGGTCGAGCGCGCTGTAGATCCCGTGGAGGCTGTCGCGACGCCAGGTGGTGGCACCCGGCACCCATCCACCGGTGAAGAGGTCGTCCAGCAACGCCTCTGGGTCCGGGATCGCCGTGGGAGACGTCTTGAACGAGGCGGGCCACATCCAGTACGGCAGGCCGAGCTTGGTGTAGGTGAGGTACTGCCCGTAGTCGCTGCCCACGAACACCGACTGGGTGGTGAAGGAGCGACAGCTGATCGTGGACACGAATCCTGGGTACCACTCGTACCAGTTCCCACCGGAGGGCTTGTAGACGGAGTTGTCGAGATCGACTTCCGCATAGCCCGTCAGGACGACCTCCGCTCGGTCCCCGGACGCGGCGCGGATCGTCTCCACCAGCGTGCGCATGGAGCTCTCGATCTGCTGCATCCGGTACCACCGGGTGACGTAGCCCCGTGAGGTCCGGCTCGGTCGGCCAGCGCCGCCTTCAACCTTGAAGTCGGCTTGGCGGACGTCGTCGGGGCTCGTCTTGCTCATCGGATCGGTCCAGTTGGTGTTGTGGAGGTCGTTGCCACCGATCGACAGGACCACGAGTGGAGTGCGACCGGCGGGCACCGCCGCCAGCTCGCTCTGCAGGCGGTCGAGGGTCAGCTGCTCCTGGGGGCAGGACGTGCTCGAGCTTCGGGGCTTCGCACACGGCAGCCCGCGTGCCCATCCCCAGGCCAGGCTTCCGTTGAAGCCGAAGTGGTGCGTGGCCTCGATGCGATCGGATCCGATGCGTTCCCGCAGCGCGTCGGTGAGCAACCCCTCCGCGGTCCAGCCGCCGTTGTCGGCCACGGTACCCGCGTCCGGCGTCGGCAGTGGGTCCCCGACCCCGGTGGCCGACGGCAACGGACGGTAGTCGCGGTAGGTGGTGGTGCCGAGCAGGCCGGAGATCACCAGGTTGCCGGGGCTCGTCCGGCCGGGGTTCCCCGCCTGGGCCGCGAAGCTGTCGCCGACCACGAAGAGCTCGATCGGCGGTGGCCCCGGCACCTCGGTGGTGGTGGGCGCGTCGGTGGTGGTGGGCGCGTCGGTGGTGGTGGGCGCGTCGGTGGTGGGCGGCGGTTCGGGGTCGCCGTCGGCTGCGACGAGGCGCGGCTGTGCGACGCTCACCGTCGCGATGAGCATGACTGCGAGCGCGGCTCGCGATCGTAGGGACAACGCGTTCACCGGCCGCCCGACCTTCCTGCCCCGTGATGTGTATGCCCCGAAGGGATCACACACCATGGTGCGGAGCGGGTCAAGGAAACGTCACGTGAACGGTCGGAGTGCCGTCGGATGTCGGCGTTGAATCTGGACGATCGCGCGGGACGCCGGTCTCGACGGGTGGTGTCGGCGCAGGTCGGCTCCCAGCTCGAGCGGCCGCCGGCACCGGCGAGCGGGGACGGCTTCGAGCCGGGTCCCGCAGCTTGCGCCCCCGGCAGGATTCGAACCTGCGCACACGGCTCCGGAGGCCGCTGCTCTATCCCCTGAGCTACGGGGGCCCGGGAAGGGGTTCAGCGTAGCCGCTCGGCCTCGAGGCCCGGGAAACGTTGCGGGAGGTCCCGGGCCCCACCGGTAGCATGACCGGATCATGTCGCCCTCCGACACCCCCCGGGACGGCGCCACCCGGATCGAGCCCGGGGGCGCCCCCTCCGACATCCCTGAGATGCTGCGCTCCACGTTGTGCACCGTCCTTCGCGACATGTCCATGGAGGGGATCCCCGACGACCCGTCCGGGATCCATCTGGAGCGACCCGCGAACCGGGATCACGGCGACTTCAGCAGCAACGTCGCGCTCGCGCTCGCCAAGCGCAACGGTCGATCACCCCGAGAGCTGGCCGACGAGGTCGCGACGCGTCTCGCCGCCACCGAGGTGCCCCATGTCCAGCACGTCGAGGTGGCCGGGCCGGGTTTCGTCAACTTCCGCCTGGCCGACACATGGCTTCAGCAGCTGATCCCCGAGGTGGTCACCCATGCCGCCGACTACGGCCGCTCGACCATGGGTGCCGGTCGCAGGGTGCTGGTGGAGTTCGTGTCGGCCAACCCCACCGGTCCGGTGCACGCCGGCCATGCCCGCGGTGCCACCTACGGCGACGCGCTGGCGCGCCTGATGGAGTTCGCCGGCTTCGAGGTCGGGCGGGAGTTCTACATCAACGACCGCGGGGTGCAGATGCTCAGCTTCGCGGCCAGCCTCGATGCCCGATCCCGCGGAGAGGAGCCCCCCGAGGGCGGCTACCTCGGTCAGTACATCTCGGAGTGGGCCGAGCTGATGCCCGAAGGTGCCGATGCGCTCGAGTGGGGCTACGCCCACGCCCTCGGCGACCAACGGCGGGTGCTCGAGGCGCTCAACGTCCGCTTCGACCACTGGTTCTCCGAGCGCGACATGGTCGACACCGGGGCCATCGACACCACGCTCGCCGACCTTCGCAGCCGCGGCGTGGTCGAGGATCGCGACGGCGCCGTCTGGCTGCGCTCGACGGACTTCGGCGACGACAAGGACCGTGTCCTCGTCAAGAGCGACGGCGAGTACACCTACCTGCTCCCCGACATCGCCTACCACCGCGACAAGTTCGCTCGCGGCTGGGAGCTGCTCATCGACGTCCTCGGCGCCGACCACCACGGCTACGTGGCCCGGATGAAGGCTGCTGCCGCCGCGTTGGGACACGACCCCGTCGACCTGGAGATGGTGATCACCCAGCTGGTGCGCCTCGAGCGCGACGGCCGAGAGGTCCGGATCTCCAAGCGCTCCGGCGATCTCGTCACCCTCGAGGAGCTGATCGACGAGGTCGGTGCCGACGCCGTGCGTCTCACCTACCTCCTGCAGTCCATCGACTCCCCCCAGACGGTGGACCTCGATCTCGTGGTGGCGGAGTCCAACGAGAACCCTGTCTTCTACGTGCAGATGGCGAACGCCCGCATCAACTCCATCGATCGGGTGGCCGAGGAGCGTGGCATCGAGCGCGAACCCCTCAGCGCCGTCGATCTGTCGCTGTTGGTGCACGAGCGGGAGCTCGAGGTGCTCCGGGTGCTGCAGCAGCTGTCCGAGGTCGTCGAGCTGGCCGCCCGTGAGCGCTCGCCCCACAAGGTCACCACCTGGGTCCGCGAGCTGGCGGGCGCGGTGCACGGCTTCTACCACGACTGCCCCATCCTCCATCCGGAGACGCCACCTTCGGTCCGTCAGGCCCGGTGGTGGCTGGCCGAGGCGGCGCGCATCGGGCTCCGGACGGGGCTGTCGATCCTGGGCGTGTCCGCGCCGGAGCACATGTGAGCGATGGTGCGACCATGGGCCTAGACGCCTCCCCGTTGCCGCTCGGCCTGCTGCCCGCCACCGCCGCGATCGACGAGGCGGGCCACCTGTGGGTCGGCGGTCTCGACGTGCTGCGTCTCGCAGCCGAGCACGGCACCCCGCTGTTCGTCTACGACGAGCAACACCTGCGGGACCGGGCCCGAGAGGCGGTGGAGGTGCTGGGGGCCGACGGCGCCATCTACGCCACCAAGGCGTTCCTCTGTCGGGCCATGGCTCGCCTCGTTGCGGAAGAGGGCATGCGACTCGATGTGGCCACCGGCGGTGAGCTGGCTGTCGTGCTGTCCGCCGGTGTGCCGGCGGAGCGATTGGTGCTGCACGGGAACAACAAGGCCAACTGGGAGCTGCGTGCTGCCCTCGATGCCGGGGTCGGCCGCATCGTGGTGGACTCCCTCGACGAGCTCGACCGCATCGAGGCGCTGGTGCGCGCCGGCCTGCCTCGTCCGAAGGTGCTCCTCCGGGTGAACCCGGGCATCGAGGTCCACACCCACGAGCACGTGCGCACGGGCAACCTCGACTCCAAGTTCGGGTTCCCGCTGCCCACCGGCCAGGCCCACGATGCCCTGCTCCGGGCGTCGGCGTCCGCGGCGATGGAGCTCGTGGGTCTGCACGTGCACATCGGATCACAGGTGTTCTCCGTGGAGAACTTCCTCGACGGCCTCGAGGCGATCGCTCCGTTCGTGGTGGCAGAGGACCTGCCCGAGCTGATCGTCGGTGGAGGGCTCGGCGTGGCCTACGTGGCGGGCGAGGAGGCGCCGACGCTCGCCGCCTGGGGCGGCGCGATACGGCGAGCGTGCCGAGTCGCCGGGATCTCGGCGTCAGTGGCTGCGGAGCCGGGCCGGGCCATCGTCGCCCAGGCTGCAGTCACCCTCTACACCGTCGGCACCATCAAGGAGGTCCCCGGCGTGCGCACCTACGTCTCGGTCGACGGAGGCATGAGCGACAACCCGCGCCCGGTGCTCTACGGGTCGGGCTACGAGACCTTCCTGCCGCGGGTCGTGGACGCTCCGCGTGGCCTCGGGATCCGGTTGGTCGGCAAGCACTGCGAGTCCGGCGACCTCCTCGTCCGTGATGGGCGGGTGCCCGTCGACCTTCGCGTGGGCGACCTCATCGCCACCCCGGTCACCGGCGCCTACGGCCACTCGATGGGCAGCAACTACAACAAGGTGTTCCGGCCGCCGGTGGTGTTCGTGCGTGACGGCGAGGCCCGGCTCGTCGTCCGACGGGAGACCATCGCCGACCTGCTGGCCACCGACCTGGGCTGACGCCACGCTCGTCGCCATCGACGAGAGCACCCGTCCGGTTGCGGCGCGCGCAGCCACCGGTGCGACTGCAGAAGGGACTGCAGTCGTCTGCACCCTGAAACACGCGGTCGCTGACTGGAGACCGATCTGCAGTCAGCGGGGAACCGGGTCGCGTGACCCGTTGTCGGACGCCGTGGCTGTTGTCAGAGTGCAGCGATGCACCCGATCGACGTGCGTGCGGAGGAGTTGGCCTCCACCCAGTACGGCCGCTTCACGCGGGCCCAGCTCGCGGCGGACGAACCGGGGGCATCCAACCTGATCGCCACCCGACTGCGGTCCGGTCGCTGGCGTCGTGACACCTCGAGGGTGCTCCGGCTGCCCGGAGCCCGCGCTGACCGCCTCGGACAGCTCTGGACCAGCCACCTGCACGTCGGCCACGACAGCGTGGTGGGTGGGTGCTCGGCTGCGTTCCTGCACGGGCTGGTCGCGGTGGGGGAGCACGAACCTACGCTGCTCGTCCCCGACGGGAGCCATCGCCGGGCTCAAGGGGTTCGGATCCGTCAGGTGACCGACCTGGCACCCGCCCAGGTGGTCACCGTGGCGGGGTTGCCGTGCACGACGATCGAGCGGACCTTCGTCGAGTTGTCCTCGGAGATCGGCGCGGCACGGCTGGAACACCTCTTCGACGAGGCGACCATGGCGCGCATGCTCGCGCCCCGGGAGGTGGCCGAGCTGGTCGAGACGCTGCGGCGGAGGGGTCGCTCCGGGCTCCAGGCCGTGGCACGAGCCGTCGGGGAGCGCCTGCCCGGGCCGGGGTTGGAGCAGGGTCGGCTGGAACGGGAGCTCACCCGGGTCGCGTCTCTGGCCGGCATCGGCGGCGGCGTCGCGCAGCACCCCCATCCAGGCCGCGTGGATTCGCTGGAGCAGGTCGACCGGGCATATCCCGAAGCGATGCTCGTCGTGGAAGCCGACGGGAGGTCCTGGCATTCTCGCTACTCGGCGATGAAGGCGGACCGCCGCCGCGATCGCGAGGCGGCCTGCGCCGGCTGGCTGACGCTGCGGTTCACGTGGCAGGACCTGGTCGACTCGCCGGAGCACTCGGCAACGGATCTTCGGGAGGTCTACCTGCGACGTCGCGACCTGCTGGCGGGCGGCGGCACGGGCATCGATGCGCCGTGATCGGGGCACGAACCCCAGCCCTGGTCCACCCTCGCCGCTCCACCTCGACGGTCCGATGGAGGGGCTGTCCCCTGCGAGCCTGCGGGTGCGGATCGATCGCGCCGACGGACAAGCGGGTCGTGGCGGGGAGCCCACGGCCGGTACGGTGGGCAGCCGTGGAACGCACGGTGAACATCGGGGTGCTGGGCTGTGGGAACGTCGGCGCCGCACTGGTCCAGCTCGTGGCCGATCGGGCCGACGACATCGAGGCCCGCACCGGCATCCGCCTCACCGTGGCCAAGGTGGCGGTGCGCTCGCTCAGCAAGGAGCGCGACGTCGAGCTGCCCGCCAAGGTGTTCACGACCGACGCCACAGAGGTGGTGGGCGACCCGGAGGTCGACCTGGTCGTGGAGGTGATCGGGGGGATCGAGCCCGCTCGCCAGCTGATCCTCGACGCGCTCACGGCGGGGAAGCCGGTGGTCACCGCCAACAAGGAGCTGCTGGCCAACCACGGCGCCGAGCTGTTCGCCGCATCGGACGCCGCAGGGGTCGATCTGCTCTTCGAGGCGGCGGTCGCCGGCGGCATCCCGCTCATCCGCCCGCTGAGGGAGTCCCTCGTGGGCGAGGACGTGGCCCGGGTGATGGGGATCGTCAACGGCACGACCAACTACATCCTCACCAAGATGAGCGAGGAGGGGTGGAACTACTCCGAGGCGCTGGCCGAGGCCCAGAGCCTCGGCTACGCCGAGCGTGACCCCACCGCAGACGTCGAGGGCTACGACGCCGGCGCCAAGGCGGCCATCATCGCCACCATCGCCTTCGGCCAGAAGGTGGTGGCCGGCGACGTGAGCCACGAAGGCATCTCCACCGTCACGGCCACCGACATCGACTTCGCCCGGCGTCTCGGGTTCCAGATCAAGCTGCTGGCCATCGCCGAGCGCTTCGACGACGGCTCCGTCGCCGTGCGGGTCCACCCGACCATGGTTCCCGACCACCACCCCCTGGCCTCTGTGCGCGACAGCTTCAACGCCGTGTTCGTGGAGGGCGATGCCGTGGGAGACCTCATGTTCTACGGTCGGGGCGCCGGTGGGTTCCCCACCGCGTCGGCGGTGCTGGGCGACGTCGTCGATGCCGCAGCCAACCTGTCCAAGGCCACCCATGCGTCCCTCGGCACCTTCGCCAAGGCGAAGGTGCGTCCGATCGACGACCTCCACTACCGGTACTACCTCAACCTGGAGGTGATGGATCGCCCCGGTGTGCTGGCGTCCGTGGCCGGGCTCTTCGGAGCCCACGGTGTGTCCATCCGGTCCATGGAGCAGGAGTCGCTGAGCGCAGAGGCCCTCTCGTCGACCGTGGTGCAAGGTCAGGCCAGGCTGATCTTCATCACCCACGAAGCCCGCGAGGCCGACGTTCGGGCCACGCTGCACGAGCTGCGAGACCTCGATGCGGTGACGAGCATCGGCTCGGTGCTGCGCGTCATCGGGGCCTCCTGACCGGGCCGGAGGCGTCGATGCTGGAGTACGAGTCCACCCGGGGCGCGGCACCTCACCTGGGGTTCGCGGACGTGCTGCTGGCCGGCCTGGCGACCGACGGCGGGCTCTACGTGCCGACCGAGATCCCCCTCCTCGGTGACCTCGACAGACTGCGGGGCCTGGACTACGCGGCGCTGGCCTCCGAGGTGATGTGGCCCTTCATCGGCGCTGGTGGGGGAGGGGAGATCGCCCGGGCCGACCTCGGCCGGCTCGCAGCAGAGGCCTACGCCACCTTCGACGTCCCCGAGGTGTGCCCGGTGCGCAGCTCCGGCCCCGGCTACCTGTTGGAGCTCTTCCACGGTCCGACGCTGGCCTTCAAGGACCTGGCGCTCCAGCTCGTGGGGCGGCTGTTCGACCACGTCCTGGAGGCTCGTGACGCAACGGTCACCATCCTCGGCGCCACCTCGGGTGACACCGGATCTGCGGCCATGGAGGCCTTCGCCGCCCGACGGCGCAGCCGCTGCGTGATCCTGTACCCCGAAGGGCGCGTCAGCGAGGTCCAGCGGCGCCAGATGACCACCATCGAGGCCTCGAACTGCCATGCTGTCGCCGTCGCCGGCACCTTCGACGACTGCCAGGACCTGGTCAAGGCGGCGTTCGCGGACGCGAGCTTCCGAGCGGAGGTGGGACTGAGCGCCGTGAACTCCATCAACTGGGCCAGGGTGCTGGCCCAGATCGTGTACTACGTGTGGGCCCACCTCCGAGTGTCGCCCGACGGGGCGCCGGTGAGCTTCTCTGTGCCCACCGGCAACTTCGGCAACATCCTGGCCGGCTGGTACGCCAAGCAGATGGGGCTCCCCGTCGACCGTCTGATCGTGGCCTCGAACCGCAACGACATCCTCACGCGGTTCTTCGCCAGCGGCCGCATGGAGGTCCGAGAGGTGGTGCCGACCACGAGCCCGTCGATGGACATCCAGGTGAGCTCGAACCTCGAGCGGCTGCTGTTCGAGGTGCTGGGGCGCGATGGTGCACGGATCGCCGAGCTGATGGGTCGGTTCCGGGCCGACGGACGCGTCGGGGTGCCCACCGAGGTGATCGAGCGCCTGGGCGAGGAGTTCGACGCAGGCCGTCTCGACGACCACGGTGCGGCGGAGGTGATGGAGCGCCTGTCCGACGCCGAGGACCTGCTGGTCGACCCCCACACGGCGGTGGGCATCGGTGTCGCGGAGGAGTTCGTCGAGCGGATCGACAGCCCTGTGGTGTGCCTGGCCACCGCCGATCCGGCGAAGTTCCCAGATGCGGTGCGAGACGCGACCGGGGTGACGCCCGAACTGCCTCCGAGGCTCTCGGGACTGCTGGCCCGCACAGAGCGGATCACCCAAGCTGCCGCCGAGCTGGCGGAGATCAAAGCGATCGTGAGGTCCTTCTCCGAACTCTCCGGAACGGAGTCGGGTTCCTGAGCGCAGGGATCCAACGCTGCGTGCCCTTACGATGACACTTCGCGGTCGAGTCGCCCTAAGGTCCCCAGGCCGGGCTCCGCTCGAGCGAGGAAATTCTACGCTCGAGTGGCCCGGCGACCGATCCCTACGATGAACCAGACCGTGTAGAGAAAGCGTCGTCGATGAGCAGGATCGCAGTAGTTGGAGCCGGATACGTCGGCCTCACCACTGGGGTCTGCTTCGCGTCGCTCGGCCATGACGTCGTCATCGCCGACATCAGCCAGGACCGCATCGACCGCCTGAACGCCGGTGAGTGTCCGATCCTCGAGGCCGATCTGGAGAGACTGATGGGGGAGGCGGTGGACGACGGCCACCTCCGGTTCGTGCTCGGCGCGGCCGTCGCTGCGGCCGACGCGGAGTTCGTCTACCTGTGCGTTCCCACTCCCCAGGGCGACGACGGTTCCGCCGACCTGTCGTTCGTGACCTCCGCCGCCGCCGAGGTCGGCCCTGTGCTGAGCCCCGGTTGCGTGGTGGTCAACAAGTCCACCGTCCCGGTCGGCTCGGCGGACCTGGTCAGCGTCGTGATCGATCGCGACGATGTCGCCGTCGTGTCGAACCCGGAGTTCCTCCGCGAAGGTACTGCGGTGCACGATTTCATGAACCCTGACCGCATCGTGATCGGCTGCGCCTCCCAGGACGATGCGCTGCGGGTGTCCGGGCTCTACCTGGGGGTGACGGCCCCGGTGATCGTCACCGATCCGGCGTCGGCGGAGTTGATCAAGTACGCCTCGAACGGGTTCCTCGCCACCAAGCTCAGCTTCGTCAACGCCATCGCGACCCTGTGCGAGGAGCTCGGGGCCGATTCCAAGGATGTGCTGCTGGGCATGGGGTACGACCGTCGGATCGGTCACCAGTTCCTCTCGGCCGGACCGGGATGGGGAGGGTCGTGCTTCCCGAAGGACTCGCAGGCCCTGGTGAAGATCGCCTCGGAGGCCGGCTGCGACTTCGCGCTCCTGCAAGAGGCCATCCAGGCCAACGAGCAGCAGCTCGAGCGGGTCGCCGTCAAAGCCAGGCGTCTGTGCGGCGGTTCACTCGTCGGCAAGCGGGTCGCTGCGCTCGGTCTCACCTTCAAGGCAGGGACCGACGACCTGCGCGAATCCCCGGCAGTCCGTGTGGTGAAGGATCTGATGTCTGCGGGCGCTGTCGTTGCCGTGTACGACCCTGCGTATGCGAGACCGGATCGGCGCCTGCCGGACGCGCTCGATGGGGTGGTCCAGTGTGCCACCGCCTACGACGCCGCGGACCAATCCGACCTCGTCGTGGTGCTGACCGAGTGGCCGGAGTTCGCCGAGCTCGATCTCGACAAGTTGGCGGACCGGGTGCGCAACCGACTGATGCTCGACTCGCGCAACGTCTTAGACCGCTCGGCGGTCCTTCGACGTGGGTTCCAATATCTGGGCACGGGCCGCTGACGAGGCGGGCCGAACCGATGCGGCCGCGTGAGGTGAGCTTCACCGGATCGAGCGGCCGGCTGAGAGCGCTGTGGGTGGGAAGCTCACCGTTTTCGTGCCGAACCTGAGAAGCTGGAGGGGTGACCAGCCGCCCGCTGCCCGGCGGCGGCATCTCGGGAGGAGCACCGGTGCCCAAGAACCCGTCATCGCAGGACCAGGACGACGTGAAGGACCCCGAAAGGGACTCCACCGATGCCGCAGAAGGCCATGACGGGCTGATCCTCGTCGTCGAGGACGAGGTTGCGCTGGCCGACGGCGTGGCCAGGGGGTTGCGCAGCGAGGGCTTCGCCGTCGAGGTGGTCCACGACGGTCTCGCGGGGCTGGAGCGGGCCCGCAGCGAGGATGTGGATGCCGTCGTGCTCGACATCATGCTGCCGGGGATGAACGGCTACAAGGTGTGCCGGAACCTCCGTGAGGAGGGTGTGACCACACCGATCCTGATGCTCACCGCGAAGTCCGGCGAGTACGACGAAGCCGAGGCCCTCGACACCGGGGCGGACGACTTCCTCTCCAAGCCGTTCTCGTTCGTCGTGCTGGTGGCCCGGATCCGGGCCCTGCTGCGGCGGTCAGCGGACGGCCGGGCCCAGCCGATCGTGATCGGCGACCTCCTGCTCGACCCGTTGCCCCGCACCTGCCGGCGCGGCGACACCGACATCCCCCTCACCACCCGCGAGTACGAGCTGCTGGAGGCGCTGATGCGCAAGCCGGGCCAGGTGGTGCCCAAGCAGGACCTGTTGGAGCGGGTGTGGGGAGAGGACTTCGACGGCGATCCCAACGTGGTCGAGGTGTACGTGGGCTACCTCCGTCGCAAGATCGACAGGCCGTTCGACCGCCACGACCTCGAGACCGTGCGCGGGGTGGGCTATCGGATCGGTGAGGCACCGGGTGGCTGACGTGCACCGGCTCCATCCGGGTCCGCATCGATCGAGCCTGCGCCTGCGGTTCACCAAGTCCGTCCGATGGCGCCTGACGCTCACCGTGATCGTCGTGGTCGGTCTGGCGTTGCTCGGCGGGACGCTGCTCCTGGCGCAGTGGGTGGAGGCGACCCTGGTCACCGACCTGCGGTCACGCAACGAGGAGGTGCTGGCGCGCATGGAGGAAGCGCTCGGTCAGGGCCGCCTGCCTGCGGAGCTCCTGATGTCGCAGACCGACCTCGAGCGCCAGCTCGAGGCCACCGGCACCACCGACGTCGACCTCGAGGAGCTGCTCTCGAGCACCTTCTTCTACGTCGACGGCCCTGCCCTCTCCGGTCGGGGTGTCCGAGGGCTGGTGGATGACCAGGGCCGCCTGGTGCTCTTCGGGCGCTCCGGCCTGCCCGCCGAGCCCGGCACGGACTACACGGAGGTCCGTCGAGTGGTCCAGACGCAGTTCGGTCCGCTCACCTTGCACGCGGTCGCTCCGCTGGACTCGGTGCACCGGTCGGTGCGTGCGTTCACCGGCGCCCTCTCGGTCGGGCTGCCGTTGCTGGTGGCCGCCGCCGGGGTCATGACGTGGGTGATCGCCGGTCGGACGCTCGCGCCGGTGGCGACCATGACGCGACGTGTGCGTGAGCTGTCGGCCACCAACCTGGACGCTCGGGTCCCGGTGCCGCCGAGCGGGGACGAGATCGCCGAGCTGGCGGTCACCATGAACGAGATGCTCGACCGGCTGCAGCGGGCGTCGGTGGCGCAGCGCCAGTTCGTCTCGGATGCCTCCCACGAGCTGCGCTCGCCCGTGGCCTCCATACGCGCCCAGCTGGAGACCGCCCTGCGATATCCCGACGACGTGGACTGGCCCGAGGTGGCCCGGGTGGTGCTGGCCGAGGACGATCGCCTCGACCATCTCGTCGGCAACCTCCTGGCACTGGCCCGCCTGGAGGAAGGCCGGCGAGGTCCGCGCACCGAGGTCGATCTCGAGGACCTCGTGCTGGCGCAGCTCCGACGCCTCACCGGCGTCTCATGCGACGCCTCGGCGGTGTCCGCCGGTCGGGTGTGGGGCAACGCGTCCGAGTTGACCTCCGTGGTGCGCAACCTGGTCGACAACGCGGCTCGACACGCTCGTAGCACCGTGGCGGTGTCGGTGCGCGACGAGGGACCCTGGGTGGTGGTGCGCGTGGAGGACGACGGTGCCGGGGTGCCCCCCGAGGACCGCGATCGCATCTTCGAGCGCTTCGCCCGCCTGGAGGAGGGGCGCTCGCGTGACGGGGGGGGAGCCGGGCTCGGCCTGGCGCTGAGCCGTCGGATCGTGGAGCAGCACGGTGGACGGATCCATGTGGAGGATCGGGACGGGGGCGGTGCAGCCTTCGTGGTCACGTTCCCCTCGGCGAGTTGGACCGGCACGGAGGCGGCGGGATCGGCGGTGGAGTCGCCCGATTCGCCTGGTGCTGCGACCATGCCGGCGCGCCCCGACGGCGTGCCCCGGCACGAGGCCGACCCTGGATCCGGCTCAGGAGATCGCCAGGCCGTGGGGGAGCTCGACGAGGAACCGTCGGAAGGCGCTCGCCGGCAGGGGAGGGGCGATCAGGAAGCCCTGCGCCGAGTCACATCCAGCTTCGGTGAGTAGCCGCCGCTGCAGCTCTGTCTCGACCCCTTCGGCCACCGCAGCCACCCCGAGGTTGTGCGCCAGCGAGACGATGGTGCGGGTGATCGTGCCCGAGCGCTCGTCGTGGAGGTCGCCGACGAAGCGCCGGTCGATCTTGAGGGTGTGCAGCGGCAGGCTGTGCAGGTACGACAGCGACGAGTAGCCCGTGCCGAAGTCGTCGATGGCCACCCGCACACCCCAGGCGTCGAGCTGGCGAAGCCGATCTGCTGCGCTGCGGAGGTCGTCCACCAGGAGTGCCTCGGTGATCTCCAGCTCGAGGCGGTGGGGGTCGAGCCCGGCCTCGGCGACCGTCTTGGCGAGTCGGTCGAGGAACTCGCGCCGGTTGAACTCAGCGGGAGAGATGTTCACCGACATGCGGGCCTCGGTGGGGAAGAGGCGCTCGGCGCTCCAGGTCGCGAGGTCGTCGGCGACGGTTCGCAGCACGAGCTCGCTGATGGCTCCGATCGAGCCCGTGGCCTCGGCGGTGGGGATGAACACCGACGGCGCGACCGGACCCCGCTCCGGATGGTGCCACCGCACCAGGGCCTCGGCGCTCACCAGGGTGCCGAGGCGCAGGTCGATGATGGGCTGGTAGTACACCTCGAGCTCGTGTCGGGCCGCGGCGCGCCGCAGCTCGCGCTCCAGGTGGATGCGGTCGTGGTGGCGGATGTCGACGCTCAGGTCGTGGAAGCGGAACTGGTCCCGTCCCCCGGCACGGCTGCGCCGCAGCGCCCGGTCGGCGGCGGCCATCAGCTCGGGAGCGGTACGTGCGTCCTCGGGGCTTCGGGCGGCCCCGATCGAGGCGGTGAGGTGCAGTTCGAGATCGTCGTGGAGGATGGGCCGTGCCACCCGCCGCTGGACCTCCTCGGCGAGCAGTCGGAGCCGGACGTCGAAGCGCTGCCCGTGGTGGTCGGAGTCGACCACGAGCAGGAACTCGTCGACGCCGACCCGTCCGACCTCCACGCGGCGTTCGGTCAGGCCTCGCAGGCGTGTGGCGACCTCGACGAGCACGACGTCCCCGGTGGTGGGTCCGAACGTGTCGTTGATGGCCCGGAACCCGTCGAGGTCGACGTGGAGGACCCCGACGCGCCCACCTCGGGGTCCTGACTGCCTCAGCAGCTCGGCGAGGCGTTCGGTGATGCGCTCCCGGCTGGTGAGGTCCGTGAGCACGTCGGTGTGCATGAGCCTCCGCAGGCTCTGCTCGGCGTCGATCACCGAGGTGAGGTCGGTGAGGGCCAGCACCGCACCGGCTCCGGTGTGCAGGGGATCGAGGAGCCCGACGCGCAGCCGGACCCAGGTGCGGTGGCCGTGGTGATCTCCGATCTGCACGGTGCACCCAGGGTCCTCTGCGTCGGGGCCGACGCCTCGCAGCACGCGGTGCAGGGGGGACTCGACCGCCGGGATCATCCGCCCGGCCTCGTCCCAGAGGGTCCACGGCGGATCGAGGGCGTTGCGGCCGAGGATCCGCTCGGCCGGGATGCGCAGGAGGCGGCACAGCGAGGGGTTGGCCGCCGTGATCACCCCCGCGCCGGAGACCAGCGCGACGCCCTCGGTGAGCACCGAGAGCGATCCTGCCGACAGCGTCGGCTGCTCAGATGGTGGTGTGACCAAGTGCCGGGGCCCTCCGGTGTCACGCCCTCGTACGGGTGGCGTTGGCGCGTGGCTGCGGGTTGTGGGCCCACCCTATTCCGATCTCACTCTCCGTGCGGTGATCCTCACAGCAGAGCGGGCCGGGCGGATGGACCACTCCGCCCGGCCTCCGACGGCGCGGTCTCGTCAACGGATCACCCCGAGAGGCGCCCGGCGTCCCGGGCGGCGTCGATGGCCGCGTCGAGCTGCTCCTCCACGATGTCGAGGCCCGCGTCCCAGAACCCGGGATCGGTCAGGTCGCAGTCCACGATGCGGCCGAGCGCCTCGGGAGGCGCCGACCCCCCGGCGCGCAGCAGCTCGAGGTACGAGGGCACGAACGCGGCACCTCGCGCCCGGTAGCGGGCGTAGACCGACAGCGCCAGCAGCTGGCCGTAGGCGTAGGCGTACACGTAGCCGGGGGAGCCGATGAAGTGCGGGATGTAGCTCCACCAGCTCCGGTAGCCGTCGGTGAGCTGCACGGCGTCGCCCAGCATGTCCGACTGCGTCCCGGTCCACAGCTCGCCGAATCGCTCCACGGAGATCTCGCCGACCTCGCGTCGCTCGGTGTGCGCCGCAGCCTCGAATCGGTTCATCGCCACCTGGCGGAACACGGTGGCGATGGAGTCCTCCAAGGTGGAGGCGAGCAGCGCGAACCGCTGGTCGGGCTCGTCGATCTGCTCCAGCAGCGCGTGGTTGGTGACCGCTTCGCCGAACACCGATGCCGTCTCGGCCAGGGTGAGCGGCGTGCTCTGGTGGAACACGCCCTGATCCCGCGCGAGGTAGGCGTGCAGCCCGTGGCCGAGCTCGTGGGCGAGGGTGAGGACGTCGCGGTTGCGACTGGTCCAGTTGAGCAGCACGTAGGGGTGGTGCGAGGGGACGGTGTAGGCGCAGAAGGCCCCGGGGCGCTTGCCCTCCACGGTGGGGGCATCGATCCACCGCTCGTCGAAGAAGCGGCGGGCCACGTCGGCCAGCTCCGGCGAGAAGCTGGCGTAGGCGTCGAGCACCAGCGCGCGGGCGCTGGACCAGCCGATCGTCGACTCGTCGGCGGCGACCGATGCCATCCGGTCGTAGTCGGCGAGCCGCTCGACGCCGAGCACCTCTGCCTTGGTGGCGTACCAGCGCTGGGCGATGTCGTAGCGGGCGATCACGGCGTCGATGAGCGCCTGCACGGACTCGTCGGATGCCTCGTTGGACAGGTTCCGCGAGGACACCCAGCTGGGATAGCTGCGCAGGCGGTCGTCGACGGACTTGTCCAGCAGCAGGGTGTTGTACACGTAGGCGCGGGTGCGGAGACCCGGCGCCAGGGCCTGCGTGACCGCCTCGGCCGCGGAGGCCCTGACCTCGCGATCCGGGTGCTGCAGCAGCGAGAGCCCGGCCTCGAGCCCGGCGGTCACGGTGGACGCTCCGGGCTGGCCCATCACCTCTCCGGGCAGCTCTACGGTGATGGTGGAGGTGAGCTCGTCGAAGAGGCGCACCCATGCCGACGCCCCGCTCACGGACTTCTCGGTGAGCAGGCGCTCCTCGGGTTCGGTGAGCAGGTGGTCCCGGTACCGACGGAGGTTGCGCAGGTGGTGGGCGCAGAAGTCGAGGGAGGGGTCGGCGAGGAGCTGCTCGACCCGGTCGGCGTCGAGGGCCGCCCACTCCAGCTCGAAGAACACCAGCTTCGTGGACATGGCGGTGGCGCGCTCCTGCACCACCATGAGCTGTGCACCTCTGTCAGGGTCGATGGTGTTCTCCGAGAACCGGAGCATCACGTAGTTGCCGACTCGCCCGAGCAGCTCCTCCAGCTCGGCGGATCGGTGCATGAGCGTGGCGAGGTCGCCGGCACCGAGGGAGGCGATGGTGCCCCTCGCCGAGGCCAGCTCGTCGGTGAGCGTGTCGGCCTCGTCGAGGAGCCGCTCGACCGTGCCGCCCCCCAGCAGCGGATCGAGCTCCCAGCGCACCTGGGCAGCGGTGAGGTCGGCGTCGTCGGGCGTTGTGGTCGGGCTGGTGTGCTCGGCGGTCATGGGGTCCGAGGCTATCGAGGTGGTGGGACACGTCTGCGTCGTCGTCCGGGCCGTGCGATCGTGGCTCGGGGCACTGCCGCCAACAGCTGGCCGAGGTTGTGGAGGATCACCCGACGCGAGGCGTCGAAGAGCAGGAGGACCGACTCGCCCTGGCACGGATCGACGTGGCGGTCGAAGAACGCATCGATCTCGGCGTCGCCGCTGGCGTGCGTTCCCGCACCACGTGGGAGGCCGGCGTCACGCAACACCCCGAGCCGGGGGTCGAAGTGCAGCTCGGGGAACTGGCGGGTGGCGATCTCGGTCGCCATCGAGACCAGCGCGGGGTCGGCCGGGTGGCCGTCGAGGGGCGGGTAGAGGTGTTGGCTGCGCGGGATCGGACTGCGTGCTCGCCATGCCCGCACGGCGAGGGGGTTGATCACGTTGGTGGTGAAGTAGAGGTCGACGAAGGGTGTCAAGGCGAAGTGGGCGAACCCGATGCGCGCTGCCAACGAGAACGCCACACCTCGTCCGTGCACGCGCGGCTCGACGTAGCACGACCCGAGGTGCACGCATGTCCGTCCACCGATCCGGAACAGCTCGTAGGTCATGAAGCCCACGAGCCGTTCCGCGTCGTAGGCGAGGCAGGCACATGCGTTCTCTCGGAGCGCCTGTCGCCGTCGCTCCCAGAGTGTGTCGGCCCAGGCCGGATCCTCGGTGGCGGCAACGGTGTCGTGCATGAGCCGCCCCATCGCGGAGTGGAGACGGGTGAACTCGGCCAGGCTCAGCTCCGACAGGCGATGGCGCCGGTAGCGGAGGCGTCTGCCGGTGGACCTCGAGGAGATGATCATCGGGTCCGAGGTCGGGCCGGCGGTCGGGCGCCGGCCCGAACTGGTGGACTCGCCGATGACGGCCCCCAGATCCGGGTGAACATCGTTCATGCGCCCGCAGACGATAGTGGGGTGGCGGTGCCCGGTCTTGCGGGCCCGGCGGACGTCGTTGCATGCAGCGAACAGGTGTTCGATACTCGCGGGATGGGCTTCAACAACCCCGACGTCCCCTGGAACGAGATCGAGCGACGGCTGTCCGACCGGCAGGGCCGATCCGGGGGGAAGCCCTCCACCGGCACCGGTGCGCAGGGATGGTGGCGCGACGATCCCCTGGCACCACGTCGCCGTTCTCGTGCCCACCCCGGTGACGGAGGCGACAGCCCGGCATGGTCGCATCACCGTGAGCCCTACGAGTCCCCCGGGGACCTGCCGGTCCGCCGCGGCCCGGGTGGCCGTAGAGGGACGGCGGCGCCCTATGCCGAGTTGCACTGCCACTCGGCGTTCTCCTTCCTCGACGGCGCCTCCACACCCGAGGAGCTGGCCGAGGAGGCCGCCAGGCTCGGCCTGGAGGCTCTCGCGCTCACCGACCACCACGGCTTCTACGGGGTGGTCCGCTTCGCCGAGGCCGCACGGGCGCTGGGCCTGCCCACCGTCTTCGGCGCCGAGCTCACCATCGGGGCCGACCAGCCCCGGCCCGGTCCGGCCGATCCCGACGGCCGCCACCTGCTGATCCTGGCCCGTGACCCCACGGGATACGCCCGGCTGTCGGCGTTGCTGTCGAGGGCGCAGATGGCGGGGGAGAAGGGGCGCCCCCGGTTGAGCTTCGCCGATGTGGCCGAGGCGGCTTCGGGGCGCGCCCGGGGCCACTGGGCGGTGCTCACCGGCTGCCGCAAGGGGACCGTGCCCGCCGCGCTGGTGGAGCACGGCCCGTCCGCCGCCGAGAGGGAGCTGCGGGCCCTGGTGGCCGCTTTCGGGGTGGAGCACACCTTCGTGGAGCTCTGGGACCACGGCGATCCCCTCGACTCGGCCCGCAACGATGCCCTGGCCCGCCTGGCCGTGGGAGCCGGGGTGCCGGCGGTGGCCACCAACAACGTCCACTACGCCACCCCCGCCGACCGGCGGCTGGCCACGGCCATGGCTGCGGTGCGGGCTCGTCGCAGCCTGGACGAGATCGACGGCTGGCTGCCGGCGGCGGCCGCCGCCCACCTCCGCTCCGGGGAAGAGCAGCACCACCGCTTCGCCCGCTACCCCGGTGTGGTGGAGGCCGCCGCCGAGCTGGGTCGGGCCTGCGCCTTCGACCTGTCGCTGGTGGCCCCTGCCCTTCCACCGTTCCCGTGCCCGCCAGGACCCGACGGCCAACCGCTGTCGGAGGTCGACCTCCTGCGCCGTCTCACCGAGGAGGGCGCCACCCGCCGCTACGGACCCCGCCACGCCGAGCGGGTGCACGGCGCCTGGGCCCAGATCGACCACGAGCTCGACCTGATCTGCGCCATGGGGTTCCCCGGCTACTTCCTCATCGTGTGGGACCTGGTCGAGTTCTGCCGTCGCCACGACATCCTCTGCCAGGGTCGGGGTTCGGCGGCCAACTCGGCGGTCTGCTACGCCCTCGGCATCACCAAGGCCGACGCCGTGAGCCTGGGCCTGCTCTTCGAGCGATTCCTGTCTCCCGAGCGCGACGGCCCCCCCGACATCGACATCGACATCGAGTCCGGCCGGCGCGAGGAGGTCATCCAGTACGTCTACGAGCGCCACGGTCGGAGCCACGCGGCTCAGGTGGCCAACGTCATCACCTACCGCGCCCGCTCCGCGGTGCGCGACGCCGCCAAGGCCCTCGGGTTCTCCTCCGGCCAGCAGGACGCCTGGTCCAAGCGGCTCGACCGCTGGAGCGGCGTGCCTGTGCTCTCCTCCCGGCGGGAGGAGAACCCCATCCCTCTTCCAGTGCTGGAGCTGGCCGCCGGGTTCGAGGACCTGCCCCGTCACCTGGGCATCCACTCGGGGGGCATGGTGATCTGCGACCGACCGGTGGTGGAGGTGTGTCCCACCGAGTGGGCCCGCATGGAGAACCGCTCCGTGCTGCAGTGGGACAAGGACGACTGCGCGGCGGCCGGCCTGGTGAAGTTCGACCTGCTCGGCCTCGGCATGCTGTCGGCCATCCACTACGCCCTGGACCTGGTGCGCGACCACCACGGGGTGGAGGTGGATCTGGCGGAGCTCCCCCAGGAGGACGCGGTCTACGAGATGCTGTGCCGGGCCGACACGGTCGGGGTGTTCCAGATCGAGTCCCGGGCCCAGATGGCCACCCTGCCCCGGCTGCGGCCACGCTGCTTCTACGACCTGGTGGTCGAGGTCGCCC
This sequence comes from uncultured Microthrixaceae bacterium, assembly GCA_964420125.1. GTDB lineage: Bacteria > Actinomycetota > Acidimicrobiia > Acidimicrobiales > Microtrichaceae > CAYQQQ01. Next base: position 57,048 of record CAYQQQ010000013.1, read on the forward strand.
TCATCCGTCCCGGTCCGATCCAGGGCGGCTCGGTGCACCCCTACATCCGACGCCGCAAAGGTGAGGAGCCGGTCACCTACCTGCACCCGCTGCTCAAGCCCTCCCTCGAGAAGACCCTGGGGGTGCCATTGTTCCAGGAGCAGCTGATGCAGATGGCCATCGACGTGGCCGGCTTCACCCCTGCCGAGGCCGACCAGCTGCGCCAGGCCATGGCCTCCAAGCGCTCGGTGCGGCGCATGGCGGCGCTGCGGGACCGCTTCGACGCCGGCCTCGCCGAACGTGGCATCACCGGCGAGGCGGCAGAGGCGATCTGGGAGAAGCTGGCCGCCTTCGCCAACTACGGCTTCCCCGAGTCCCACTCGGTGAGCTTCGCCTACCTGGTGTACGCCTCGTCGTGGTTGAAGTACCACTACCCGGCCGCCTTCTGCGCGGCGCTGCTCAACGCCCAGCCCATGGGGTTCTACTCGCCGCAGTCCCTCGCCCAGGACGCCCGCCGCCACGGGGTGGTCGTGCGCACCCCTGATCTGCAGGCCTCCGGGTGGAACGCCACGCTGGAGCCCGAGGGTGGTTCCCGGGGCGAACGTGTCCCCTCTCGCCCGTCCAGCTGGGGATGGGACGGTCCCGCGGTGCGTCTCGGGCTCTCCTCGGTGCGAGGCATCGGCGACGAGCTGGCGCAACGGATCGTCGCCGGTCGTCCCTACACCGGCCCAGACGAGCTGGCCCGTCGGATCGGCCTGGACCGCGGGCATCTGGAGGCGCTGGCCACCGCCGGCGCGTTCGGGTGCTTCGGGCTCACCCGACGGGAGGCCATCTGGGCGTCCGGTGCGGCGGCGAGGTCGCGCCCGGGACGGCTGCCAGGGATCGTGGAGGGGGTGCACGCCCCCCGCCTTCCGGGGATGGAGGACTGGGAGGAGGCGGTGGCCGACCTGTGGGCCACCGGGGTCGCTCCTGACGGCCATCCCACCCGCTTCGTGCGAGACCACCTCGACCACCTGGGCGTGGTCCCCGCCGCGGAGCTGGTCGAGCACGCGGACGGCGAGCGGGTGAAGGTCGGGGGCGTGGTCACCCACCGCCAGCGTCCGGCCACCGCCGCAGGAGTGACCTTCGTGAACCTGGAGGACGAGACCGGCCTGGTCAACGTGGTGTGCTCGCGTGGCTGCTGGCAGCGCTATCGCAACGTGGCCCGCACCTCACCGGCGCTGCTCGTGCGAGGGAAGCTGGAGCGCACCGTCGACGGTGTGGTCAACGTGGTGGCGGATCGTCTCGAGCCCCTGCCCCTCGTCGCCGCCCCTGCCTCTCGCGACTTCCGTTGAGGAGCCTCGGCTCCGAGGATCAGGTCGACGAGGCGTCCGTGGGTCGACCGGTTCGCGCTTCGTCGCGCACATGGGCCCCTCGCTCGGCGCCGAGAGGGTAGCGTCGCGGCTTGACGTGACCACCGGATCGGCGGGGCCGACCTCTTCCCGCCTGCACACAGGAGACCGGCAATGGCGATCATCGGTTCGCTCTTCCAGGAGTACGCGGAGACCACGGGCCAGGACCCGTTCGTCCACCAGAACAAGAAGCTGCTGAAGGTCCACATGGGCTACGGCCCGGTGAACGCCAAGATCGGCTCGATGGTCGCCTACCAGGGCGACGTGCGCTTCACCAACCAGGGTTCCGGCGGCCTCAGCAAGATGATGAAGTCCAAGCTCACGGGTGAGGGCGTCAACATGATGTACTGCGAGGGATCTGGCGAGCTGTTCCTCGCCGACGCCGCCACCGAGATCCAGATCTTCTACCTCGACAACGACATGGTCTCGGTCAACGGCGCCAACGTGCTGGCCTTCTCCGCGTCCATCGAGTGGGACATCCATCGCGTCAACGCCGGGCGGGCCTCGATGATGGCGGGGGGGATGTTCAACGTGTCGCTGCGGGGCACCGGCTACGTGGCGGTCACCACCGACGGCGAACCGGTGGCGCTGGACGTGGCCGGTGCGCCGACCTTCGCCGACGCCCAGGCGGTCGTGCTGTGGACCTCCGGGGTCGCGATGGACGTCCGCGTCGACACGGGAGGGCTCAAGTCCATGCTGCGGGGCGGCACCGGGGAGCTCGTCCAGATGGCCTTCGGTGGTCAGGGCTACGTGGTCGTGCAACCCTCCGAGGGGGTGCTGCAGGGCGGTCACCAGGCCACCCAGCAGGCCAGCTCCGGTTCCGGAGGGCTCATGGGCAACCTGCTGGGAGGCTGAGCCTCCCGAGGGGCCGGCCCGGGCCGGTCTCGTCGATCGTTCACATCCGGCTGGGGATGGCCGATGGGAACTGGCCATGCCGATTCCTCGACACCGCGCACGATCGGTCCGGCGACGGCCGCATGTCCGCCCGCGGCCGTCGCGCGCTGCTGTGGGAGCGCTGGTGGTCGGCGTCGCCGCCATCGTTCTGCCCACCGCCGGTGCCGCCCCGCGGCCGGACGGCGCTGCCTCGGGCACGGCCCGCACGACCGGGACGAGCACCACGACCACGATGCCTCCCGGTGCGTCGACGCCGGCGGCCTCGCGTGCCAGTGCCAAGGCCAGCGCCCAGGCCAGCGCCGCCTCGTTGCGGCGGGATCGATCGGCGGTGCGCGCCGAGGTGGCGGCCCTGCAGCAGCAGCGCGACGACCAGTTCAACCGCTGGGCGCTCACGCAGATGGCGTTGGAGCACGCCCGCAACGAAGCGATCGGTGCGGTGATGCGGGCCGAGAAGGCGCGTCGAGACGCCCTGTCGGCCAAGGACCAGCTCACCGAGTACGCGACCGAGGCGTTCATGAGCCCCCCGGCCACCGAGTCCCTCGCGGTGCTGTCCATCGGTGATGCCACCGACGCCTCGCGGGCACACGAGCTGCTCACCATCGTCGCCGATGAGCAACGGGCGGTCGTGGGCGACTTCCTCGACGCCCACACCTCGGAGCTGCGCCGTTCCGAGGAAGCCGAGAAGGAGGCGGCGCAGCACGCGGCAGCCGAGGAGGCGAGCGCAGTGGAGCTGCGACGCCTGGACGAGCTGCTGGCCCGCCAGGAGGCGCTCGACGCCGAGATCGACTCCCGCCTCGACGCTGCGCTCGCCGAGGTCGCCGCTCTGGAGGCGATCGACCGGAAGGCGGCCCGGGATCTGGAGGCGCAGGAGCGGGAGCTGGCGGCGCAGTCCAAGGCGGCGGTCGCGGCTTCACCGGCGAGCAGGGCCGTCACCGCCCGTTCGTCGCCGGCGCCGGCTGGTTCTGCGGCTGCACCCAGTGGAGGTGGCTCGTCCGGTGGTGCCACCGGGTCGACACCGGCCGCACCACCTCCGACCACCACCACGACCACCCCCCCGAAGTCCCCCGGTCCACCCCCGGCGCCGCCGAGCGGCCTGGCGACGTGGCAGGACGTCACCAAGGTGGGTGGGATTTGGGTGCACCGCTCGATCGCCGCACGAGTGCAGGCTCTGCTCGATGCGGCCGCAGCCTCCGGCATCCGGCTCGGCGGAGGCGGGTTCCGCGACCCCTCGGAGCAGATCCGCCTGCGTCAGGCGCATTGCGGGCCCACCGAGTACGACATCTACGTCAAGCCGGCCTCGCAGTGCACCCCTCCCACCGCCCAACCCGGCAAGTCGATGCACGAACGTGGACTGGCCATCGACTTCACCGTCGGCGGACGTGTGATCTCCTCACGTTCGGATCCGGCGTTCCAGTGGCTGGCCGCCAACGCCGCCAGCTACGGCCTGTACAACCTGCCCTCGGAGCCGTGGCACTGGTCCACCAACGGCAGCTGAGGTCGCACGTCAGTTGGAGCGGAGCCGGGCCAGCAGCCGCAGCATCTCGATGTAGATCCACACGAGGGTGACCAGCAGGCCGAACGCTCCGTACCAGTCCATGTAGGCGGGCAGGCCGGCCTGCGAGCCCTTCTCGATGAAGTCGAAGTCCAGCAGGAGGTTGAACGCTGCGATGCCGACGATCACCAGGCTCAACAATATGCCGAAGGTGCCACCGCCGGAGATGGACATGAACGAGGGTGTGGAGCTGAACAGGGAGATGATCCAACCGATCAGGTAGAGGAAGAACACCCCGAAGGTGGCGCCGATGATGGCCTTGGTCATCTTGGGCGTCACCCGCAGCACACGGAACCCGTAGAGGGCCAGCATCGCCAGGAACACCCCCGCCGTGCCCAGGACCGCCTGCAGGACGATCCCGTTCCACTGCGAGTTGTAGAAGTGCGAGATGGCGCCGAGGACGTAGCCCTCGGCGATGGCGTAGCCGAACCCGGTGAACCTGGCGAGGTTGGGCTTGAACGACGTGACGATGGCGAAGCCCAGCGCCACGAAGAGCGCGACGATGAGCAGCACCACCGAGTCGAACTCGGCTGTCACGGTCGGCTGGCCCGGCACCGGGTTCGCCACCTTGGTCTCGGTGACCGACATCCAGCCGAACACGGCGGTCACGGCGACCACCATGAGGAACAGGAAGGTGGCGCCCGCCACCCCGCCCATGGTCATGGTGCGTCCGGTGGTGGTGACGGGCCCCGCCGGCACACGGCCCGCCATGCCCGTGGTCATCGCACCGGCTGCGGCGACCTGGGTGGCCTGAGCGGACTCCCACTCCTGCGCGGGCGACGGCGGGGCCATGGTGGCGGTGCTGCCGTAGCGGGCCGGATCGAAGGCGTTGTCGGTGAGGATCGGGTTCCGGGACACGTGGTGGCTCCGTGGTGTGCGGGGGACGACGATGTGTCGCTGCGCCAACGGTAGCGGCCGGTAGCCGACGTCGGGTGACGGCGCCGAGGCGATCCCGCCCGTTGCCCGTGGCATCGGGGCGACGTGGGGAACGGTCGGCGGCGTATCCTGGCGGGAGCCTATGGACCAGCCCCATGGATGACCGGCCCCGAAGTCTGCGCTCGATGTTGAAGGAGGCGAAGGACTCCTCCGAGCTCATGATCGACCTCGCCTACGCCGCGGTGTACTTCAACGACCCGGGCATGGCGACGGAGGTGTCCGAGCTCGAGGACCGGATGAACGACCTCGTGCAGGACATGCGGGAGGTGTGCATCCTCGCCGTGCGGCGGCCGGCGGAGGCGGAGGGCATGGCGTCGGTGCTGCAGGTGATCAGCGCCATCGAAGGCATCGCCAACGCCGCGGTGGACATCACCCGACTCGTCACCCATCGCTACGGGATCCCGCCGGAGCTCCTCGCCGACCTGGCCGATGCCGAGGAGGTGTCGCACAGGGTGTGGGTGCGCGAGGGCTCCCACATGGCCCACCGGCCGCTGAAGGACCTGGAGATCCCGGTGCAGTGCGGCATGCGCGTGGTCGCCATACGCCGCGACCGGTCCTGGATGATCGAAGAGGTCGACGGCGACCTGATCCTGGTCCCCGGTGACGTGCTGTTCCTGAGGGGCTCGCCGGCGGGCATCGGGAGGCTGCACGAGCTGGCGGCCGCCCCGACCTGGGAACCGCCGAAGGCGGCGGTCGGCGCGTTGTCGGACCTCGACCGGGCGGTCGACGTGCTGGTGGAGATGAAGAACATCTCCGAGGCCGCTGTGGGTCTGGCCTACTCGACGCTCTCGCTGCGCGACACCGGTCTGGCCGCCGAGGTGCACCACCTCGCCGAGCGGCTCGACGAGATGAAGGACCACCTGCAGCTGTGGGTGCTGCGCGCCGCCAAGCAGGACACCGACCTGTCCCCGCTGCGGGGTCTGCTGCAGCTCGCCTCGGCCGCCGAGGAGCTCGGGGACCAGGCCGCCCACATGGTGTGGCTGATCGCGGACGACTACGAGTTGCACCCCATCGTGAAGCTGGCCCTGGGGGAGACCGACGTCGTGGCCACCAAGGTGCCGGTGGCGGCTGGCAGCACGGCCGACGGCCGTCGCCTCGCCGAGCTCCACCTCGACATCGAACCGGGCTTCGGCGTGCTGGCCATCCGGCGCGACAACCGCTACCTCTATCGCCCGCGGGGCTATGTGAAGCTCCATCCGGGCGACGAGCTGATCGCCACCGGTCCCCACGAAGGTCGCAACCGGCTGGCGGAGCTCTGCGGCTGGTGGATGGTCGCGGACGAGGACGATCCCACCGGGGAGCTGGAGCTTCGTCCGCTGCGGGCGGCTCGCTGAGCGCGCCCCGTTTCCCCCGCCCGGTACCGTGTCAGCGTGGGGTCCAGATCCTCGGAACCGCTGCGACTGCTGACGGTCCACGCCCATCCCGACGACGAAGCGTCCAAGGGCGCGGCCACCGTGGCGCGCTACGCAGCGGACGGCATCGGCGCCACCCTGGTGTGCTGCACCGGAGGTGAGGCCGGGGACATCCTCAACCCGGCCATGGATCGCCCCGAGGTTCGGGAGCGGTTGGCCGAGGTACGCCGGGAGGAGCTGATGCGCTCGGCGGCCATCATCGGCTACGACACGGTGGAGCTGCTCGGCTACCACGACTCGGGGATGCCCGACACCGAGGTGAACGCCAGGGAGGACAACTTCTGGAACGCGGACTTCGACGAGGCGATCGGGCGGCTCGTCGCCATCATCCGTCGTGACCGGCCGCTGGTGATCGTGACCTACGGGGACGACCAGCGCCACTACGCCCACCCCGATCACCTGCGGGTGCACGACATCTCCGTGCCGGCCTTCGAGCGGGCAGCGGACCCCTACTGGTATCCCGAGGCAGGGGAGCCGTGGCAGCCGCTGAAGCTGTACTACACGGTGTGGTCGAGGCGCCGGATGTTGGGGCTGCACGAGAAGTTCCTCGAGTTGGGCCTGGAGTCGCCCTTCGGCGAGGACTGGATGGAGCGGATGCGCAACCTGGAGCACGATGACCGGGTGACCACGCTGGTCCCGATCGCCGAGCACTACGACGTGAGGGAGAAGGCGCTGCTGGCCCACGCGACGCAGGTCGATCCGGAGTCCCCGTTCTGGTTCGGCCTGCCGACCGAGGTGGCACGCGACGTGCATCCCTGGGACGACTACATCCTGGCCCGCTCACTGGTGGATTCGGAGCCCCCCGAGGACGACCTCTTCGCCGGAATCCCCGGCCGGTAGCGTGGGTGGGGTGAGCAGCCTCGCCGAACGACTGGGGTACGCAGCCGACGACCGGCTGCTGATCGTCAACTGCGACGACCTCGGCATGTGCCACGCAGCCAACGAGGGTGTGTACGAGTCGCTGCGTGAGGGCCTGGGCACGTCCGCATCGCTGATGGTCCCCTGCCCCTGGGCCAGGGAGGCGGCCGCCCGCTACCGCGGCGAGGACGTGGGGGTGCACCTCACGCTGAACGCTGAGTTCGAGCTGTACCGCTGGGGGCCGTGCACCCAGGCTCCGTCCCTCCTCGGCGGCGACGGAGGGTTCCCTGCCACGCTCCTCGACGTGTGGGACCACGCCGACCTCGACGAAGCTCGTCGGGAGCTGCGCGCCCAGGTCGAGCGCGCCATCCTCTGGGGCTTCGACGTCACCCACCTCGACAGCCACATGGGCGCCCTCCAGCTGCGCCCGGAGTTCTTCGACGTCTACCTCGACCTGGCGGTGGACTTCGCGTTGCCGATCCGGTTGTCCGATGCGGACACCCAGGAGCCCGTGGGGTTCCCCTTCCGAGATCTGGCGGCGGAGGAAGGCGTGGTGAGCCCAGACCACCTCGTGCTCGTCACGGAGGGCGTGGGCAGCCGGCGCACGGTGGAGCGTGCCGTCATGGACCTCCGGCCCGGGGTGACCGAGGTCTACTTCCACCCCGCCTGCGACAGCGGGGAGCTGCGTTCGTTCGCTCCCGACTGGGCCGCCCGCGTGGACGACCACGCGCTGTTGACCCGCGACTCCGAGTTGCGGGCAATGGTGCAGCGCAGCGGCGCGGTGCTGCTCGGGTGGCGGGAGCTGCGCGACCTCCAGCGCAAGGGCTGAGCGGGCATCGCCCCGGCTCCACGGGTCGTCGCCGCTGATCGCCCAGGTGTGGGTCGATCAGCCGTACAGGTCGTCGCCGCCGCAGGCGGACCAGAGCCCGAGGCCCTGCTCGCGCGCCCGGCGTCCGGCGGTCACCAGCTCGTCGGTGTGGGCCACGTTCGGCGGATAGGTGGCGGGCTGGGCGTAGCCGGCGGCGACCATCTCCTGGTTGACGAAGAGGTCGTCCTCTGCCCGGTAGACGTAGGCGAGGAGCCGCTCGTAGCGGTCACGGGCCTCGACGTCGCGTTCCAGGCGCACGGGGGTGCCTTCGGGGACCAGGGTCTCGAGGTGGGCGGAGGCCTCCTTGCCGAAGCACTCCACGGGCGTGCCGGGCTTGACGCTCTCGGGCGTGTCGATGCCGATGAGGCGGATGCGGTCCTCTTCGCCGTCGGACTCCACCACGAGCGTGTCGCCGTCGACGATCCGCACGACCACGGCGGTGGCCGCATCATCGTCCGTCGAGGACGAAGCACCTCTCGTCGTCGATGTGGGGTCGCCACCGCAGGCCGTCAGGAGCACGGCGAGCCCCACGAGCGCGAGCAGCAGACCCGCGGGCCGCGGCCGCTGGTCAGACACGCTCGATGAGCGTGCCGGTGCCCAGTCCCCCACCGCAGCACATGCTGATCAGGGCGCGGTCGCCGCCGGTGCGGTGCAGCTCGTGCAGCGCCTTGGTGAGCAGGAACGCCCCGGTGGCACCCAGCGGATGGCCGAGGGCGATGGCCCCCCCGTTGGGGTTGGTGCGCTCGAGGTCGGCACCCACCTCCCTGGCCCATGCCAGCACCACCGAGGCGAAGGCCTCGTTGATCTCGAACAGGTCGATGTCGTCGATGGGGTGTCCGGTGCGTGCGAGCAGGCGGCGGGTGGCGTCGATGGGGCCGGTGAGCATCAGCACGGGGTCGACGCCGACGAGGCAGGTGTCGACCACCCGGGCGCGGGGCGTCAGCCCGAGCCGCTCGGCGGTCTCGGCGGTGGTCACCAGGACGGCCGCTGCACCGTCGGAGATCTGCGACGACGATCCCGCGGTGTGCACGCCGTCCTCACGGGCGACGGGCTTCAGCTTGGCCAGCGCCTCGAGGCTGGTGTCGCGCAGGCCTTCGTCGCGCTCGACGAGGTGGGTCGTGTCGAGAGGGTTGCCCTCGTCGTCGAGGTCGGGCGCCTCGATGGGCACGACCTGACCGGCGAAGCGGTCCTCCTCCCATGCCCGGGCGGCACGCTGCTGGGAGGCGAGGCCGAAGGCGTCGCAGTCGGCCCGGGTGATCTCCCAACGCTCGGCGATGCGCTCGGCGCCTTCGAACTGGGAGGTGAACTCGTAGCGGCCGAAGTACGGCTTGGGGATGGGTACGCCGAGGCCGAGCTTCTTGGAGGAGTTGGCGCCGATCGGGATCCGGCTCATCGACTCCACGCCGCAGGCGATGGCGACGTCGACCACGCCGGCGCTCACCAGCGAGGTCGCCAGGTTCGTCGCCTGCTGGGAGGAGCCGCACTGGGTGTCCACGGTGGTGGCGGCGGTCTCCATGGGGAGCCCGGCGGTCAACCAGGCGGTGCGAGTGAGGTTGAACGACTGCTCGCCGACCTGGCTGACGCAGCCGCCGACCACTTGGCCGACCTCGGCGGGGTCGATGCCCGTGCGCTCCACGAGGGCCCCCAGCACTCGGGAGAGCAGGTCGGCGGGGTGGACGCCTGCCAGGCCGCCCTTGCGGCGGCCGATGGGCGAGCGGAGGGCTTCGATGATCACGACCTCGGACATGGGGCGCATCCTAGGAACCGGTCCGGTGGGCGACCAGTGCGGCGGTGCTCAGGCAGCCGGGGATCGGCGGGGAGACGACGGAGGTGCGTCCACCCCGAGGCGGGCGAAGAGCGCCGACTGGCGTGCTGCCCGTCGGGCGGCGTCGCGGGCGGCTGCCCGCTGCGACGCGGCCCGGAGGGCCTTGCGAGCGGCCTCCGCCCCACGTCGGTTGATCTCGGCCTGGGTGAGGCGCGTCGGTGCGGCGTTGGCTGCGGTGGTTCCGGGCCGATCGGCGGTGGGCTCCGGCAAGGTGGGGACCTCGAGGAGTACGAGCTGGCGGTTCATGGGTCCACTGTGCACCAGGGGTGTGACATCGCTGTCGGGACACCATCCCTGGGGCGGGTCACCAGTCACTTCACGGCGCCGTAGCCGAGGATCACGGCGAACAGGATGCAGATCCCGGCGTTGATCTGGCGGGAGTGGGCGGTGGTGAACCGGTTGAGTCGGTCGAGGGCGGGATCCGCCCGGGGGCCCATGAGGGTGGTCGACAGCGTCGGCACGAGCACGGGTGCCCAGGCGCACAGGAACAGGAACGTCAGCAGCGGCAGCTGGTCGGCGCCGTGGAGGTCCTTGGTGATCTCATGGGTCGCCGCCACCATGAGCACGAGGCTGGAGAAGTTCGACGCCATGGCGACGGCCCCGATCCCGAAGAACATCCTCGGGCGGGCGTCCGCCATGCGCTGCTTCGCCCGCGACGGGTGCGGTCCGTTGGGCTCCTTGCGCACCAGCGCGTGGATGCCCAACGCCACCAGGGTGGCGGCGAGCAGGCCGTGGATGATCCGGCTCGAGTCGCTCGGGTGGGAGGACCCCAGCTTCACCCTCGACCACACGGTGGCGAAGAGCACGATGGCTCCCACTGCCACCACGCCGACGCCGAGGGTGAACGCCCAGGCGCGGGGCTTGCGGTCGACCTTGCCGGCCAGGATCAGCAGCACGATCGTGAGCAGCGTGGGGCTCACCGCCGCCCCGAGGGAGAGCGGGAGCACCAGCGGGAGGACCTGGTTCACCCCTTGAGGCTACGGCGGGCGCTCGGCGATCCCGCCCGAGCCACTTCCAGGTGCATGGCTGCCTTCGGATGGGTTCTGGAGGCACAGAGAACCCGGTATGGAGCTCTGCGCCTCCAGAGGTGACCTGAAGGCAGAGCGCGCAGGGTTGCGGCCGGCACGCCGGCGACGTGCGAACGAGTGCAGCGAGCCGGTGCAGTGCGAGGCCGATGCGGGCACCGCACCCGCCAGCCAGCCCGCCGTGCAGGTGCCTGGCGGCACCGGCGTTAGCCTGCACGGCGATGGACGCCGCCGAATGGCTGGGCCTGCAGCCCACCCACAACCCCCACCGCTGGTTCCTCCCCGTCACCGAGGGCATCGCCACCGGGGGCAGGTTCCTCTTCGGGGGATGCGGGCTCGGTGCCGCGGTCGCCGCCATGGAGGCGGCGACCGATCGCCCCGTCGTGTGGGCCACGGCCCAGTACCTCAGCTTCGCCATGGTCGACGAGGTGGTCGACCTCGACGTGATCGTGGCGGTGGCCGGCCACCGGACCACCCAGGCCCGAGCCGTGGCCAAGGTGGGCGACCGGGAGATCCTGACGGTCAACGCCGCCCTGGGTCACCGGGAGCTTCCCAACCGCGGGCAGTGGGTGGACTGGCCGGACGTCCCCGGGCCCGACGAGTGCCCGCAACGGCCGCCCCGCCTCCACGACGATCGCTCGATCATGACCCGCCAGGACATGCGACTGGCCAAGGGCCGCCAGTGGGACGAGCTCGAGGGCAACCCCGTGGCCGACGGTCGTACCGCGCTGTGGGTGCGCCTACCCAGCGCCGAGGGAGCGAGCATCGACCTCTCGGCCGCCACGCTGGCCATCCTCGGTGACTACGTGCCCTTCGGCATCTCCCAGTCCCAGGGCGTGTGGCTGCCCTCCAACAGCTTGGACAACACCCTTCGGGTGATCCGACTGGTGCCCACCGAATGGGCCCTGGTCGACATCCGGGTGGAGGGGCTGGCCAACGGCTTCGGTCACGGCACGGTGTACATCTGGTCCGCCGACCGCACCCTGCTGGCCGCCGCCTCCCAGTCGGCGTTGGTGCGCGAGCCGCGGCCGCTGACCTGATCGTCGCCGGCCCGCCGTCCGGTGGTGAGCCTCCGGCAGCGAATACTCTGCGGCGCATGGAACGACCCCCCCAGCGCTACGGCATGACCGTCCCCTTCTCCGGTGTGGCCCTCGCCGACCACGCGGAGTGGTACCGGGAGCTGGTCGATCTCGGCTACACCGACGTGTGGTCCGCAGAGGCCGACGGGGCCGACGCCTTCACCCCGCTTACCCTGGCGGCGGCGTGGGCGCCCGAGCTGCGTCTCGGCACGGCGATCGTACCCGCCTACACGCGCGGACCAGCCTGCCTCGCCCAGAGCGTGGCGTCCCTCGCCGACGCCGCCCCGGGACGTGTCGCCTTCGGCATCGGCACCTCCTCGAACGTGATCGTCGAGAACTGGAACGGCATCCCCTTCGCCGAGCCCTACCGCCAGGTGCGCGACATGGTGGCGTTCCTCCGCCAGGCGCTGGAGGGCGAGCGCATCTCGGGCACCTTCGGTGGGAGTGAGATCCGCAAGTTCACCCTCGGCCTCCGTCCGGCCGAGCCGCCGGCGATCCTGATCGCCGCGCTGCGAGAGGGGATGCTGCGCCTCGCGGGCGGCCACAGCGACGGCGCCATCATCAACTGGCTCTCGGCCGAGGACGTGCGCACCGTGGCACCCATCGTGGCCGAGGCTGCCGCTGGGGCCGACAGGTCGGCCCCCGAGATCGTGGCCCGCATCTTCGTGGCGCCGACCACCGACCGGGACACGGTGCTGGCCATGGGTCGCTACGCCATCGCCGCCTACCTCAACGTCCCCGTCTACGCCGCCTTCCACGAGTGGCTCGGGCGGGGGGAGCAGCTGGCGGACATGTGGCGGTGCTGGCGCGAGGGCGACCGCAAGGCGGCGCTGGAGGCCATCCCGGCGTCGCTGGTGGACGAGTTGATCGTGCACGGGTCGCCGGAGGACTGCCGGGAGCACATCGACCGCTATGTGGAGGCGGGGGTGACCACCCCGGCACTGGCCGTGCTCCCCTTCGGCATCGACCAGCGCCAGGCCATCCGCGACCTCGCTCCTCGCTGAGCACGCGGTCGTCGACAGCGACGCGCCGGAACGTGCGCGACAGGTGGTCAGCCGGCCGGGGGAACCTCCGCCGCCAGGGCTCGTAGGGCGACCTTGTCCACCTTGCCCGAGGCGTTCGTGGGCAGCGTCTCGATCACCATCACGGCGCGCGGGTGCTTGAAGCCGGCGAGGTGGGCCACGTGCGAGCGGAGCTCGTGCAGGGTCGGCGGGTTGGTGGGGTCGGCCGGTACCAGCGCTGCCACCACCACCTCGCCCCAGGTGTCGTCGGCCATCCCGACGATCGCCACCGAGGCGACCCCTGGGTGGGTGCCCAGCGCGTCCTCCACCTCGCGGGAGCTCACGTTCTCCCCGCCGGTGATGATGACGTCCTTCTTGCGATCGACCACGTGCAGGTAGCCGCGTGGATCGATGCGACCGACGTCGCCGGTGTGCAACCAGCCCCGCGAGATGGCGGCGGCGGTCGCCTCCGGATCACGCCAGTAGCCGGCGCACACCTGGTCGCCGCGCACCAGGATCTCCCCGGTCTCCCCGGGTGACACGTCGCCGCCGCGATCGTCCACGATGCGCAGGGCCGCCAAGGGAGCAGGACGGCCCGCGGCGGTGAGGAGATCGGGGTCGTCGTCGGCTGCCCGTCTGTGGTCCTCGGGTGACAGGAACACGGCGTTGCCCGACAGCTCGGTCATCCCGTAGCCCTGCGCGAGCCCGACCGCTGGCCATTCGGCCAGCACCCGGTGCAGCAGGTTCCGCGGCATCGCCGCCGCGCCGTAGGAGACGGTGCGCAGACTGCTCAGGTCGTAGCGGCGGCGGTCCGGGTGGTCGAGCAGCATGGCCAACATGGTGGGTGCCAGCGACACCGAGGTGACCCCCTCGGCCTCGATGGCGGCCATCACCTCGACGGGATCGAAGCGGGGGAGGAGCACCACCGTTCGCCGGCGCAGGTGGTGGTGCACCACGTTGTACGCGGCGACGTGGAACAGGGGGAAGGGGAACAGGTACACCTCATCCTCCGCCACCGGCCGGGCCATGGTGGTGTTCAGAGCGGCGGCGACGAGGCTGCGGTGGGTGAGCATGGCGCCCTTCGCACGGCCGGTCGTGCCGGAGGTGAACAGCAGCCATGCCACGTCCCCGGCATGGGAGCTCGGGGGGTTCGGTGGACGCTCCGGGGCTGCGGTCCCCGGATGCTCGGCCGGGGGGACCGAGGCGAGCAGCTCGGAGACGCCGAGCGCCCCGGGGGTGCGGTCGTCGAGGCAGATGCGGTGCGCCACGGTGAGGAGCTCGGGTTCGGCGAGGCGCTCGAGGTGGTCGGCGGTGCCGATCAGCACCGTGGCGTCGCAGCGCTGGACCACCTCGGCGAGCTCGCCGGGGGTGTGGCGGGTGTTGCCGAACACGAGGATCCCGCCCGCTGCGGGCACGGCGTAGAGGGCCGCTACGTAGGCGGCCCGGTTCTCGGCCACCACCGCCACCCGATCACCCGGTTCGATCAGCGCTGCCAGGTTCTCGGCGAGCGACCGCACGTCCGCGTGGAGCTCGGCGAAGCTCCAGCGGCGCCCTTCGGCGACCAGCGCCGTGGTGTCGGGCTCGGTCCGGGCCGCGTTGTCGAGGATCTCGTGGAGCAGCACGGTCGTGAGTCTCGCGGAACCCCTTCTGTTCTGCGAGAGGTGTCGGTGGCGACACCTCTCGCAGAACAGGACCTCGAGTGCCGACTCAGCTGTCCGGCATCCAGTTGCCGTGGAACCCGAAGGGCAGGCGGCGGGGCATCACGACGCGGGCCACGGGGCCGTCGGTGATGTCCCGCGCGTCCAGCAGCACCAGCTCGGTGCGGTTCTCCGACAGGTCGGTGACGAAGTTGATCCACCAGCCGTCGTTCTCCGCTGTGCCGTCGGGATCGGGGGCGAACACCGCTTCTCCGCAGGCGTGATCGGGGCCGTAGAGGTACTCCTGGTAGGTCCCGTCGGCGTGGTCGAAGAAGACGGTGCCGTCGAAGCGAACGTCCAGCCCCTGCTCCCAGGACCCGGTGTGGGCGTGGGCGCCGTAGCGGTAGGCCTTGCCGTTGCGGTGGTCGTTGATCCGGGGGAAGTCACCGGTGCGATCGTGCATCTGGCGGTCCGTGACGGTGCCTGCCAGCGGGTCGATCCGCCACTGCCACAGGTACGGGCGAACGTGCTGCTCCGGCGGGGGGTCGTCGCCGAAGGAGGTGGGCATGGCCATCGAGCGGCAGCCGTCGACCACGATGTCGCCACCGGGGTCCTCGTAGGCGTTCATGAAGTGGAACACGTAGAAGGGGTCCACCTCGATCCAGCGGATGTCGTCACCGTCGCCGTCGCGTGGGAGGACGCCGATGCGGGCACCCAGCTCAGGACGCCAGCGGATGGAGGCGCCGCCGCCGCCGACCAGAGCCTCGAGGTCGAAGATCGCCGGCATGTCGAAGAACAGCACGTGGTCGGGGGTGGTGACGAAGTCGTGCATCATCACCGACCGGCCGATGGGGATCTCGGTGCTGCGGGTGAGCTCACCGGTGGGGGAGATCACGTGGTAGCGCAGGTACGGCGGGAACGGGGAGTAGCCGAAGACGAGCAGCTCGCCCGTGTCGGGGTCGAGTCGGGGGTGAGCTGTCATGGCGCCGGCCAGGCGACCGTCGAAGTCGAACTCGCCGACGGTGTCGAGCTGCCGGGTGACCTCGGTGGGGTGGGCGCCCTCCATGAGGGCCAGGTACCGACCGGCGTGGCGCACGATGCTGGTGTTGGCGGTGTTCTTGATGAACCCACCCTCTTGGAGGGCCTCGTTGGAGGGGACCACGTACTCCGAGAGCCCGCCGTAGACGGCGTGGCCCACCGAGCGCTCGTACTCCAGTCCCTTCGAGCGCACCCACCGGTTTCGGTAGCTGGCACCCCCCTCGCCGTCGAGCTCCACGGCGTGGAGCATGCCGTCGCCGTCGAAGGGGTGGTAGCGACCCGGCGGCGGGAAGTAGGCGTTGGCACCGTTGCGCATGTACACGCCGCGCAATCCCGCCGGCAGCTCCCCGATCACCTCGAGGTCGGGGTCGTCGCGCTCGTCGCGCACCGGCTCGAAGTGCCCTTGCAGGTAGGGCTCGGTCACCCCGGCCCACAGCTCGTCGATGGTCGTCATCGGTCTCCCCGTCCTGGCGGTCGGTGGGACTGTACAGCGTTCACCTCTGGCGCCGGCCGCGGGAGGTGGGTGCTCCGCTCCGCGCTGGACGGGCACCGTCCGCCGTCAGCGCCGACGGACTCCGAACCGCCGGCGCTCTGGTGGGCAGCTGCGGGTGGGTCTGGAGGTCAACCCGCCCAGAACCGCCACCACTGGGACGGTGGCGGATCCAGCACCTGGACCAGGCCTCTGGGGGTTCGGACCCCCACGGGCCGGTACCCGCAGTGCACCTGCAGGAGCCAGGCGCCGAACTCGGTGCCCGGCAGCGGCCAGTGGCGGGCGGGCGGGTTCGGGCAGTGGAACCAGTCCCGGGGCAGCAGCACCAGCGCGATCCTGCCCTGCCACAGGCCGCCGACGAGGTGCATGCGGCACACCCACCAGGCGATCCCGGCGCCGTAGGAGTTCTCTGGGGTGACCTCGATGGGCAGCACGGGACAGGTCACCGGTCCGGGATCGGGGGTCGGTGTCGGCTCGGGAGCGGGTGGAGTCGGTGGTGGTGGAGGCGGTGGTGGGGGTGGGGGAGGTGTGGGTGCGGGGTTCACGACCAACGAGGAGCTTCCCACCTCGTTGCTGAGGCTGCTCAGGCCCGTCGCCGAGGCGGAGGTGATCTGGTAGGTGCCGGCCGTGGCCGAGGTGACCGGCACGGACACGACGCAGTTGGCCGCACCGGCCACGGAACCGCCGGAGTAGGTGATCGTGCCGGTCCCGTAGTTGGCGCTCAGCGTGCCGCCGCAGCCGTTCGACGGCGAGGGGGCCGGCGGCGCCTCGGCGATGACCAGGCCGGAGGGCAGGGTGAAGGTGTAGCCGAGGCCGTTGACGGTGCTGAGCGAGCTGTTGGTGACCGACAGGTCGAGCAGCGTGCTACCGCCCGCCGTGATGCTCGGCTCCCGGAAGGCGGCCGACAGCCCGGTCCCCTGGGCGGTGGTGAAGGTCTGCAGGGTCGCCGGGTAGGTGCCGGGTTGGGTTCCGAAGTTCCACTGGACCATCAGGCCGGCGTCGTGGTTGGCGGCGTTGACGGTGAAGCCGATGTCGCCCCCGGACCGCACCGTCGCATACGGGATGCTGTAGCCCTGGGACGTGGCGCCGTCGAACGCCTTGCCGCCGGCGACCTCTCTGTAGCCGACGAGGATCCCGCTGCTCTGGTTGAGGGAGATGACGGAGCGCACCGGGGCGGTGAGCATGATGCCGTAGCCCGAGTCGGAGCTGCCCGGGGCGGTGTCACCGCCGAAGTAGAACTTGACCGTCGCGGCGTTGCCGGCGGGGATGGTCACCGTGTAGGCGTCGGTGTAGTAGCTGTTGGGGAAGGTGTAGGAGACCTGGCGGTCGAGCACGTAGGTGAGGCCGCCCTGCACGGCGGTATAGCGCACATGGGCGGTGCCGGTGCCGGCGTCGGTGCCACCGGTGGCCGAGGAGCTGCCCGACATGGACACGTACTCGACGTTGGTCCAGCTGGTCCCGTTGCTGCTGTAGGCCGGCCCGGCCTCACCCCAGAGTGTGCCGCCGATGTTCAACATGGGCGCCACGCTCGAGCAGCAGTACTGGGTGGTGTTGCGGTAGCGGATCTCGTCCATGCCCGAGGACCCGTTGATCTGGAGCCGCAGGCCGTCGGACCCGTCGGCCTGCAGCCCGCCTCCGGGGTTCACGTACAGCGTCGCCAGGCCGTGGGTGGACGAACCGGCCTGGGCGGCGGGCTCGGCCAGGGTCACCACCAGGCACTGGGCGACGAGGGCGAGGACGGCCAAGGCCCACCAACGGCGGCGTCCTCGTGTGGTCTCTGGGTTCGGGTGTCCGGCATCCATGGCGTGCTCTCCTCTGCCTGCTGGCGGCCGTGGCCGATGGCCGACCCCACACCAGTCGGTCCGGGGCGGCCATCGATGAGGGAAACGCCATACGGGTGTGCCGTTGACAGCACGGACCGACACCGAGATCGTGAGGTGGGACAGCGCGCTGGGTCCTCGACGCGCGCCTACTGTGGCGGGGTTCGGACGACCTCCCTCGCACCTCGACAGGTCACCCTCCGGGTTCGGAGCACCCATGGCCCAACCGTTGATCGAGATCCAGGGACTGCACAAGCACTTCGGCGAGGTCCATGCCGTCGACGGGATCGACCTGCGGGTGTCCGCCGGCGAGGTGTACGGGATGCTCGGTCCCAACGGTGCCGGAAAGACCACGTGCATCCGCACGCTCCTGGGCTACCTCAACCCCACCTACGGCGCCGCCCGGGTGCTGGGTGGCGACGCCCGCGACCTGTCGATCCGGCGGAGGATCGGGTACCTCCCCGGCGACCTCCGCCTGGAGCCCAAGGCACACGTCCGCAGCCTGCTCGACTGGTTCGCCGACCTTCGGGGCGGAGTGCACGCCGGGCGGGTCGACGAGCTCTGCGAGCGGCTCCACCTCGATCCCGATCGCCGCTTCGGGGAGCTCTCCAAGGGCAACCGCCAGAAGGTCGGGGTGGTGCAGGCCTTCATGCACGAACCCGAGGTGGTGGTGCTCGACGAACCCACCAGCGGTCTCGATCCGCTCATGCAGCGGGAGGTGATCGACCTGGTCCGGGAACGCCAGCGCCAGGGCAGCGCCGTGCTCTTCAGCAGCCACATCATCTTCGAGGTGGAGGAGGTGGCAGACCGGGTGGGGATCCTGCGTACGGGTCGGCTGGTGGTGGAGGACAGCGTGGCCGGCCTCCAGGAGGTGACCGCCCGACAGTCCATGCACGTGCGCTTCGAGCACCCGGTCCTCATCACCGACTTCGCAGGCGTCGAGCTGGTGAGCCTGGAGGTCGACGGCGACACCGCTGACCTCGTGATCAAGGGGCGGATCGCTCCGCTGCTGGAACGGCTGGCCGAGCTCGGCGCGGTGCACCTGAGCACGGATCCGCTCGTCCTGGACGACGTGTTCTACGGAGCCTTCGATCAGAGCGATCAGGCCGACGAGGCCGATCAGGGGCCCGACCAACTCGAGGCCGGCCGGTGAGCGCCCCAGGAGCCATCACCAGGAGGATGATGTCCGAGCGCACGCGCTCGATGGCGTTCTGGCTGATCGGCGTGTCGTTGCTGATGGTGCTGATGATCGCCTTCTACCCGTCGGTGCGCGACTCGGGCGACGCCTTCAACGAGTACATGGAGTCGCTGCCCGAGGGACTCCAGGAGGCGTTCGGGCTGGCGGGGGAGAGCATGACCTCGCCGGAGGGCTACCTCGTCAGCCAGCTCTACTCCAACATGTACCCGATCGTGGTGATGATCCTTGCCTTCGGCCTCGCAGCGTGGAGCGTCGCGGGCTCGGAAGCCGACGGCACCCTGGAGCTCACCCTGGCCAACCCGGTGTCACGCCGACGGGTGGCCCTCGAGCGCGTCGGTGGCACGCTGGTGCTGAGCGCACTGCTGACCGTGGTGTCGACACTGGTGCTCGTCGCCGTGTCCCCCGTCGTGGGGCTCGACGACGGGCTGGCCTGGTGGGCGCTGTGGAGCGCGGGGCTGCAGATGCTGGCCTTCGTGATGGTGCTGGCGACGCTGGTGTTCGCCGTCGGTGCGGCGACCGGGTCGAAAGGGCTGGCCATCGCCGTCGGCTCGGCGGTGGCCGTGGTCGGGTTCCTGGTGCAGGCGCTCGCCCCGATCGCCGAGGTGATGGAGGACCTCCGCTGGGGCTCGCCCTGGTTCTGGATGCTGCGCGACAACCCGGTGACGACCCCACCGAACTGGCTCAACACGCTGCTGCCCTTCGGGCTGGCCGCGCTGTTCGTGGCCGTCGGGACGTGGGCCTTCGACCGACGTGACCTCAAGTTCTGAGGGGCCCCTGCCCCGGGCCGGCCGTGCTGCCTGCCCGGCGGGCACCCGGTTCCTTCGGAACACGCCCGCAGCGCCGATCACTCGTCCTTGCCGACCGGGGTGCCGTCGACGATCTGGTCGAGGTACTCGGACCAGCCGTAGCCGACGAGGGCTGGGTCGCCACCGCCTGCGGGTGCGTGCGCCGGGTCGAGGGGATCCGAGAGGTGCCAGCGGGTCAGGCCCTCGGAGATCCGGGTGACCTTCTCGTCACGGCGGTTCCGCAGCGGGATCAGGTTGAGCACCTCGCCGGTGAGGCGGCGCTGCTCGGAGCTGCCGTCGGGGCGATCCACGACGAAGTCGGCGGCGATCGTGGCATGGTGCTGGTCGTCGCCCTCCCAGCCGGTGGACAGCCGGATGTCGTGGACGTCGAGCAATCGGGTGCCGTCCCAGGCGAAGCCGTTGCGGATGCCGTCGCTGTCCTGGCGGGCGATGCGCGACAGCATCATGCCCGTGCCGTCGCCCATGTTCACCGTCAGCCAGCGGTAGTACCACGGCGCCTGCCAGGTGCGCGGCCCCCAGGAGTGGTCGCGCAGGCCCCTGCCGTCGATCGGCAGCTCGAGGTCGGCCACCCGGAGGGTCCCGGTGGAGGTCGTGAGCTGCTCGTAGTGGCCCTTGGCGAACTCCTCGCCCTCGCGCTCGATCTTGATCTCCGGCTCACCGCCCCACGGGTCGGCGGCGCCGCGGACGGTCAGCTCGACCGTGCAGTCCTCCCACGGGTTGGCGGTGAACGCAGCCCGCGGGTCGGCCATGTCGAGGGGATGCTCCAGGGTGACGACCTTTCCCTCGTAGCCGATGCGCAGCTCCTCGAAGGGGGTGACCACCTCGAAGCGAGCGCCCCCGGCGTCGAACCGTTCGTTGTCGCCGATCTCCGGCCGACCGAACATGAACGCCACCCGGCCGTCGGGCAGGTAGATGCAGGTGGTGACCTCGGCGTAGCCCTCGTTGGGTCGGTTGCCGATCCGCAGGAACACACCGACGTCGGTCACGGGATCGTAGGTGTTGAAGTACATGGACTCGTTGAAGGTGGGTTCGGGGCCCGGGTGCATGTACTCGTCCTCCGGACCCAGCCGGACCTCGATGCCTGACAGCTTCGCCACGTCGACCCCCTCGGCCGTACCGTCCCCTCGACGGCTCCGCCGGCAGGTTAGATCATCGCCCGCCGCCGACCCCGCCGACGTTCCGCTCGCTGCGGGCGGCGAGCTGACGGGCGCTGCGGAGGTGGTTCACCAGGTCGTCGAGGCTGGTGGCGGCGTTGAGGCCGCTGGGGTTGGGCATGACCCAGACCGGTCGGCCGCCGACGCGGCGCTCCTGCTCTCCCACGGTCGCACGCGTGCGCGTGGCGTGACGCCAGCCGGTGAGGCCCACGACGCACACCGCCGCCGGTCGCAGCCAGGTGCACAGACGGTCGAGGCGCTCGATCCCGCGGCGGTACTCCTCGGGGCGCAGCTCTGCTGCCTTCGGCGTCGCCCGCTTGACGAGGTCGGTCATGCCCACGCCGTGATCGTCCAGAAGCCGTGAGGGATCGCGGGCGACGGTGGCGATCCGCGCGGCCATCAGGGCGGGCCAGCCCCGGTTGCCCGGGCCGCTGAAGCCGACACCGGCGTCCGCAGCGTGCAGAGATGGGTTGAGCCCCACCAGCAGCAGCGACATCTCTGGGCCGACGGTGTCGGCCAGCGTGTGCAGCCGGCGGAGCCGCAGCCGCAGCATCGGTGAGTGACCCGCTCGGCCAGGGGCGTCTTCGTCCCAGGAGTCGACGGCGAAGCCCGCGCCTTCGAGCACGTCGCGCAGGAGCTGGGCCGGCCATAGCGAGAAGGACCGGCCGGGGAAGTCGTCGTCCTCGAAGCGCGCGTGCTCGGCGTCACCGGGGAAGAGCACCAGCTCGGCCAGTCCGTCGACCCGAAGGGTGCGGTGCAGGTCCCACAGCGCCATCGGCATCTGTGGGCGGGCGACGTGCACGTAGCTCCGGCTGGCCCAGGCGGCGCGCAGTGCACCACGGCGGAACGGCAGGCTGCGCAGGTCGGCCCGCACCCTGGGCGCGGAGCCTTGGTGCTCTGGCACCATCGCCAGCAGCGCGGCCGCACCGTCGAGCGCGATCGTGTGCTCCGGCAGGGCCGGCAGGTGCCAACCGGGTCCGCAGCCCAGGTCGGCCACGGCGCCGTGGGCCGGAGCCTCACGACCGACCCAGGCGGTGAAGGCTGCGGCTGCCTCGAGCGGGGCGCGGCGTCGAGCGGCCCACTCCCCTGCGCGTACCTCGTAGACGGCCAGTGTGGCGGCGTGGCGATCGGGGCGGTCCACGAGCGTCAGGGCGGTCCGAGGCTCGCCTGGAGGCGTCGCATGCCGCGGATCCATCGGCCGTGGTCCGCCGCTCGGTTCTGCTCGTAGCCGGCCACCTCGTCGTGGGGGAGGATGAGGAACTCGCCGGCAGCCAGCGCCTCCAGGGCCATGGCTGCCACCTCGTCGGGTTCGAGTATGCGCTGGCCGTGCACCGCCCTCGCCGCCAGGGAGCCGGCGATGTCGCCGGCGGACGGCCCGCGCCCGGACCGGGGGAGGTCCTCGGCGTCCTCGCCGAACAGCATCGGGGTGCGCACACCCTGGGGGCACAGGCACGACACGCCGATGCCGTCGCCGCCGTGGGTGATGGCGAGCCACTCGGCCAGCCCTACCGCTGCGTGCTTGGTCACCGAGTACGGCGCGTCCCCCAGGTTGGTGAGCAGCCCGGCGGCGGAGGCCGTGATCATCAGGTGTCCGTGGCCTCGCTCCTGCCAGAGCGGGAGCAGGACGCGGGCGGCGTGGAGGCCGCCGAGCACGTTGACCTCCCAGACCCGCTGCCAGGTGGCGGGATCGGCGTCGATCCCCGCGCCCGTGGCCACGCCCGCGTTGGCGCACCACAGGTCGACGCCGCCGTGGCGCTCCGTGAGCTCGGCCACCAGTCGAGCCGTCGCGGCCTCGTCGGTGACGTCCAGAGCGACCCCTTCCACGCTCCCCGGTCCCTCGGCCTCGGAGGCCACGTGCGTCGCCACCTCGGCCGACCAGCTCGGGTCGAGGTCGGCGAGTACCACCACGGACGCACCCGCGTCGTGCAGCCGCCGACCGAGTGCGCGGCCGATGCCCCCGGCCCCACCGGTCACCACCGACACCAGGCCTCGCGGGTCGACGGGAGGGTTGCACGGTCGGTGCTCGCCGGCCGGGCTCATCGGGGCCTCACCGCCGCCAGCGTGGACTCGATGGTGGTCACCCGTTCCGGGCCCCAGGGCAGGGGCATGATCACCGGATGCTCCACACCGGCCTCGACGTACGCTGCCGTCGCGGCAGCCACGTGATCGGCGTCACCGCAGATGTCGATGGCATCGACCATCCGATCCGACACCGCCGCCAGGGCCCCGTCCCGATCGCGGGCGGCATGCGCCTTGCCGAGCGCGGCGATCTCGTCGGCGAACCCGGCGCGGGCGAATGCCTTGGCATACGCGGGCACCACGGCGTAGGAGAACAGGTCCTTGCGGGCGGGTGAGCGGGCGGCATCGGCGTCGCACACCCCGACGTGCACATAGGCGTAGACGGTGCACGAGCCAGGGCTCCGACCGGCGGCTGCCTCGCCGGCGCGCACCTGTTCGACGCACCAGGGAACCGCGGTGGCCGGCAGGTAGTTGAGCAGCACGCCGTCGGCCAGCTCGCCTGCCAGACGGAGCATCCGCTCGTTGAGGGCCGCGAGCACCAGCTTGGGGCGGCGCCCCTCCAGTCGCACACCAAGGCGGAAGCGATCGGCGGAGTAGAACTCGCCGTCGTGGCTGACCGCTTCGCCATCGAGGCACGCCCGGGTGAGCTCGAGGTACTCCCGCATCCGCTCCACGGGCCGGTCCCCGTAGCGGGCACCGTGCCATCGACCCACCACCACCGGGGACGAGATGCCCACCCCGAGCATCACGTCGTGGTCGCCCACGATGCTCTGCAGCGTGGCGGCTCCCATGGCGGCCAGCATGGGCGTGCGCAGCTGCACGGCGAGCACGCCCGTGCCCAGCGACATCCCCCCCACACGCGCCCCGATGGCACCGAGGGTGGCGAAGGCCTCCTGGCCGGTGGCCTCGGCGGTCCAGTAGGAGGCGAACCCCATGTCTCGTGCGAGCTCGGCGATCCGGGTGCCCACGTCGATGCCCAGGGCCTGGAAGCTGGCGAAGGTGACCCCGACCGGTGCGTTCATGGTTCGACGCTACCGAATCCGATCGCAGCCATGGAGCCGAGCGGCCGGCCGTGCCTCCCACCCAGCGTCGACCGAGCACCTCGCCGTGCTCACACTGAGTGGTCTCTCCGTGAACACGGCGTGACATGGGCGAAAGCGACATGGCCGTGTCAGGGGTCGGCGGTACGCTGGTGCAACCGGCCGGACCCGACTGTTCGGGGTCACCCGGTCCGGCGATCGACAGGGAGCCACGATGACTGAGGTTCGAGACGTTCCCACCGACTCCGAGGAGACGATCCGTGAGGCGATGCAGCTGATCGATCGCGGCCTGGGCGACATCGCGGAGCGCCAGCTCGTGTCGACCTCCGAGGTGGCCGACCTCCTCCTCGACCTGCGTTCCGCGCTCTCCCGGCTGGATCCCGAGGTGTCCACGAACTGAGACGCCCGCTCGGCCGGTCTGCGGGCCCGTCGCTCACCCCACTGCCGAGTCCAACCCGGCCGCAGCGAAGAGCTCCTCGTAGCCGCGCTCGATGTCGTGGAGCAGGGCCTCCGGTTCCTCGACCGCGACCGGATCGACCACGAGGCCGAGGAACATCTGCCCCCGGTACGACATCGTGGTCAGGTTGAAGGCCACACCGGCGAGCGGCCCGACCGGGTAGTTGGCCTCGATCAGCGCGCCGGCGATGTAGACGTCGAACGGCGCCGCTCGGACGTTGCTGCACACGAAGTCCATGGAGCCTGTGAGCATCCCGCCCGCAGCGACGAGCGCTGCACTCGGCAAGAGGTTGACCACCGTCGCTGCGGAGTCGAACACGCCGAGCGACCGTTCCGACTTGGCGCGGTGGAGGGCCTCGTGGATCACCGCGAAGCGGTCACGGGGATCGCACGCACCCGTAGGCACCAGGGTCTGGGTCGGGGAGAAGGTGTTGCCGCCGGAGGGAGCGGGTCTGCCTGCGGTGTCCTCGCCAGAGGCCTCCGTGCGCCGGCGAGCGGGTCGGGAGCTGACCGGCATCGACACGCGCAGGTGGTCGACCGACGCACCTCGGCTGCGGTGGTAGTTCCCTGCGCCGGCAGATGCACCGGTCACGAAGAAGTCGTTGACGCTGCCCCCCAGTACGTGGGCGGCAGCCTTGACGTCGGCGAGGTCGAGCACCGTGGTGCCGAACCATCGCTGCAGAGAGCGTTGGGTCCACAGGGGTGAGCATCGGCCGGTGACCAGCGCCTGGCGGGCGAGGGACGCGGCGACGGCGGCGGCGTCACCCGGATGGCGCAGGGCCGAACCGGCGGCGCCGAGCGCGCCGACGAGCTGTCCTCCCCGCTGTCGGACGCCGTCGGCGACGGCTCGAGCAGCCCCCCCGAAGCGCGTGCCCTCGAGGTCGGGCTCGGGCGCGGGTGGCGCGGTCGCCGGCGTCTGGGCGGAGACCGCGCCAGGGTCTGGTTCACGTTCGAGGTCGAGGAACTCCAGCGAGAGCTTGATGCCGCCCTCACCGTCGGTGATGGTGTGGTGGAGGCGTTGCAGCATCGCCGCTCTGCCCCCCTCCAGTCCTTCGATGACGATGAACTCCCACAGCGGCCGACCCCGGTCGAAGGGATGTCGGCTGAGCTCGGCGACGAGGTCGCACACCTCCTCCTCGGTCGCGTGGCCACCGAGGGACATCCAACGCAGGTGGTGGTCGAGGTCGAACTCTGTGTCGTCCAGCCACTCGGGCGTGGTGAGGCGGCCAGGGGCGGGCACCGCTCGCTGGCGGAGCCGGGGGACGCGTCGGACTGCCAGGCCCATCCTGGCGACGAAGCGCTCCCGCTCGGGCGGGCGGTCGAGGAGGGTCAGGTTGGCGAAGGCGTTGGACAGCATCGGGTTGCGCTCGACCTCCCACATGAGCGCTTCGAAGTCGCTCATGCGGTCACGGGACGTCGCCTCGGGGTCGGCCATGGCCGAAGGCTACCGAGCCGGTGACGGCCAGACGCGCCTGGCGAGACGAGCGAGCACCAACCCGATCAACGCGCCGCCGACCACGTCGCTGGGATGGTGGACGCCGACGTGCACCCGACTCCAGGAGATGGTGGCAGCGAGCCCGAACCAGACCTCGTCGTGGTGGTTGTCGGCGCTGAGGAGGGTGGCGGCGCAGAAGCCGGCGGATGCATGTCCGCTGGGGAAGCTCGAGGTCACCGGCACCCGGAGGTCGTGGGGGTGGTCGGTCACGTGGTCAGGGCGCGAGCGCCGGAACACCATCTTCACCGGACCGTTCACGAGGGCCTGCTCGGCGACCTGGATGGCACTGCGCCGCAGGGCGGCACGACGTGTTGCGGGGTCGCCGGTGGCGGCCTGCAGGAGGTTGATGGCGTGCCAGATGGCGGAGTGGTTGCCGGCCTCGGAGAGCGCGTACATCACCCGATCCAGCACCGGGTGCCGCCTCGAAGGGGCGACCACCCGCTCGACTGCCGCGTCGAAGCGGTGCACGAGCGCCAGCGGGCCGGTCATCGCGGCCCGGTGGCAGCCGACTGGCGGGCAAGGTCCGGATCGCCTCCGAAGGTCGGGCAGTAGGCCTGGAACGCGCACCAGTTGCACAGCGGCCCGGGCTGGGGACGGAAGTCCTCGCGCTCACAGGCCCGCTGCACCGCCGTCCACACGGCGTTGACCCTCACCTCCAGACCCCGCAACGACTGCTCGCTGGGCTCCGCGACGATGATCTGCGGCTCGCGGCCGAGGTAGACCAGCTGGATCCGGGCCGGCACCTCGCCGAGCGCCTCCCGGCAGAGGTAGGCGTAGAAGTGCACCCCGGACAGGCGCGATCGCTCCTGGTTGACCGACGGGGCCCTGCCCGTCTTGTAGTCGGTCACGACGAGGGCCCCTGACGCGTCGCGCTCGAGGCGGTCGATGATGCCCCGAACGGCGACCCCGCCGATCTCGGCTTCGAGCATCAGCTCCAGGCCCACCGGCTCGACCTCACGCGGATCCTCCAGCTCGAAGTAGCGCTCCAGCATCGCCGCTGCCTCATCGAAGAAGCGCGCCGCCCCGGCCTCGTCGAGGCCGAGTGCGGCCAGCTCGGAGCCGTTGCGCAGCTCCTCCACCGCCTCTGCGAGGCAGTCGGCCGCGACCTCCCGGGTGCGCTCGTGGGAAGCGTGGTGGAACAGCAGCTCCAGCGCCCGGTGCACCAGGGTGCCCTTCAACGCCGGCTCGGACGGAGGCTCCGGGAGCTTCTCGATGGCGGAGAAGCGGAAGGCCAGCGCACACTCGCGGAATGAGGAGACCTTGGAGGGCGACAGGGTGCTCGGCAACGGCAGGGCCATGGACCGAATGCTAGGCCCCAGGTGCGACAGGGGCCGGGAGCCCGGGGACGGGCGCGCCGCACCCTTGGGGAGGGCAGGTGCTCAGGTGTCGGCCCGGCGCAGGTGTTCTCGGATGCTGGCCGCCACGGTGTCGAAGTCGGCCAACGGACCGAAGTGCCCCAACTCGGGGTGGTCCTCGAGCGTTGAGCCCGGGATGCGGTCGGCGATGAGCGGAGCGATCAGGTCGGCACCTCCGCCGGTCGGCTCGGAGCGCAGCACCGTGACCGGGCACCGGACCTCCTCGAGGTGCTCCCAGGCTCGGTGGCGCGGACCCTGGCGGTAGAGCTCGGACTCGTCCCCGGGTGGGCAGCGAAGCTCGACGGCGCCTCCCGCCCTCGGGCGGAACCCGTGACGGACGTAGGCCGACAGCGCCAGGGGAGCGAGCTCGTCGAGCGGGGGCTTCCCGGAGAAGTTGTCGAAGGCCGCCTGCTCCGAGGGGAACTCGGCGCGGCGGCGGAGCGCGCCGTCCGCGAGGCTGTTGCCCTCCGGCGGGAGCTCGACGGGAGGGAACACGATCGGCTCCCAGACCCAGAGCGAGGAGAACGTTCCCGGCCGGGTCTGCTCCGCCAGCATCAGGGCGGCACCGCCCATGGAGTGGCCCACGCCGGCGGCGCGTTGCAGACCCAGCGCGTCCGTCACGGCGAGCAGGTCGTCACCGTGTCGGTCCCAGGACAGGTCGCCGTCGTGTGGTCGGGATCGGCCGTGGGCGCGGAGGTCGACCGCCACGCAGCGATGATCAGCGAGCCGGGAGATCACAGGGGCCCAGACCGCAGCACAGAAGCCGTTGGCGTGCACGAACAGCAGTGCAGACCCGTCGCCGCCGAAGTCGTACACGGCGAGCTCGACGCCGAGCGAGGCCACCATGGTCGGCTCCGGTATCGCCGGCGGTTCCGGCATCGCCGCTGGTGAGCGATCGGCCCGGTCGTCGGGTGCGGAGTCCATGTGGTGCATGCGGGGAGCCTGTCACGCCACGCCGCGAGGGCCCAAGAGCCGCCGGGTCCGCTTCCCGACCAGCGACGCGGTGGGGTGAGGGGGACCCGTCAGACCCAACCCCCACCGGTCTCCAACGCGGTCAGCACGGCGGGCACGTGGTGGCGCAGCAGCTGGAGCTCGGACTCCGGGATCACGTCCGGCCCGCCGAGGAGCAGGGTGGTCAGCATCCGCGGCTCCACGACGGCGCAGGTCGAGCTCTCGCTGGGCTCGGTCGAGCACACCACCGGATCGACGAAGGGGACCAGTTCCAGGACCTCGGCCAGGCGGGTCCGCAGAAGGTGGGCGTCGATGGCGGTCTGCTCCGCGAGGAGGTGGGCGTTGCCGGGCGAGGTCGCGATCAGGAACAGGCCCGTCGGACCGATCACCACCCATCGCTCTCCGGTTCGCCGGGAGATGAAGTCATCGGGCAGCTCGGCCACCCGGTGCTCCACGTCCGGCGCGGTCGGACTGGATCGCAGCACCTCCGGTGTATCGGTCCGCAGATGGACACCTTGAGCTTGTGTCCCACGAACCCTGGGTGACGACGGGATCGACCCGGCGCCGCTCCTGCTCAACCGCGCGGAAGTAGGCCGCGGGGCAGCGGTGCCGTCCGTGCCGAGCCGCCGCCTCAGATGAAGGGACGGTGGAGGAGCACCGATCGAAGGCGTCGGCCACCGGGCCAGCTCCATCCGAGGGCGTGGCCGGCCTCCGCCAGCAGCGTGGTGACCGCGGCCAGATCGTGGCTGGCCATCGGCGAGTCCTCGAGGATGCGGTCCCGCTCCGCCGGCCCCCAGCGGTCCACGACCGCTCCGGCAGCGCGGACGATCCCGCTGCGCTCGCTCCCCGGCGGGTCGCCAGCCGAGGTGCGCAGCAGGTAGGTGCCGTCAAGGGTGAGCCACCAAGGGTTCCCCGAGTCCCACAGTCCGGAGGCCTGCTGGAGTCCGACCACCGAGTCCCGTCGTTCCGCGGCGAAGGGGAGGGGGCGTCGGTGGTGCTCGTAGAGGAACGCATAGTGGAACGTGCCCCCGACCTGGTCCAGGTCACCGGCCGCGGGCTTGTGGTCGCCGAGGAGTCCGCTGCGGGGGTCGAGGTGGGTCTCGAGGGCATCGAAGTAGGTGTCGAACCAGCGGATGCGGTCCTCGGCCGCCGGGAGCAGATCCTCGACGATGGTGAACACCGCGCCGATCCCTGCGCCGGTGTGGCTCTCCAGATACACCCAGTCGCTCCAGTCCAGCGCGTCGAGCCGGCGCTGCAGGGCAGCGCGCTCGGTGAGCGCGAGCGCGGCATCGATGCGGTGGCGCGGCCGGGCGTCCAGCAGCTGGAGCGCGGCGACGGCGTACGCCGTCACGTGCCACTCGACGTGGGTCGGGGCGCCAGCCTCGACGAACCAGCCGGTGAGCGGATCCTGGAAGGACTGGATGGCGTGGATCCATCCCACCCGGTCCTGCGGGTACGGCGGGAGTCGACCGGCGGTGGCCATCACCACGACGGCGTCGCACAGGCCGTACAGGTCGAGCGGTCCGCCGACCTGGCGCGCCCGATCGGTCGGTCGGGCGCCACACCGCAGCCGGGAGAGCCCCTCGCCCTGGATCCACTCCGACAGCTCGACGGCGCCCAGCTCCAGCGGGCGGGCCGTCCCGTCTCCGGTGTGGTGGAGGCTCATCAGGCGTCGTGGCCGCGCCGGCGGCTACTCGAAGGCGCCGATGCCGGTGATGGCCTGGCCGAGGATCAGCGTGTGGACCTCGTTGGTGCCCTCGTAGGTGGAGACGGACTCGAGGTTGTTCATGTGGCGGATCACCGGGTACTCGGTGGTGATGCCGTTGGCTCCCAGCACCGAGCGGGCCTCCCGGGCAACCTCCAGGGCCATGCGCACGTTGTCCATCTTGGCGAAGCTGATCTGGGGGGAGGCCAGGACCCCGGCGTCCTTGAGTCGACCCAGGTGCACCGCCACCAAGGTGGCCCTCTGCACCTTCACGACCATGTCCACGAGCTTCCGCTGGGTCAGCTGGAACGAGGCGATGGGCCGGCCGAACTGGACCCGCTCACCGGCGTAGTCGAGCGCCGCTTCGTAGCAGGCGCGGGCTGCTCCGCAGGCCCCGAAGGCGATGCCGAAGCGCGCCTCGTTGAGGCAGCTCAACGGGCCCCGCATGCCGCTCACCCCGGGAAGGACGGCGTCGGCGGGCAGCCGCACCGAGTCGAGCACCAGCTCCGAGGTCGCCGAGGCCCGCAGCGACACCTTGCGGTGGATCTCGGGGGCCGAGAACCCGGCGGTGTCGGTGGGGACCACGAAACCCCGCACCTTGCCGCCGTCGGGGCCCTCGGGATCGGTGCGCGCCCACACCACAGCCACGTCGGCGAGGGTGCCGTTGGTGATCCACATCTTGGACCCCTCGAGCACCCAGTCCCCTCCGGCGTCCTGGCGGGCGGTGGTGCGCATCGAGGCAGGATCCGAACCGGAGTCGGCCTCGGTGAGGCCGAAGCAGCCGATCAGCTCGCCTGCGGCCATGCCGGGGAGCCATCGCTGCTTGTGCTCCTCGGAGCCGAACGCCCAGATGGGGAACATGGCCAGCGACCCCTGCACGGAGACGAAGCTGCGCACTCCGGAGTCGCCGGCCTCCAGCTCCAGGCAGGTGAGGCCGTACTGCGTGGCCGTCGCTCCGGCGCAGCCGTAGCCCTCGAGGTGCATGCCCAGGACGCCGAGGGCCCCGAAGTCCCTGGCCATCTCCTTGGGGAACCGTCCCTCGTCGAACCAGGTCCCCACCTCCCCCAGCACCCGGTCCTTCACGAAGCGCCGAACCGTGTCCCGTCCCATCAGCTCCTCCTCGGAGAGGAGCCCGTCGATGTCGAGCAGGTCACGCGGGTCGATGTCGGGACGCGGTGGCTGGTGGGACATGGCCGCGAGGGTACTGGAGCGCCGTGGCGGCCAGACCAGCGATCAGGAGGTGGTGCTGGCCGGCCTCGGCTCCCGCGGCAGGCCGAGGACCTTCTCGCCGACGATGTTGCGCTGCACCTCGCTGGTGCCACCGGCGATCTTCCCCGCCGGAGCGGAGAGGACCAGGTGTGAGGTGTCGCCTGCCAGCATCCCTGCCGGGCCCTCGAGGTCGGCGCGGAACATTGCGAAGTCGAACATGAGCTGGGTGGTGCCGAGCTTGGCCAGCGAACCCAGCACCGAGGCCACCGGGCCCTGGCGCTGTCCCATCGCCCACAACGCAGTCCCTCGACTCCAGAGCTTCACCAGCTCCTGGCGCTGCACGGGGCCGAGGTCGCCGCCGAGGCGGAGCATCCCGTCGAGGCGTCGCTTGAGGGAGATGCCGGCTGCACCGATGTAGCCCCGCTCGTTCATCAGCGCGGACATGCCGACCATCCACCCCTCGTTCTCCGGACCGAGGAGGTTGGCCGCCGGCACCCGCACGTCGGTGAGGAACACCTCGTCGAACTCGGCGTCGCCGTTCATCTGGCGCAGCGGTCTCAGCTCCACCCCGGGCGAGGACATGTCCAGGGCGAAGAACGAGATCCCCTTGTGCGGCTTGGCGGCCGGGTCGGTGCGGGCCATGAGGATGCCCCAGTCGGCCACCCGACCGTTGGAGCACCACACCTTCTGGCCGTCGACGACGTACTGGTCGCCGTCACGCTCGGCACGCGTGGTGAGGCTCACCAGGTCGGATCCGGCGTCCGGCTCGGAGAACAGCTGGCACCACACGCGCTCCCCGGTGATGATCGGTCGCAGGTGCTCGGCCTTCTGCTCGGGAGTGCCGAAGTTCAGCAGCGTGGCGCCCGTGAGCACGCAGCCGACCATGTTCAGGAAGGGCGGCACCTGGGCCAGGGCGCACTCGGTGATCCAGGCCGCGTTGTGCTCCG
The DNA here is from genome assembly GCA_964420125.1 of uncultured Microthrixaceae bacterium. Lineage (GTDB taxonomy): Bacteria > Actinomycetota > Acidimicrobiia > Acidimicrobiales > Microtrichaceae > CAYQQQ01. The sequence continues at coordinate 89,188 of CAYQQQ010000013.1, forward strand.
GATCGAGTCCCCGACCGCCGAACTCGCTCGGCCAGTGGATGCCGGCGAAGCCGGCGTCGAAGAGCTTCGACTGCCAGGCACGGCCCTCCTCCGCCATGTCGGGAGGCAGGATGGCGCCGTAGTCGCGGGGGGCCTCGGATCGATGGGCGGCGAGCCAGTCGGCCGCCTGCGCCCGGAGCTCCTCCACGGTCGGTGGCGCCGCGTCGGCGTCGGTGAGCGTGCGCTCGTGCGTCCCCGTGCTCGTCGTCATCGTCCCTCCTCGACCGGCCGGCCGCGTGGTCCGTCCGACCCAACCGACACCCCGCGACGCAGGTGGATCTGCCCACCGCGCGGCTCGACCGGGCGATTGCGTGCCCGGTCGAGCAGCTCTTACGCTAGCTCCATGGCGATTGCGGGGGCGACGAGCGGCAGCTTCACGTCGCGTGCGCCCCGGCTCGGCTTCATCGGCGGCTTCGACGGCATCCGGGGCATCGGCATCATGATGGTGCTGTCGAACCACGCCTACTCGGCGCTGTCGCCGTCCTTCGCCGGCATCATCGACGTGTTCTTCGCGATGAGCGCCTTCCTCATCGTGACCCTGTTGATCCAGGAGCACGGCGAGAACGGTCGCATCGACATGCGCAAGTTCTACGCCCGGCGAGGCCTGCGACTGCTCCCTTCGGTGTTCCTGTGCTTCGCTGCCTGGATCCTGGTCACCGCCCTGTTCGATCGTGAGCGGCTGGTCTGGGTGCTCCAGGACGTCGGCGCCGCCGGGCTGTACGTCTACAACCTCGTGTTCCCGGTGGGGCTGTTCTTCGTCGATCCGGTCTCCGCGTCGCACCGGTCGATGGACCCGTTCTGGTCGCTGGCGGTGGAGGAGCAGTTCTACCTGGTGATCGCCATCACCGTGCTCGTGGCCATGCGCCGACGCTGGATGGTGCAGCTGGCGGTCGGGCTGTGCATCCTGGCGGCCTGGATCGGCTACCAGCGGTGGACCGGCCATGCCGGGCCGTGGAACGGAGGTGTCCCCACCAACTCCAGCGTCCCGGCCCGTGGGCTGAGCCTGCTCTGGCTCTCTCGGTACGACTCGCTCATGTGGGGCTTCGGCCTCGCCGTGCTGAACGCAAAGCTGCCCGACCCCCTGCCGAGGTTCTGGCGCAAGTGGCTGCCGTGGCTCGGCGCCCTGGGGCTGGTCGTCGGGTTCTCCTCGATGCTGCTGGCCAGCGGGTTCCTCAAGCAGACCGCCGACAAGTTGGGCCTTCCGTATCCCTATGTGCCGATGATGCCGGACCCAGCCAGCGGCGAGCAGATGACCGACGGCACCTACTGGATCAGCTTCGGGCACTCCGTGACCGCCATCGCCTTCCTCCCAGTCCTGCTGGTCATGGCCCGGCACAAGGACTGGTGGGCCAACCGGATGCTCTCGTGGAAGCCGCTGCGGTTCCTCGGTCGCATGTCCTACACGATGTACGTCTGGCACACGTTCTTCTACTTCGTGCTGCTGGACCTCCTGGGGTTGAACTCGGTGCTGGGGGAGAAGACCCGAGTGCCGATCCTGGCCGCCGCGGTGATCCTGCTGTCGCTGCCCATCTACTACGGGGTGGAGAAGCGTGTGCTGCGCCGCAAGCTCCGCTTCGCCTCCGAGCAGCACGTCGTCGACCTGACCACCGGCAAGATGGTGCAGATCGATGCCAGCGGCACTCCGGTCGTGTCCGGCACCGAGCACCCGGCACCCCCGAGCGGTCCGGACGAGCCGACGGACCTCGTCGACGACCCGGAAGGCGACGGCTCCACGCCGGCAGGCAGCGCCGTCAGCGGTGGCGACACCCGCGCCGGCGAGTAGTGGGCCAGGTCCGGTGCTCCGACCGGCAGCCCTCGGCCGCGCCCCCGGTGGCCGGCACCTGCCAGGAGGTGTGCGCGGCCGGCGGGCTCAGCTGCTGAGGATCGCCAGGAGCTTCTTGAGCTCGCCGGAGGGGTCGTCGGGCACGATGTAGCCGGTCTCGTCGCGGATCTGCTCGAAGTGGTCGCGCACGTCCTCGGCGCTGTGGCCTTCGGCGTACCAACCCTCGGTGAGGCCGATGAAGTAGCGGGCCACCACGCCGCCGGCGACGGAGTAGACCTCTCCGCTCACCGGGCAGTCCCGGTGGGCCAGGTAGACGACCGTGGGGGTGACCTCCGAGGGTTCGAGCTTGTCGCCGAGAGGTCCGAGCAGATCCTCGGTCATGCGGGTCTTGGCCACGGGAGCGATGGCGTTGACCTTGATCCCCTTGGAGCGCCCTTCGGTGGCGAGGACGCGGGTGAAGCCGACGAGCCCGAGCTTGGCCGCGCCGTAGTTCGCCTGGCCGAAGTTGCCCAGCAGCCCCGAGTTGGAGCTGGTGTTGACCACCCGTCCGTAGCCCTTCTCCCGCATCACCACCCAGGCGGGCTGGGTGACGTAGAAGGCACCCAGCAGGTGCACGGCGATCACCGGTTCCAGCAGCTCGGGGGTCATGTTGTGAAAGGTCTTGTCCCTCAGGATGCCGGCGTTGTTGATGAGGACGTCGACGGTGCCGAAGGCGTCGAGCGCGGTCTGAACGATCGCCTGACCGCCCTCGGCGGTGGCCACCGAGCTGTGGTCGGCCACCGCCTCGCCACCGGCGGCGACGATCTCGTCGACCACCTTCTGGGCGGCCGAGGCGTTGTCGCCGGTCCCGTCGATGGAGCCACCGAGGTCGTTCACCACCACTCGGGCACCGCGGCGGGCGAGCTCCAGGGCGTGCGAGCGGCCGAGGCCGCCACCGGCTCCGGTGACGATCGCAACCTGGCCGTCGAAGACGAGATCGGACATGGGGGCCTCCGTGTCTGCAGTTCGAGACGTCGCCGGCGGGGGACCGGCGGCGGACAACCTACCGGCCGCGCTCGGGCGGCCGGCAAACGCGGCAGGAGGCGTTCAGCTCTGGATCCCGAGCTGGTCGAGCGCGTACGCCTTCATCCGCTTGTAGTCGACCTTCCCGTTGGGGGCGCGGCCGATCGTGTCGATGGCGAGCACTCTCTTGGGGGCCTTGTAGTGGGCCAGGTGCTCCTTCACGTGGGCGATCAGCGCCGCTTCGTCGATCGGCTCCGAGCAGGGTTCCACGACTGCGGTGATGGCTTCGCCGAACTTCTCGTCGGGCACCCCGACCACCACGGCATCGGCTACGTGGCCGTGGAGCTTCAGCGCCTCCTCGACCTCCTCGGGGAACACCTTCTCCCCACCGGTGTTGATGCACACCGAACCGCGACCGAGCAGGGTGATGGTGCCATCGGCATCGACCGTGGCGTAGTCACCGGGCATCGAGTAGCGCACCCCCTCGAACTGCACGAAGGTTGCAGCGGACTTCTCCGGGTCCTTGTAGTAGCCGAGGGGCACATGGCCCGGCACGGCCACGCGCCCACGCGCTCCCGAGCCCGGTTCCACGGGCTTGCCCTCGTCGTCGAACACCTGCGCCCCCGCACCGAGCATGAAGTGGGCGGTGCGCTCCTCGGCTCCTGCCGAGGACACCGACTGGCCCATGCCCAACGCTTCGGAGGAGGAGAACGAGTCGATCAGCAGCATGCCGGGGTTGTGGGCCAGCAGCCCTTTCTTGGTGGCCTCGCTCCACATCACCCCCGAGGAGGTCATCAGGACGAGGCTGGAGAGGTCCCATCTGCCGGGTGACGCGTCGAGGGCGGCCACGATGGGCTTGGCGAAGGCATCGCCCACGATCGTGAGCGCTCCCACCCCCTCCCGCTGGACCACGTCGAGCAGCTCCTCGATGTCGAGGTGGCGGTCCACCAGGCACACGGCTGATCCGCCCTGGGTGAGGAACATGTTGGCGGTGAACCACCCGGTGCCGTGCATGAGCGGGCACGCCGGCAGACCCGGCATGCCCGGCCCTGCCAGGGAGGCGATGGCCCCCTCGGCGCCACCGACCGACTCGGGGTCCTCGGCCAAGAGGGCGTTGCCGGTGGCGCAGGTGGCGCGGATCAGGTCGTCCTGGCGCCACATCACGCCCTTGGGCATCCCGGTGGTGCCCCCGGTGTAGATCATGAGGATGTCGTCGCCGCTGCGCCCCCAAGGGGCGACGGTGCGCTCGGCGCTCGGTGCAGCCGCCTGCTCGTAGGGGAGCGCCCAGTCGGGGCAGGGGCCCTCGCCGTCGTCGACCCACAGCCAATGGCGCACCTTCGGCACCCGGTCCCGCACCGCCTCCACCCGATACGTGAAGGAGCCGTGGAAGACGACGGCGACCGCGTCGGCGTTGTCCCACAGGTAGGCGAGCTCGTCGTCGAGGTAGCGGTAGTTGGTGTTCACGGGGACGAGGCCCGCCTTGTAGGCGGCGAAGCTCGCCTCGAGGTACTCCGGGCAGTTGTAGAGGTAGAGCGCGACCTTGTCCTGGTGCACCGCGCCGCCCTCGAGCAGGTGGGCGGCCAGGCCGTTCGCTCGCTCGTCGACCTCGGACCAGCTCAGGCGCCGGTCGCCCTGGATCAGGGCGGGGGCGTCGGCGAAGCGCGTGGCCACCGCCTCCCACAGATCGGCGAAGTTCCATCCGGGCATCAGGTTCCCCCTGTGTTCGGTGAGAGGTCGGCTCCTCGACGTGCGCGGCCCGTCCCCGGCCCGCAGCGGTGCCGCAGTGTAGGCCCGCCCGCCATGGGGATCCCAGCGCCGAGGTTGGCTACGGTCGTAGCCATGGACTTCGACATGCCCGACGACGACGACCCGCGCCGCCGGGAGGTCCGGCAGTGGTTGGCCGATCACCCCGAACCGACCGGCACGCAGCTGGCCGAGGCCGGCTACGTCGCCCCCCACTGGCCACGTCCCTACGGCCTGGAGGCCGATCCGATCCACCAGCTCATCATCGACGAGGAGCTCCGGCGCGCCGGGGTGCGCCGCCCGGAGAACATGATCGGCATCGGCTGGGCGGGCCCGACCCTGCTGGCCGGGGGCACACCGGAGCAGGCGGCGAAGTACCTTCCCCGCCTGCTCTCGGGAGAGGACCTGTGGTGCCAGCTCTTCAGCGAGCCCCAGGCCGGGAGCGACCTGGCCAACCTGGGCACGCGGGCGGTGCGCGACGGCGACGAGTGGATCGTCAACGGCCAGAAGATCTGGACCTCCTTCGGCCACTGGGCCCGCTACGGGATCCTGCTGGCCCGGACCGATCCCGACGTCCCCAAGCACGACGGGATCACCTACTTCGTGTGCCCGATGGACGTCGAGGGCATCGAGGTGCGTCCCATCATCGAGCTCACGGGCGGCCACACCTTCAACGAGGTGTTCTTCACCGACGCGCGGATCCCGCACGAGAACGTGGTGGGCCGGGTCGGCGACGGCTGGCGGCTGGCCAAGGTGACCCTGACCAACGAGCGGGTGTCGCTGAGCAGCGGGGGAGCGCTGTGGGGTGCGGGCCCGACGGCGGAGACCCTGCTCGATGTGGTGCGCTCGGCGGGCGGGGTGGACGACCCGGTGATGCGCCAGGAGCTCGCCCGGATGTGGATCGAGTCCGAGATCCTCCGGCTCATCCGACTGCGGACCGTCACCGCTGCCATCCAGGGGCGTGAGCCGGGCCCGGAGGCCTCGATCCGCAAGATCCTGGCCGATGAGCACGGGCAGCGGATCATGGCCGCCGCCAAGGACCTCAGCGGGGCGGGAGGCATGACCGGCGACCAGGGCCCTCTCGGTACGGACCCGGCGCTCTGGCACTTCGGCTTCCTGTTCTCCCAGGCCCTGACGATCGGGGGCGGCACCGGCGACGTGCAGCGCAACATCGTCGCCGAGCGGGTGCTCGGCCTGCCCCACGACGTCGACGCGGAGAAGGGGCTCACCTGGGCCGAGGCACGGCGGTCGCCCACGGGTGCCGCCTGAGCCCACTTGCTGCCTCGCCCCCGCAACTTGGACCGATGGCAACGGTCGGTGGCGCCATCGGTCCAAGTTCTCCCGACACCCCCGCTTCTTGGACGGATGGCCATCGTCGAAGGCGCCATCGGTCCAAGTTCCCACGGGGGTGGGGCGGGGCACCCAGTTCGGTCGACGGGGGCGCCCGCGGGTAGGTTGTCGGCGATGCCGAAGAAGCCCAAGGACGGAACCTTCGCCCGCCACGAGAAGGTGGTGGCCGCGGTCGACCTGCCGGGCGTGCCTGCGGGCACCCCCGGCAAGATCATGCTCAAGGCCGGGTTCCGGTGGGACCGCTATCGCGTGCGCTTCGAGAACGGGGTCGAGGCCTCGTGGGTGGAGCGCGACCAGATCGTGCGGGCCAAGGATGCGGCGGAGGGCACCGCCGCCCGCTGAGACTGAGGTGCGTCGCGGAGCCGCCGGGGGCGGGGTTCCGGGTCGGCGCCGCTGGGCCGTCGACGGCACGGACAACACCCGACTACGACCATCGTGGGGGAACGACAGTGAAGCTCAGCATGCAGATCGGCTACGCCGGCGGGTTCGCCGAGTCGGTGATGAGGGTCCAGGCGCTCGAGAAGGCCGGCATGGACATCGTGTACGTGGCCGAGGCCTACGGCTACGACGGCGCCTCGCTGATGGGGTACCTGGCCGCCACCACCGAGACCGTGCAGATCGCCTCGGGCATCCTGCCGCTGTACACCCGCACCCCCACGCTGCTGGCCATGACGGCCGCCGGGGTGGACGAGCTCAGCGAGGGCCGCTGCATCCTGGGCATCGGCGCGTCGGGTCCGCAGGTCATCGAGGGCTTCCACGGCGTCGCCTACGACGCTCCCATCGGCCGCACCCGGGAGATCATCGACATCTGCCGCAAGGTCTGGGCACGTGAGGCGCCCTTGGAGCACGACGGCCGCTACTACACCCTGCCGCTGCCCGAGGACCAGGGCACCGGACTCGGCAAGGCGCTCAAGATCATCACCCACCCGCGCCGCCCTCGGATCCCGATCCACGTGGCTGCCCTCGGGCCCAAGAACGTGGAGGCCACCGCGGAGCTCGCCGAGGGTTGGCTCCCGCTGCTGTTCCACCCCGGCCGGGCCGCAGAGGTGTGGGGTGATGACGTCGCACGCGGCCTCGCCAAGCGCGACCCCGACCTGGGCCCCCTCGACGTGGTGGCCGGCGGTCTGCTCTCGATCGGCCCCGAGTCGGAGGTGGCGGGGATCCGCGGGTTCAGCCGGGGGATGATCGCGCTCTACGTGGGCGGCATGGGGGCGCGCGAGCGGAACTTCTACAACCAGCTGTTCTGCCGCTACGGCTACGAGGCGGAGGCCAAGGAGATCCAGGACCTCTACCTCGACGGCAAGAAGCAGGAAGCGGCAGCCGCCGTTCCTTCCAGCTTCCTGGAGGAGACCTCGCTCTGCGGTGACGAGGCCTACCTCGCGGACCGGATCGCCGAGTACAAGGAAGCCGGGGTGACCGTGCTCAACATCGAGCCCATCGCTCCCGACCTCGCGGGCCAGCAGGCCATGGTGGAGAAGGTGAAGGAGCTGGCCCAGTGAGCTGAGGGGCCGGCGGCTCGCGGTCGCGAGGCCGCAGAGGGGGGACAACATGGGGCTCCGCAGCAAGGTTCGCGCCGTGCTGGCCGTGGGTGTGGTCGCCTCGCTCGCCGGCACGGCCTGCACCGCCAGGAACAAGGTCGAGGCATCGGGCGCCGAGGACGACCCCAAGGCCACGGTCTCCAGCTCCACACCGTCGCCCGGAGGCTCGGCCGAGGTGGTCTTCGGCGATCTGCCATCTCCCTGCGGCGAGGGCGACTACGCCATCGAGGCCTCCGAGGCTGGCAGGGGCGCCGACAAGCTGTACATCGGTGTCCCGAACGACCGCTCCACCAGCATCCGCTCGGGGCTCAACCGGGAGCTCTGGGACACCTCCACCGCCTTTGCGTCGTGGTGCAACGAGCAGGGGGGCGTCGGCGGACTGCCCATCGAGCTCGTCGACCTCGACGCCAAGCTGTTCGAGGTGCCGGCGGTGATGACGGTCGCCTGCCGGGACGTGTTCATGATGGTGGGCGGCGGCCAGGTGCAGGACAACATGCAGTTCTCCGGCCAGGCCGAGAGCGACTTCCACGGGTGCCACATGGCGGACATCCCGGCCTATGCCATCTCTCCGGAGAAGGCAGGTTCCAACGGACACGTCGAGCCCCTGCCGAACCCGGCGGTTGCAGCTTCGACGATCGGGCTGCAAGCGCTGCAGGAGGTCTACCCGGACAAGGCCGAGTCGATCGCGGAGGTGTGGGGCGACCTCCCTGCCATGCACTCGGCCCGCAACCGGCACCTCGCGGAGATGGAGGACCTCGGGATCACCGTGGCGGGCTCCTTCTCCTATCCCGTCACGGGCATGACCGACTGGACGCCGCTGGCCCAGCAGGTGATCGACAGCGGTGCCACCGCCATCACCTTCACCGGCGAGCCCACCAACCTCGGCGCCCTGATGGCCAAGCTCCGCGAACAGGGCTGGGACGGGGTACCCGTGCTGGAGGCGAACCTCTACGACCGCGTGTACCCGGACTCCGCCGGTGCGGCCAACGCAGGGGGCTCGTTCATCCGCACCTCGTTCCACCCCTTCGAGGAGGCGGATCGCTGGCCCGCGGTGCAGCAGTACAACGAGATCGTCGAGCAGTACGTGGCGGACCCCAAGCAGGGCGCGCTGCTGGGCATGCAGAGCTTCAGCGCCTGGCTGCTCTTCGCCACCGCAGCCAACGACTGCGCCGACGCCCACGACGGGGTGCTCAGCCGCGACTGCGTGCTGGAAGCCGCGGACGCCATCGAGGGTTGGACCGCAGGCGGGTTGCACGCACCGTCGGGGCCGGGCAGGGACGGCGGTGGGCGGCCCCATTGCGAGATGGTGCTCGACGTCGCCGAGGACGGGAGCTTCGTGCGCCTCTTCCCCGAGCTGGACAGCGCGCAGGACGACGGCGACGGGTTCCGCTGCAGGGAGGACCACCTCGTGGACGTGCCGGAGAACGAGGGTCTGGGCGAGGTCGACCCTGACCGTCCGATCTGACCGGTCCGCCGGCGTCCCTCCGATGAGCCGGCATCCCTCCGAGGAGGAGGACGCCGATCGGGCGGGGAGGTGGGTGAGAGGATCCAGGGTGCCCTGTCGGTAGCCTGCGGAGAGCCGTACGGCCGTCGCCAGCTGGTGGCGCTCGAGTCGAGGAGTCTCCTATGACCTATCCCGGCACCGCCGAGAACCCAGACGGCACCAAGACCCTGATCATCTCCCTGCTCGGCCTGTTCTGCTGCGGGCCGCTGGCGATCTGGTCGTTGGTGCTCTCGATCAACGGCCGCAACGCCGGCTTCCGGGATGGCCAGACCACCGCCGCCTTCGTGATCTCGATCGTCGCGCTGGTGCTGTGGGTCCTGGGCAGCGGCTGGGGGCTCTTCCTGCGCTGACCCGCCCACGTGCGTCGCCCCACCTCACGCCCGACCCCGAGTGGATGCGTCCCGCTGGCGCAGGGCGTCCTACGGCGTGCTCGTGGTGGTGGTGGGCGCCTCGGTGGTGGTGGTGGGCGCCTCGGTGGTGGTGGTGGGCGCCTCGGTGGTGGTGGTCGGCGCGGCGGTGGTGGTGGTGATCTCCGGGATCGACGGCGGGGCGATGGTGGTGCCCGGATTGCCGCCGGTCACGTAGGGCTCGAGGATCGGCTGGACGAGCGACTGCACGCAGGTGCTGTCTCCCGTGTACTCCCACGACGCCACCAGAGCCGCGTGGGGGCCCATCGCCACCCCGCCGAACTTGGCGTTGGAGGGGCTGGTCCCTCCGAAGGCGCCGGGCACCCCCTCGACGACGCCGAGCACCACGTAGCGCTCGTCGATGGGCTTCTCCGGATCGGGGAGGGTCACGTCGATCACGCCGAAGTGGATGGGCACCACCATCGGGCTCACCGTGGCGTGACGGACGGTCAGCCCGGTGGAGGCGTCGGTGCCTTCGAGGTACAGCTCGGATCCGAGGCCGTTGGCGTTGGAGCAGAAGGCGAAGGTGCTGGCGGCGACCTCGCCGTTGATCGACACCGCCATGCCGGTGCCGGGGTTCACCCCGGCGAGGGAGAAGTTGGGCTCGGGCTCCTGTGCGGAGGTGTGGGGGGCGACTCCTGCGACCACCAGCGCCGCGGCGGCGACGCCAGCGGCTGCCCGCCAGGCGCGTCGACGGACGCTCCGATTGATGTCGTGGGTGTCACGGTCTCCCGCCATCTCTGCCCCCATCGGTGGTCCACAAGAGGAGTGGACTTCGTCACAGCTCCTCGGATGCTAACAGAAGTCCGGAGGTCCTCCTAGTCGGAGTTGGTGCTCCTGGGACATCGACCCACCGCTGCCGAGGCCGTCGACAGGGCCAGCTCGGCCTCGGCGACGAAGCGGGTGACGAGCTCACCCGCCGGTTCCAGTGCCTGGATCCCGCCCACGACCTGGCCTGCCGGCATGAACTCCCGATCTGGATCGACACCCTCGGTGGTTTCGTCGCCACCCAAGTGGTTGGCGCCGTCGGACATCGAGCGCACCACCTGCCCGGGAAACGGCTCCGGGGGCTGGCCGGCGCGCTCGAAGTCCTCGGCGTAGGTGGTCCGCAGCACCCGGCACGTCTTGCCGGTGTACGCCCGTGTCACCACCGTCGCCGTCTCCGACGACGCCAGGATGCGCTCCTTGTACCCGGCGACCGCCCGGGCCTCCGGGGTGGCGATGAACCGGGTGCCCACCCACACGCCATCCGCTCCTAGGGACAGCGCCGCGGCCAGACCCCTGCCGTCGTAGATCCCCCCTGCCCCCACCACCGGCACGTGGGCGCCGACGCTGTCGACGATCTGGGGCAGCAGCGCCATGGTGGCGATCTGGCCGGTGTGCCCACCCGCCTCGGTGCCCTGGGCGACCACCACGTCGCAGCCCGCCTCGACGGCTGCAACCGCGTGGTGCACCTTTCCGCAGAGGTTCACCACGACGAGCCCACCTTCGTGGCACTGCTCGATCACCTCGGCGGGCACGCCCAGACCGGCGACGAACGCCGAGGCGCCCCCGGCGATGATGGCCTCGACCTTCGCGTGCATGTCCTGGGGCGCCGCGGTCAGGAGATCCACTCCGAAGGGACGGTCGGTCTGCCGGCGCACGGCCGCCATCTCCCGCTCCAACTCGCTGTTGCCCATGGTGGAGGCGCCCAGGCATCCGAACCCACCTGCTGCCGACACGGCGGTCACCAGCCGGTGGTAGGAGACTCCACCCATGCCGGCGAGCATCACGGGATGGTCGATGGCGAGCATCTCGGTCAATCGGGTGTGCATGCGCGCAGCATACGAGCAGCGCCGAGGCGCCTTCGAGGTCGGCGGACCGCGAGCTCGCACATCGCCGTGCTCGCTCGGCGCCGTAACCTGAGAACGAGCCCGCGTGCCGGCACTCGCCGGCTGCACGACACCTGGAGCAGAAGTGCCCGACAATCGACAGCACGCCGTAGTGACGGGCGGCGCCGGGTTCCTCGGCTCCCATCTGTGCGAGCACCTCCTCGATCGGGGCTGGCGGGTGAGTGTCGTGGACGACCTCAGCACCGGCAGCCTCGACAACCTCGCTCATCTCCGTCACCGATCCCTCGATCTGGTGGTAGCCGACATCTGCGGGGGCATCCCGGTCGAGGGCCATGTCCACGCCGTGTTCAACTTCGCGTCGCCGGCATCTCCCCCGGCGTACCTCCGCCGCCCGCTGGCCACTCTCGACGTGGGCTCCCGGGGCACATCGCAGGCACTCGACCTCGCCCAGCGGCACGACGCGCGCTTCGTCATGGCCTCGACCAGCGAGGTCTACGGCGATCCTCTGCAGCACCCTCAGAAGGAGACCTACTGGGGCAACGTGAACCCTGTGGGTCCGAGGAGCTGCTACGACGAGGCGAAGCGGTTCTCCGAGGCGCTCGTCATGGCACATCACGGCGAGCACGGCACTGATGTGCGGATCGTGCGGATCTTCAACACCTACGGGCCGCGTTTGGCCGCCGGCGACGGGCGCGTCGTGTCGAACTTCCTGGCGCAGGCTCTTCGGGGCGAGCCACTGACCGTCTACGGCGACGGCATGCAGACCCGCTCCTTCTGCTACGTCGACGACCTGATCCGAGGCATCCTGGCCCTCCACGACAGCGAGCTGGTCGCTGAGCCGGTGAACATCGGCAACCCGGAGGAGTTCACGGTCCTCGAGCTCGCCCGGGAGGTGCTTGAAGTCACGGGTTCGGCGTCGGAGCTCGTGCACGTCGACCTGCCCCTCGACGACCCTGCCCGACGACGTCCCGACGTCGACCGCGCTCGCTCCGCCCTCGGCTGGGAGCCGGAGGTGGCTCTGCGCGACGGCCTTCGTCCGACCAATGAGTGGGTAGCTCAGCAGCTCGGCTTGCGCAGCGGTCGGTGAGGGTTCCCGCGATGCTTGCCCCGATCCTGTGATCCCCGGTACACTGATTGGGTCGTCTACGGCGGGGGCTTGAGGATGACGACCTCCCATTCGGGAAAGATCCCGGGGAAGTTCTCGCTTCGGCCGCCCCCACTGCGATGAAGTCGCCCCCCCGGCGTCACGCCATCGCCGACCGCCGGTTCCCAACGAAGGAGCAGGCCGTGCGGTCCGACGACGTTCCCGCCCGGGAGCTGTCCGGCACCCGTGCGCCACACTCCGACGAAACGGGGAAACCGACGTGAGCGTTGATCTCCAGAGCCTCGAGCGCAAGGACCGCGCCGAGCTCGCCGCCATCGCCCAGGCGCTGGGCGGCAAGACCACCAGCCGCACCAAGAAGGCCGACATGGTGCAGATGATCCTCGAGCTGTCCGGAAACGCAGGGTCCGACGGCGGCTCGGCGCCGTCGGCGGCCACGCGCGCCGACACCGCGACCGCTGCCGCCCCCGACCGCAACGGCGGGCGCTCCCTCGACGGGGAGCGGGGTCCGTCGAGCCCCCCCGGCGAGGCGCCGACCGATCCTCGGGAGTCCGACGACTCCTCGGACGAGCGTTCACCGGCCAGTCCCCGGCAGTCGAGCGGCGACGCTCGCCGATCGCCGGACCGTGACGCGGAGGGCGTCTCCGGCGGTGACGCCGCCGCACGTGGTGCCAAGGCACGCGACGACCGGGGTCAGGAGCGCAACCCCGAAGGTCAGGGTCGGGGCTCTCAGCGCCAGGGCCAGGAGAACCGCCAGGGCCAGGAGAACCGCCAGGGCCAGGAGAACC
>CAYQQQ010000014.1:0-35608 GCA_964420125.1 uncultured Microthrixaceae bacterium
CCACTTCCCGGACCCACCACCGATCCTAGAAGCGACTTGCTCAGCAGTCTCCTAGCTCGGGGGCACGGGTGGCGGCGGCTCTCCGGGTCGGGTCGATGGCGTCGGCGGAGGCGAGAGCACCGGCGGCGGGGCAGGTGGGGTGGCGGCGGGTGGCGACCCATCGGGAGGCGGCGCGCCAGCGGACGCCCGTCGGTCGCGCCAGCGTGCCCGGAGGTGGCCGTGGACGTCGCGGGCCCCGGGCAGGCGGGGCGGGGCCTCCCCCCGCTGCACGGCCCGCATCCCCGTGAAGTAGAAGATGCCGGCGGCGAGGGCCATGCAGGCCACGATCAGGCCCCCGAGCTGGGTGGGCATGGGCACCACCACGGGAACCACCGCGCCGAACACCCACGCCACCTGGAACCGCGACTCGAAGCGGGCGAAGATGCGACCCCTGTTGGCATCGGGGGCGTCGCGCTGGACCACCGCGTCGAACGCCTGCTTCGCGGCGGTGGCGGCCACGGCGATGCCGAAGGTGAGCAGCGCCTGTCCGGGCAGACCGTGCAGCAGCAGCCCGAGGAGGCCCGAGAGCACCGCCAGGCCGGTGCAGCCCAACAGCAGGTACTCCTCGTGCGCACCCTTGCGCAGCCGGGGAGCCACCGCCGCGCCCACCAGCCCCCCTGCGACCGCCATCACCACGACCACCCCGAAGTGCCACGCCGGAGGAGCTCCGGGCGGTGCGAGGTCGGCCAGCACGGCATCGCCACCGAGCTCGCCGGCGGCGAGACGCCCGATCACCTCGCCGGCCCGGGTGACACGTTCGCTGCCCCGCAGGGCGAAGGCCATCACGAAGGTGACGAAGCCCACCAGGCCACGCAGCGTGCCCATGGCAGAGCCGGCGGACACCACCGCCCCGCTGCGCAGCTCGGCCTGCTCCTCGGCCCCCGCGGGGTCGGCGGCGACGGTGGTCTTCGGGACCCGGAACGACAGGAGCGTGGCGAGGCCGAAGGCCACAGCGGCCAGCACCATCACCGCTCCCGGACCGATCAGCAGGGCCAGCAGCCCCGGAAGACCGGCAGCGAAGCCGGCCAGGCCCGACAGCAGCTGGAGCTTCGAGTTGGCCTCCACGAGCTCCGCGTCGCCGTGGACCACCGTCGGCACGATCGCCGCCTTGGCCACCTGGTGGCTCTTGGCAAGGATGAGCATCAGGAACGCCTCGGGGAACAGCACCAGGCTGCCATCGGACACGGCGGGCACCATCAGCACGGCCAGGACGGTCCGACCCGCCGCCGCCCCGATCAGCAGGGTGCGGCGGCCGCCCTTGGCGCGGTCCATGACGGGGCCGATCAGCGGCCCCACCACGGCGAAGGGCGCCATGGTGAACACGAGGTACAGGAAGATCCGCCACCGGGCGCCGGAGGGGTCGACGGAGAAGAACAGCGAGCCTGCCAAGGCGAGCGCCAGCAGCGCATCGCCGGCGACGGAGAGCACGTGGGTGAGCGCCAGCCGGCCGAACGGTCCCTCGGCGACCGACAGGCTGCCCCGTGACCCCGGTGCTCGGGAATCGCTCACAGACGTCATGGTAGGACCCTCCTGCGACGGTCCTTCCACCTGCCCCCCTCTCCCGGCCAGCGGGCTCAGGCGGCGAACTTGTACCCGAGACCCCGGATGGTGAGGATCCTCGTCGGGTGCGACGGGTCGTCCTCGATCTTGGCCCGCACCCGCTTCACGTGGACGTCCAGGGTCTTCGTGTCGCCCACGTAGTCGTGGCCCCAGACCCTGTCGATCAGGGTGGCGCGGGTCAGCACGCGCCCGGCGTTCTCCATCAGCAGCGCCAGCAGCTCGAACTCCTTCAGCGGCAGGCTCACGAGCTCGTCGCGCACCCTGACCTCGTGGCGATCGACGTCGAGCTCGATGTCGCCGGCCCGCAGCACCAGCGAGTCGTCGGCGGCAGCGCCGGAGGAGGGCTCCGCCACCCCGGCGCGCCGTCGCAGCACCGCCCGCATCCGGGCCACGAGCTCGCGGAGCCGGTAGGGCTTGGCCACGTAGTCGTCGGCGCCGACCTCGAGCCCGACGACCGTGTCGATCTCCGCGGATCGGGCCGTGACCATGATGATGGGCACGTCGCTGCGACGTCGCAGCTCCCGGCACACGTCCAGACCTGACAGCGTCGGCAGCATCACGTCCAGCAGCACCAGGTCGGGCTGGACCTCGTCGAACACGCCCAGGGCCTCCACTCCGTCGCGGGCCACCTCCACGGTGAAGCCCTCCCGGGCCAGTCCGACGCCGAGTGCGTCGATGAACGCCTCCTCGTCCTCGACCAGCAGCACTCGCACCGGGGGAGGGGAGGTGGTGTTGCCGGCAGGGGCGCCGGCGGCCAACGAGCCGTTCATGGTGAGCCTCTCATCCGCGTTGGACCTCCAGGAGGGTCGGCAACTCTGCCGGCGGCTCGGACACCGCCGGCAGCAGCAGGGTGAACGAGCTGCCCTGCCCCTCGACGGACTCTGCCAGCACCTGCCCTCCGTGGTTGTTGACGATGTGGCGGACGATCGCCAGGCCGAGCCCGGTGCCTCCGGTGTTGCGGGATCGGGCCCGGTCCACCCGGTAGAAGCGCTCGAAGATGCGATCCAGCGACCGGCGCGGGATCCCGATGCCCTCGTCCTCCACCGACAGGGCCACCACCCCGGTGGCGTCGTCGCGGAAGGCCCGCACCCTGACCTCGCCACCCCCGGCGCTGTACTTCACCGCGTTGTCGAGCAGGTTGAACACCGCAGAGACCAGCTGCCGGCGGTCTCCGTCGACGGCGATCTCCGAGGGGACGTCGAGCTGGACCGACACACCCGCCTGCTCGGCGGCGGTGGCGATCCGGGAGGAGGCCTCCCCCACCACCGCCACCAGGTCGACGCGGGTGAACTCGGTGTCGTCGCCGAACTCGATGCGGCTCAGCTCGAGCAGGTCGTCGATGGTGCGGGCCGCCCGCTCCGACTCGGTCACCATCCGCTCGGCGAGGCGCCGCATCACCTCCGGGTCGTCCTCGCCGCGGATCGTCTCCGCCAGCAGTCCGAGCGCGCCCACCGGCGTCTTGAGCTCGTGGGAGATGTTGGCCACGAAGTCGCGGCGAACCGTCTCGGTGCGCCGCGCATCGGAGCGGTCCTCCACGACGGCGAGCGCACCGGTTCCCTGCTCGTGGCGGAAGGGATGCGCCGACACCACGTACAGCTGCGCCGGAGGTCCGAACAGCTCCACCTCCTCGCGCTGGCTGGCTCCCTGGGCGGCCGCGGCCAGCAGCCGGCGCAGGGTGCTCTCCACCAGCGAGCGGCTGTCGCGGGCGCTGCCCAGGCGACGGGCAGCGAGGTTGCGGTAGATCTCCGCGCCGTCGCTGTCGATGACCACCACGCCGTGCTCGATGCGGTCGACCGCCTCGGTGAGCGGACCGGGGAGCACCTCCTCGGGGGCGATCGGATCGCCGTCGCCGTGACGGAGCCCGGGCGCGGGCTGCTCGCCGTCCACGGAGGGGCTCGGACTCGGTGCCGACGGGACGAACCCGGCACCGCTGCGACGGCCGAGCAGCGCCCCGCCGAGGGCGCCGATGCTGACCGCCAGGAGCACCAGCACCACCGTCGCGACGGCGCTCACCCGGAGCCGTCCTCGAGGTCGAGACCCCCTCGGAGGGCCTCCAGCATGTGGTGGGTGTCGTCGCGCTCCGCCACCCGGATGCCGCTGAGCGGGGTGACCACCACGTGTCCGGCGGTGGCCAGCGACGTGTCGACGTGGTCGGGCAGCTCCGCGTCGGTGGGACGGAAGCCGAGCTCGATGCGCTCGTCGGTGCGGCCCAGGACCTCCGTGCGGATGGCACCGAAGCGGGCGAGCTCCCCGTGGCGCGGCTCGCGCAGCTCGTCACGTGGCAGGTCGGGCACGCTGAGGTTGAGCGTCACCAGCCCTTCCGCAGCTGCGGCCCACTCACCGGCCTGCACGCCCAGCTCGGCGGCCACGTCCCAGTGCTTGACCGAGTGCTCGACGCCGTCGATGCTCACCGCCACCGCGCTCAGCCCGAAGTGGGCGGCGGTGAGCGCGGCGCCCACGGTGCCGGAGTGGAGCGTGACCCTGCCGGTGTTGAGACCGGGGTTCACGCCCGAGAGCACGAGGTCGGGACGAGGGCCGAACGCCTCCAGGCCGGCGGCGATCACGCACAGCGCCGGCGGCGCGTCCAGCTCGTAGGACTCGACGTGGCCGAGGCCGTCGAGGGGCATCCTCCGGTAGCGCAGGTGCGACCCCTCGCCCAGGTTCCCGATGGCGGCACCGCTGCCCGAGCGGTCGCCCTCCGGCGCGACCGCCACGACGTCGTGGCCGGCGTCGTCCGCCGCCCTGGCCAACGCCAGCAGACCGGGGGCGTGGAGCCCGTCGTCGTTGGTGATGAGGATCCTCATGGCCCGCCCGCCTGCTCGCACGTCAGCCGCCCGGGCCGGGAGGCCCGTCGTCCGCTCCGTTGGCACCCGGCCCGGCGGAGTCCCCGTCGGCGCCGCCCTCGGGTACCCCGTCGGGCGCTCCGCCGTCCTCGGGCGGTGCGCTGAGCACCGTCTCGGGAAGGCCGCCGGTCACCATGTACACGACCCGCTCGCCGATGTTGACCGCGTGGTCCCCGATGCGCTCGTAGTAGCGCCCGATCAGCGCCAGCTGCACCGCCGCCTGCAGCGTCAGGTTCTCGTTGCGGTGCGCCTCGAAGATGGCCTCGACGTAGGTGGTCTGCAGGTCGTCGAGACGGTCGTCGATGTCGTCCAACGCCAGGGCCAGCGAGACGTCGGCGTCGACGTAGGCGTCGATGGCCGCCCTGATGAGGAAGGCGGCCTCCACACCCATCTGCTCGAGCAGGCCCCGCAGGCGCGGCCCGAAGTCGAGGTCGTAGACGCGTCGCGACGCCTTGCACACGTTGACCATGAGGTCGGCCGAGCGCTCCAGCTCGGAGATCACGCGCATGGTGGTGAGCAGGAAGCGCAGCTCCGACGCCATCGGCGCCTGGAGCGCCAGCAGGTTGCAGCTCGTCTCCTCGATCTCGGCGGTGAGCGCGTCGATCACGTCGTCGCCGTCGATGAGGTGCTGGGCACCGCTGAGGTCGCGGTCCAACAGGACCGCAGTGCCCTTTCCGATCGTCTCGGAGGTCATGGCACCCAGCCGCACCACGTCGTCGCGCAGGCGGTCGAGCTGGTCGTGGAAGTCCTGGCGGAGGCTGCCGATGGCCTCGGTCATGGCGTCGGTCCCTTCGGAGCCGGTCGCTGCGGTGGCGACACCCCGGTCGTCAGCCGAAGCGGCCGGTGATGTAGTTCTCCGTGCGTTCGTCGGATGGGGTGGAGAAGATCTTGTCGGTGCGGTCGTACTCCACGAGCAGGCCGGTGCGCCGGTCGCTCTCGGAGTCGACCTCGGTGACGAAGAACGCGGTGCGATCGCTCACCCGTGCCGCCTGCTGCATGTTGTGGGTGACGATCACGATCGTGTACTGGCTGGTGAGCTCCTTCATGAGGTCCTCGATGCGGTTGGTGGCGATCGGGTCGAGGGCCGAGCAGGGCTCGTCCATGAGGATGACCTCGGGGTTGGGGGCCACCGCGCGGGCGATGCAGAGGCGTTGCTGCTGACCGCCCGAGAGCCCGAGCGCCGAGTCCTTCAGGCGATCCTTGACCTCGTCCCACAGGGCTGCCTGGCGCAGGGAGCGCTCGACGACGTCGTCCATCTCGGAGCGGCTCTGACGGCGGTTGATCCGCGGGCCGTAGGCCACGTTGTCGTAGATGGACTTGGGGAAGGGGTTGGGCTTCTGGAACACCATCCCGATGCGGCGCCGCACCTCCACCGCGCTGACCCGCTCGTCGTAGAGGTCGACGCCGTGGTAGAGGACCTTGCCCTCCACACGAGCCGTCTCGATCAGGTCGTTCATGCGGTTGAGGCACCGCAGCACGGTGGTCTTGCCGCACCCGGAGGGACCGATGAAGGCGGTGATCTCGTGGCGGTGGACGTCCATCGAGACGTCGCGCACCGCCCGGAACTTGCCGTAGAACACCGAGAGGTCCTGCAGGGAGAACACCACCTGCGGCTGGGCGTCGGTGGAGGAGGGGTCCGTCGCCACCTCGACGTCGGTGGCATCGCTCATCCTGCCATCCTCCCTTCCCCACACCCGGGGTTCCAGCTCGGTCATGTCGAGCCTCGCTTCTTCTCGTAGCGGTTCCGCAGCAGCACGGCTGCGGTGTTGAACACCAGCACGATCACCAGCAGCACCAGGATGGCAGCCGCCGTGTTGGCCCGGAACCCCTCCTGGGGCATGCCGGCCCAGGTGGTGATCACCATGGGCATGGCGGTGAAGCGCTCCTGGAGGCTGGAGATGTCGAGGATGGCGGGGTTCGAGCCGAGGCGGTTGGTCACCGCACCCACCAGGATCAGGGGGGCGGCCTCGCCCAGCGCACGGGCGAGCGAGAGCACGGTTCCCGTCAGGATGCCCGGGGCCGCGTAGGGCAGCACCTGCGAGCGCACGACCTCCCAGCGGGTGGCACCCACCCCGTAGCCGGCCTCGCGGAGGCTGTCGGGTACGGCCCGCACCGCCTCGGCGGAGGTGATGATGACGATGGGCAGGACCAGGATGGCGAGGGTGAGGCCACCGGAGATCACGCTGCGGCCGCCGGTGAGCGAGCCGAGGCCCCGCACGAAGATGGTGAAGCCGAGGATGCCGTAGACGATGGAGGGCACGCCGGCCAGGTTGCGGATGTTGAGGTCGATGAAGCGCGTGAGGGCGTTGCGCGGGGCGTACTCCTCGAGGTACACCGCGGCGGCCACCCCGAGCGGGAAGGCGAGCACGGCGGTGATGATCGCGATCCAGAAGGTGCCCCGAAGGCCCTGGTAGATGCCGGCCTTCGTGGGGATCGACTGGAGCGTGCCGGTCATGAAGCTGCCGAAGCGCTCGGTGAGGGTGCCGGACCCCTGGGCGATCTGGCTGCCGATGAGCACGGCCAGCACCGCCAGGGAGATGGCCAGGCACAGCGCCAGCAGGACCTTGAAGATGGTCCCCGCCCAGTCGACCCGCTCGCCCCGCAGGGCGCGCTCGATGGTCTCGCGGCTGACGTCGGTGGGGTTCTGGAGGAGTCCCGGTACCGCCATGGCGTTGCCTCAGTACACCTGTCGGAACCGACGCACGAACCGGTCGGCCACGAGGTTCAGGGTCAGGGTGATGGCGAACAGGACCAGGCCCACGAAGAACAGGCTCTGGAAGGTGAGGCCGGCACCCACGACCTGATCGGTGCCCGCCGCGATGGAGGCCATGCCGGCGGTCATGGTGAGGCCCGGCTCCAGGGGGTTCGTCTCGAACAGCGCGCCGCCGCTCTTGCCGGCGGCGATGAACACCACCATCGTCTCGCCCATCGCCCGCGACACGGCGATGATGAACGAGGCCACCAGGCCGCTGACGGCAGCGGGCAGGACCACCCGGGTCACGGTGGCCATCTTCTTGGCGCCCAGGCCGTAGGACGCCTCCCGCAGCGACTGCGGCACCGAGGACATGGCGTCCTCGGAGATGGAGGCGATGATGGGGATGGTCATGATGGCCACGCCCAGACCGGCGGCCATGAGGGTCTGCTGAGGGGTGGCGTCCCAGATCCGCTGGATGACCTCCGGGGCCACCACGGTGAGGGCGAAGAACCCGATCACCACGCTGGGGACGCCTGCCAGCACCTCTACGAGCGGCTTCAGCACCCGCCGCACCCGGGGCGAGGCGTACTCGCTGAGGTACACCGCCACCCCGATCCCCAGCGGCGTGGCCACCACCATGGCGATCACCGTCACGATCAGGCTGCCCATCAGCAGGGTGGAGATGCCGTACATGTCACGGCGGGGGAACCACCCGTCGACGCCGAACACCTTCGACCACTCCACGTTGAGCATGAAGGTCAGCGCCTCTCGCAGCAGCGAGAAGATGATGAGGGCGCTCACGACCACCGAGAAGAAGCCCGCTCCCCACAGGAGCAGGTGCACGAGCTTCTCCGTGCGCAGCCGCCGCCGGTCTCCTCGGAAGTCCTCGATGGTGAGCTCGCTCACGTGTGTGCCTCTCTCGCACGCCCGTCGGGTGTCGGGACGGCACCCGGGTCGATCCTACCGGCGGACCGCCCGGGTGCCGTCGACGCCACGACCTGCGCTCAGCCCTCGGTGGTGCCCGTGGTGCGGTCCTTCCACACCGTGCGTGTGGCTTCCCGCTGGTCCTCGGGCAGCGGGACGTACTTGACCTCCTCCACGGCGGTCACCAGTCCCTCGTCGGTCAGGTAGAAGTCCACGTAGTCGGCCACGGCCTTGTTGGACTCGGCCGACTCGGCGTTCACGTAGATGTACAGCGCCCGGGAGATGGGGTAGGACCCGTCGGCCACGGTCTCCGCAGAGGGCTCGATGCACTCGCCGCCGACCTCGGCCGCGATCGGGATGGCCCGCACCTGGTCACCGGCCTCCTCGGCGAAGGACAGGCCGACCCACCCGAAGGAGGTGTCGGAGCCCTCGATGCCCTGGATGATGATGTTGTCGTCTGCGGAGGACTGGTAGTCGGGACGGGTCGTGCCCGCCTCGTCCTCGGTGATCTTGCCCTCCTCGACACGGCCCTCTGCGGTGCCCTCGAGCACGATCTCGATGAAGCTGTCGTAGGTGCCCGACTCCTCACCGGGGGCGGTGATGTCCAACGGGCCCTCGGGGAACGTGGTGTCCGAACCCAGCTCCTTGGCCAGCTCGCCGGCGTCCTCCCAGGTGGTGATGCCCTGCGACTCCGGCCCGGCGATGGCGTAGAGGTCCAGGAAGTTCAGGCACTCCACGGTGTTGGCCGGGTTGGTGAGCACCGAGATGCCGTCGAAGGCGACCTTGAGCTCGATGAACTCGATGCCGTTCTCCTTGCAGACGTCGGCTTCCTCCGCCTTGATGGGCCGGGAGGCATCGGAGATGTCGGTCTCGCCGTCGCAGAAGAGCACGAAGCCGTCACCCGTACCCGGGCCGTCGACGTTCACCTCTGCGCTGGAGCCGGACTCCTCCCACAGCTCGGCCACGCGGGTGGAGATGGGCGCGACCGTGGACGAGCCCGAGATGTTGACCACGCCGCTGCTGTCGCCGCCGGAGTCGCCGCCGCCGTCGGTGCCGGACTCGTCGTCGGAGCTGCAGGCGGAGAACAGCAGCGCGGCCGCGACCGGCAGCGCCAGGAACCCGGCTGTACGCCGGTGGGAACTGAGCTTCACGGGAACCTCCTTGGTTCACTCTCCGTTCAGATCAGGTGGAATCCACCCGATCCGCGGGAACGCTACGGGTCCCCGGTGGCGGTCAGGCGACCCACAGGTGAACGACGGGTGAACTGCGGCGGAAGACTGCCCCGAGGGGGTCCGACGTCATCCGTCGCGCATCGTCGCCGCGAAGCGCGCCAGGACCTCCCGGTCGGTGCCGTAGGTGACCCGCGACCAGGCGTCCTCGAAGGGGAGCCACACCACCTCGGCCACCTCCGCCGGGCCCGCCGCAGCCGGCGACGAGGCCGCCTCGGGATCGTGGCGTGGCGTCATGGCCCACCACTTCACCCGCTTGGGACCCAGGAGCGTGTCGTAGCGGATGGTGGCCAGCTTGTCGCCCAGGTCGCAGTCGAGACCGGTCTCCTCGAGCACCTCGCGCCGTGCCGCCTCCTTGTGGTCCTCCCCCGGGTGCAGCTTGCCTTTGGGCAGGCTCCAGTCGTCGTAGCGGTCCCGCCGCACCAGGACGACCTCCACCCCGGGGTTCCGTCGCCAGACCACACCGCCGGCGGCTCGGATCAGCGGACGGGGGCTGCGAGCACCCTTCACCGCATCTCGACCTCAGCGCGCTTGCGGGCCTGCTCCTGGAGCTCGAGGTGGGTCTCCATCCGGCCGTCCCCGGCGATCTTGGTCCATGCTCCGTCGTGCTGCGCCCAGGCGAGCACGTCGTCCTCGAGGTCGACCTCCAGCACGCGGTCGAGGCGATCCTGGAGCTCGGGGTCGTCGATGGGGGTCAGGGCCTCGACCCGGCGGTCGAGGTTGCGAGGCATCAGGTCGGCGGAGCCGATGTAGTGGACGGGGCGACCGACGCCCGCACCGTTGGCGAAGCGGTAGATGCGGGAGTGCTCCAGGTAGCGCCCGACGATGCTGCGCACCGAGATGTTCTCCGACAGGCCGGGCACGCCGGGGCGCAGGCAGCAGATCCCACGGACGATCAGGTCGATCCGCACGCCGTCGGCCGACGCCTCGTAGAGCTCGTCGATCATGTCCGGGTCCACCAGGCTGTTCATCTTCATCACGATGTGACCGGTGCCCGCCGGGGCCGCCCGCTCGCGGTGGATGCGCTCCACCAGGGCCGAGCGGAGCTGGTGCGGCGCCACCAGGAGCTTGTCGTAGACCACGTCACGGCCGTAGCCGGTCAGGTAGTTGAACAGCTGGGTGAGATCCGCGCCCAGCGCCGGGTCCTTGGTGAGGAGGCCGAGGTCCTCGTAGAGGCGGGCTGTCTTGGAGTTGTAGTTGCCGGTGCCGATGTGGCAGTAGCGGGCGACGCCGGTGCCTTCCTCGCGCACCACCAGGCAGGTCTTGGTGTGGGTCTTCAGGCCGACCAGCCCGTACACCACGTGCACGCCCGAACGCTCGAGACGCCGGGCCCACTCGATGTTGTTCTCCTCGTCGAAGCGCGCCTTCAGCTCCACCAGCGCCACGACCTGCTTGCCGGTCTCCGCGGCAGCGATGAGGGCGTCGACGATGGGGCTGTCCCCCGAGGTGCGGTAGAGGGTGAGCTTCAGGGTGAGCACGCGAGGGTCGCGGGCGGCCTGGCGGATGAACTCCTCCACCGAGGTGGAGAAGCTGTCGTAGGGGTGGTGCACCAGCACGTCGCCCTCGGACACGACGGTGAAGACCCCCCGCTCCACGTCCTCCTCGTCGGGTCGCAGGCGGCGCTGGGTGACGGGCTGGAAGTCGTCGTACTTCAGGTCGTCGCGGTCCATGGCGTACACCGACCACAGTCCGCCGAGATCGATCGGGGCCGCGTGGGCCACCACGTCCTCGTCGGACAGCTCCAGCTCGTTGCGGATCAGCTCGAGGGACTCGGTGGAGATGTCGTCCTCCACCTCGAGGCGCACCGCCTTGCCGAACCGACGCCGGCGCAGCTCCAGCTCGATGGCGGCGAGGAGGTCGTCCGCCTCCTCTTCCTCGACGGTGAGGTCCGCGTTGCGGGTGACCCGGAAGGCGACGCCGTCGAGCACCTCCATCCCCGGGAACAGCTCGGCGAGGTGGGCACCGATCACCTGCTCCAGCGGCACGAACCGCTCGCCGTCGGGCATCACCACGAACCGGGGCAGCAGCGAGGGCACCTTCACCCGGGCGAAGCGCCGCTCGTCGGTGACGGGGTCGCGCACGATCACACCCAGGTTCAGCGACAGGCTGGAGATGTAGGGGAAGGGATGGCCGGGATCCACCGCCAGCGGGGTGAGCACCGGGAAGATCCGGCGGTCGAACTCGTCGGCCAGCCACTCCCGGTCGTCGTCGTCGAGCTGGGCCCAGGTGGAGAACCTGATGCCCGCCTCCGCCAGCGACGCGCACAGCGGCCCGAGGAACACCTCGTCGGCGCGAGCCGCCAGCTCGGCCGCCCGGGTGGTGACGAGCTCCAGCTGCTCGACGGCAGTGCGGCCGTCCGGGCTGCGGCTCCGCACGCCTGCGGCCACCTGGTCCTTCAGACCGGCGACGCGCACCTGGAAGAACTCGTCCAGGTTCTGGCTGAAGATGGCGAGGAACTTGGCCCGCTCCAGCAAGGGGGTCGAGGGGTCCTCGGCCAGGGCCAGCACCCGGGCGTTGAAGTCGAGCCAGGACAGCTCACGGTTCAGGTAGCGCTGCTCCCGTTCGTCGGGATGGGCGGTCGCCGCGTCGGGCATGCCCTCACTCTACGGAGCCCGCCGCCCCGACGGGCGCCGGCGACTCACTCTTCGTAGCCGAGGTCCCAGGTGAGCAGGATCCGCTCGCGCTCGGCGTCGCGGTTGACCCGCTCGCGGTTGCGCCGGAACTGCGGGTCGTGGGGTGGCAGCAGCATCAGGCGGGCGTTCACGCGGGTGCGGAAGTCGTCGACGAGCTGCTGTTCGCCGAGGTCGCAGCGGATCTCCCAGTGGGGGGCGACCGGACCGGTGTAGACGATCGTGGCCGACGCCAACGGGGGGAGGTCCTCTTCGAGCTCGGTCGTGGGGTCCTCGGACATCCGCACGAGGATAGCCGCGGCGGGGGAGGTGCCCCCGCCGCGGTCCACGAGACCGGGGTGCGACGGGACCCGGCCTTCGTCGATGGCGGCTCAGCCGTTGCCCAGCGTGGCGGTCACGCTCTGCTGCTCGCCTTCGCGCTCGATCGCGATGCTGAGCTCGTCGCCGGGGTCCTTGGCCCGCACGGCCTGGCCGACGTCTTCGGAGGTGCGGACACGACGGCCGTCGATCTCCACGATCACGTCACCGACCTGCAGGCCGGCGGCCTCGGCGCCGGATCCCTCGTTCACCTCCTGGATGAACGCCCCGGAGGTGGCGCTCACGGAGAAGCGCTGCGCGACCTGGGGATCGATCCGGGCCACGTCGACGGTGGCCACGCCCAGCAACGGGCGCTCCTTCTCGGCGTCGCGTCCGGCCTTCAGGTCCTCGATCAGCGACATGATCGAGTCGATCTCCAGGGCGAAGCCGATGTTCTGGGCGTCGGCGAGGATCGCCGTGTTCACGCCCACCACCTGGCCCTGGGCGTTGACCAGCGGTCCGCCGGAGTTGCCGGGGTTGATGGCCGCGTCGGTCTGGATGAGGTCGTCGAGCACCGAGCCGTCGGGGGAGCTGATCGAGCGGCCCAGCTGGGAGACGATGCCCGTGGTGACGCTCGGCTCCGCGCCCAGGTTCAGGGCGTTGCCGATGGCGACCACGTCGTCGCCCACCACGAGGTCGCTGGAGGAGCCCAGCTCGGCGGGCACGGTGGCCGACTCCAGGTCCTCGGCCTTGACCAGCGCCACGTCGGCCTCGGGAACCGACCCCACGAGACGGGCCTCCGCGGTCTGGCCGTCGTAGAAGTCGACCTCGATGGAGGTCGCGCCCTCGATGACGTGGGCGTTGGTGAGCACCAACCCGTCCTCGCTGATGACGACACCCGAGCCGGCGGCCTCGCCCTGGCGGGTGCCGGTGTGGATCGACACCACCGAGGGCTGCACCTTGTCGAGCACCGCGCGGATGTCGAGGTCCTCGCCGTCCAGCTCGCTGGAGGTGGACCGGGGAGCGGCGGTCACGGTGGCCGCGGTGCTGGGTGCCTGCCCGTCGTCGCGGCTCCACATGGCGACCGCCGTGGTGGCGCTGGCCACCAGCGCGCCGACCAGGCCGCCGACCAGCGCGGCCTTCAGACCGTGACGGGCGGGGCGGGGGCTGGGCGCCGGAGCGGGCGCCGGCATCCCGCCGACGTAGGCGGGGGGACCCGCGGGCGGCGCGCCGGAGGGAGGGACCGGGGCGCCGCCCTGGGCCAGAGGTTCCGACGGCGGCGTCCACGCGGTGCCCCAGGCACCGGGGGCAGGCCCCGCAGGAGGGCGGTGGGGGGCGGTGGGGGGCATCATCGTCGGCGCGGTGGGAGGCGCGGAGGGCACCGGCTGCGACAGATGGGGGTGAGCCGAATCGTCGTGGGAGGTCATGGGGCCGAGTATGGGGGAGATGTCGGGCCCTTCCCAGGGGGGACCGCCGCTGCTCGGAGAACGCTCTCAGCGCAGCCGCCGCCACGGCCGGATCGGACCCCGATCTCCGGTCCCGACGCCCGGGGAGGAGGTGGAGATCTGAACCCGTTCTCAGAGCCGATCCGGATCCTTGTGCCCACATCGGGAACAAAACGGGCGTCCGAAGCGTCGATGTTCCCCGTATGGACACCACCGCTGACACCAAGTGGATGGCTCGTGGGCTCTGCGCCGACAAGCCACCGTCGCTCTTCTTCCCCTCCGACGGCGTCGGCGTGGAGGTTGCCAAGCGGATCTGCGAAGAGTGCCCGGTGCGAGGGACCTGCCTCGAGTACGCCATCGAGAACCGGATCGACCACGGGGTCTGGGGCGGCACGTCCGAGCGGCAGCGCCGCAGGATCATCAAGGCCCGCGCCGGCGGTCGATCGCTGGCCACCCACGACCTCGACCCCGCCTTCGCCGGGTCCTGAGGGCTCGCTGCCCAGCAGCACCGGGTCCCCTTGGCGCCCGCCGACCCTGAACCGGCGAGCCGATCCGGCGAGACCTCGTGTCGTCCGTCCGGTGCGCCCGTGGCGCAGCGTTCGGGGGTGCAGACGACCACGCCCGCGGCGCGGGTCGCCCGCCTCTCTCCTTCGGTCGACACCCCACCAGAGGGAGGGGGCCGACGCGAACGGGATCAGTCGGTGGTGGCCTTCTTCGGTTCGATCTCGGCCGGCTCCTCGCCCTTGCCGTCGGTGAGGCCCTGCTTGAACTCCTTCTGGGCCTGACCGAGGCTGCGAGCCAGCTTGGGGATCTGCGAACCGCCGAACAGCACCAGGGCGATGACGACGATCCAGATCCACTCGTTGCCGCTGAACATGCTTGCAGCGTACCCCTGCGGGCCCCCCGGACCCCAGCCGGCACGACCGCCGGAGCCGCCCTCGGCGCCCGGCTCCCGACATGGGAACCGCCGTCGACGGACGTCTCCTATCCTCGCCCCATGTCCGGCGAGGACCACGGCCTCGAGGGTCGCACCCACGACGCTGCCCGGCGCCACGGCCTGGAGCACCGGCGTGACCTGACGGCGCAGCAGCGGGCCGCGGCGTCGGCGAGGATCGTGGAGCGCCTGCTCGACCTCCACGAGCTCCGATCCGGTGGACGGCTGGCCCTCTACCTCGCCCTGCCCGAGGAGGTCGACCTGGGCTCCGCCACGGCACCGTTGCGGGTCCGCGGCTGGCACCTCCACCTGCCCCGGGTGCTCCCTGCCGGCGCAGGGGCGGCTCGCGCCCCGACCACCCGGAAGCCCGCCGGCCTCGCCTTCGTGGAGTGGCAGCCCGCGGCGCAGCTCGCCGCGAACCGCTTCGGGGTGGCCGAGGTGGACGGGCCGGAGGTCCCCCTCGCCGAGATGGACGCCGTGATCGTGCCATGCGTCGCCGTCGACCGGCAGGGAAACCGCGTGGGGTTCGGTGCCGGCTACTACGACCGGGCCCTGGCAGCCGCGCCGGAGGTCCCGCGCATCGGCGTGGCCTTCGAGGTGCAGGTGTTGGACGCCATCGACGCCCGCCCGTGGGACGAGCCGATGGACGTGGTGGTCACCGAGGACGCCGTGTGGCGCCGCTCCCGGCTCGAGCCCTGAGCGGGGCCGGATCGACCGCTCAGGCCGTGCGGCTCTGCTGGGCCGCACGGGCCAGAGCCCGCGCCCGGCGGAGCCGACGGCGCTCCCGCTCGCTGAGCCCTCCCCAGATCCCGAACTTCTCGCTGTTCTCCAGCGCGTACTCGAGGCAGTCCTCACGCACCACGCAGGCACGGCACACGGCCTTGGCCTCCTTGGTGGAGGCGCCACGCTCCGGGAAGAACAGGTCGGGGTCGACCCCGAGGCAGTTGGCGTAGAGCTGCCAGCTCTCCTCGGGCTCCACATCGAGATCGATCGTCACTGTGGTCTCCGTCAAGTCGTCCATGACGTCCTCCCCCCGCCGTCCGGTCTCGGGTCTCACCCCCGCTGGCCCGATCCGGTGTCGTCGGAGATGTCGTGCTCTGCCGCACGGAGCCCGGCGACTCGCCCGACCTCTCGGAGCGAAGGCGACCGGAGCGCCGGTGCGGTGGAACCAGCATCTCGGTGGTGTAATTACATCTGTGTGATCCCGTATCCTGACCCTCTCCGACGCCCAGGTCAAGGGGGACTTGCACGAAGCATGACGCAGAAGCCACCGAGGGTGAGATTTCGTTCGGATCCGCCAAGAACCTCACGCTGTGTGGTAGCGGCGGCCCGATGGTCGGCGTGCCGCGGCGTGCTCAGCGGCTCTTGAGCAGGTCCCTGCGTTGGCGGAGGAAGTCCACCAGCACGTAGTCGCCGAGGTTCTCCGGTGAGGTGAAGAACGCCCGTCCCCGGTTGAGGCGCGTCAGGTGCTCCACGAAGCGGCGCAGGCCGGGGTCCGGGTCCAGCATGAAGGTGTTGATGCGGATGTCCTCGCGCGTGCAGCGGGACACCTCGAGCAGGGTGGCGTCCACCGTCTCGCGGATCGGCGGGTAGTGGAACTCCGGCTCGCCCCAGCGGTTGATGTGGGCGGTCGGTTCGCCGTCGGTGATCATGATGATCTGCTTGGTGCCCGACTGGCGGGCCAGCAGCTGGCGGGCCAGCTGGAACCCGTGCTGCATGTTGGTGCCGTAGACGAGGTCCCAGCTCACCTCGGGCAGCTGCTCGGCGGTGAGGATCCGCCCCACCTCGGAGAACCCGACCAGGCCCAGGTAGTCGCGGGGGAACTGCATGGCGATCAGCGAGTGCAGCGCCATCGCCACCTTCTTGGCCGGCAGGAAGTTGTCGCGCATCGGCATCGACAGCGACAGGTCGAGCATCAGCACCGTGCTCACCCGCACCACCTGCTCGGTCTGCTCGATCTCGAAGTCGTCGGGGTGCAGGTGCACCGGCGAGCGCTCGCCGCGCATGATGGCGTTGCCGATCGTGCGGTTGATGTCGAGGTTGAACGGGTCGCCGTACTCGTAGGGCTTCGTGTGGTGGGCCCGCTCGTGGCCGATGCCGAGGTGCTCGCGCTCGTGGCCGCCCAGCTGGTCCTTGGCCAGCGCCCCGAACAGCTCCGCCAGGGCGTTCTGGCCCAGCCGCCGCAGCCCCGCCGGCGTGAGCTCGAGGCGGCCCTCCTTCTGCTCGATGAGGCCGGCCTCGGTGAGCATCTTGGTGATCTCCGCCATGCGGTCAAGGCTGGCGGCGGTCTCCTCGCCCAGCAGCTCCCGGACGCGGTCGAGGTCGACCTCCGCCAGCGCACCGGGCTGCGGGTTCCCCCGCAGCATCTGCTCGAGCTGGTCGAGGTCGCCCAGCTCGGCCATCGCCTCCATGGCCTGGGCCATGTCCAACGGGTCGGCGCCGTCGAACTGGTAGGCGTTGTCCCATCCGGCGTCGGGGAAGGCGTCCCGGAGGTTGCGGCCCAGCTGGTCGGCCTGCCAGCGGAGGTCCATGTCCTCCAGGAGCTGCTCGGACAGCTGCTGGAGCTGGGCGCGCTGCTCGGGCGTCATCGAGTTCCACATGGCCTGTGCCGCCGCCATCCTCCGGGCCATCACCTCCAGGAGCTCGTCGAGGGTGGAGGGGTTCTCGGGGAAGAAGTCCCCGTAGCGCTCCATGAAGCCCTCGAAGTCCGGCTCCTCCCCTCTCGCACGCTGCTCGAGCATCTCGTTCAGCTCGGCCATCATGTCCTTCATCCGGGCCATGTCCTCGGGGGACATGTCCTGCACCGCACCCGAGAGCTGGTCGACGTACTGCTGCATGAGCTGCTGGCGGAGGCGCTCGGTGAGCTCGGCGAAGCGCTGCTCCGCCTCCGGGGACACGAAGTCGTGCTGCTCGAGCCCCCTCACCTGCCCCGCGAGGTCGGGCGGCAGCATGTCGAGCTCGAGGTGGCGCTCGTCCGCCGAGGACTGGGCCAGCTCCGAGCGCCGCTCGTCACCCGAGGCCAGGTCGTCGCGGAGGCGCTCGTCGATGGCGGAGCGCTCCATGTCGACGACCTCGCGCAGCTCCTGGGCGATCTCGTCGTAGACCCCGCCCAGGTCGAAGCGATCGAGGGTGTCCTCCCGTCGCTCGCGCAGCTTGCGGAGGGTCTCCCGCAGGCCCTCGATCCGCTCCCCGTTGCGATCCTCGAAGCCCTGCTGCAGCATCCGACGCAGGGCGGCGTTGAGGTCGCCGTGGTAGAGCAGGTCGTCGGTGAGCTGCTCCATGACGTCGAGGGCGTCCAGCTCGAAGCCCCGCTGGGTGCCGTCCCAGGGGGAGTAGCGGAACCGGGGCCTCACCATCTCGCGAGGCTACCCCCTGCCCCATCGCCCCTCCCCGCGCCGCACCGCCCGCCGCCGCGGCGCCGTTGGAGTGCGCGGATCGGGCGGGGTGATGAGATGGTGAGGTGGTGCAGGGGCTGACCTCCGCCGAGGCCTCCCGCCGTCTCGCCGGGGACGGCCCCAACGTGCTGCCCGGTGCGCAACGCACGCCGCTGTGGCGCCACCTCGTCCGCCAGCTCTTCGGGTTCTTCGCCGCGATGCTCTGGGTCGCGGCGGGGCTGGCGTTCCTCGCCGGGCTCCCCCAGCTGGGCGTGGCCATCGTCGTGGTGGTCCTGCTCAACGGGCTGTTCGCCTTCGTGCAGGAGTACCGCGCCGAGCGCGCCGCCGATCGGCTCGCCGACCTGCTGCCCCGACGGGTGTCGGTGGAGCGCGACGGCGTGGTTCAGGAGATCGACGCGGCCGAGTTGGTGCACGGCGACGTGGTGCTGCTCGACGCCGGGGACCGGGTCTCCGCCGACCTGCAGGTGCTGGTCGCCAACGCCATGCGGGTCGACACCTCCACGCTCACCGGCGAGAGCGTGCCGGTGGCGCTCAGGGAGGGCGACGAGGTGCACGCCGGCACCTGGGTCGTCGAAGGCGAAGCCCGCTGCGTGGTGCGCGCCGTCGGATCCTCCACGCGGTTGGCGGGCATCGCCTCCCTCACCCGCACCGCGGTGCGACCGGCCAGCCCCCTCACCGTCGAGCTCCACCGGCTGGTGCGCACCATCGCCGTGATCGCTGTGGCGATC
The DNA here is from genome assembly GCA_964420125.1 of uncultured Microthrixaceae bacterium. Taxonomy (GTDB): domain Bacteria; phylum Actinomycetota; class Acidimicrobiia; order Acidimicrobiales; family Microtrichaceae; genus CAYQQQ01. Next base: position 18,720 of record CAYQQQ010000014.1, read on the forward strand.
GGGGCGACGTTCTTCGTGCTCTCCCTGCTGATCGGCACCGAGGCGGACAAGGGGCTGGTGTTCGCCATCGGCGTCACCGTGGCCCTGGTGCCCGAGGCCATGCTGCCGACGGTCACCCTGTCGCTGGCCATGGGAGCCGAGCGGCTCGCCGAGCGAAAGGCCCTGGTCCGCCGTCTGGAGTCGGTCGAGACCCTCGGTTCGGTGACCTTCGTCTGCACCGACAAGACCGGCACGCTCACCACCAACCAGATGACGGTGGTCGAGGTGTGGACCCCCGGGGCCACCGCCCATGTCGAGGGTGCCGGCTACGGACCGTCCGCCGAGGTCGAGCGCAGGGGCGACGCCGCTGCGCTCGAGGCGCTGGCAGCGGCGGCAGCGCGCTGCTCCACCGGCGCCGTCGTGCAGCACGCCGGTCGCTGGGAGGCCCGTGGCGACGCCATGGAGGCGGCGCTGGTCACCCTGGCCGCACGGCTCGGCCTCGACCCGGAGGCCGACCGCCGGGAACGGCCCGAGCGGGCCCGGCACCCCTTCGACCCTCACCGGCGCCGCATGTCGGTGGTCGTGGGCGACGAGCTGCTGGTGAAGGGCGCCCCCGACGCCGTGCTGCCTCGCTGCCCCGGCGTCACGCCCTCGGCCACCGCGGCGCTCGACCGCCTCGCCGAGAGCGGGTTGCGGGTGCTGGCCGTCGCCCGCCGACCGCTCACCCCCGCCGAGGTCCCCGAGGACCCCTCGGAGGCCGACGCCGTCGAGCACGACCTCGAGCTGGTGGGGCTCGTCGGGTTGCAGGACCCGCCGCGCCCCGGCGTCGCCGAGGCGCTGGCCCGGTGCCGGCAGGCGGGGATCCGGGTGGCGGTGATCACCGGCGACCACCCGTCCACGGCCCGCGCCGTCGCCCGGCAGATCGGCCTGTTCGACCACGCACGGGACCCGAGCGGCGGCGACCTGGTCGTGCAGGGCGACGACCTGCCGAACGATCTCGACGAGCTCGGCGCGCTGGTCGATCGCGACGGCGTGGTGCTCGCCCGGGTGGAGCCGGAGGACAAGCTGCGCATCGCCCAGGCGTTGCAGGCACGGGGCCACGTGGTGGCCATGACCGGCGACGGGGTCAACGACGGCCCCGCCCTCCAACAGGCCGACATCGGCATCGCCATGGGCACCACGGGCACCGACGTGGCACGCGAGGCCTCCGATCTGGTCCTGCTGGAGGAGGACTTCGCGGTGATCGTCACGGCGGTGGAGCAGGGGCGGGCGACCTACGCCAACATCCGTCGCTTCCTCACCTACCACCTGACCGACAACGTGGCGGAGCTGGCCCCCTTCGTGCTGTGGGCGCTGTCGGGCGGCCGGTTCCCGCTGATGATCGGCGTGCTGCAGGTGCTGGCGCTCGACATCGGCACCGACACCCTGCCGTCGGTGGCCCTCGGCGCGGAGCCGCCGCGCAGCCACGTGCTGGAGCGCCCACCCGCCACCGGACGGCTGCTGAACGCCACGGTGGCCCGCCGGGCGTTCGGCGTGCTCGGCCCCACCGAGGTCGTCGTGTCGATCGCCGCGTTCCTCACCACCTACGTGGCCGCCGGGTGGCGGCCGGGGGACGGCTTCGCCGGCGGGACGCTGCAGGCCACCGCCTCGGGGGCGGCGTTCGCCGCCATCGTGATCGGACAGCTCACCAACGCCTTCGCCTGTCGCAGCTCGGTGCGCTGGCCCGGGAGCCTGGGCTGGCTCTCGAACCGGCTCCTCGTCGGCGCAGTGGCGATCGAGGCGGCCGTCGTCGTCGGGTTCCTGTGGATCCCCCCCATCGCCGACGCGCTCGACCAGGCGCCGCCGAGCGCCTGGGGATGGGCGGCCGCCGTGCTCGCCTGCCCGGCGATCCTCGCCACCGACGCCGTCGACAAGGCCCTCCGCCGGCGACAGATGCGCCGCGTCGCACGTTGACCCGCGGTTCCTGAGGGGAACGGGTCACCGGCGGTGCTTCGTGGCCTCCCGGCGTGAGAGCCCCGAGAGCCCTGGGTGTTCGTCCACCCAGGCCCACACATCTTCGGGGTAGGTCCGAGCCAGGTCGCGCAGCGCCCAGCCGATGGCCTTGCGGATGAAGAAGTCGGGCTCGTCGAGGCGCGACCCGCAGTAGCGGAAGACCACCTCCGGGCGGGCCCGCTCCTTCCAGCCGAGCTGGTGCAGGATGGCGGCGCGGGCGACCCACAGGTCGTCGTCGAGCACCCAGGCGTCGAGCTCCGCTGCCAGCTCCGGGTAGGTGAGCACCAGGTTCCCCACGACCTTGGCGAGCGAGTCAACGGTGTCCCACCAGGACTTCGACGCCACGAGGTCGTGCACCTCCCCCAGCGCCGAGGCCGGCAGGCGGCGGCCGGCGCGGCGCAGCAGGTCGCAGGCGACGTACTGGAGCTCGCGCTCCGGCTCCAGCCACAGGGCCCCGGCGGCGGCGAGCGCGGCATCAGGCCCCTCTGCCAGCGTCTCCGCCACGAAGGGTCCCTGCACCCGTCGCCGATCGGTCGAGCTCACCCCGAGGAACGAGAAGCGGTCCTTCATGTAGGCGGCCATCGCGGGCGCCCGCGACGGATCGGCCACCGCCTCCAGCGCCGAGCGCAGCTCATCGAGATCCACCACCCGATTCTGTTCTGCAGGAGGTGCCCTGACGACACCTCCTGCAGAACAGAACGCCGGGGGCGGCACCGGGGTCGCCGGGGGCGGCGGGACGGGTCAGCGGGGGCGGTACTGGGCCCGGCCGCCCACGGCGTCCTTGTTCAGGCGCTTGGAGAGGTGCAGACCCTCGAGCACCATCTCCACTGCCGAGGCGACCTCACCCGGTGTCGGCGACGGGCCCACCAGCTCCTCCACCGGTCCGGCCAACGCCGGCACCGCGTCGACCAGCGCCACGTAGGCCGACGCGGGGACGTCCTCGCCGGTCTCCACGGGGTCGTGGCCCTCCAGCTGCTCCACCACCGCGGTGAGCGCCTGGGGGGTCACCCGGTCCCGGAACACCTCCAGGATCGCCGAGCGGATCAGGTGGTCCAGGATCTGGCCCTCCCGACCTTCCTCGAGGGTCTCGATCTCCACCTTCCCGGCGGTGGAGGCGGGCAGCGCCTCCAGGTCGCACACGCGGGGCACGACCTCGTCCTCGCCGGCCGCCAGCGCGCGCCGTGCGGCGTTGGCCACCATCACCTCGTGGTTGCTCACCGACAGCCGCACCGACACGCCCGAGCGCTGCGAGATGTGGGCGCTGTGGCGGGCGAGCTGGGAGAGCATGGCGATCACGTCGGTCATGTGGTCGGGGACCACGACCGTGGTGCCGTCGGCCTCGAACGGTCGGGCCTCCTGGTGCACGATCGCCACCTCGGTCTCCACGTCGAGCGGGTAGTGGGTGCGCACCTGGGAGCCGAAGCGGTCCTTCAGCGGCGTGATCAGGCGTCCTCGGTTGGTGTAGTCCTCCGGGTTGGCGGAGGCCACCAGGAGCACGTCCAGGGGGAGGCGGACCTTGTAGCCCCGGATCTGCACGTCGCGCTCTTCGAGCACGTTGAGCAGCCCCACCTGGATCCGCTCGGCCAGGTCCGGCAGCTCGTTGATGGCGAAGATGCCGCGGTTGGTGCGGGGGACGAGGCCGTAGTGGAGGGTGAGCTCGTCGGAGAGGTAGCGGCCCTCGGCGACCTTGATGGGGTCGACCTCGCCGATCAGGTCGGCGACCGACGTGTCCGGGGTGGCGAGCTTCTCGCCGAAGCGCTGGGAGCGATGGACCCAGGTGATCGGCGTGTCGGCGCCCAGCTCGTCGACCAGGCTGCGCGCATGGGCGGAGACCGGGTGGTAGGGGTCGTCGTTGATCTCCGATCCCTCCACCACCGGTAGCCACTCGTCGAGCAGCTCGACCAGCGAGCGGATCATCCGGGTCTTGGCCTGGCCGCGCTCGCCGAGGAAGATCACGTCGTGGCCCGCCAGCAGCGCGTTCTCCAGCTGCGGGAACACGGTGTCCTCGTAGCCGAGCACGGCGGGGAAGAGCTGCTCCCCCGCCCGGATGCGTGCCGCGGCGTTGCGGCGGATCTCGGTCTTGACCGGCACCGACTCCCACCCCGAAGCCCGAAGTTCGCCCAAGGTCGCTGGTTTCGACATGGCCGGAGGTTACCCGGCACGACGCTCCGCCGATCTGCGCGCCTCGGCTGCGCTCAGCGGCGCCTGGTGCTCAACGACGGACCTCTCGCAGCGGCTGGTTCGCCCCTTCGGAGGTGAGCAGCAGGCTGCGGCCGTCGTGCTGGTAGCCGATCGCCTCACCCTGGCGCTCGCCGCTGACGGCGAACACGCACGGGGTGCCGGCGATCGCCTCGGCGACGCTGCGCCCTGGTGCGCGGGTCCACAGGTAGACGCGGTCGTAGGTCCGCAGGACGATCTCGGTCCCGTCGGGGGCCATGTCGCCCCCGGTCACCGCCAGGTTGCCGCCGCTCAGCTGACGGGTTCCGACCTCCACCAGCGTGGTGGGCACTCCGGGGACCTGGGCGGCCGCGGGCAACCGGAACACCCGCGACGTCCCGGTCGAGGACTTGGTGACGATGTAGACGTCGGCGGAGGCGGGATCCACGAACAGGGCCTCGGCGTCGTAGCGGCCCCCGGCGGGGTAGCTGGCGACGAAGCTCACCGCCCCCTGGAGGGTCCAGGTGCCGGGCGCCTGGGCGACGTCGGCGGCAGGCTCGGCCACGCGGTGCACGGTCACGGTCCCCCGCCCGCCGTTGCCGCCGATGTCGCCGATGTAGAGGCTGCTGGCCCCGCCCGGTCCCGGCCCCACGGCGAGGTCCTCCCAGTCGGTCGCACCCACGCCGGCCACGCTGTAGGTGCCGAGGCTCGCTCCGCCTCCGGACATGGCGAACACCCGGGGCGTGTCGCCCGAGTCGTTGTGCACCCAGTAGACCCCCGGGTTGCGCCACGATGCGGCCACGCCGGAGGACTCGGTGATCGCCGGGTCGGCGACGACGCCGGACACCGCGACCTGGGCGGAGCTCGGGCATCCCTTGGGAGCACCTCCACCCGGAGCAGTCGAGGGGACCGAGGGGATGGGCGTCGGGGCTGATGGGCTCCCGGGAGCCGTCGCACAGGCGCCGGTGACCACGACCACCACGACCGCGAGTGCCGATCCGACGCGCCGGGCGACCCGTCCGCCAACCCGCCCCCGCCTGCTGCTGGGTTGCCACTGGAGCATGTCTGCCACCACCTCCCCCCGTTGCGTCGGCATCGCAGCCGCGCAACTGGAGCCCGCCGTCGTCCCATCCTGGCGCAGACGAGCAGGGCGGTCCACGGCGGGCGCGCCGGATCGCGACCGTGGCAGCATCACCGCATGGACGACCTCCCCGACGGCTTCCTGTGGGGCACCGGAGCATCGAGCACGCAGACCGAAGGAGCGGCCGCCGCCTCGGACTGGGCACGTTGGGAGAGGTTGGGGCGGGCCCCCGCGTCCGGCGAGGGCAACGGCTTCGCCACCCGCTTCCGGGAGGACTTCGCCCTCCTGGGCGCGCTGGGGCTCACCCAGCACCGCCTGTCGCTGGAGTGGGCCCGCCTCGAACCACGCGAAGGCGAGCACGACCCTGCCGCGGTGGAGCACTACCGGGAGGTGCTCGCCGCAGGTGCGGACGCAGGTGTGGAGGTGTGGGCGTGCCTCCACCACTTCACCCTGCCCGGTTGGTTCTCCGACGACCTCGGCGGGTTCCTGGACGACCGCGGCCTGGGCTACTTCTGGCCCCGCCACGTCGACTGGGTGGCGGAGACCTTCGGCGACCTCGTCGCCGGCTGGAAGCCGGTCACCGAACCCCTGGCCTACGCCGCCGGCGGGTTCCTCCTCGGGGCGATGCCGCCGGGACGCGCCGATGCCGGCGACTTCGCCGACGCCCTGCGGGCCAGCCACCTGGCCAACCTGGCCGCGTGGCGCCTGCTGCGAGGGGGCGACCAGCCCGTGGCCACGGTCATGAACCTGTCGCCGGTTCGCAGCGGTGCCACCTCCACCGACACCGGCGCCACCGAACGAGCCCGGGAGTGGGGCCGCCTGGTGGACGACGCCTACTGGGGCTGCTGGATCAGCCTGCTGCGCGACGGGATCTGGCGGAACCCGCTGGGGGGGACCGAGGAGGTCCCCGACGCGGCCGGCGCCTTCGACCTGATCGGGTTCAGCTACTACTCCACCGTGAGCGTCGACCAGGACGGGGTGCTGCACCCCTATCCATCCGACGCGCGTCGAGGCCCGCTCGGCGACGCCCGGCACCCCGACGGGTTGCGGGAGTGCCTCGAGCGGCTGGCGGACGAGCTCCCCGGACGGCGACTGCTGATCAGCGAGGTCGGGCTCGGCACCCCTGCGGAGGACCCCCGAGCGGACGAGGAGCGCTGCGAGTACATGGAGCAGGTGGTGGGGATCGTGACCGAGGCGGTGCGAGCGGGGATCGACCTGGCGGGCCTGTTCTGGTGGACGGGCATCGACAACTACGAGTGGTTGCACGGATTCGACGCCCAGTTCGGCCTGGTGGACGCCGGGCGGCAGCCGCGCCGCAGCGCCGAGCTGGCCGCCGGGTGGGCCTCAGGTCGGTGACCGGTGTCACCGGCGCACCTCGGAATTTCGGCGCGGTCCGGGAACATCTCGAGCGCTCGGCCGTGTTGTAACGAGCAACCCCTTCCAAATCCCCCCCAAACCCGAGCCCGTGGAGCAGGTCCCCCCGCCGCCCACGGGCTCAGGGTCTTTTTGCGGGACTGACAGGGGCGGGACGGACCGCCAGGGTCACCCAACCCTCCTCGCACCGCTCCCCGAGGACCTCCGCGGGGCCCACCGCCCGCAGCGCTCGGGACCGATGCCCCTCGAGCAGCCCCCCGAGCACGAGGAGCCCGCCGGGGGCGACGTGGGCGACCAGATCCTTCCCGAGCAGCTCGATGTCGGGGATCAGGAGGTTGGCCAGCACCACGTCGAAGCGGCCGGACACCGAGCGCAGCGGCGCGCCGTCCACCTCGACGCGTGCCAGCAGGCCGTTGGCCTCGGCGTTGTGGCGGGTGGCCTCCAGCGCGGCGGGATCGATGTCGATCCCGCGCGCCCGATCGGCGCCGAGCAGGAGCGCAGCCAGGCCGAGCACCCCGCTGCCACAGCCGACGTCGAGCGCCTCCCACGACGGATCCGGCCCTGGCAGATGACGCTGGAGCAGCTCCAGGCAGCCCCGGGTGCTCGGATGGCTGCCGGACCCGAACGCCTCGCCGGGGTCGATCACCAGCTCGATCTCACCGGCGGCGAGCACCGCGGGCACCCACGGAGGGCACACCACCACCCGGCCCGAACGCCAGAGCGCCGCGTGATCCCGCCAGGCATCCCTCCAGGAGTCGTCACGGGCCACCACCACCGGACGCAGCCCTCGGCGCCGCAGCTCCTCGAGTGCGTCGGCCGACACGTCGGACTCCAGCTCGACCTCGCCGGACCCGACGGGGCGCTCGAGCACCGCGGACGCCCCGAGCCCGATCAGCAGATCTCCCAGCAGCTCCGCCTCCTCCGCGGCGCATCGCAGCACCACCACACGAGTCATGTCGATCGTCTTCGTCGCCTCGGCTCGGAGCGCCGCGCGGGCGATCGTCGACGGCGATCGCTGGAGGAGCGAAGGTCCATGCGAACCATCCTCGTCGATCCGGGGCGCGAGGATGCCCCCATGATCCTGGCCGTGTCCGGAGCCGACGACGTCGCCGTGCTCGTCGCCGGCATCCTCGTGGTCGTCACCGTCGTGGGATCGGCGGCACGCACCGTGGTGCTCCCCGACGGACGAACCCCCCGGATGGCCCGTGCGACCTTCACCGTCGCCGCGCTCGTGGGCAAGGGCCTCGCCCGGGTGGTGGGTCCCGGCCCCCGGCGGCACCTGGTCCTCTCCGTCACCCCCGCCTTCGCCCTGCTCTCGATGCCCGTCATCTGGTTGGCCGGAGCCATGGCGGGCTTCACGCTCGTGTTCCGCGCCCTCGAGGAAGACGGCTGGCGAGCCGCCTACCGGGCGGCCGGCTCCTCGCTGCTCACCCTGGGCTTCGCCTCCTTCGAGGACCTGCCGGGCCTGACCGCCGCCTTCCTGGCCGCCGCCATCTCCATCTCGATCCTGGCGTTGCTGATCGTCACCTACCTCCCCACCCTCTACTCGGTGTACAGCCGACGCGAAGCCATCACCACGGCGTTCGAGACCTCCGCCGGCGAGCCGCCCGAGGCGGCGGAGCTGCTCATCCGGTTCCACGTGCTCGCCAGCCCCGAGCGCCTCGACCTCATCTGGACCGAGTGGCGCGACTGGTTCAACGAGAGCCGGGAGACCCACACCGCCCTCCCCATGGTCGTGCTGTTCCGTTCGGCGCGGGCCGATCGGAGCTGGGTCGTGACCACCGCCGCCGTGCTCGATGCCGCTGCTCTGGCCGTGTCCACGATCGACGCGCCCTACGACCCCATCGCCGCGCTGTGCATCCGCTCGGGCTACCTGTGCCTGCGCGACATCGCCACCCCCCACGGGATCGCCTTCGAGACGGACCCGTCCCCGAGCGACCCGATCAGCATCGCCCGTGAGGACTTCGACGCCAGCTACGACAAGCTCGCCGTCGCCGGGCTCCCGTTGCACGACCGGGAGGACGCGTGGCACGCCTTCGCCGGATGGCGCGTGAACTACGACTCGCTGGTCGTCGACCTCGCTCGGCTCATCTCGGTGGATCCACCGGAGCTGACCAAGCGACCCTCTCCCCTCCCGCTGTGATCGGCGACGAGCCCACGACGGAGCCGACGCGGCCGGGCGCGAGGCAGCCACCCGGAGGATCACCACCGCCGCCTCCCTAGCCTTGGAGGAGGCCCGCGACGCGGCCACCCCGACCACCCGGAACCCCGCGGAGGCACCATGACCCACCGACCACGGCGCACCGCAGCGATGGTGTGCGCACTCGTGCTGGCCCTCACGTCGGCAGCCTGCTCCGGCGAGGACGAGGCGGTCGACGACACGCTCACCACCACCAGCAGCGACGGCGGGGACACCACGGAGAGCACAGACACCACGGAGACCACCGCTGCTGCGTCCACGACCACCACCTCCGGCCCCACCGGCGACCAGCCGTGCGCCCGGAGCTCGGAGGGCGACGACGGCAGCACCGTCACCTCCCCCGGTGGTGGGGAAGCCACCATCGGCGCCGAGGCGATCTTCGCGGACCTGCCACCGGAGGTCCCCCTGCCCGAGGACTCGATCCTCGACACCACCAGCTCGGCGGCCGCCGACCCCGAGCAGCAGGTGTGGATCATCCGCTGCACGACCACCACCGACGATCCCGAGGCGTCCTGGAACACCTACAAGTCGGCCCTGGACGGCACGGGCTGCACGATCGTCGACCAGACGATGCAGACCGCGGGCGGCACCTTCATCGCCGCCGGGGAGTGCGAGCTGAGCGACCTCACCATCCGCGCCGGGCTCACCTCGGCAGTGGGGTCGGGGGCTCCCGGCGGCGAGTACCGCTGGGACATCGCGGTGCACCGCACGACCTGACGGACCGGTAACGTCGGCGCGTGTCCGCGCCGTGGGCGTCCGTCCCTCTCGCCGGCCCCTGGTCGGCCGCACCGTCGACCGAGGAGCTCCGGCGCAGCTTCGCCGAGTCGGACGTCCCCGACGGGCCCGACTGGCACCCGGTGACGGTCCCCGGGCACTGGCAGCTCCACGATCCCTTCTCGCACCACGACGGCCCGATGCTGCACCGACACCGCTGGTGCAGCGGCGATGCTCCGGCCGCCGTGGAGTCACCGATGGCCACCGGACGACGGGCGTGGCTCGAGCTCGGTGGGGTCTTCTACATCTCCGAGGTGTGGCTCGACGGCGACCTCCTCGGCGACACCGAGGGCTACTTCATGCCCCACACCTTCGAGGTGACCGAGCAGCTGGAGCGACGCGACGAGCACCTCCTGGCGATCGAGGTCGCCTGCCCGCCGGTGCGAGACCCCCGCAACAAGCGGAGCCTCACCGGCGTCTACCAGCACGCCGACACCCTGGACGACACCCGAGACCCCGGTGGGCTGTGGCGCCCCGTCACCGTGCGCACCACCGGCCCCGTGCGGATCCAACGCCACCGGGTGCTGTGCACCGAGGCCACCTCCACCCGAGCCGTGGTGGCGGTGCAGGTCACCCTCGACTCGCTGCTGCCGCGGATGGTGCGGCTGCGCACCACGTTGGGAGGCGTGGACCACGAGCTGCACGCCTCGCTCGCCGCCGGCGAGACGACCCACGAGTGGACGATCGTCGTCAACGATCCCCAGCTGTGGTGGCCCCACTCCCTCGGTCGGCCCGTGCTGCACCAGCTGTGCCTCGAGGTCCACCTCGAGGCACACGACCCCGAGCGGGCGGCGGTGGAGGTCACCGACGGGTTGTCCGATCGGCTCGTGCTGGACACCGGGCTGCGCTCCGTGCACCGCCACGACTGGTCCTTCGAGATCAACGGGGAGCGCCTCTTCCTCAAGGGCGCCAACCAGCCACCGTTGCGCCGCTTCCCTGCCGAGGAGACCCCGGAGCTCGCGGATCGGGTGGTGGAGGCTGCGCTCGCGGCGAACCTCGACCTCCTGCGCTTCTGGGGCCACGTCCCCACTCCGGAGGTGCTGGCGGCCTGCGACCGCGCGGGCGTGCTCAGCTGGGTGGACCTCCCCCTGCAGTGGGGGTACCACCGCTCGGTGAAGGCCACGGCGATCGATCAGGCACGCACGTTGGTGGAGCTGCACGGCCACCGGCCGTCGATCGTGCTGTGGTGCGCCCACAACGAGCCCTTCGCGCTGCGCGGCCACCCTCCGCCGCCGGGTCACCGGGTGTGGCGCGCGCTGCACGGCGTGCGCCTGGTCGGCGCCCATCAGCTGCCGTCCTGGAACCGCAGCGTCCTCGACCCTGCGCTGGGGGATGCGCTGCGCGCTGCGGACCCCACCCGGGAGGTGGAGGACCACTCCGGGGTGCTGCCCCACCTTCCGGGCCTCACCGGCGGCGACACGCACCTCTTCGCCGGGTGGCACTTCGGGGAGGACCGCACCCTGGGACGGCTGCTGCGGCTCCTGCCCCGCCTCGGGCGGTTCGTGTCGGCCTTCGGGGCGCAGTCGGTGCCCCGGCACGCCGACTTCTGCCGGCCCGAGGGGTTCCCGGACCTCGACTGGCCGATGCTGGCACGGCAACACGGCCTGGAGCGCACGGCGATGGACGCGCACGTCCCACCCTCGGACCACCCCGACTTCGCCGGCTGGCAGGCGGCCACCGAAGCCCACCAGGCCCGGCTGGTGCGTCGACAGGTCGGGGCGCTGCGCAGGCTCAAGCACCGCCCGGCCGGGGGGTTCTGCGTGCACTTCCTCTGCGACGCCCAACCGATGGTGAGCTGCAGCCTCATCGATGCCGATGGCGAGCCCAAGGACGCCTACCGGGCGCTGGTGGACTCGTGCGCACCGGTGCTGGCGGTGGCGGACCCGCTCCCGCGGCAGCCTCGTGGAGGCTCACGGCTCGCGCTGCGGATCCACCTGGTGAACGACCTTCGCCACGCTGCGTCGGGGACGGTGACCGCAGAGCTCCGCTGGCCGGGCGGCGGCGTGCGCCGACGGTGGTCGGGCGCGGCGGGAGCCGACCAGGTCGCACGGGTGGGGACCTTGAGGGTTCGTCTGCCGACGACGTTGCCGCCTCCCTCCACCGACGCTGCGGACGAGCAGCTGCTGCGCCTGAGGGTCACCTTCGAGGGCGCCGGGCTTCGCAGCGTCTGGCACGACGCCCTCTGACCCGTCGGCTGTCGGGCCGGCCGGGATGCCGCCGCACGGGGGCGGCACCGGCGGTGTCCATTGGGAACTGGCGGAGGCAGCGCAGTAGGTTCGACGTCGGCCGGCAACGGGCCGGCCCCAGACGACTCTGCGGAGGCGAGGGTATGACCCAGGCCATCCAGCGCCCGGGGGCGCAGGCCCCCAAGGTCAACGGCCCGCACAAGCGGCGCTCACCGTGGCCGGTGGACTTCTACTCCACCGCCGTGGGCAAGAAGTGGGTGATGGCCCTCAGCGGCGTCGGGCTGATGGGCTTCGTGTTCGTCCACATGTTCGGCAACCTGAAGATGTACCTGGGGCGCACCCAGTTCGACGAGTACGCCGAGTCGCTGCGCACCCTGCTGCACCCGATCATGCCCAACACCTGGGTGATCTGGGGGATGCGGATCGGCCTCGTGGTGCTCTTCGTGGCCCACATCGTCTCCGCCGCCCAGCTCACCCGGATGAACCGCAAGGCCCGACCGGTGCGCTACCAGTCGCCCCGGAACTACATCGCCGCCAACTTCGCCAGCCGCACCATGCGCTGGACGGGCATCATCGTGTTCCTGTTCCTCCTGTTCCACCTGGCGGACCTCACCTGGGGCACGGCCAACCCCGACTTCGTGCGGGGCGACGCCTACGACAACCTGGTGGCCAGCTTCGAGCGGCCGGTGGTGGCCGCCATCTACGTGCTGGCCAACATCGCGCTGGGCATCCACCTGTTCCACGGCGGCTGGTCCATGTTCCAGTCGATGGGGCTCAACAACCCTCGCTACAACACCGCTCGCGGCGTGTTCGCCGCCGGGTTCGCCGTGGTGGTGGCAGGGGTGAACTGCAGCTTCCCGATCGCCGTGCAGCTCGGGATCGTCCACTGAGGTCCACGATGCCGGCCCTCGCAACCCCCTTGACCGACCACTGACCCGGAGCGCACGACGTGGCCCTCACCCTCGAGTCCAACATCCCCCCCGGTCCCCTGGCCGACAAGTGGGACCAGCACCGCTTCGACCTGAAGCTGGTGAACCCGAACAACCGCCGCAAGTTCGACGTGATCGTGGTCGGCTCGGGACTCGCCGGCGCCGGGGCCGCGGCCACCCTCGGGGAGCTCGGCTACAACGTCAAGGTCTTCACCTACCACGACTCCCCCCGGCGGGCGCACTCCATCGCCGCCCAGGGCGGGATCAACGCCGCCAAGAACTACCGCAACGACGGCGACTCGGTGTTCCGGCTGTTCTACGACACGGTCAAGGGCGGCGACTACCGCTCCCGTGAGGCCAACGTGCACCGCCTCGCCGAGGTGTCGGTGAACATCATCGACCAGTGCGTCGCCCAGGGCGTGCCCTTCGCCCGGGAGTACGGCGGCCTGCTCGACAACCGCTCCTTCGGCGGCGCCCAGGTCGCCCGCACCTTCTACGCCCGGGGCCAGACCGGCCAGCAGCTGCTGCTCGGCGCATACCAGGCGCTGGCCCGCCAGATCCACCTCGGCACCGTCACCCTCTACAACCGCATGGACATGCTGGACGTGGTGCTGCACGAGGGCCGCGCCGTGGGCATCACCGCCCGCGACCTGCTCACCGGCGAGGTCACGTCCCACTCGGCCCACGCGGTGCTGCTGGCCACCGGCGGCTACTCCAACGTCTACTTCCTGTCGACCAACGCCAAGGCCTGCAACGTGACCGCCACCTGGCGGGCCCACCGCAAGGGCGCGGCCTTCGCCAACCCCTGCTTCACCCAGATCCACCCCACCTGCATCCCCCCGGCGGACGAGTTCCAGTCGAAGCTCACCCTGATGTCGGAGTCGCTGCGCAACGACGGGCGCATCTGGGTGCCGACGTCGCTGGACGAGACCCGTGCGGCGGGCGACATCCCCGAGGACGAGCGCGACTACTACCTGGAGCGCAAGTACCCCGCCTTCGGCAACCTCGTCCCCCGCGACGTGGCGTCCCGCAACGCCAAGACGGTGGTCGACGAGGGGCGGGGCGTGGGCCCGTTGAAGAACGGGGTGTACCTCGACTTCGCCGACGCCATCGGGCGCTTCGGGGAGGACGTCATCCGGGAGCGCTACGGCAACCTCTTCGACATGTACGAGCGCATCACCGGCGAGGACCCCTACGAGGTGCCCATGCGCATCTACCCCGCCACCCACTACACGATGGGCGGGCTGTGGGTGGACTACAACCTCCAGACCACCATCCCGGGCCTGTTCGCCCTGGGCGAGGCCAACTTCTCCGACCACGGCGCCAACCGCCTCGGCGCCTCGGCGCTGATGCAGGGGCTGGCCGACGGCTACTTCGTGGCGCCCACCACCGTGGCCGGGTACCTGGCGCAGTGGCTGGGCACGTCGCCGGTGCCGACCGACCACGAGTGCTTCACCACCTCGAAGGTGGAGGTGGAGGACCGGATCCAGCGCCTCGTGTCGGTGAAGGGGACGCAGTCGGTGGACCACTACCACCGGGAGCTCGGCAAGATCATCTGGGACTACTGCGGCATGAGCCGCAACAAGGCCGGCCTGGAGAAGGCCCTCACCGAGATCCCGGCGATCCGTGAGCAGTTCTGGTCGGACGTCAAGGTGCTGGGCGATCCCAACGGCTGGAACCAGTCCCTGGAGAAGGCGCTGAGGGTGGCCGACTTCATGGAGATGGCCGAGCTGAAGGTGTTCGACGCCCTGCACCGCGAGGAGTCCTGCGGCGGCCACTTCCGCGAGGAGCACCAGACCGAGGAGGGCGAGGCCCAGCGCGACGACGAGCACTTCGCCTACGTGGCCGCCTGGGAGTGGGGCGGGCAGGACGTGCAGTCCGACACGACCCTGCACAAGGAACCGCTGGTGTTCGACAACGTCGAGCTGACCCAACGCAGCTACAAGTGACACGGCCGCCGTGGGGCAGGGGCCCCACGTCGCGGAGGAGGCGGGCGTGTTCCGAAGGAACCGGGTGCCCGCCGGGAAAGGAACACTGAAAATGTCGAAAACCCTGAACTTGACACTTCGAGTGTGGCGGCAGGACGGCCCGGACGCCGCGGGCCGCTTCGAGACCTACACGACCACGGTGGCCGACGACGCGTCGTTCCTCGAGATGCTCGACTACGTGAACGAATCGCTGATCGAGCAGGACGAGGAGCCGATCTCCTTCGACCACGACTGCCGGGAGGGGATCTGCGGCACGTGCGGGGTGATGATCGACGGCCAGGCGCACGGCCCCCAGCACGGCACCGCCACCTGCCAGCTGCACATGCGCCAGTTCCACGACGGCCAGACGATCACCATCGAGCCGTGGCGTGCGGCAGGGTTCCCCATCATCAAGGACCTGGTGGTCAACCGCGCCGCGTTCGACCGGATCGTGGAGTCGGGCGGCTACATCACCGTCACCACCGGGGCGGCGCCGGACGCCAACGAGATCCCCGTGCCCAAGGACTGCGCCGACTCCGCCATGGACGCCGCGGCCTGCATCGGCTGCGGCGCATGCGTGGCGGCGTGCCCGAACTCGGCGGCCAACCTCTTCACCGCAGCCAAGATGCAGCACCTCAACCAGCTGCCCCAGGGACAGGCCGAGCGGTGGTCCCGCGCCGAGGCGATGGTGGACACGATGGAGGAGTTCTTCGGCTCCTGCACCAACCACGGCGAGTGCCAGGAGGCGTGCCCGAAGGAGATCACGATCGACTTCATCGCCATGATGAACCGCGACTACATGAAGGCGAAGCTCGTGAACCGCCGCCGCCTCGGCCAGCGCAAGGTCGGCTGAGCGCGCGAGCGGGTCGGCGTCGGGGAAGAGCCGGCGGGCCGCCGGCCACGCCGGTCCTGAGAGCCATCTTCGGCGCCTCGGGGCGCTGCACCGCCGACTGCCTAAGGTGGGGAGCCGGGCCCTTCGGGCCCCGCCCCACGTCCGAGGTCAGCTGTGAGGTCACCCATGCGCTCCGCACTCCGCTCCGCACTACTGGTCCCAGCCCTGCTGCTCGCCGCCGGTGTGCCGCTGCTGGTGGGCTGCGGCGGCGGCGATGAAGCGGCCGAGAAGACCTCCGAGACCCGCCCGGATGCGGACGGCGAGGCGGGCACGTCGGGGGAGGACCCTGCTGGTGGCGAGGAGGGCGACGGCGACGAGGAGGGCAACGGCGACGAGGACGCCGGAGGTTCCTCCGAGGACGAGTCGACCTCCATCCCCGACCTCGACGACCTGACCGAGTCGATCCCCGGCCTCGGCGAGCTGGGCGACTGCATGGAGATCGCTGCCGCCTACGGGTCGCTCTACTTCGAGGCGCTCGGCGGCGCCGACGGCGCCGAGCAGGCCCAGGAGAAGGCGGAGGAGCTGAAGTCGGTGCTCCCCGAAGACCTGCACGACGACATCGACATCGTGGCAGAGACCATCGGGCAGGTGGCCGAGGAGGGGCTGTTCAGCGGCAGCGACGCCCTGTCCTCCCCCGAGTACCTCGAGGCGGACCAGGCGATCACCGCCTACCTCGACGAGCAGTGCGGGGGCGGCACCGGTGATGGCGGCGCCTGAGCCCCCAGCGGAGCCGACCATGTTGGGCCGGGTGGTGCCGGCCGAGGAATACGGCCGCCTCGAGCTGTTCGCGGTGGCGTCGCCGGTGAGGGTGGAGTTCCGCACCTCGGAGCTCCAGGCGTTGTGCCCGGCGATCGACGGTGTGCAGCCCGACCTCTACGACGCCGAGATCTCCTACGTGGCCCGGACCCACGCCATCGAGTCCAAGTCGCTCAAGCTGTGGCTGGTCACCTTCCGGGACCGTCGGATCTTCGCCGAGCACCTGGTCCTGGAGCTCCACGATCGACTCGCGGCGATGGCGCCGGCGATCGGGGACGTGCGGGTGCGCCTCACGCAGAACGCCCGCGGCGGCATCGCGACCGTCGTCGAGCACCCGGCCGACTGAAGGAGGGATCGCTCGTCACCCCGGCGGGCACCCGGTTGGGCAGTTCCTCCCACTGGTCGATGGGCCGAGCGGTCCGTACCCTGAGCCTCATCACGAGACGCCTCCGGCGGGTCGCTGGACCCACCGCAGGGCCGACGTTCGACCTGGACGTGCATGGTCTGGGTGGAGGGAACAGCGGGCGGGGGACGGTCGGGTGCGACGAGGCTGTGGTCGCACCCGACCGCTGCCCGCACCCATCGAACTTGCCGAACCTGGA
>CAYQQQ010000014.1:35618-81867 GCA_964420125.1 uncultured Microthrixaceae bacterium
GGGGGTGGCCTCGGGGGGGGGGGGGGGGGGGGGGCCCTTGGGGGTGGGCCCCCCCCCCCCCCGCCGCCCGAACCGGTGCGCCGAGGTCCTCCCCTTACCCTGCGCAACTTGGACCGACCGCGACGCGGCGTCGCGCCACGCGTCCGAGCTCGAGCGAACAGCGACGAACTCGGACGGTTCGCAACCCTCAACCTCGCCAAAGGTCCAAGTTCGGGGTGGTTTGGGCGCGGGGATGGGTGGGGCGGGCGCTCAGGCGCTGCCGGTGGGTGGCTGGTTCCACTCCACCCAGCCGCCACCGGTGCGCCCGTCGGCGGCCTCGTAGCGGCACATCGCCCTGGGGAAGCGGGTCAGCCGCCCGTCCTCGGGGTGGATCAGCCCCACGGGGGAGAACGCCACGGGGGTGACGGTGACGTCGAGGCCGCCGAAGCGCAGCTCCCCCTGCTCGGGCAGGCGCTCGCGGCCTTCGCGGACCGCGACGCCCACGGTGTCGAACTCCTCCATCGCGTCGGAGCCCCCGGGCAGGACGTAGGCCACGCCGAGGTCGGAGTCGGGCAGGAAGCCCCCCACCGCATGGGTGCGGGTGCCGTCCTCCAGTCGCCCCTCGGACCAGCACCAGGTGGCCGACCACCAGTCGCGCGCCGCGCCCCAGGAGTGGTCGCGCTGGCCCCAGCAGTCGAGCTCGATGCGCTCGTCGCCCACCTGCACCTCGCCCTGCACCCGGCACGGGATCTCGTAGCGGGGCAGGATCGGGGGCCACTGGTAGGCGGCCCGGTCGGTGAGGAAGTCGAGCTGGAACCCGAAGGGCACCCGGTCGCCCCGCAGCTCGCCGTACACCACCGCAGGATCGTCGAGGCTCAGGGCGAACCCCTCCAGGTTCACCGACATGTGCTGCACGGGATCCTCCACCACGTGGTCGGCCCAGAGGCCGTCCTGGCGGATCTCCATGGACTGGTCGTCGGAGGGCATCGGGATGTCGTGGTCGATCAGGGTGACCAGCGGGCGGTCGGGGCCCACCAGGCAGGCCCAGTACCAGACCTTGCCGATGTTGGGGTAGAAGCCGATGCGCACGTACCCGCCGAGGGAGAGGTCCTCGGTGAACCAGTCGAGGTAGTACGACTCGTTCCACAGCGGGATCGAGGGATCGGGGGTGTGGCGGCGCTCGTCCGCAGGGTCCACGTCAGCCATCGCGGCAGTCTGCCATAGCCCCTCGGAGCCACCTCGGCCCAAGTGGTGTGACGTCCGCCGGTCCGGCGGTCCTCGAGAACCCGGACGTGAGCCGGCGGCGGCGCGGGTGAGCTACCGTCGCCCGTGTGCAGTACCTGAGCGACGAGTGGATCGCCGCCGCTGACGCGGCGCTGTCAGCAGCGTGGTCCGCCGTGGCCGACAAGGGCGAGCGCGCCGTCGCCGTGCGCTGGGAGGTCAGCGGGGCACCGCAGGGCAAGGTCGCCTACACCATGCGCTTCGGCCCCGACGGTGCCGGGGTGACGGCGACGCCGACCGGAGACCAGCCCGATGCCACCATGGCCGTCGACTACGACACCGCCGTGGCCATCGCCACCGGCGCCACCTCCCCACAGGTGGCGTTCATGCAGGGCTCCCTCAAGCTCACCGGCGACGTGATGGTGCTGCTCGAGCGCGCCGGCGCCCTCGAGTCGATGGGCGATGCCCTGGGAGCCGTGCGGGAGCGCACCCAGTTCTAGGCACGGCCGCCCGCACCGCCCGGCTCCGCACCGCCCGTCCCCGCACCGTCAGGTGTCGCGACGAAGCTCCGGCGTCGCCTCGGGGTCGAAGAGGCCGTGCTCGGTCTTCTCCCAGTGCGAGGGGTCGGTCACCAGCTGGATCGCGGCCCGCAGCGCGGCGACCGACATCAGCAGCCAGTACAGCGGCACCAGGAGTCCGGACACGAGGTACTCCGGCCGGCCGGCCACCCGCAGGGAGATCAGCCCGATGTAGAGGATGGTGAGGTTGCCCACCGCCCAGGCCGCCACGGCCATGTAGTAGGTCCACCCGGGGAACAGGGCGTCGATCACCTCGGCGCGTGTGAGGAACCAGAACAGCGTCATCGACCAGAACCACAGGTTGAGCACCGCCAGCACCGGGGTGCCCCCCACGAACAGGCCGAGACGGGCCGTGTCCCGCCAGCCCAGATCGGCGACCAGCTCCCGGGGTCGGCGCACCGCCACCAGGAAGGTCTGGAGGTAGCCCTTGTACCAGCGACTCCGCTGCTTCACCCAGTTGACGACGTCGATGTTGGGCTCCTCCATCGTCACCGAGTCGAGCACCCCGACCCGGTGGCCGCGCCGCTGCAGGCGGATGCCGAGATCGGCGTCCTCGGTGACGTTCCAGGGGTCCCAGCACCCCACCTCCTCCAGTCGGTCCCGACGGAAGTGGTTGGAGGTGCCCCCCAGCGGGATCGGCGCCCCGGTCGCCGACAGCCCGGGGAGGTAGAGGCGGAACCAGGTGAAGTAGTCGTTGGTGAACCATCGGGTGAGCAGGTTGCGGTGACCGCCGTAGAAGGAGAGCCGGGCCTGGAGGCAGGCGAAGCGGTCCCCCACCCGGGAGAACGCCACCGCCGCCCGGCGCAGCTGGAGCGGGTCGGGGTGGTCCTCGGCGTCGTAGATGGTCACCAGCTCGCCCCGGGCGAACTCCATGCCGAAGTTGAGCGCCCGGGGCTTGGTGCGTGGTTCGCCGGGCGGGACCAGCAGCACCTCCACCGGGAGGTCGGTGGTGGCCTCCATGGCCGCCCGGATGGTCGGCAGGTCGTCGGCCTCCAACAGCAGCTTCACGTCCAGCAGGTCGCGGGGGTACTCGAGGCGGCCGAGGGCGGCCAGGAGGCCGGGGACCACCGCCGGCTCCCCGTAGGCGGGCACCAGCACCGTGTAGCGCGGAAGGTCGTGGTCGGCCACGGCGCGCGCCTCGGCGTCGGTCACGGTGATCGACGGATCGCTGCGCAGGGCGATGCGGACCAGCTGCACCCGGTTGGCGATGGTGACCAGGTAGACGGCGGTGCACAGGGTGGTGAGACCTCCCAGCACCGGAGCGGGCCAGATGGCGGCCGCCACGGCGAGGAGCACCACGGCACCGACGAGCACGAGTCGGGCCCGGCGGGACAGGCGCCCGGTGGCGGTCAGGCCGGGGTTGGCCTCCTCGGCCCTGGTGAGGGCCCGCTGGAGGTGCTCCTCGGCGGCCTGGGCGTCGAGGACCCGCAGGACGGGCCGATCGATCGGGTCGACGACCACCTCGT
Organism: uncultured Microthrixaceae bacterium; assembly: GCA_964420125.1. GTDB lineage: Bacteria > Actinomycetota > Acidimicrobiia > Acidimicrobiales > Microtrichaceae > CAYQQQ01. The sequence goes on from CAYQQQ010000014.1 coordinate 38,863, forward strand.
CCTCGCCGGCCGCGGTCCACGGGGCGACCGGCGCGCTCATCGTGGCGGATGACCCGGCGTCACTCTGCATCGTCGGGCTCCGCCACCGCCTCGGACCGCTCGACGGCGGCCTCGACGACGTCGAGGGCCCATCCGGCGAGGAAGGCATCCACCTGCTCGTCGCTCGGGGCGCCGTCCTCGCCGGCCGCCGCCGGATCCGGTCGGTCGACCCCTCCATCGGCGGTGTCGCCCCAGAGCTGCCGGGCCACCGTCTCGGGCAGCTCCGGCACCTGCACCTGCAGGTTGTCGTCGAGGTTCAACAGCAGCACGACCCGCTCGTAGCGCACGTCGTCGCCCTGGCGCACGGGCCAGATCCAGTACAGCGTCACCCAGCGGATCCCGGTGTCCGCGTCCTGCCACCGCAGGAGGTTGCCCTTGAGGCCGTGGCCCAGGTCGATCGTGGTGAGGTCACCGGTGGAGAAGCCGTGGAACCGGTAGCAGGCCTCGATGCCGAAGTCGCTGAAGCTCTGCAGGTCGTCGGTGTTGACCACGTCCACCAGCACGGGGACGTTGGTGCGCAACGAACCCTCGCCGGTGTAGCGGTAGGCGTAGCGCACCCAGGTGGACGACTCGCCGAAGAAGCGCCGTCCGTGGTCGAAGTGGGTCTTCGCCTGGGCTCTGGCCCCGGGCACCTGGATGCCGCCGAACTTGAACGGCAGCAGCTTCGACCCGCCCACCGAGCTGGCGATGGGGTCGTAGCGCTGCAGGCCGTGGTCGGCGACGCCGCCCACCAGCGCGGCGCACACGACGAGCGCCATCGCCGCGGTGGCGCGGGGCACGGCACGGGCCACGGCGTCCACACGACGGCCGATCGCCGCACGAGGTCGCAGGCCGAAGCGGCGCACGTTCCACAGCATCACCAGCGCGGCGACGTTGAAGGTCAGCAGGCCGACGAAGGGGTGCAGCACGTCGATGGAGGCCTTCTCCCCCGCGAAGCGGCCCACCACCAGGATCAGCAGGATCCGCACGAGGTTGAGCACCCACACGAGGGCCACCCCGGCGCCGAGCCACAGGAGCTTCTTCGATCGGCGGCCGTCGAGCGCCAGGCCGATCGCCCCGCCGATGAGGAGGAACCCCAGCAGTCCGTTGGCCCCCGAGCACGCCGAGGCGATGGTCACCAGGAAGCCCTCGCCGTGGGCCACCCGGAACGTGCTGCCGTCGCCGGCGACCGGCACGGCCAGGGGGAGCAGGCGCATCGACAGCTCCACCCCGGTGGCGGTCAGCTCCGAGAGGGGGTCCAGCAGGCGGGCGACCAGGCCCCTGAAGGGGATCGGCCACGCCAGGAGCAGGAACAGCACCGCCACCTTCGTCCGCCACAGCATGCGGACCCCGAACAGCAGCGCGATCACCCCGGCCACGAACAGGGGCATGGTCAGCAGGTCGATGCGCCACAGCCAGTACATCGCCGACATCCGCGCCGGCAGCACCAGGAGGCACACTAGGGCCACGACCACCAGGGGAACGCCCACGATGAGGTCGAGGTGCCGGTCGTGGATGTCGAGCTCCCCGGGGCGGGGCCGGGCCAGGTACCAGCCGAGGGCGCCGGCGATCAGGGGCACGAGGCCGAGGTAGGCCAGGGGGGTGTCCACGGTCACCCCTCGCAGCAGCGTCCACAGCGAGGTGTGGTAGCAGACCACGATCGCGGCCAGCGCGGCCGCCGTGCGCCACCGGATGCGGCGCTCCGTGAGCGGATCGAGCGTGGCACCCGGGCCGGGTCCGCCGGGGTCGACGGCCTCCGCCCCGAGGGGTCCGGGCGGTGGCAGCAGGAGGTCGCCGGTCATCGGAGGTTCTCCATGGCGGTCGGGGCGGTGCGCCCCCGGCGACGGCGGCCCACGGCGACGAGGGCGAGCCCTCCGGCCAGGACCGCGCTCACCGGCAGCAGCGCGCTGAGCGGGCTCTCGGGGACCACCGGCGGCGGGTCGACCACGGGGATGGTCGTGGTGGTCGTGGTCGGCAGCGTGGTCGAGCTCGACGGCGCCGCAGTGGTGGTGGGAGCAGTGCTGGGAGCGGTGGTCACGGTGGTCGGCGATCCCGCCACCGTGGTGGGAGTGCCCGCGGCGGTGGGCGGGGTGGCGTCGTCGGTGCCGGCGGGGTCCTCCCCGGCAGAGGCGGCAGCGGTGGTGCCCCCGCCGCCCGAACGAGGCATGTCGTTGGACAGGCGCACCAGGTTCCCGTCGTCGTCGGTGACGGTCACCCCGCCGGTGTCGAACCCGCCGGCGGCGGCGTCGACAGGCGCGGCGTCGACGGCCGAGCCTCCCGCCGGCACCTCCGCCGGTGCGGCGGTGGTGGAGGTGGTGGTGGTGCTCGCCGCATCCTTCGCGGCGGCGTCCTCGGCGTCGACGGGATCGTCCGCTCGGCCGGCGACGAAGAACAGCAGCGCCGCCAGCAGCGGCACCGCCAGCAGCAGGAGGGACTTGTCGGCCCACAGGCTCCGCAGGAGGCGACTCATCCGGTCAGCTCCTCGTCGGGACGGGGGCTGGGGGCCCCCACCGGATCCTCGACGGCGTAGAGGCGCCAGTGGCCACGGGGCTCGTCCTCGTCCCCCCATTCCCGCACGAGTCGGTCGACGCCCTCCGCCTCACCCTCCCAGATGCCGGGATGGGAGGCCTTCACCGCGTCGTAGTTGGACGCCCCGGGGCTGGGGACCAGCAGGTAGCGGACGCCGAACTGCCCGGGATCGGCGACCAGCGGCTGGAAGTCGCGATCGGCGGGGATCACGTAGATCTCCGGGCGCGGGGCGTTGGCCAGCACGGCGAAGCAGGACGCCGCGTCGCACAGCACGGATCCCGCCTCGGCATCGGCCAGCGCGTCGATGTCGGTCGCCACCGTCGCCCCGACCCCGATGGTGCTGGCGTACTTCGGCGAGTGGCCCTCCGTCACATCCCGCACCGCGGGCAGCAGCCGCTCGGCATCGACGTGGCCGTACTCGCCGCCGGTGGTGAGCGTGGCGGTGAGCACGACGCCGGGGACCAGCGCCGCCACGCCGAGCCATCGCAACCAGGCACCGGTGGGCGCCAAGGTGAGCGCCAGCAGCGCCACCAGGAGGACACCGCCGATGGCGTAGCGCAGCCAGGGGAAGGTGCTGCCCTGGTAGCTGAAGAGCAGCTGCACCCCGAGCGGGGCGCCGAGCACCACCAGCGCAGCGGTCACCCGAGCGGTGCGGACCCGGGTCGAGCCGAGGGCGACCACGGTGAGCAGCACGATCGCCGGGGCGGCGATCGACAGCTGCACCAGGTAGAACCAGGCCCGCCCGAGCCGGGTGTAGTCGGGAACGATGTAGCGCAGGGAGTCGCCCGCCGCCCGCACCAGCGCCGAGTTGCCGTACTCGGAGGTGAACTGGGGGAACGGCTCGCCGATGATGGCCCAGGAGGCGAACGCCCACATGGCCATGCAGGCCGCCGCCGGCAGCGCCACGAGCGTGACGTCGAGCACGGTGCGCTGGAGCCGCTCCCGGTCGTGCTCCCAGCGGGGCTCGCCGAAGGCGGGATCGTCCATCCGGGGGTGCCACCGGGTGAAGGTGGTGGCGGCCACGTAGGCCACGACCGCCATCAGCACCGCAGCCGACTCGTAGCGCACCAGGTAGGCGAAGCCGATCGATGCACCCACCGCGCCCAGGTGGCGGAGGTCGTCGGTCTCCGCCCACAGCGCCAGGCGCCGGGCCGCGACCACCAGGAAGAACAGCCAGCAGGCCTCGCTCATGCCGTTGGACCCGTAGAGCCACACGAGGGGGTGGGCCACGGTGACCGCGGCCACCACCAGACGCATCGTTCGGCGAGCACCGCTCTCCTCGCCCCAGCGCAGCAGCTGGGCGACCACGCCGGCCATGAACAGCGCGGACACGATCACCGCGGCGACGGCGTCGCCGGTCATCGGCAGCCACCACTGCCGCAACCACACGAAGGGCACCTGGAACAACGCCGGGAACGGTCCCCAGATGAACCCCAGCGCCTCGAGGTGAGGGTCGCGCCCGGCGACGACCGACTGGGCGGCCTGGACGCGGGACACGGCGTCACCCGGGATCTCGCCGGTGAGCCGGGTCACCGTCCAGCCCACCCCCAGGAACAGGGCGAAGCTCACCACATAGGCGATCTGGCGTTCCGTGCGGGCCCCGGCGGTCTTCACCGCGGCTGGGGATGCCGCCCGGCGACCCGCTCGACGACGGTCCTCCTCCAGGCGGCGCGCGTCCCGCAGCGCCGGATGCGCCTCGGCAGGGACCTCGTGCACGGGGGCTCTCCCGGGCATCGGCGGCGCTCCGATCACCAGCGGCCGACCCGAGCTGCGAGCGAGGGAGCCGAGCCGGTCACGCAGTGACTCGAACCCGCTCAGGGCGTCGAGCTCGGCGGCCACCAGGGTGTCCACCGCCATGCCCAGGCGGAGGTCGACGCGCTCCAGGGCATCCGCCAGCTCGACCGCCCGCGACGCCTCCGACGCTCCCCGCGCGACGGTGTCGGACACGGCTACGACCTCGACAGCCGGAGGCGTCCGCGCAGACCTCGGCGCGTCGGGGCGGTCGAGCTCTCGGGGTCGGTCACCTGAGCGGTGCCCTCCACCTGAGCGGCGCCGTCCGCCCGTGCCGACTCGGCAGCCGCCAACCGGCGGAGCTCCTCGATGGCGCCACGCGTCTCGGCGCGCACCTGGCGCTGCAGCCGCGTCAGCTCCGCCATCGTGTCGGAGAGCTCCCGCCGATGGTGCTCGGCGAGCTGTGCCAGCTCCAGGGCGGTGCGCACCAGCTCGGCGTGCAGGTGCTCCACCTGGAGGTGCTCAGCGGGATCCAGCTCGGCGGTGCCCGCTGCCACCCCGGGCACCGCGGAGCTGTCGTGCACCAACCGCGGCGCCGGGGGCGGCGCGGGGGGCGTTGGTGCAGGAGGAACCTGCTGCGGGTGCATCGACGCCACGTGCTCGCCGGGGGGGGGAGGAGGAGCGAGCACCGGGGGGTCGATCGACGCACCCGCAGCGACCTGGGGATCCGACCGGTCAGGGGCCGGATCGAAGGCGGGGATCGGCGGTGGGAGCAAGGGACCGGTTGCGATCGTCTGGCTCGGCGCCGAGGGGATGGAGGCCAGCGCTCGCGCGAGCGCGTCGTCCCCCAGCGCGCCGGCGCTGGGCTCCACGCCGACACGACCGGGAGTGGTGAGATCAATGGGCGCGGCGGCCAGGTCCATCGCTCGTGAATGTAGGAGAGGCCAATGAACCGCTGTTGGAGCCGAGGTGGACTCCAGGTGAACTCGCAACAGAACCTTCATGTGGCACAAGTGAATGGGAGGAAGGGAATCGGGTGCCCCAGACCGACGTATCGTCGGCACCGCAGACCTCCATGATGCCCTGTGGAAAACGGCGATGGTGGGGTGGCCATCGACCACCCCACCATCGAATGCTCCCAGCTCAGGAAGCTGTTGCCGGTTTCCCGCCGATCAGGGCGCGAACTGCACGGCGCACACGCCGTTGGTCCGCTGGTTCGTGGGCACCGTGAAGTAGCCGGTGGCCGTGGTGGCCTTCGACAGCTCCACGGCGTTGGTGTTGCCCGTGAACTCGTTGATGCCGTGACGTGAGGTGTCCTTGCAGAGGAACTCGGTGAACTCACGCACCGCACCCGACTTGCCCGTGGTACCGCCGCTCACCTCGTCGGTGGCGCCGACCGGCGAAGCATCGGTGGCACGGGTGACGTGGTTGACGATGCGGGTGATCGGGTACGAGCCGGTGGCCACCTGGGCGGCGTTCACCGCGCTCTTGCCGTCGAGGGTGTTGAGCCCCGCGTCCTGGCGCTTGTAGGGGTAGGCCCTCCACGCCGCCGAGCTCATCCAGAAGATCTCGTTGGCCTTGTTGGAGTTGAGCCAGGCGTTGTTGTTGAGCTGCTTGATGTCGTTCTCGAACGGGTAGATGGTCTTGTTCCCGTCGAGGCCGACCACGCAGGCCCCGTTGTTGGGAGCGAAGCCCAGGAACGACTGGAAGCTGGCGTAGGTGCCGGAGTCGGGGTTCATGCCGACCGGGATGATCGGGCCCGACCCGTAGGCGCCACCGCCCACCTGCGACCAGTCCGTCTTGACGCAGCTGTAGATGTCGCGCACCTCCTGGGAGGTGAGGTTGGCGACCGCCCGACCGGTGAAGGTCACCACGGCGATCGACTCCTTGGCCACACCCCAGAAGACCGTGCCGGTCTCACCGGAGCTCTTCGGCCCACGGGACGAGCGGGCGTAGTCCCACTTGCCACCGGGCACCGCCGGGCTGGCGGTGAGCTCCTTGACGCCGGAGGACGAGCCCACGGGGTAGGCGCTGACGGCCGCGTCGTGGTCCCAGTTGCCGGAGTAGATGGTGTTGTCCTGGCCCTCCGCCGGCGTCAGGCAGTTGCCCTTGTTGGCGCTCGAGGAGGAGGTCACGACCCGACAGCCGTCGGCCTGGTTGTAGATCTTCTCCACGAGGGAGTGCCAGGCGTAGGTGGTGTCGGAGCCGCCGCCGACGATCACGTCGGCGACGTCGTCCCAGCCGGTGCCGGAGGTCCCGGGGTTGGTGCCGTCCGCCCCGGCCACGCCGGAGAGGAGGGTGGTCCCGAGCACGGCGCCTGCCGCCAGGGAACCGATGATGGTCTTGAGCTTCATGGTTGCGTTCTCCTTGAGATGGTCAGCGTGCTCAGGCGAGGGCCCGGCGACGGTTGAGGAACAGGAAGCCACCGACGACCGCAGCGCCGAGCAGCACGGGCAGCACCACCACGGGTGCCTCGGGGATCTCGCCACCGCTGGTCTCGTAGGTCAGCGGCACGTTGAAGGCGTCGGTGTTGTTGGCGAAGTCGGTCTGGGTCACCCGGATGTAGCACTGCGGGGCGGCCAGGAATCCGGCGCTGGGCGTGTAGCCGCTGGGGTAGCAGCCCCACTTGTCGACGTCGTCACCGAAGTAGATCGAGCCGAACGAGTCCCCGAGGGGGATCTCCAGCTGCTGGCTGCCGGCACCGTTGGCGCTGCCGTTGAACGTGCCGGCCACACCACGGTCGCAGTCGATGGTGTAGTCGAACGTCGGATCCGACGACTGCTTCTTGCAGAGGTCGATGAACACGGCGGTGTTCGCCGACCCGAAGTTGTAGTCGACCGTCAGCATGGCCGTGGTCTGTCCGCTGGACACGGGCACCGGGTTCGGGCTCACCGTGCCCGACCCGACGGCCCCTGCCGGGATCGCCGCGACGAGCCCGAGGATGGTCATCAACCCCAGGACCGCCGCCACCTTGTGGAGGGTTCTCTTCATGTGTGTGCTCCCTTTGCACTTCGGCACAGCCGTTCTGCGCCGAGCTGATCATCATCACGTCCTGAGAGCACATTCAAGAGTTCGTCGCAGTGTTACAGAAGTGTTTGCCTGTCCGTCACCTTGGTCTACGGGCGCGCGAAATTCGCTGCAGCATTGAGTCATTGCCGGAAGCGCGCTCCACCCACCATTTCGACTGACCCGTACGGTGCCATCGTGGTCGATGACATCCCTGAGACGGGTTCGACGTCCCTCGTGGGGACCGGAGTGGAAGGTTCAGTAGCTCACGGGAAGGAAGGCATCGAGGTTGAACAGGACGAGCATCACACCGAGGGCGATCGCCGGGCCGGCGACGGCCACCACGGTGGCGGTGGGGTGACGGCGGCGCAGGTCGCCGATCGCCACGACACCCAGCGCGACGACGAGGATGCCCGCGACGAACATGGCGCCGGCGAGCGGGGTGCGCACGTCGTAGGAGTCGGGAGGGCTGCCGGGATCGCGATCCGGTGCCTCCTCCCCCACCGGCGGGACACCTGGTGCCTCGGCCTCGCTCTCCGGCGAGCCCTCGGCAGGGGTGACGGTCGAGGTGGTCGTGGCCTCCGCCGACCCCTCCTCCGACCCCTCCTCCGATGCGGACGGGTCCGTCGAGACCCCGGCGCCGTCGCCAGGCTCCGCTCCAGCCGGTGCGGCGGTCCCGTCATCCGCGTCGCCATCGTCCTCCCCCGCAGCCGGCGCGGCGGCACCCGTCCCGCTCAGACCCGTCAGCTCGGCCACCGCCACCCTCCGTCGGCTGTCGAAGGGACCGCCGGCACTCGTCACGAGGGTGAGCCGCTCCTCGTCGGTCTGCTCCAGCGCCGAGAGGTCGTCGCCCTTCACGGTGCGGGTGTCCACCACCTCGTAGCGGGCCACCTGACCGGCGCGCAAGCGCACCACGATCTCGGTCTTGTCGACCAGCTCCTTCACGAAGTCGAACGGTCCGCCGAAGCGCGTCGAGCGTCCCATCACCACCACGTTGCCGCCTTCGCCCGGCAGCGGGCTTCCCTCCACCAGGCCCGGTCCACCACGGAGGATGTCACCATCGGAACCCTCGGCGACCACCAGGTTGATGCCCGCCTCCTCGATCTGCAGCACCATCACCGGCCCGCCACGCTCGGGCTGCTCGATCGTCGGGTCGTTGTACACACCGGCGCGGTGGTCCTGACGGGTGGTGAAGGCCAGCCGGCCCACCAGCACGTCGAGCACCACCAGTGCCACCACGGCGACCAGGCCCACCGCCACCACCAGACGGCCGACCTTCAGCCCCCGGCGCGTCGGCGTCGGCGGAGCCGCTTCCGGGGCAGCGCCGACCTCTGCGGCCGCCGGAGCGGGAGAGGTCGGAGAGGGCAGCGGCACCTCCTGGTGCATGCCTCCTCTCAAGGAAGGGTCCAACGCCGTCATGGCCGGGCTCCGGCGAGCTGCTGCAGCGCACCGGTGCGCCACACGGCTCGCAACACGAAGAACAGCCCCGCCCCCAGCACCAGGGTGGCGAGGCGATCCATCGTGGGGTCCTCGGTGCCCGGCAGCGACAGGGGCATCTCGGCGGCGATCGACTCGACCTCGGTGATCTCCTCCTCGGGCTCTCCATCGTCGGCGCCCGCCACCGCGGCAGCGGTCGCCGCAGGAGCCGCTCCTGCGGACACCTCGGCCGCCGGGGCGGCGTCCAACGGCACCGCCGCGTCCAGCGGGGGGACGTAGGTGTCCAGCGGCGCGACGTCGAACCCCTGCGCGAGCGGCACGGCCGCCGCCGTGGCCGACCCCGGGGGCGGCGGGGTCGTGGTCGGCGGCGGTGCCGGGGTCTCCTCGGTGGCCTGGCACCAGGACACCGAACCCAGGGCCTCCATGACCGGAGCGAGCTCCTCGGGGGTGTACGGTCCCGCACCCACCTCCTTGACCACCTTGGCCTCGGCCGCCGCGCAGTTCGAAGCGACGATGGCGTCCGCGGCCGTCAACCCCTCGGCCATCATCGCCGGGGTCAGACGGCCGTCGCCGAGCTGGTCGGCCACCATCTGGCCCACGGTCATCTGCAGCCGCAGCAGCAGCGCGGCCGCGTTGGTCTGGTCCACCGACAACCCCCGCTCGGGGAAGTAGATCCGGTTCACCCACGACATCGGCCAGGCGCCCGGCACCTCCTCGTAGGCCGCGTGGAAGGGAGCCTCACCGCCTGCCGCCACCGCGGCGGTGATCGCCGCCGGCGTGGCGGAGACCACCTCGCCGTGGTGCACGAGATCGGCGATCCACAGATCCGTGACAGTCTGGGGAGGATCCTTCTGGGCGTCCTCGAGCTCTGTCTCCAGCGCGAGGCGGGCCCTCAGCGGGTGCACGAGCGCCACCGTGCCCCCCTTGGGCACCTCGGAGGTCTGGAACGACAGCCAGCTGGCCACCGAGTTGGCCAGGTTCTCGTCCGGTGAGCGCGAGGGCTGGGAGCTGCGGGGCCACCGGGCGGTGATGACGTAGGCGTCCTTCTCGGCCTGGTCCACCAGATCCGACAGGCTCCCCCGGTGGAAGCGGTCCTTGTCGATGTGGCGCAGGTACTCCTGGAGGTACTTGTTGACCGCCGCACGGTCGGTGCGCACCCCGCTGGCCGGCCCCGGCGTGCCCGGGAGGTCGATCAGCGCCGGGCACGTGCCGGGCACCTCCAGCTCGGCCGCCGAGAGCGCCAGGCCGCCGGAGCAGTCGGTGTCGGGGTCGGCCTGGGACATGAACCGGGCCTCGAACCAGAAGTCGGTGGGGATGGAGAAGTTGAACAGGATCGCCAGGTCCTCGGGGTACAGCCGGAGCCGGTCGCCCGGCTCGTTGGTCAGGACGTTCGACAGCGGCACCGCACCGCCGGGATCGGAGCACTCGAGCTCGAAGGTCTCCTCGTCAAGGAGCACCCCGCCTGCGCACCACCGGAAGCCCCGCGGATAGGGACCGGCCAGGAACGGGACCACGCCCACCGCCTGGAAGGGCGCCGAGATGACGCCACGGCCCTTGGCCAGCGCCTCGGTCGACCCCTCCAGCGCCTCCTCCAGCGGCAGCGCACCGACGTAGAACTCCGTGCGGCCCTCGACGAACGAGCGCAGGCCCTCGGACTCGTTGGTGCCGATGTAGTCGTACAGCGGCGCCGCCTCCGAGGTGGCCGCGCCTGCGTCCAGGAGACGCACGGCGTAGTCCGAGGCGTCGGTGCCCTCGCCGCGCAGCACGATGGCCGTGTCGGGCTCCTGCACGGTGGCCGCCCCGGCCAGGGCCGGCAGCGAGAACCCCAGGGCCACCAGCACCACGCCCGCCAGGGCCGAACCCCTCGCCCGCGCCCACGCCCCGCCTCGTCGCGTCATCGGTGCCTCCAGGTGGTTCGCACGCCCTGCGCCAGGAAGGTGCCCGCTCCCACCAGCACGAACCCCAGGAGCAGGTAGGTCACCACCTCGCCGAGCTCCGGGCCGGTGACCGACGACACCGGCAGCCCGGTCGCCACCTCCTCGGCCAGCTCGGCGGCCTCTTCCTCGGTGAGCTGCAGCGAGTAGCCCTCGTCGGTGGCCACCGCCGCGCCCTCGGCGGCAGCCGCGTCGGCGGCAGCGGCTTCGGCTGCGGCCGCGTCCGCCGCGGGGTCGGCCCCGCCGGCCGCACCGCCGGCCGCGCCGGCTCCTCCACCTCCGGAGCCTCCACCGGCTCCTCCTCCTCCACCACCGGGCAGGCCACCGGCCGCCAGCGAGCCCGGCGGTGCACCCGCCACCTGGGGAGGCGGCGGAGCTCCGGCCAGATCGGTGGGCCGGGCCGGCGCGCCGGGGATCTGCTGGATCTTGTCCAGTGCCAGGTTCACCAGGACCGTGGAGAGCCGCGAGTACAGCAGCGGCTCGGCCCGCTCCTGGCCCTTGGTGACCGCGTAGTTCAGGAAGGTGCCCAGCGCCGCACCCTTGGCCGGGTCGAACCCGTTGGTCTGGGCGATCACGTAGGAGTACGTGGAGGGGAAGTAGGCGCGGGGATCGGGGCCGCTGTACTGCAGGCTGAAGGTGCCGTTGGGCTTCGGGCTGGCGTAGCCCAGGGCGACGGTGGAGTTCGGAGGGTTCGGAGGGGTGAACTCTCCCGCGCCGTTGCGCACGAAGGCGGTGGGCAGGCCGAGCTTCACCGAGTAGCCCGCCTCCAGGTAGGCGATCGTCGAACGCCCCGACGACCCACCGGCCACCGTGTTGGCGATCCCGTCGGAGGCGAACGCGGTCACGAACCCGCCGAGCTGGGGCCAGGCCGAGGTCGGCTTGCCGCTCAGGAACTCCGCCTCGGCGGAGGTGTTGGTGGCCACCACCCGCCCGATGAACGCCCGCCACACGTCCGGCGCAGTGGCGATGCAGTACTCGCTGAACACATAGCTGGTGCCCGAGCTGTCGGAGCGGACCACCGGGCGGATCTTCTCCGCCGGCAGCGGCACCCCCGGGTTGATGGCCACCAGCGCCGGGTCGTCCCACTGCATGCCCGGCTCGGTGAAGATCCTGCACACCTGCTCCTGGGTGAGGCGCAGGTTGGTGATCCGCTGGCCGTTGGTGCCGGTGAGGTTGTACATGAACCCGACCGCCCCGGCCATCACCGGCACGTACACGAAGGCCGCCCGCGCCGATGCGTTGAGCGCTCCCTGCTCCTGTTCCGGATAGGGGATGTCCGACACGCCGAAGTCCACCAGGCCCAGCCGGTACTGGTCGCGCCCGAAGGTCGAACCCGCCGCGGTGTAGTTCACCGACAGCCCGTAGGGCGCCCGCGCCACGTCCGCCCGCCACTGCTGGAGCTGCAGCGCGGCGAACGACGACCCGCCACCGGTGATGGTCGGCCCGCCCTGCGCGTGCGCTCGCGGCGCCGCCGACACCTCGCGATCGCCGGTTCCCACCGCTGCCGCGCCCGCCACGGCCACCACCACGGCGAACGCGGCCGCCACGCGCCACCACCTGCCGCGGAGCCACCTGCCGCCGGTCACCCGAACCGTCCCGAGACGTAGTCGAGCGTGCGGGGGTCCGAGGGGTTGGAGAACATGCGCCCGGTCGGCCCGTGCTCCACGATCCGCCCCGAGTCGCCCAGGGACTCCACCAGGAAGAAGGCGCACTCGTCGCTCACCCGCTGGGCCTGCTGCATGTTGTGGGTGACGATCACGATCGTGATGTCGTGGCACAGCTCCCGGATGGTCTCCTCGATCACCCCGGTGGAGATCGGGTCCAGCGCCGAGCAGGGCTCGTCCATCAACAGCACGTCGGGGCGCACGGCCAGGGAGCGGGCGATGCACAGCCGCTGCTGCTGGCCACCGGAGAGGGACATGCCGCCCTCGTGGAGGCGGTCCTTGACCTCCTCCCACAGTCCGGCGCGACGGAGGCTCTGCTCCACCAGCTCCGTGTGGTCGGGATGCGAGGTGCCCGACAGCTTGAGCCCGGCCAGCACGTTCTCGGCGATGGACATGGCCGGGAAGGGGTTGGGCTTCTGGAACACCATCCCCACCCGCAGGCGCACCTCGGTGGGGCTCATCTCCTCGGAGTAGATGTCCACGCCGTTGAGCAGGATCTGCCCGGCGATCGCCGCACCGGGGACCAGCTCGTGCATGCGGTTCAACGCCCGCAGGAACGTCGACTTCCCGCAGCCCGACGGGCCGATGAGGGCGGTCACCCGACCGGGCTCCATGCTCAGGTTGCAGCGCTCCAGCACCTTGCGGGACCCGAACCAGCTCGTCACCTCGATGGCGTCCATGCGGGCCGCCTCGAAGGTCGGGGCCTGCGCCGGGTCCGGGACCGGAGCCGGCGCGGCAGGGGGCGGGGTCGGGGGCGGGGTCGGGGTCGGGGGCACTGCCGGTGCCGGAGCCGATCCGTTGGTGGGCACCAGCGGCGTGGCCTGGGTGGGCACGGCGTCGTGCACGAGCGACGGTGCGGCCACGGTCAGGTCGATGCGGGGCACCCCGCCGGTGGCCAGCGGATCCCGGTAGGGCGGAGGTGTCGCCACCGACCCCTGCGACGGCGGGGGTGGCGGAGGCGGCGGGGGCGGTGGACCGGGCGGGTGCAGCTCGTTCATCGTCGGATCCCTCGCTTGCGGTCGCCCCGGTTGCCGATCCAGCGGGCCGCGGTGAACAGCGCCAGCACGAACATCATCAGCACCACCGCGCCCGACCAGGCCCGCTGCAGCTGCGCCTCGTTGCCCTGGCTCTTGGTGAGCAGCTGGTAGACGAACAGCGGCAGGTCCGACTGGGAGCCCTCGAAGGGGTTGGCGTTGAGGATGTCGCTGCCGAAGGAGGTGAGCAGGACCGGGGCCGTCTCGCCGATCGCCCGGGCGACGCCGAGGATGGAGGCGGTGATCAGCCCGGCGCGAGCGGTGGGCAGCACGATGCGCAAGGCGGTCCGCCACTGGGGGGACCCCAGGGCGAGCGCGGACTCGCGCAGCCCGTCGTCGACGGTGCGCAGCATCTCCTCCGCGGCCCTGGTGACGATGGGGATCATGAGGATCGCCAGCGCCAGCCCGGCGGCGAAGCCCGAGTAGCCCCAACCCAGCGAGATCCCCTCGGGCGACACCACGAGGGTGTAGATGAACAGCCCGGCCACGATCGAGGGCAGCCCGCTCATGGCGTCGACCACGAAGCGGATGACCGGCGACATCCTGCCCTTGATCTCGTTGAGGTAGACGGCGGTCATCAGGGCGGCGGGGATGGCGATGACCGAGGCGATGAGCATCTGCTGGATCGTGCCCACGATGGCGTGGAACGCCCCGCCCCCCGGGTCGAGGGGCCCCACGTCGGAGAGGTCGCTGGTGAAGAACTCGGCGTCGAGGCCGGGGAGGCCCTCGATCAGCACGTACACCAGCATCCACACCAGCACCGCCACCGCCAGCAGCCCGGCCAGCCAGACCAGGGTGGTGACCAGCCGATCGGTGGCCACCACGGGGCTGGAGGTGTCACGTGCCATCATCCAGCTGCACAGCAGGAACCACACCAGCGCCCAGATGGCGAAGGTCAACGGGTGGGTCCAGTCCATGATCCCGCAGAGCACCGCCGCTGCGGACACCCCCGCCGCCCCGCTCAGCATCAGCTGGCGACGGTCGCGCCGCGACATCCGCGCCGGGTTGGTCGGCTTCTGCTCCGCCGGAGGGCTCGGGGCGGGAGCCGAGGGGCCGGTCTGGACGTCCGCCGTCGGGATCGGCCCCCCCTTCACCTCTTCCAGCAGCTCGTCGAGGGTCGCCATCACTGGATCCTCGAGCGGGCGACGATGCGGCGGGCCGCCAGGTTGACCATCAACGTCACCAGGAACAGGGCGAACCCGGCGGCGATCAGGCCGGAGACCTCCACCCCGTCGGCCTCCGCGAACTTCACGGCGATCATGCCGGCGATCGAGCCTCCGCCCTCCTCCAGCACGAAGGGGTTGGCCTCCACCGACAGCACCACGATGAGGGCGATGGCGATGGTCTCCCCGAGCGCCCGGCCGAAGCCCAGCAGCACCGATCCGACGATGCCGCCCTTGCCGAAGGGGAGGATGACGTCGCGGATCATCCCCCACCGGCTGCCGCCGAGGGCCACGGCCCCCTCGCACTGGTTGCGCGGGCACTGCGCCATCACGTCGCGCGACACCGCGGTGATGATCGGGGTGATCATGATCGCCACCACCATGCCGGCGACGAAGCTCGACTGGGTCATCGCCGCGTCGTCCTCGGAGAGGCGGAAGAAGGGCAGCGCGTCGAGGTGCTCGTTGAGCCACTTGGCCACGCCGACCAACGGTCCCTGGAAGGCCCAGAGGCCCCACATGCCGAAGATCAGGCTGGGCAGGGCGGCGAGCAGGTCGACCGCCCCCACCAGCACCTTGCGGGTGCGACCGGGGGCGTACTCGTTGATGAACAGCGCCAGCCCCAGCGCCAGCGGCACGGCCACCACCAGGGCGATGAGGGCGATGATCACCGTGCCGATCAGCAGGCCCAGCACGCCGAAGCGCTCCTCGGAGGGGTTCCAGACGCTGGTGGTGAAGAAGTCCCAGTACCCGGAGGACTGCAGGGCGGGCCACGACTTGGCCGCCAGGAAGATGGCGGTGCCGGCGATGATCACCAGGCTGAGCCCGGCGGCAGCCGTGCACACCGCCCTGTAGATGCGGTCGCCGGTGGTGTGCGAGTGCTTGAGCACCCGAGGCTGCTGCTCACCCGCGTCAGGGTGCACCTGCACTGCCGTCACGGGCCCCGATCGTGGCCTCCGGAGCTGAACCGCCACTTCCGAGACGTTGAACGCAGGGTGAACATCACCCGACGCTGCGGAGCGGCGGGGCGGCCGACGGCGGGGGGATCCGCCCGACAGGTCGGCACCGGTAGGGTCGGCGGTCATGACCGACGATCCCCACGCCCCCTATGCCGGCCATGAGGGAAGGGTGGGCCGGGTGCACGCCACCTCCGAGCCGTGGTGGCCGCCCCGGCCGACGCCGCGGGAGGGGGCGCCCAACATCGTGGTGATGATGTGCGACGACCTCGGCTACGCCGACCTGGGCTGCTACGGCTCGGAGATCCCCACCCCCCAGGTCGACCGGCTGGCCGCTGGAGGAGTCCGCTACACCGACTACCACTCCTATCCCATGTGCTCGCCCACCCGGGCGGCGCTGCTCACCGGCCTGGAGCCGCACCGGGCGGGGGTGGGCCACGTCGTGCACTCCGACCCCGGGTTCCCCGGCTACGCCATGGAGCTCACCCACCTGGCACCCACCCTGGCCGAGCTGCTGCGCGGCGCCGGCTACCAGACCCTGATGGTGGGCAAGTGGCACCTGACCAAGGACGGCGAGCAGAACGACGCCGGCGACCGCTCCTCCTGGCCCTGCCAGAGGGGCTTCGACCGCTACTACGGGGTGCTCGACGCCTTCACCAACCTCCACCACCCCCACCGCCTGGTGGAGGACAACCACGCGGTGCGCACCGACCGGTACCCGGAGGGCTACTACGTCACCGACGACCTGACGGACCGGGCCATCTCCATGGTGCGCGAGGCCAAGGCCTCGAACCCGACCACGCCCTTCTTCCTCTACTTCTCCCACATCGCCGTCCACGCCCCGCTGCAGGCCAAGGCCGACGACATCGCCCGCCACCACGGCCGCTACGACGACGGCTGGGACGCGGTGCGGTCGCGGCGCTTCGAGCGACAGGGCCGGCTCGGGGTGCTCGCCGACGGCGCGGAGCTGTCGCCGCGCAACACCGAGGAGGGCGACGACGTGCCCGCATGGGACTCCCTCGACGAGTCCCGCCGGCGCCTGTACGCCCGCTACATGGAGGTGTACGCGGCCATGGTCGACAACGTCGACCAGAACCTGGGACGGCTCCGCACCGCCCTGGAGGAGATGGGCGAGTGGGACAACACGCTGTTCCTGTTCACCTCCGACAACGGCGGCTCCCGCGAGGGCGAGGCCCAGGGCACCACCGCCTACTTCCGCACGCTGCACTGGGAGCGCCTCGGGCTCCCCCAGCCCTTCGAGGAGGACCTCGACCGCATCGACCGGGTGGGCGGACCCACCACCCTGTCGCACTACCCGCGCGGGTGGGCCATGGCGTCCAACACCCCGTTCCGGCTCTACAAGATCAACGCCCACCGGGGCGGGCACTCGGTCCCCCTCGTGGTCTCCTGGCCGGCGGGCGGCGTCGGGAAGGACGGGGACGGCGACGGTGGTGGCGTCGGCAGCGGTTCCACCGGCGGCGCGCTGCGCCACCAGTACCTGCACGTGGTCGACCTGCTGCCCACCCTGTTGGAGGCCGCAGGGGTGGAACGGCCCGAGCGCTGGAACGGCGCTCCGGCCCTGCCGCTGCAGGGCACCTCGGCGCTGACCACCCTGTTCGACTCCGAGGCCCCGGGCCACGTCGGGGAGGTGATGGTGGAGTGCGAGGGCCACCGTGGCTATCGCCGTGACAGCTGGGAGGCCGTCGCCCGCCACCCTGGGCGTACGCCGTTCTCCGAGGACCGCTGGGAGCTGTTCGACATGGCGCGGGATCCCTCCCAGGTGCACGACCTCGCCGACGCGCATCCCGAGCTGCTGGAGGAGCTGTGCCAGGCGTGGGAGCGCGCCGCCTGGGAGGACCAGGTGTTCCCACTCGACGAGGGCACCGGTCTGCGGTTCCTGGTGCGGCCGCCGTGGACCGAGGTGTACGAGCGCCCCGTCACCCTGTTCCCCGGCGACACCACGTTGGAGCGGTGGCGGGCGCAGCGGCTGATCATGTGGCGCGACTGCGACATCACCGCCACGGTCGAGCTGTCACCGGGCGACCGGGGCGTGCTGGTCGCCCACGGCGACCAGGGCGGCGGCTACGTGCTCTACCTCGACGACACCGGCGAGCTGGTGGCCGCCCA
Organism: uncultured Microthrixaceae bacterium; assembly: GCA_964420125.1. Lineage (GTDB taxonomy): Bacteria > Actinomycetota > Acidimicrobiia > Acidimicrobiales > Microtrichaceae > CAYQQQ01. The sequence continues at coordinate 56,459 of CAYQQQ010000014.1, forward strand.
CAACGGCTACGGCCTCGAGCGCGAGGTGCGGGGACCGGTGGTGCCACCGGGACCCCACGAGCTCACACTCGCCATCGGCGCTCCCGGCGGGGAGTTGTGGGACCTGTCGCTGGCCGTCGACGGGGCGACGGTGGCCTCCGAGACCGGCTTCCGGGCGCTGATGGCCATGGCCCCCTTCGAGGGCATCGACGTGGGGATCGACCGTCGCTCCCCGGTGAGCTGGCCGCTCTACGAGCGCCACGGCGTCTTCCCCTTCACCGGCAGGCTGCGCCACGTCCGCTACCAACCGGGGCAGCCGGCGCCGGACGCCCCCACCCAGTTCCTCGACATGCTCAGGGAGTGGGGGCGCAGCTTCGAGTGAGCGGTGCCGCTCCCGGCTCGCGCCGGTAGCGTCGAGGCGTGCGCGTCCGCACCCTGCGCCCGGCACCGATCGCCGCGACCCTGTCCGTCGGCGCGACCCTGCTGTGGATCTGGTGGGCCCACCACCGGGGCCCCAGCTGGTCGACCGCGATCCTGGCGATCGCCTTCGCATCTCAGGCGCTCTCGTTGTGGTTGCTGCGGGGCGGCCGGGCGGGCGCCGGGCTCCGACCCGCCACGTGGTTGGCGGCCGGTGCCATCGTGCTCGCGGCGTTGGCGCCGCTGCACGGCTCGCGGGACCTGTACCTCTACGACGCGTACGGCCGGGCGTTGGGTGTGCACCACATGAACCCCTTCACCGAGCCGCCGTCGAAGCTGGAGGATCCGGTGGAGGATCTCGTCGCCCCCCGCTGGCACTCCCAGCCCTCGCTGTACGGTCCCGGCTTCGTGAGCGGCGCGGCAGTGGTGGCGGTGGCCGCCGGCACCTCCGAGCTGGCGATCCGGCTGGCGTGGCAGGCCGTGGCGGCCGCTGCGGCGCTCGTCGCCGTCGCCCTCGTCGCCCGCACCACCCGCGATCCGGCGGCGGTGGTGGCCCTCGGCGCCTCACCGGTGCTGCTGCTGGCCGTGAACGACGCGCACAACGACGTGCTGCTCGCCACCCTGCTGCTCGCCGCGGTGCTGCTGGTGCGGCGGTCCCAGGTGCTGGGCGGAGGCGGCGTGGCGGCGATCGCCCTCAGCGTGAAGCTGGTGGTGCTGGTCCCCCTCGCGGGCCTGGCGACCTGGATCGCCGTGCAACGGGGCCACCGGGCGGCGGCGAGGTTCGCGGGGCCGGTCGTGGGGGCCGTCAGCATCGCCTACCTGCTCGCCGGGGGTGGGCGGGCGCTCGAGCCGTTGCGGCTCAGCTCGGGCAACGACAGCCGCTTCGCCCTCTGGCAGCACCTGCGCGCCACCCGGATGGAGGAGCTCCTCTCACGCGGAGTGCGGGACCGCGTGGCCCTGGAGACCGTGCGTGCCGAGATGGCGAGCTGGGCGCTGGTGCTCGGCATCGTCGTGCTGGTCGTGGTCCTCTGGCGCTTCCGCCACGCCGTGAGGCCGGCTGAGGTGTGCGTGGCGGCCGGCCTCGTCGGACTGCTGAGCTCGGTGTACGTGATGCCGTGGTACGCGGCGGTGCTCGTACCGGTGGCGGCGACCGTGTGGAGCTCGCGTGCGGCCAGGCTGGCGTGGGTGCAGGGAGCGTTCATGGTGCTGGCCTACGCCGAGGGCACCGGTCACGATCCGACCGGCCCCCTGGGGATGCTCCTGGAGCGCCACGCTCCGATGATCGTGACGGCGATGCTGGTCGCCCTGGTGGTCTGGGTGGCTCCCTCGCGGACGCTCGGGGGGTCCCGAGGCGGGGACGGGCGCAGTCGCGGGCGGCGACCGGGTCGGAGGCCCACCGAGGCGACGGAGGCCCCGGCAGCCGTCTGAGCTACGGTGCCGACGTGCCCGAGCTGCCCGAGATCGAGGCCCACGCAGAGCGGTTGACCGCCGGGTTCGCCGGCACGGTGCTGGAGCGCTTCGAGCCGCTCAGCTTCGCGGTGCTCAAGACGGCGGCGCTCGACCCGGGCCTGGCCGTCGGAGCGGTGCTGACCGGGGTCGGCCGGCGGGGGAAGCACCTCCTGGCCGGGTTCGCCGACCCGGAAGATCCCTCCGCAGCGCCCGTCACCTTCGTGGTCCACCTGATGCAGGGCGGCCGTCTCGTGCCCGACGAGAAGCTGGCCGCGCGGCCCCGCGCCGGCCTCGCCCGGTGGCGGTTCGCGCAGGGCCCCTCCGGCGCCGAGCCCGAGGCCCCCGCTTTGCTGCTCACCGAGGCGGGCAGCGAGCGCAAGGCCGGGGTGTGGGTGCTCTCCGGCGACCCGCTCGCACAGGAGCCGCTCGTCGACCTGGGCCCCGACGCCGACCGGGTCGATCTCGCCGAGCTCACCGCCCTCGTGGCCGAGGCCCCCAACCAGCGGGTGCACGGGTTCCTGCGCGACCAGCACGTGATGGCGGGCCTCGGGCGGATGCTGGCCAACGAGGTCTGCCACCGGGCGAAGCTGTCGCCCTTCGCCATGACCGCCAAGCTCTCCGACGCGCAGGTCGCCGCCTTGCACGCCGCCATCCAGGCGTGCGTCGCCGACGCCCTGGCCCACGAGCGCACGCTGCCCGCCATGTCGCGCTCGGCGGACCGGCCCGGGGCCGTCCACCGCCGCAAGGGCTCGACCTGCCCCGTGTGCGCCGACACAATCCGGGCGGTGGAGTACCGGTCCTATGAGGTGGACTACTGCCCGCGCTGCCAGACCGACGGGCGGATCCTGGCCGACAACACGACCAGCAAGTTCCTCAAGTAGCCCCTCCCCGTTCTGTTGCACCGTGGCTCGCGGGGAGCGCGAGGTAGGGTGAGCAGAAGCACTGGCCGTGGACCGCCCGGAGGCATCGTTGGCCGCTGACCTCGGCATGCTCCTCGTGGGGGTGGTGCTGGCCGCGCTGGGCGGCGAGCTGTTCGTGCGCGGCGCCGTGGGGGCCGCTGCCTGGGCCCGCATCCCCGCCGGGTTGGTGGCGGTCACCATCGCCGCCTTCGCCACCTCCACCCCCGAGCTCTCGGTGGGCATACAGGCCGCCCTGGCGGGGAAGCCGGAGCTGGCCGTGGGCGACGCCCTGGGTTCGAACGTGATGAACGTGGGGCTGGTGCTGGGCGCAGCGCTGCTCTTCGGCGCCGTGGCGGAGTCGCGGGCCCGGATCCGCCGGGAGCTCTCGGTGGCGCTGGTGGCGCCGGTGCTCACCCTGCTGGCGCTGGTCGACGGACGCCTGGCCCGCGCCGAGGCGGTGGTGCTGCTGGTGCTGTTCCTGGTGTGGCTGGTGCTGGTCGGGCGCGAGGCGCTGCGGGAGCGCTCGGCGGCCGAGGAGGTGCTCGGCGCCCGGGCCGGGTGGCGGGTGCCTGCGCTGTTCGTGGCCGGGCTGGTCGCTCTGGTGCTGGCCGGGCGGTTCATCGTGGAGGCCGCCAAGGGCATCGGCGCCGAGCTGGGTCTGGATCCCTTCGTGGTCGGCGCCACCCTGGTCGCCATCGGCACCTCCACCCCCGAGCTGGCCACCACCCTCATCTCCCGATGGCGGGGCCACACCGAGGTGGGCATCGGAACCGTGCTGGGGAGCAACGTGTTCAACAACCTGTGGATCGTGGGGGTGGTCGCCCTGATCGAGCCGGCCCGGACGTCGGCATCGGAGGTGATGGTGGCGGTGGTGGCCGGCGTGTTGTGCCTGCTGGTGCTGATCCCCACCCGCGGGGGCTGGATCCCCCGGTGGCGGGGACCGGTGCTGCTCGGCCTCGCCGGCGCCTACATGGCCGTCACGATCGCCCTCGGCCCCTGAGCACCGACGACCGACGCGCCGCCCACCCCGTGCTGCGGCGCGCACCCGTGCTGCGCGCCGCACACCGCACCGCGTGGTGCGCCGCACACCGCACCGCGTGGTGCGCCGCACACCGCACCGCGTGGTGCGCCTTCAGATCACCTCTGAAGGCGCACGAGACCCCATGTCGATCGCTCCGCCTCCAGACTCCACCCGAAGGCACACAGGCACTCCGAGTCGAGCGGCAGGTTCGTCGGGTCAGGGAAACCCGGCGGTCCGCCAAGGTGCACTGCCCAGTGTGCATCCCCGACGCACCTGGTCAGATCAGCCCGGTCAGATCAGGTCGAGCTCCGCCACCGCGTCGCGCTCCTCGGCCAGCTCGCCCACCGAGGCGTCGATGCGGGCGCGGGAGAAGTCGTCGATCTCGAGGCCCTGCACGATCGAGTAGTCGCCCCCGGCGCACGTGCACGGGAACGAGGAGATCAGGCCCTCGGGCACCCCGTAGGAGCCGTCGGAGGGCACCGCCATCGACACCCAGTCACCCTCGGGGGTGCCCAGGTGCCAGGAGCGGACGTGGTCGATGGCGGCGTTGGCGGCGGAGGCCGCCGAGGAGGCGCCCCGGGCGTCGATCACCGCCGCACCCCGCTTGGCGACGGTGGGGATGAAGTCGTCCTCGATCCAGCGCTGGTCATCCACGGCCTCGGCCGCGGTGCGGCCCCCCACCTCGCAGTGGAACAGGTCGGGGTACTGGGTGGTGGAGTGGTTGCCCCAGATCGTCATCCGGGTGATCTCGCTCACCGGCACGCCCAGCTTGGCGGCGAGCTGGGCCTTGGCCCGGTTGTGGTCCAGCCGGGTCATGGCGGTGAACCGGCCGGGATCCAGGTCGGCCGCGTTGCTCATGGCGATGAGGGAGTTGGTGTTGGCAGGATTGCCGACCACCAGCACCTTGATGTCCCTGGCGGCCGATCGGCTCAGGGCTTCGCCCTGGGGCTTGAAGATGCCACCGTTGGCGGTGAGCAGGTCGGAGCGCTCCATGCCGGCCTTGCGGGGCATCGCCCCCACCAGCAGGGCGACGTCGGCATCGCCGAAGGCGACGTCGGGATCGTCGGTCTCCACCATGCCGGCCAGCAACGGGAAGGCGCAGTCCTCCAGCTCCATGGCGACGCCCCGCAGGGCGTTGAGGGCCGGGGTGATCTCGAGCATCTGGAGGATCACCGGCTGGTCGCCGCCCAGCATCGCCCCGCTGGCGATGCGGAACAGCAGGGAGTAGCCGATCTGGCCGGCGGCGCCGGTGACGGCGACACGGAGGGGGGCGGTGGACACGTTGGCTCCTCGGGACGTGGGGGATGAAGGTGCGCCTGCAACGCTACCGACGCCGGCCGGCCACCCCCAAAGCCGCAACGTCCTTCCGCCGTTCTGTTCACCTCACGTCGCGCTGGGCGCGATGTGAGGTGAACAGAAGCGGGCGGCGACAGCGGGGTCAGACGTCGCAGCGGGGTCAGGCGTCGCGGCGGGTGTTGCCGAGCCACGACTCGTGCAGCCCGCCGTACACCCCGCCCTCGGCCAGCAGCTCGGCGTGGGTGCCGTCCTGCACCACCCGTCCCCGGTCGAACACGATGACCCGGTCGGCGGCCTCGGCGGTCGACAGCCGGTGGGCGATGCTCACCGTCGTGCGGCCCCGGGCCAGGGCGGCCAGCGCCTCGCCCAGCTTGCGTTCCGTCTCCGGGTCGATCGCCGAGGTGGCCTCGTCCAGGATGAGCAGGCCGGGATCGGCGAGCTGGGCCCGGGCCAGGGCGACGAGCTGCCGCTCGCCCACCGACAGGGCGTCGCCCCGCTCGCCCACCGCGGTGGCCAGGCCGTCGGGCAGCCCCTGCACCCACTCGCCGAGCCCCAGCGCCTCGAAGGCGCCGAGCACCTCGTCGTCGGTGGCGTCGGGCCGGCCGTAGCGCACGTTGTCGAGCACCGTCGTGTCGAACAGGAACCCGTCCTGGGGCACCAGCCGCACCGCAGCGGCCCGCTGCACCCGGTCGGCGAGTCGCAGGTCCACCCCTCCCACCACGATCCGCCCCGCGTCCGGATCGGCGAGGCGGCACAGCAACTTCGCCAGGGTGGTCTTGCCGGAGCCGGTCTCCCCCACGATGGCCACGTTCTGCCCGGCGGGCACCCGCAGGTCGATCCCGTGCAGCACCGGGCGGCCGGCCTCGTAGGCGAACTCCACCCCGTCCACATCCACGTCCAACGGACCGACCGGCAGCGGGGTGCCGTCCTCGGGCTCCACGACGTCGATGGGCTCGTCGAGCAGGTCCAGCACCTTGCGCCAGCCGGCCAGCGCCGTCTGGGTCTGGTCGAGCACCTCGCCGATCTCGGCCACCGGCTGCACGATCAGGTTGGTGATGAACAGGCAGGCCACGAGGGTCCCGGCCGCCATCCCCCAACCCGGCCCCCACCAGGCGCCCACCCCCACCACCGCCGCCAGGGTGAGGCCGCTGAACACGTCGGAGACCGGGAACATGATGGCGAAGAAGAAGCGGGCCCGCAGCTGGCTGCGGTACTGCCGCTCGACGGCGGCGTGCAGCTCGCGCCGACGGCGGGCGACCGCGCCGTAGGAGCGCAGCACCCGGATCCCACCGACCGTCTCCGAGATCGCCGAGAGGGTCTCGGCCACCTTGGTGCGCAGGTCGTCGTAGGCGGCGAGCTGGCGCGACTGCACCAGCCGCATGATGGGTGCCACCGGCAGCAGGACCAGCACCACCACCACGGCGAGCTGCCACTGGTAGACGGCCATCACCACGACCGCCACCACGATCATCGTCAGGTTCACCACCCAGGAGATCGCCCCCCAGGAGGCGAACTGCGCGAGGGTCTCGATGTCGGAGGTGACCCTGGCGACCAGCACGCCCCGGCGCGACTCGTTGTGGTGCGACAGGCTGAGGTCGTGCACGTGGGCGAACGCCCGGGTGCGCAGACCGACCAGCACGCGCTCGGCGGTGGTGAGCAGGCGCAGGTAGGTGAAGCGGTCGAGCACGGCGAAGGCGACCACCGCCACGAACGCCGCCACGCTGGCACCGATCACGAAGTCCCAGTCGGGCCCCTCGTCGGTGAACCCCCTGTCCAGGATCTGCTGGATGGCGATGGGCACCACGAGTCGTCCCGCCGCGCCGACGAGCGCGAAGGAGACCGACGCCACGAACCCCGTGCGCAGCTCCGGGGACGCACGCACCCCGGCGCGCAGCACCTCGAGCGCCTTCACCGGCTCCTGGCGGTCCTCCTCGAGCGCGGCGGCGGGGTCGAGCAGGGTCACGGCGCCCCCTCCCACTCGCCCGCCTCCCCCGCCGCCTCCTGCTCGTAGGCGGTCACCAGCGCCACGTAGTCGGGGTCGGCCAGCAGCTCCTCGTGGGTGCCAACGGCCCGCACCGTGCCGCCGTCGAGGTGCACCACCCGATCGGCGAGCAGGATGGTCGACAGCCGGTGGGCGACGATCAACATGGTGGTGTCGCCCTCCCGCAGCGACTGGAGGATGCGCGACTCGATGACCGGGTCGACCGCCGAGGTGGCGTCGTCGAGCACGACCACCCGAGGGTCGCCGGCCAGGGCGCGGGCCAGCGCCACCCGCTGACGTTGGCCGCCCGAGAGCGTGACGCCCCGCTCACCCACCACCGTGTCGCTCCCCTGGGGGAGGGCGTCGACGAACCGCTCGGCCATCGCCCGCTGCAACGAGCGCCGCACACCTGCCGCGGGGATCTCCCTGCCGAGCTCCACGTTGTCGGCCACGGACTCGGCGAAGAGGTAGCTCTCCTGGAACGCCACCGACACCGCCGCGCGCAGCTCGCCGGGATCGAGGCGGTCGGTCGGCACCCCACCGACAAGGATCTCCCCCGACGTCGCCTCGTCGAGGTGCGCGAGCAGGCCGACGAGGGTGGACTTGCCCGACCCGGTCGACCCCACCAGCGCCAGGACCTCTCCCGGATCGGCGCGGAAGCTCACCCCGGCGAGCACCGGCTCGTGGTCGAAGGTGAAGCCCACGTCGATCAGCTCCAGCGACAGCGGACCCTCGGGGAGCTGCCCGCTCGGCGCCGACGAGGAGCCGGCCGGCCCGCAGAGCTGGGGGTCGTCGGGCTCGGCGAGGAGGTCGTCGATCCGGGCGATCGAGACCACCGCCCTGGGCATCGACTGGAACAGGAACCCGACCACCCGCATGGGGAAGGCGAGCCAGCCGAAGAGGGCGACCGCCTGCACGAGGTCGCCCACGCTGGCGTCGCCGGTCTCGATGCGCACCGCCCCCGCCACCAGCAGGACCACCATCCCCAGGTTCGGCAGCATCGTGATCATGGGCTCGAACACCGCGGTTATGCGGGCCAGGCCGATGCGCTCCTCCGCCAGGAGCTGCGACGCGGCGTCGAAGCGCTCGCTCTCCGCGTCCTCCCGGGCCAACGTCTTGACCACCATCACGCCGTCGAAGCTCTCGTGGGCGATGGCGGACACCTCCCCGAGTCGCTGCTGCACCCTCGCGGCCGGCTCGTGGATGCGGTTGGTGTAGTAGCGGCTCAGCCACGCCAGCGCCGGGAACAGCAGCAGGGCCACCAGGGCGAACGCCGGATCGGAGCGCCACAGGCTGCCCAGGGCCACGACCACCAGCGCCACGACCCCCAGGGAGAACGGCAGGGGCATCAGCATCTGGCAGGCGGTGGTGACGTCCACGTCGGAGGTGGCCAGCAGCGTGCCGGTGGGGCGGGCCCGGTAGGAGCCCATCCGCATCACGAGGAGCTTGTCCGCCACCTGGGAGCGCAGGGAGCGCTGCATCCGCGCCTCGGTGATGGAGCCGAACCACCGGCGCATGACCACCGTGACGCCCCTCAGCACCCCCACCGCCACCAGGGCCACCACGCCGATCCACACCTCCCGGGCGTCCACCCCGGTGCCGAATGCGGGCTCGATGACGTGGTCGGTGACCCACCCGAGGACCTCGCTGGCCGCCACCAGCATCACCGCCCACCCCACCCCGCCCACCAGGGACAGCACGAACGGTGCCGGGTGCTGGCGCACGAAGCGGCGGATCAGCTGGAGGCCGAGCGAGATCGACAGCGCCGCCTCCGAGCCGTCGTCGAGCAGGTCGGCGCCTCCCTCACCGGCCGCAGACGGCGGCGCGCCCCCCGGGCTGTCGGGTCCGCAGGCCGCGTCGAAGGGCTCCGTGCCGGGGGTCTCGTCGTCGGGGACGAGCTCGTCGGAACGGGTGTGCGCGGTCACGGGTGGAGGGATCCTCGGGGAGCAGCCAAGGGGTTCCAACCTACCGGCGGGGACCGATCGGGTCCCGTCGGTTCGGCCAGGGCTGCGAGGTGCGGGCGAGCGTGGCGGCGCTGGAGCAGCGCCGGGGCGGCCTCAGGGACCGGGGGGCGCGCTGCGCCCGAACTGCCGCTCCGCCCGACGATCGCGACCCGCCTTGCCCTCCTCGAGGCGGGCGAGGTGACGGCGAGCGCGGCGGCGCACCGGGTGGTCGGCGGAGAGGCTGACCGACGCCGCGTCGTCGGCCTGGCGCATCAGGGTGACCGCATCCGCTCGACGCCCGGCCAGGTAGAGGGCGTCCGCCCAGCCGATGTAGGTGGCGAGCGCCTCGTCCGAGCCGGGGCCGCTGCGGCGGGCGACGTCTGCTGCGAGCTGCGCGAACAGCTGCAGCGACTCGGCGTGCAGCCCGGCCGCGCCGAGGGTCTCCGCCAGCAGCGCTCGAGCGGCGACTGTGTCGGGATGGCCGGCTCCGTGGGTTCGCACCAGGGTGCGCACCAGGCAGTCGGCCTCTCGGATGGCGTCCCCACGACGCCGGACCCGCCGCAGCAGCAGCACGCCGTTCCAGCGGCCCTCCAGCACCGGCATGCCGTCGGAGCCGTGCACATCCAGCGCGAGCGCCATGAGGGGGCGCAACCGCTCCAGGGCGCGGGTGGCGTCCGCACGGCGGCGCGAGACGGCGGAGCGGGCGATCTCCAGGCGCATGGTGGTCGCCGCCATCGGCCCGTCCTCTCGACGGCAGACCTCCAGCAGCGAGTCCATCTCCGCGGCGAGCCGCTCGAGGCGGGCCGGGTCGCCGGTGCGCAGCGCCTGCACCAACCCCTCCACCTGCGCACCACGGTCGGTGGAGACCGCCGATATGGCGACCCGGCCCGGATCGGCGATCGGAGCGGGGACGACGCCGACCCCGGGGGATGCCGCGGCGGTGGGCACCCCTGCGGCCGGTGCTCCGGTGGCGGGGACGTCCTCGACGGCTGCGGGGAGCTCCCCGATGGCGGCAGGGACGTCCTCATCGGCGGCGGAGACCTCGGTTACGTCGGCAGGGACGTCCAGGCTCGAGGTGGTGGCGGCGGTGGGCAGGAACCCCTCGGCGCCCAGCGCCGCGCGGCGCTCCCCGACCGCCGCACGATCGTTGGGGACCCAGCGCTGCGCCATGTCGAGCGCCGAAGCCACCACCCAGCGGTGCAGCTCCAGGAGATCGTCGAGGGCCAGCACCGGACGGCGCCGATGCGCCACCACGGCCTGCAGCACCGGGTCGACCCACACCGCCAGCTGCTCGTCGAGCTCGGCCACCCAGGTCTGGGCGGGCCGGTCGCCGGCGATCTCCGCCAGCACCGCCTCTGCAGCCGACTGGGTGATGGAACCGATGCACAGCGCCAGCCAGTCGGCGCCGACGTCGGCCGCCATGCCGAGCGCCTCCTGCGCCTTGGGGGGCAGGCTTCGCCACATCGGCTCCAGCTCGTCATGGGAGCCGCCGGGGAGCAGCTCGATCATCGTGCGGTCGATCGGGAGCCCCATCTCCCTGGCGTCGCGCACGCGGAGGTTGTCGAGGAGCACCTGCAGCTCCAACGGGCTGCGCCCGCAGCGCTCCAGCAACGCCGTCACGTCCCGGCCGTCGAGGTCGGCGGCGATCTGCTTCAGGAGCAGCTCGAGCGCCGGCGGGTCGAGCAGGTCCACCTCCACCAGCTCCACGTGCACCCCGGCCAGCGGATCGGCCATCACCTCCAGCGGGCCGCGGTCGATCGCCTGCGGCCACGCGGTGCCCACCATCAGCAGCGGCGCGCTGCCGAGCAGGTTGCGGAGCCAGGCGGTGGTCTCGGCATCCGCCAGGTGCAGGTCGTCGACCGCCACGACGGTCGGATGGCGGCGGGCCAGCTCCACGAACCGCCGATCCACCTCCTCCGGCGGCAGCTCGGCGAGCACGTCCGCGGTCTCGGCCACCGCCAGCTGTCCTCCATCCACCTGTCGACCGCCACCCGCCGCTTGGCCGCCGTCGCGCGGGTCACCGGCATCTGAGGTCGGGTCGCCGCCGAACGAGGCGTGGCCGACGGACATCGCAGCGGCTCGTGCGTGGGTCGCCAGCAGGTGTCGCAGGCGCGCCCGTGTCACCCCGAGCACGTCGGACGCGCCGGTGGCGTCGGGCCCGCACTCCAGACCGAGCCACAGCCACGGCGGGCCGGGCCGCTCGTGCCCGGTGGCCGACCGGTCTGCAACCCGATCGCCGCCGAGGTGAGTCGGACGGTCCCCATCGGGACGGCCGTCGGGAGCCCCGTCGGGGTGCGGGTGCACCCATCGTCGTGACTCCAACCACGGAGCACCGTCGACGCGGATCGGATCCCAGTGGGCTGCGCCGGCGCTGAAGTCCACGAGGTCCTGGTGGAACCGCTGCACGATCGTGGTCTTGCCCACCCCGGAGCGCCCCACCAGCACCACGAGGGTGGCGCCGCAGGTGCCGTCGGCCACAGCCTCCGCCGTGGCCGACAACCGCCCGATCAGTTCACCATCGATCCCACCGACGATCACAGCTGCTCCGCCGCTTCCTCCGCCCGCTGATGTTCGCCGGGGAGTCTAGGAGGACGCCACCGTCTCCGCCGCCCCCGAGATCAGGGCGACGGCGTTCCCTCTCGCTCGGGCGCTCGGGGACCTACGCAGGCAGCTGGATCGACTTCGTCTCGAGGAACTCCTCGAGACCCCAGCGACCCCGCTCCCGGGTGTTGCCCGACTGCTTGTAGCCGCCGAAGGGGGCGATCGGGTTGAACGCCGCGCCGTTCACGTCGACCTGGCCGGTGCGGATGCGGCGGGCGACCGACACCGCACGTTCGCGGTCGCCGGACTGCACCGCGCCGGCGAGGCCGTAGGGGGTGTCGTTGGCGATGCGCACGGCGTCGTCGTCGTCGGCGTAGGTGATGATCGACAGCACCGGGCCGAAGATCTCCTCCTTGGCGATGGTCATGTCCGGGGTGACGTCGGCGAAGATCGTCGGCTTCACGTAGAAGCCCTTCTCGAACTCCTCGGGCTGCTCCGGGCCGCCCATGAGCAGCGTGGCGCCCTCGTCGATGCCCTTCTGGATGAACGAGCGCACCCGCTCCTGGTGCACCTTGGACGAGAGCGGGCCGAGGGCGTGGAACATGTCGGGGTCGTCGGCCTTGGGGTCGACCAGACGGACCTGGGACGCCTCGGCCACCACGGCGTCGATGTACTCCTGCTTGCGGGACTCCGGCACCAGCAGACGGGTGAGCGCCACGCAGGTCTGGCCGGAGTTCAGGAAGCACCCGAAGACCGCGCCGAGGCCGATGGCAGCCGGGTCGGTGTCGTCGAGCACGATGTTGGCGGACTTGCCGCCGAGCTCGAGGGCCACCCGCTTGACGGTGGCCGCCGCGCCGCGCTGCACCTCGGCACCCGCCCGGCCGGAACCGGTGAAGCTCATCATGTCGATGTCGGGATGGGCGCTCATGGCGGCACCCACCTCGGTGCCGGTGCCGGGCACGAGGTTGAACACCCCGGCGGGGAGGCCGGCCTCGTCGATCGCCTCGGCGAGCAGGTAGGCGTTGAGGGGGGTCACCTCGGAGGGCTTCAGCACCACGGTGCACCCGGCGGCCAGGGCGGGGACCACCTTGCAGATGATCAGGTACAGCGGGTAGTTCCACGGGGTGATGGCCCCGACCACGCCGATCGGCTCACGCACCACCAGCGACGAGCCGCCGAGGGGGTTGGGGACCTCCTCCTCGAACTGGTAGCTCTCGAGGATCCCGGCGAAGCTCTCCCACTCGCCGATGGCCAGGCCGGCCTGCACCATGTTGGCGAACATCTTGGGGGAGCCGACCTCGGCGGTGATGGTGTCGGCGATCTCGCCCATGCGGGAGGCGAGAGCGCCGCCGATGTCGCGCAGGTACTTGGCGCGGATGTCGACGGGGGTCTGGCTCCAGGACTCGAAGGCGCCACGGGCGGCGGCCACGGCGGCGTCGACGTCGGCGGCGGTGCCCTGAGGAACCCTGCCGATGACCTCCTCGGTGGCGGAGTCGATCACCTCGTGGACCTCGGTGCCGGTGGACGGCACCCACTGACCGCCGATGTACAACTTCTCGTAGACCTTCACAGCGCCCCCCTGGGACTGGTGGTGGGCGGGACGCTCCCGCTCGGCTGGCCCACGATCGTACCGGCCCCTCCCGATCCGCGCCCACCGCCCCCACCCGTCCCCCACCGGCCCGCCCGCCCCGTTCTGTTCACCCCACGTCGCGCTGGGCGCGATCTGCAGTCAACAGAACGGGGAAGGGAGGGCGGCTCGGACCCGCCTCACCACCAGGTCAGGGCTGTTCCACAGCTCCGTGTCCAGGATCTCGACCACTCGGAACCCGTCCTGGTGGAGCGACGCCACACGCTTCGCATCCGCGACCCGATCGGTGAGCGCTGAGTGGTGCAACGCGCTCTGGATCTCGACCACCACCGGGAGCCGAGCGTGAAGGAAGTCCACCCGGCCCGTCCACCCCTCGTCACCGAGGTCGACCTGTCGGCGGAACGGGATCCCCTCTCTTGCCATGAGCTGCGCGAAGCGGGACTCGAGCCCGCTGGCCGGCGGGACGTAGACGTCCCCTCGGGCCTCCCAGTAGCGACGGAGTCCGGCCACACCGTTGCGGCCCCGAGCGGCGAGCTCGCCCAGTGCCAGGCCCAGGGAACGCCCGCTGAACAGCCGGCGGGACCAGAGCGCATCGGCGATGCGTTCCGCCCGGGCATCGGGCATCGTGGCGAAGAGCTGGAGGACGGTCAGCTCCGGCCGCGCCACGGGGACGCCGTGGAGCGTCGTCACCCAGCGCCGGTCGACGGCCCGGACACGGTGGACTCGTGCCAGCGCGCTGCGGCGGCTGGACGGCCGGTCGGTGGTCACCTGCGGTGGCAGCAGCCGGCATCCCAGGTGACCCCAGAAGGCCGCTGCCGACTCGTGGGACAAGAACGCTCCGTCGCCCGAGTCCAGAACGGCGGCCGTCACCTCCTGGGCGTCGCCCTTCGGGCTGCCGACCCGCCGGAGGACCATCGTGGTGATGCGATCCCAACCGTGGTGGGTCGAGAGTCGGTGGATCTGGCTCGAAGAGAGCCCCAAGTCGGGAAGCTGGTAGAGCGCCACCACGCCCGACTGCTGCTCGGCCAGCCCATGGAGACGCCCCTGGACGACCGGGCCGAGGTCGCCGGGCCCGACGCTGTCGGTATCGGGCGGGGCGGGGGGCGGCGGGCCGGGCGCCGTCGGGCCAGGTGACGGTGGGGTGGGCGGTTGCGGTGCAGGTGGTGGTGGGGCGGGGTCGAACGGGGGCGGGCAGCTGTCGTGCACCCGGCGATCGTGCTGCTACCGGACCTCGACGGCAACGGGTCGCGCGACCCGGTCCCCCTCCCCTTCGTTCTGTTCACTCCTCGTCGCGCTGAGCGCGATGTGGGGTGAACAGAACAGGTCAGGAGGTGGGTCAGGCGGCGGACATGGCGGCCTGGAGGCCGTCGTCGAGCGCGGCGAGGAACTCCTGGGTGGTGAGCCAGCCCTGGTCGGGGCCGATCAGCAGGGCGAGGTCCTTGGTCATCTTCCCGGCCTCGACCGTCTCGATGCACACCCGCTCCAGCGTCTCGGCGAAACCCACCACCGAGGGGGTGCCGTCCAGCTTGCCCCGGTGCTTCAGCCCCCCGGTCCAGGCGAAGATCGAGGCGATCGGGTTGGTGGAGGTCGGGTTGCCCTTCTGGTGCTCCCGGTAGTGGCGGGTGACCGTGCCGTGGGCGGCCTCGGCCTCCACGGTGGAGCCGTCGGGAGTCATCAGCACGGAGGTCATCAGGCCGAGGGAGCCGAAGCCCTGGGCGACCGTGTCGGACTGCACGTCGCCGTCGTAGTTCTTGCACGCCCACACGTAGCCGCCCTCCCACTTCATGGCGGCGGCCACCATGTCGTCGATGAGGCGGTGCTCGTAGGTGATCCCCGCGGCGGCGAACTCGGCGGCGAACTCGGCTTCGAAGACCTCGGCGAAGAGGTCCTTGAACTGGCCGTCGTAGGCCTTGAGGATCGTGTTCTTGGTGGACAGGTAGACCGGGTAGTTGCGGGCGAGGCCGTAGCGGAACGAGGCCCGGGCGAAGTCGCGGATGGAGTCGTTGAAGTTGTACATGCCCATGGCGACACCGCCGCCGGAGGGCATGTCGATCACCTCGAGCTCGAGGGGTTCGGAGCCATCGGCGGGGGTGTAGGCGATGGTGACCTTGCCGGCGCCGGGGACCTTGAAGTCGGTGGCGCGGTACTGGTCGCCGAAGGCGTGACGGCCGATGACGATGGGCTTGGTCCACCCGGGCACGAGGCGGGGGATGTTGGAGATGATGATCGGCTCGCGGAACACGACGCCGCCGAGGATGTTGCGGATGGTGCCGTTGGGCGAGCGCCACATCTGCTTGAGGCCGAACTCCTCCACCCGGGCCTCGTCGGGGGTGATGGTGGCGCACTTCACGCCCACGCCGTACTGCTTGATGGCGTTGGCGGAGTCGACGGTGACCTGGTCGTCGGTGGCGTCGCGGTGCTCGATGCCCAGGTCGTAGTACTTCAGGTCGACGTCGAGGTAGGGCAGGATCAGCTGGGCCTTGATGAAGTCCCAGATGATGCGGGTCATCTCGTCGCCGTCGAGCTCGACGACGGGGTTCTCGACCTTGATCTTGGCCATGGGGACTCCTCGCGGGGACGTGGTGGTGGAGGTGGGCGGGCAGGTTGCCGGCACCCGTTGGGTTGCGGACAGGCCGACAATACAGGTTCAAGACAAGTGGCGCAGCCCCGGCTCCGGACCCGCATGGTCCGAGCCGCCTCGATCGGGCCGGCGTTCAGCCGGGTCCCACGCCTTCTGTTCACCCAGGATCGCGCCCAGCGCGATCTGCGGTGAACAGAACCAGTCAGGTCAGGCCGGCGAGTTCGGCCTGGGCCGGGGCCGCGACGGCAGCGCTACGACTCGTCGGTGACCAGCTGGGGGTGGCCCGACTCGTCGAAGGCGATCTCCTCCAGGAAGAGCCGCCGGGTGCCCCCGTCCGCGTAGCCGACCTCCCCGGGAAGCCAGGCGTGGAAGGCCATCCACATGCGCCCGGCACGGTCGGTGAAGAGCTCCTGGCCGCCGGGGCCCTGGTACTCCTCACCCGACACCACGAACGGCTCCGGGTCCTTGGTGCACGGACCCAGCGGGGTCTCGCAGATGGCGTGGCCGATGGCGTAGTCGGCGGTGTTCCACTCGTTGGCCGACCAGAACAGGTGCAGCGTGTCGTCGAGGTCGACCATGGAGGGCCCCTCCACCACGTCGCCCTCCCAGGGCAGGTCGTTGGTGACCAGCTGCACCGGGCCGTCGACCAGAGAGGTCCCGTCGGCGCCGAGCTGCTGGACGTAGATGTGGGTGGGCTGATCGCAGCAGTTCCCGTCGGACTTCCACAGCAGGTACGGGGTGTCGCCCACCACCACGGGGCTGGCGTCGATCGAGCCGCCCTGGCCGAGCTGGCAGATGAAGGGGGCGTCGCGGTCGTCGACGAACGGGCCGACGGGGTTGTCGGCCACCGCCACCCCGATGCACTGGCGGCCGGACGCCGGCTGGAGGCTCGTGTAGTAGAGCACGAAGCGGTCCTCGGCCACCTCGAGCACCCCGGGGGCCCACACGAAGCCCTCCTCGGACCAGCTGCCGACCTCGGGCAGGGCGTCGCCGAGCTGGATCTCGCCGCGGGCCCCACCCCGGGAGACCGGCACGTTGGCGTCGCGGGTGTTGGACGTGTAGCCGATGGGGATGACGGTCGTGTCGAGCACGAACGGATCGGCGAAGTCGCCGTCGGAGAGGGGGACGCCGCCGTCGGGGCCGAGACGGCCCACGATGCGGGCCCCTGCGCCCTCCTCCACCCCGGGGGTGTCGGTGCCGTCGGTGGGGGGTCGGGATGCCTCGCCGTCACCCTCCTCGCCGGAGTCGTCGCCGGAGTCGTCGGAGTCGCTCTTGACGGTGGTGGCCGTCTCCTCGCCGAGCTCGTCGGGGGTGTCGTCGCCGCATGCCGGCAGCGCGGCCGCCGCAGCAGTCAGGACGACGAAGAGGACAGCGACGCGGGTGCCCCGGACCCGCCGAGGATGACCGGCTCGCGACGCGGAGGTGCGTGAGCGCCCTGGGAGCCACATGGAGCCAGTGTGCCGTGGGGCGGCCGACAACCGGTCAGTCCCCACCGCTACCGCAGCTTCTGTTCACCTCAGGTCGCGCTGAGCGCGATGTGGGGTGAACAGAACGGAAACGGGGTACGGGTGCGGATCATCTGATGCGGCTCCTGCTAACATCTGATGCATGGCGAGAACGACACTGGACATCGACGACGGAGTGCTGCGCGAGCTGAAGGCCAGGCGCGAGCGCGAACAGCGGCCGCTGGGAGCGATCGCGTCGGAGCTGCTGGCAAGAGCGCTGCACGAGACCACCGGGAGTGCGCATTCGCTCGAGTGGGTCTCACGTCCGATGGACGGGTTGGTCGACTTGGAGGACCGCGACGCTGTCTGGGCAGCGCTCGACGGGGATCAACGGGAGCCATGAGCCAGACCGTGGACACCAACGTCCTGCTCTACGCCTCGAACTCCGAGGCGCCGGAGCACGGTCGTGCGACCGCGCTGTTGGATCACCTCGCCACCGGCCCAGAGCTCGTGGTGCTGCTCTGGCCCGTGCTCAACAGCTACCTGAGGATGGCAACCCATCCGTCGATCTTCGCCAACCCGTTGGACCATGCGACCGCGGTGGCCAACGTCGAGTCGCTGATCGGGTTCCCCCACATCCGGACTGTGGCGGAGGGCGACCAGTACTGGCGGAGCTACCGCAGCGTCACAGATGACGTTCCGGTGCGTGGAAACGGTGTTCCCGACGCGCAGCTCGTCGCGCTGATGGTCGAGCACGGTGTCGGGTCGATCTGGAGCCGTGACAGGGACTTCCGCAAGTACACCCCCATCGTGGTGCGAGACCCGTTCGAGCGGCGGTTCGCCGACGGCTTCGGCGCAGCCTGAGCGGATGGTGCTCAGGACGACCAGGCGGTGACGAGGTCGGTGGTGGCGGCCAGGCAGGCGGGGTCGGGGGTGCCGGGCACCAGGATGAACTCGTCGACGCCGGCCTCCGCCGCGTCGTCGAGGGCCTGGCGGAGGCGGGCCTCGTTCCACACGGGGGCGTCGTCGGCCATCATGCGGGCGACGTCCGCGCCGAAGATCTCCAGGTAGTCGTAGGTGAACTGCTGGAGGGTGGACTGGGGCTCGTCGACGCCGAGGACGTAGAAGCAGCCCGACACCAGCCGGGGGGCGGTGTCACGGCCGGCCTGCTCCCAGGCGATGCGGGCGGCGGCGACCGCCGTTTCCATGTCGCCCCGATCGGCGTTGAGGGCGAACCCGGAGATGCCGTCGGCCCAGCGGGCTGCCCGGGCGAGCGCCTTGGGGCCCATGGCCCCGGCGAGGATCTCGATCCCGTCGCCCTGCAGCGGGGCGGGGCCCACCGGATCGGCCCCCTCGAAGGCGGGCTCTCCCCGCCAGCAGGCGCGGATGTCGGCCACGGCGTCGTCGAGGCGGTCGTGGCGCCGGTCGAGGGGGGACCGGGCGGCGAGGTAGTCGTGCTCCCGGCCGCCGATGCCCACCCCGACGTTGAGGCGACCGTCGCAGAGCACGTCGATGGTGGCGAGCTGCTTGGCGATGAGGGCGGGGGGATGCAGCGGCGCCACGACCAGGTTGGCGAACACCCGCACCCGCTCGGTGAGCACGGCGGCGGCCGCCAGGGTGGTGACCATCTCCACGTTGTGGAAGGTGATGCGCTCACCGCAGCTGATCGAGGAGTAGGGGCCGGCGTCGATGCCGGCGGACCAGTCGAGGGTGGTGGCCCGGGTGCAACCTGCGGCCATGGTGGGAAGCGAGACGCCGATCTCCATGGCGGAGGACCGTAGTGGGTGCAGGGCCGGACGGTCTCATGGCGAGCGGGTGGACGATCGCTGCGGCGGTCGGTATCCCTGGAACCACCGCCAGTCGGCGTTCCAGAAATTGGAAAGCCCAGCTATACAAAGTGCAGCTGGTATTCCTCCCAGCCGTGCGCTCGGCGAGTGGCTCGGCGTTCCGGGTGGCCGCATGCGCTTCGGGAGCTGGGCGGAGGCGGCGTCCGCGCTGACCTCGCTGGAACCCCCCAGTGATGACGCTGGGCCGAGCCGAACACGATCGGCGTGGTCGCAGACACGGTCGGCCCTGCGGTGGTCAACGACCGCGCCGGGCGGACGAAGCACCAGCTCGACGTATTGGCCGTGGGCCGCGAGCCCTCCGGCGCCTCACGGCTCCTGGCGATCGGCGAAGCCAAGCACTCCCGCCGGGCGCGGACCCGCTCCGACCTCGCACGGCTCGACTCGATCCGTTCGATGCTCACCGGTGCACGCCCGGAAGCGGAGGAGGCGAAGCTGCTCCTGTTCTCCGCCGGAGGCTTCGACCGCGGACTCGAAACGGCCGCCGCCGAGCGGTCGGACGTGGAGCTGGTCGACCTGGAGCGCCTGTACTGCGGGAGTTGAGCTGTTCCGCTCAGCTCCGTCAGCGCCGAAGGCGCAGCTTACAGCCGGCGCGACTGCACAGCTGCCAGTCGGTGACCGTGGGAGTCGGTGCTTCAAGCGGGCTGGCATTGGGGATAAGGCGCAACGTAGCGACCCCGCGAGCAGGTGCACCAGCGGCCCGTAGCCCCGTCGTAGCATCCACTTCGGTGTAGGCCACGAGTTGAGAGGTGGGATAGAGCGGCCCGCAGCACACAACTCCTACTTCCGCACTCGCGGCCCCCTGGGACAGTAGCGAGTTGATCACCAGGCCACCGTTGAAGACCGACACGTCCGTGGTCTCGCCTGCCCCTTCCCAGTTCACATCGAGGTCGATCATCGGCAGGTTCGTATCGCCGTAGACCCTGAACCGGGTCCCATCCGTGAAGTTGGCCGTCACCTGGGCCACTCTGACCTGGTGGTTCGTGTCTGATGTGATGCCCAGCCGAACGTGGTCGAGACGCGGCATCTCCGCGCCGATCTCCCCGAGAAGCGTGGGAGCCACTTCCGGTGTGAAGGTGACGGTCAGCTTGTCGATGCTCGTGAAGAGGCCAGCCGTGGGCCCCGCACCGGGCGCAGGGAGGGTGAGGCAGTCGGAGAGGTCGATGAAGTAGGTCAAAGGGCTCGAGGTGTAGCCCTCGCGCGACGCATCACAGGTGTCCGTACCTCGTTCAGCGACAATCTCCATCCCCCCGCCCAGTTCCCGGTTGGCGCCGTTCTGGTACTCCCACCCGGGTGCGGTCGAGAATTTCACCACGATGGAGTCGACGTCGTCGTCGAGATCTATGGTCCCCGATGACAGCGAGAACCCTGACTGGATGAACTGAGCTGCGCTGCGTCCGGTCTTGTTGCAGTAGTTCCACACCCATCGGACGCAGGTCTCGGGAATCCAGTCTCGCGCGTCGCCTGCCGCCTTAAGTTCGGGCGGATCAGCGGATCCGAGTTCGACTTCGTTGGTGACGAGCTCGAATCCGAGTTGGTGAGGGTAACACGCGCTAACGCAGTCATTGGAGAAGGCGACCTGAAGGGTCGCGCCGTCCAAAGCGCCCTGATCCATGCCCTTCAGGACACCGCACGAAGGGAACTCGGCGGTCAGGAGATCTACCTCGGAACCGAACGCAGGGGACGCATTCGACGGCTCAGGCGTCCAGCCTGCTCTCTTCCAAGCTTGGCTGCTTTCGAAGTTCCCGCACGTGGTGCCATCGCGCAGCTTGAGTCTGACTTTGATCCAGGCCTTGCTCACCACCAGGGTTGAATTGACAATGGTCGCCGTGACCTTGGGCCAAAGGAAGCTGCTCCAGCGGAGCCTGAGGGACGTGATCGGCTCGTCACCATTGGCCTCGATCGAGGCCTTGAACTGGGGACACCGATCAGGGACGTCGATAAGGCAGTCTTCGCCCAGCTTGTGGGGCCATTCCTGAGTACTGGCAACCACCGTCGGCTTGGCGAAGATGTTGGCGGGTACGTTGAGGTTGGATTCGACGAGCGTCAGCCTCGGCTTGGAGTAGGTACGGCGGGCCTGGGTGAGGCTTCCGCAGATGCTGACGTTGCCCCCGGTGTGGCGAAAGGTGGTGGCACCCGAGAGGACGACCTTGGCCTTGCCGGCGCTGGGGCCGGGATCACAGGTCGGTGGCACCGCCCCGGGCTTCTGATCGCCGAAGACGAAGTTCGACCCGGGGTCGGCGAATATGATCACCGAGTCTCGGGACACCGTGTCATACGCTCCGTCGAACCAGTAGGTGCCCGGGGAGAAGATGTAGGTGGCGTCGCAGTTGTCATCAAAGCGATCGTTGAGGGCCTCGACAGCATCGGGCAGGTAGCGGCCGGGCCCGAAGGTGGCGTCCTGGCAGCCGGCTCCCAGTTTCCCGCCGACGTATGCGGCTCCGTACTGGAGTGCGGGTTCGTCGGGCGGAGACTCGACGGAGGCCGTGCCGGTGACCGCAGCGGCGCCGGGACTCGGGCAGACCGGGCCGGCTTCTTCGGTTGTACGGATCTCACCGGAGCCCGGGGTGGTGGCTCCAGAACAAGCTTCGCCTTGTGCGTAGCGACCGGCAACCACCATGCCGGGGCCATTTGGCAGCACCTTGGCCGCACCGGTGCCCCTGACGTCGACGTCCCCGGCGAAGCGCACCGGCTCGTCGCCGGTGTGTACCAGCCCCACACCGGTGGGAGGGGAGCTCGGCCACGTCCAGCTGCTGCGATCCCCGACCACGACCATCTTCCCATCGGCGGCGGGATCGGGATCGATGATCGGCTCGCACACGAGCCCCACCTTCTCCTCGGTCGCTGAGTCACCGTCGACGTCCATGTCGACGGTCGAGGGGACGTTCGAGGCGTCGCACGGGTCGGCCGCGTTTGCAGTGTTGGCGAGTACACCGGCCAGGCCCGCCTCCAGCGTGCCGTCGGCCGCCCGGCGTTCGCGCGCCAGCTCCTGCTGAACGATGGCCGCTCGTTGGGTGGTGAAGGAGAGCCCCAGCAAGGCCGTGATCAGGCTCAGGCCGATGACCATGGCCGCCAGCACGACGCCCAGCACGTAGCCCGACTCACGGCGCCGAGCAAGGCGGCGGCGCAAGCCGGCGGTCAGGCAATCCGGCCCCCCCGCGAGCTCTAGTTGTGACGTCACGGCTTCTCCGCCGGATCGGACTTCGCACTCCAGATGCCGTTGGCTTGCACCTGGAGTGTGACTGTGGTGGAGACGTCGACATCGCACGGATTGTCGACAATCGATTCCACTATGGGCTCGTTCAGCGGCGGCTTCGGCGAAACCTTCCAAGGGCCACCGGTCAGGCAACCTGAGCCGTTGGAGTTGGTTCCCGTATGTGTGATGTCGAGGCTGTACTGGGACGCTCCAGCCACTTGCGGGAAGGTCACCGAATCACCCACCCAGGTGACCGCGGCGGGCTTCGCGGGCGAACCGCCGATGTTCACGGTCTGCACCACCCGGTCCGAACCACCCTCGCCGTCGGACACATCCATGCTCACCAGATAGGTCCCAGGGTTGGGGAACACGAAGCGCGGGTTGGCGGAGTCGGATCGCCAGCCGGGGTAGCCGAACTCCCAATGCCAGCTCGCCACGCTCTCGTCGTCGGTGCTGGTGTCGTCGAACACCACCTCGTAGGGGGCGTCACCGGGCAGGTTGGTGGCCACGAACGACGCCACGGGCGCCCTGTTGAGACGGAACTGGGCATCCACCGGCGCCCCGGCTCCCATCAACTGACGGATCGTGTAGTCGCCGGGCGGAGCATCGGCGGCGAAGGTGTGAGAGAAGCTGAGGCCTGCCGGTCCCGGCGGCTTCACCAGGGTCCCGATGCCAGGGGTGCCACGGTGGAGCTCCCAACCGGTCATCTGGTCGAGGTCGGTGTCGGACGTGCTCCAGGTAGCTGTCACCTCGTCCTCACCGACCGGTTTGCTCAAACGGTACTCGGCATTGGCGTACACCCAGTCTCCCGAGCTCGTCGTAGGTGGGTCGTCGGGATTCCCGCCAACTGCAGGCCCGATCGTTATCTCCCTGGTGGCGGACTGCGTGCCGCTGTCGCTGTCGGTGACTACGAGGCGGATCTCGTTTCTGCCCTCGACGAAGTCAGGCGAGGCGACCCGGATGGCAGGACAGGTCGATGTGGAGCAGATCACGTTGCCAGCAGGGCCGATCCAGGAGTAAGTCGGCGAGGGCCCATCCGGGTCCGTCGCACTGGCAGACAGGCTGATCGAATCACCGAGCGTCGGGCTCCCGGGGTTGATTACGATCGATGAGGGGTCGATCTGAGGAAGTCGGTTCTCAAATGACAGAGACAAACTCGCGGTTGATTTCGATACGCCGTCACCGACCTCGAGCTCAACCTCATACGAATCAGGGTTCTTCGCGGTGAGCGTCGCTGTCTTGGCGCCATTGATCGTCGTCGCATCACCGGTTGCGGTCCAATTGTAGGTGAGACCGTCCGGCACGTCGGGCACCGAGAACACTGCCTCGATCTCAGCTCTGAACTCGTAGGTGGGCGTGCTGCGCGGGCTCGTGGAGAGGACCTTGAGCTGCACCGGCGGGATGCTCAGGAACGCGGGGTCCAGCTCGGAGCGACGGGTGGCGGAGACCGTGATCGTCTTGTCGCCATCGTCTCCCTGGGATTCCACGGTCACCTTGACGGCCCGGCACAAGGTCCCATCGGGTGCCGTGCACGTGGCGGTGACGAGCGGTGGCGTGCCAGGCTTCGTGTTGTCGAGCTTCACGTCGCGAACCACCTCGACCTCTTCGATGAGGGGGCGGGTGACGCTCAGTTCGCAGGAGCGGCGGTAGAGGCTGGTGGATCCCACGTCGTTCTCACGGGTGGCGTAGACGATGAACTGCCGCTCGTTGCCGACGAACCACACGTTGAGCAATGGGTCTCCCAGTAGGCCGCCGGTGCAATCAGCAAGATCAGCGACTTCTACCACGAGTCGTTCGGCAGACGACACATCCCGGGTGAGGTAGGTGTTCAACAGGCGGGACTCCGCAGCGTCGTTGAATCGGCCGGCGGTGGGAGCCTGCTGGTTGAGCGCGAGCATCATCCAGCCCCCGACGGGCCCGAGCACCAGCCCGGCGATGGTGATCGCCATCAGTATCTCGACGAGCGTGAGGCCCGCCTGGGAGCGGCTCCTGGCCAGCCGGCGCGTCAGTGCCAACGTGGTGGCCCGATGGAGAGCGCGGGGATCCCTCATGGCTTCCTCATCACGACCTGGGCGGTGGCGGTCGCGCTGCTCCCGGACATCTCGACCTCGACGGTGAGCCGGTGAACACCAGGATCGCTGGTGCAGGAGTCGGCCCAAGCAGGATTCGGGACAGCCGCCGAATCCCAGTGGTCCACCTTCGTAACCGAGGCCGACGCCGCCCCGTCCGGAATCGGCACCGCCGACCAGTCGGGGGGCGTGGTGCAGGGGTCCGCGCTCGGATACCAAGCCGGGTCCTTGAAGCTCTCCGCGTAGGCGGACAGCGCGGCGTCGACCTCCTGGGTCTCCTTGGCGGCCTGGGAGCTCTTGACCGAGGTGAGCAGCCCGGCGGCGAGGGCGAGAACGACAGTGGAGACCAGCCCCACGCTCACGACGGCTTCGATCAGCCCGAAGCCTCCCTCACCACGACGTCGGGTTGTCCCCGACGATGCTCTGGCCTGCATCCACGACCCTTCCCGATCTTCCGCAGCCGCCTTCGCCCCGGCGTGCGGTGTCAGAACCGACCCAAAAGCCTCGCCCGGGGCCGAAAGGGTGTCAAGGGCCACACCCGCCAACCTGATAGGCGATTCATCCCCGGTTTCGTTCTGCAGAGGGTGTCGGTGACGACACCTTCTGCAGAACAGAACGGCGGGGGGTCGGCGTGGCCGGCGCACGCTCACGCGCACGCCCACGCGCGCGCTCAGGCGCACGCTCATCCGAACCCCCAGGGCTCCAGGATCCGATCCGCCCACAGGCAGCACGCGAACGCCGCGGCCACCAGCGACGGCCCGAAGGGCATCTGCACCCCCCGGCCCCGCACGCCGAGCACCACCACCCCCAGCACCACCCCCAGCACCGATGCCCCCAGCAGGCACAGCACCGCCAGCGCCACCGCCCCCCACAGCGCCTCGCCCGAGTAGAACCCCACCAGCCAGCCCAGCAGCACCGCCAGGCGCACATCGCCGAAGCCCATCCCCGCGGGCACCACGAACCACACGGCGAACAGCGCCCCGGCCAGCACCCCCACCCCCCCCAGCGCCGCCCAGGCGCGCCCCCCCCCCGCCGCGGGCGGCCCCCCCCCCCCCCCCCACGCCGCTGGCGGCGTCCTGGGTGCTGCTGTTGGTGTGCTCGCACACCAGGGACCCGGCCTGGAAGAGCAGATAGCCGGCATTGTTGTTACACGCCGTGCT
>CAYQQQ010000014.1:81877-96906 GCA_964420125.1 uncultured Microthrixaceae bacterium
CACCCCCACCAGCGCCGCCAGGAGCCGCCCCCAGCCGTCGCCCTCCAACGCAAGGGCCACCACCGACAGCACCACCGTCACCGCCGTGGCCGGCCACACGATCCGGGTCGGCACGATCAGGGTGCGCAGGTCGATCACGGTCACCGCCAGCGCCACCGGCACGAACCACAGCACCGGCAGCAGCAGCCACTCGAAGCCGATCGCCCACACCGCCAGCGCGTAGGCCACCGGAGCGCCCAGCTCCACCCACGGGTGGTAGCCGTCGATCTTCGCCCCGCAGTGGCGGCACCGCCCCCGCAGCACCACGTAGCTGGCCACCGGCACGTTGTCGTAGGGCCGCACCGGCTCCCCGCACGACGGGCAGCGGCTCGAGCCGTGCACCACCTCCCGCCACGGACGGGTGCCCCACACGTCGCCGTGCTCGTCGGGCTCGTCGCGCTCCACCGGCAGACGGTCGATCACCACGCAGGTGGCCGACCCGATCGCCAGGAACACGAAGCACCCCACGAACAGCACTATCGAGGTGGTCACCCCACCTCGTCTCAGCCCGGGCCGGGATGACCGGGCACCTGCCCCGGAGCGGGAGCAGCTGCGGGCGCGGAGAGGTCGACCACCGGGTCACCGGGCATGCGGAACACGGGCTGGCCGTCGGGGCCGATCACCTGCTGGCCGTCGGGCCCGAGCACGGGGATCGGCTGGGGCTTGTGCACCTCCTCGGGGTACACCGAGGCGGCCACCGCGTCCTCCCAGGCCACCACCCCCTGGGCGACGAGCTGGCTGAGCGAGTGCTCCAGCACCATCATCCCGTCGGCCATGCCGGTGGCGATCATGTTGCGGATCTGGCGCACCTGGCCCTCGCGGATCAGGTTGGCGATCGCCGGGGTGCCCATCATCACCTCGTAGGCGGCCACCCGGCCCCCGCCGATGCGGGGCACCAGCCGCTGGGAGATCACCGCGGCGAGGGTCATGGAGAACTGGGTGCGGATCTGCGCCTGCTGGCCGGCGGGGAACGTGTCGACGATCCGGTCGACGGTCTGGGCGGCGTCGTTGGTGTGGACCGTGCCGAACACCAGGTGCCCGGTCTCGGCCAGGGTGAGGGCGAGCTGCACGGTCTCGAGGTCGCGCATCTCCCCCACCAGCACCACGTCCGGGTCCTCCCTCAGCGCGGCCCGCAGGGCATCCGCGAACCCGGCGCAGTCGCGGCCGACCTCCCGCTGGTTGACCAGCGCCGTGGCGGAGCCGTGCACGTACTCGATGGGGTCCTCGATGGTGAGGATGTGCACCGGACGGTTGCGGTTGATCCAGCCGAGCATGGCGGCCAGCGTGGTGGACTTGCCCGACCCGGTGGGCCCGGTCATCAGCACCAGGCCGTGGGGACGGCGCACGAGCATGGCCGTGGCCTCGGGCAGGCCGATCTGCTCGGGGGTGGGGATCTCGGTGGGGATCAGCCGCAGCGCCAGGCTCGGCCGGGCGGACTGGAGGTAGGCGTTGCCCCTGAACCGGGCGGTGCGCCCCTCACCGCCGGCCCAGGAGAACGCGAAGTCGACCTGGTGCGCCTCGGCCAGCTCGCGGCGATCGGCGTCGTCGAGCACCTCGGCCAGCACCCCTTCGACGAACTCGTCGGCACACGCCGGTGCGTCGGGGATGGGTACGAGGCGCCCGTCGATGCGGATCCGCGGCGCGGCGCCGGCCGACAGGTGCAGGTCGGTGGCCTCGACAGCCACCAGGTAGTCGAGGTACGGATCGAGCAGCGGCGTCACCGGCTGGCGCACGTCAGGTCCTCATGGGCTCAGGGACGGAAGAGGCGGGGTCCGAAGGACCCCGCCTCTTCCGTCACGGATTCATCAACAGGGAGCGCCTGTCTTCTTCACAGGGTTCACCTGGGTGGAGCTCTTAGCCCAGTTGGTAGCGTCAGCGGTACCGATGTCGAAGTACTTGGGATCCTTGTCGAGCAGCTTCTTGTAGTTGATCGGCGGGGTTGCCGTGGCGTCGACGTGATCTGTGTAGAGCGTGTGGTCAGTGGCTGGATAAGCACCTTGGTCCGCCTTGAAGGCCTGAATCGCGGTGTTGATTGTGTCCTTCTCTGTAAGGCACGCTGATTTGTCAGCACTCTCATTCAGGTTCCCCACCGCGAAGATGGCGACGCCCGCCAGGATCGCCATGATGGCGATGACCACGAGGAGCTCGATGAGGGTGAAGCCCCCCTGACCACGGTTCCGCTTGCGCTGTTCGATCATTCCCGTCTCCTGTTCCTTCCGTCCCGGTGATGCCCAGGTCCGTCACGACCCGAGCCCGGGTCCCCGTCGAGTTCCGCCCCCACCGCCCCGGAGCATCCGCACCGGCGTTCGGTCACGGCCAAGTTCACTGGCCCACAGCCCCACTGTCAATGTGTGAAAGCTCCCGTCGACCCTCCGCATCAGAGGTCCACCTGGTTGTAGATCCCGTACATGGCGCTCATCATCGCCACCGCCACGAAGCCCACCACCACCCCGATGAACACCACCGTCAGCGGCTCGAACCAGGCGGTCATCTTGTCGATGGCGTACTCCAGCTCCTCCTCGTAGAAGCCCGCCGCGTTCTCGAGCTGCTGGGGTAGCTCACCCGAGCGCTCCCCCACCCGGATCATCTGGATCACCGTGGCCGGGAACAGCTCGGTCTCCGCCAGCGGCCCGGCGAACCCGGCCCCTCCCAGCACCCCGTCCATCGAGGCGCCGAGGCGCTCCTTGTAGACCTGGTTGTTGGAGCCCTCCACCGACGTCGGCAGCGCCTGGGGCAGCGGCACACCCGCCGACAGCAGGGCACCCAGCACCCGGCAGAACCGCTCGGTGGCGGCGTAGGTGACCACCTTGGAGGTGAGCGGCAGGCGCAGCAGGAGCCCGTCCAGCGCCCGACGGCCCGACCGGGTGCGCAGCCAGATCGCCATGCCCAGCACCGCCAGCACCAGCACCACCCCGGTGATGATCCCTGCCGGGGACCCCACGAAGTCGGCCACCGACATCAGCATCCGGGTGGGCAGCGGCAGCTCGGCGTCGAACTCCTCGAAGAACGTGGCGAAGCGGGGGATGGCGAACACCACGATGATGACCACCACCACCACCGACAGCCCCAACAGGATCAGCGGGTAGATCATCGCCTTGCGCACCGCGCGCTGCAGCTCCACGTCGCGGCGGATGTAGGTGTGGAGCTGGTCGAAGGCCACGTCCATCCGGCCGGTCAGCTCGGCCGCCTGCAACATGGCCATGAAGTAGCTGGGGAACACGTCCGCGTGGGCGCCCATGGCGTCGGTCACCCGGGTGCCGGTGCCGACCTGGTCGACCACGTCCAACAGCACCGCCTTGAAGCGCTTGTTGGGCGTGTCGAGGGCCAGGTTGGAGATCGCCTCGGTCATCGGCACGCCCGCCCGCAGGAAGGTGGCCATCTGCCGGCTGAAGTGCATGACGTCGACCAGCGGCACCTTCGAGGGCGTGATCTCGGTCTGGAGGCCCTTGCGCTCGGTGAGGCGCCGCACCCGCAGGCCCTGCACCGCCAGCTCGTTGCGCGCCGCGTTGGCCGACGCGGCGGTGATCTCGCCCTTCACCACCTCGCCGTCGAGGTTCTCGGCCTCGTAGCGGAACTTGGCAGGCTTGGAGCGCCTCGGGCCCTCAGGGGCAGCCGCGGGCGACCCGCCACCAGGGGGTGGCACCGGCGAGCCCTGCACGGGCTGGGTGGCGGTCATCAGCCGGCCTCCCGCGCCGAACCCGGCGGGGCGAAGGGGTCACCGGCGGGCAGCACGATCGTCAGCCTCTCATCGGCAGGCCGGCCCTCACCAGCCGCGCCCGCACCCGCACCCGCACCCGGACCCGCGGTCGCCGGCGAGGGTGGCGGCGGCGCCGGCTGCGATGGCACGGCGCCCGGACGCTGCGGCGTCGCAGCCCAACTCGGCGTCACCCCGCCCGACTGCTGCGGCCCACGTTGCGGTGGCACTCCGGGTCGCGGGGGCGCACCGCCCGGACCCGCTGCCTCGGCGCCGTCGAGCTCCATCCCCGGGGCGTACACGGAGCGCACGACGTCGTCGACGGTGGTGAGCCCGGCACCCACCAGCTCGAACGCCTGGGACTGCATCGAGCGCATCCCCTGGGCGAGCGCCGCCCGGCGGATCTCGTGGTGGGTGGCCTTGGCCACGATCAGGTCGCGGATGGTGTCGGTGATCTCCAGCAGCTCGTACACGCCGATGCGGCCCCGGAACCCGGTGCCGGCGCACAGGTTGCAGCCCCGGCCCCGCACCCAACGGGCCGGCACCCGCCCCGTGTGGCGCTCCAGCAGGCGCACCTCGGTGGAGGTCGGGACCACCTCCTCGGCACAGGCGGTGCAGATCCGCCGCAGCAGGCGCTGGCCCACCACGGCGCTCATCGCCGAGGCCACCAGGAACGGCTCGATGCCCATGTCCGTGAAGCGGTGCACCGCCGCCACCGAGTCCACGGCGTGCAGCGACGACAGCACCAGGTGCCCGGTGAGGGCCGCCTGCATGGCGATGCGGGCCGTCTCCTCGTCGCGGATCTCGCCCACCAGGATCACGTCGGGGTCCTGGCGCAGGATCCCCCGCAGCCCCTCGGCGAACCCGATGCCCGTGCCGGTCACCGGCATCTGGGTGATCCCCTCGAACTGGTACTCCACCGGGTCCTCGATGGTCACCACGTTCTTGGTGGGGTCGTTCACCTCGCCGAGGGTGGCGTAGAGGGTGGTGGTCTTGCCCGACCCGGTGGGCCCGGTGCACAGGATCATGCCCAGGGGGGAGCGGGCGATCTCCCGGTAGCGCTCCGCCACCGCAGCGCTCATGCCCAGGTCGTTGAGGCTGATGAGCGAGCGGGTCTTGTCGAGGAGGCGCAGCACCACCTTCTCGCCGTGCACGGTGGGCACCACCGAGCAGCGCACGTCGATGGGGCGGCCGTCGACCTGCACCCCGAACTGGCCGTCCTGGGGACGGCGACGCTCCACGATGTTGAGCTCCGCCATCACCTTGATGCGACTCGCCACCCCCGGGGCCATCGCCTTGGGCAGGCGGATCGCCTCGGTCATGGCGCCGTCGATGCGGTAGCGGATCCGGAGGTCGGCAGCGGTGGGCTCCACGTGGATGTCCGAAGCGCGCGACCTCACTCCCTGGGTGACCACCCGGTTCACCACCTGCACGATCGGCGCCGACTCGTCGACCTGCATCGCCCCGGACACGCCCGCCTCGTCGAAGATCGTGTCGTCGTGGGCCAGCTCGAACGCCTGGATGTGCAGCCCCGCCGCCTTCAACACGTTGTAGGCGTCGTCGAGGTGGCGCTCGATGTCGCTGCCCGCCCCGATCAGCAGGGCGATCCGCCCGCAGTGGTGGGTCAGCGCCCGGATCGCCCGCACGTCGTAGGGATCGGCGGAGACGATCTGCACCCGATCGGCGTCCACCCGCAGCGGCAGCACCCGGTGGGCGCGGGCCAGCTCCTCGGGGATCAGCTCCACCGCCGCGGCGCTGGGCGAGTCGATCCGCAGGTCGGCCAGCGGCACCCCGAACTGCCGGCTGAGCGCGGCGGCGAGGGCCACGTCGTCGATGGTGCCCGCCGCGACCAGCTGCTCGCCCAGGCGGCGGCGGCCCTCCTCGGGCACCTTCGCCTGCTGGGCCAGGGCGTCGAAGAGCGTGTCGGGCTCGATGATCCCCAGGTCGAGCAGCACCTCGCCGAGGCGGGGACGGTCGTGGCGGAGCCAGCGCCCGATCTGGTCCTCGAGGGCGGCCTCGTCGTCGCTGTCGAAGCGCACGGCGCCCGCGGCGATGACCTCGGTCACCGGGCGACGGTCGGTTTTGCCTCGACGCAACACGAGTGCGGGCTCCCCTCACCCTTGTCCGCCCGGATGCTCCCGGACGCTACCCCGATCCACACGACCGCCGCACCGGAAACCGGCGTCGGGGCTACGGGGGTGGACTCCAAGTGTGGGCGCGGGCCCCGGAGGGGGTCAAGGACGCCCGGTTGGGGGAACCTGCCCACCCGCCGCCCGGACGCCTGGGCCCCCTGACCCACTCCCGCGCTCGGCTCCTCCCCACCGCCCGTTCTGTTCACCCCAGATCGCGCCTGGCGCGAGCTGGGGTGAACAGAAACGCTGGGCGAGCGGCGTCAGGCGTCGGGCGCGGGAAGGCGCTCGAACACCGCCGTGGCCACGTCGGAGCGGTTCAGGAAGTACAGGTGCAGCCCCGGCACCCCGCCCTCCAACAGCTCCACGCACAGCTCCGCCGCCGCGTCGGCCACCACCGCCAGCCGGTCCTCCGGCGACGTCGTGGCCTCCACGCGCTCGGCCAGCGCCGTGGGGAACGCCGCGCCCGCCATGCCGGCGAAGCGCTCCACCGTGGCCGGGTTCAACAGCGGCATCACCCCTGGCAGCACCGGCGTGGTGCACCCCAACGCCGACAGCTCCTCCACCATCCGGAAGTAGTCGCTCGCGTCGAAGAAGAACTGCGTGATCCCGAAGTCCGCCGCGTCCAACTTCTCCGCCAGGAACCGCCGATCGCTGGCCCGGTCCGGAGAACGGGGATGCAGCTCCGGATGCGCCGCCACGCCGACCGAGAAGTCGCCGGCGGCCCGGATCGCCTCGACGAGCTCCATGGCGTGGCGGAAGTCGCCGGCGGGCTCGGAGCCGTCCGCCGGCGGGTCGCCCGCCAGGGCCAGCACGTTGGCGATCCCGTTGGCCGCGTAGTCGGCGAGCAGCTCGTCGATCTCGGCCCGGGTGTGGCCCATGCAGGTGAGGTGCGGCATGGCCGGGAAGCTCCGGCCGGACTCGATGCCCACCACGAGGTCTCGGGTGCGGTCACGGGTGCTGCCGCCCGCCCCGTAGGTCACCGACACGAACGACACGCCCTTGTGGTGATCCGGCCACGGGGACGTCTGCAGCGCCTCGACGTCGTCGAGCGCGGACTCGAGCCCGGCCACGCCCTCGGCGGTCTTGGGAGGGAAGCACTCCACGCTCAGCGTGGGCCCCTCCGCCAACAGGTCCCCGATCCTGGTCATGTCCCGCCCCCCGAGTCGCTCGCCCCACCGGCCGCCGCCGCGGCCGCCGCAGCCGAGGCACCGTCAGCGGCCCGCTCCGCCGCCTCCACCGTGTTGGACATCAGCATCGC
This sequence comes from uncultured Microthrixaceae bacterium, assembly GCA_964420125.1. Classification (GTDB taxonomy): domain Bacteria; phylum Actinomycetota; class Acidimicrobiia; order Acidimicrobiales; family Microtrichaceae; genus CAYQQQ01. Next base: position 89,001 of record CAYQQQ010000014.1, read on the forward strand.
CCGGGTCATCGGTCCCACGCCGCCCACCCGGGGCGACAGCCAGCCCGCGACCTCCGCCACGTCGTCGGCCACGTCGGAGAGCAGCTTGCCGTCACGGAAGCTCACCCCCGCCGCCACCACCGCCGCACCCGGGCGCACCATGTCGGCGGTGATCAACCCCGGGGACCCGGCCGCCGCCACGATCACGTCCGCGCTGCGCGTGTAGGCGCCGATGTCGGCCACGCCGGTGTGCACCACGGTCACCGCCGCGTTGGCCTCGGGGCGCTTGAGGGTGAGCAGGTTGGCCAGCGGACGGCCGATGGTGAGTCCCCTCCCCACGATCACCACGTGGCGCCCCCCCACCGGGACGTCGTAGGCCGTCAGCATCTCCACGATCCCCGCCGGCGTGCAGGCCAGCGGGGCGGGCTCGCCCATCACCAGCCGGCCCAGGTTGAGGGGGTGGAGGCCGTCCGCGTCCTTGGCGGGATCCACCCGGAGGATGGCCGACTCGTAGTCCAGCCCCGCCGGGAACGGGTACTGGATGATGAAGGCGTGCACCTCCTCGGAGGCGTTGAGCTCCTCCACCGCCGCCTCCACCTCGGCCTGCGTGGCGCTCGCCGGCAGCCGCCGGTCGACCGACCGCATCCCCAGCTCCGCGCAGTCACGGTGCTTCATCGACACGTAGTTGGCGCTCGGGCCGTCGTCGCCCACCAGGACCGTGCCCAGGCCCGCCACCACGCCCCGATCGGCGAGCGTGGCGATGCGCCGACGCAGGTCGTCCTTGATGCGGGCCGCCAGAGCCTCGCCGTCCATGGTGATCGCCGTCATGAGGTGAACAATCTACCGGTGCCGCCCTGCACGACCCCAGCGGTTACGGTGACGGGCCATGCGTGACGGGCCCCGACGGGCGACCATCGCCGCCTTCGCCACCCTCGTGGTGGGGTCGGCAGCTTCGTGCACCGGCATCGACGACCAGCTCCTCGTGGTCGCCAACCCCGGTGCGGAGCAGCAGAGCACCACGATCTTCGCGGTGACCCCCGGTGACGACCTCGACGACGACAGCCGGGTGCTGGCCGACGCCGTGGGACCCCTCACCGTCGTCACGAGAGGATCCGACGGCGAGCTGCGCTACGACGAGCTCGGCCAGGCGTGGCAGGGCGAGCTGCTGCTGGCCGCCTCCGTGCAGGCCGAGGATCCGCAGCGGACCCAGCGAGTGCTCGCCAACCAGCCCGGGGGCGACGCCACCACGATCGCCGCCGCGGCGCAGACCGAGGTGGTCATGGTGGCCCGCGGCGTGTTCGTGTTCGATGACGAGGGCTGCCGGCTCGCCACCCGGGCCGAGAAGGCCACCGAGGTGGGCAAGGGCCGGTGCTCCATCAGCGACAACGACCGATGGGTGGCGTCCTGGCCTGCCGAGGGGGGCGACCTCGAGGTGCGCGACCTGCGCGACGACGAGGTGGTGACCACCAAGGGGAACTTCACCCAGGCTGTCGCCCTGTCCAACGACGCCCGTGTGCTCGGCATCGACACCGGCACCACCACCAGCGTCGCCAAGGTGATCGACGCCACCACCGGCGAGGTGGTCAGCACCGGGAAGGCGGCCACGTTCCTCCAGGCCGTCACCGCCTCCCCCGACGGCCGGGCCTTCGTGCTGATCGCCGAGCGCGACGGCATCCCCTCGATCGAGTGGGTCGACACCGACGGCACCACCTCGACGATCGCCGAGGGCTCCCCCGCCCGACCGCTGCTGCCGGTCAACGTGGGCGAGGCGGTGGACTACCTCGCGCTCGGCGAGGAGCTGGACGACTCCCGTCTCTACCACTGGGCCCCGGACTCCAAGGAGCCGGAAGAGGTCATGGCCGGCGAGCTCACCGCCACCGGCCTCACCCCGGGGCTCACCCTCGTCACCCGCCAGGTCGCCGACGGCCTCGAGCTCTGGTCGGTGCACGACGGCGAGCTGTCGACACGGCCGCACGTGGTGCTGCGCACCGACACCTCCCAGCACCTCCAGGTGGACAGGGTGCTCACCGCCGACGGAGTGGCCCACGTCGAGGTCACCGGGGCGACGGGCACCTCCTACGTGCGAGTCGACACCGAAGGCGACCACTCGACGGTGGTGATGCGGAGCTGGGCGTCGCTGCACATCGGCGCCGTCGACGGCGACGGCACCGTGGTTCTCACCGGATCGGAGCGGGCCGACGACGCCGAGCAGCAGCTGCTGGTCGTGGGTCCCGACGACGACGAGGCGACCCGGCGCGCCACCGCCGAGACCTTCGGCACCAGCCTGGTGCGCGACGGCACCGTCTACTTCACGGAGCTGGGCGCCGCGGAGACCTCGGTGTGGCAGGTGCCGGTGTCCGCCCGGGGTGGAGGCGAGGCGCCGGAGCGGCTCTGGGAGGACGCGTTGCTGGGCGGGGCCGCCTGGGCGCAGTACGGGGGGATGTCCGAGACCAGCACGGTCGACCCGGTGCAGCTCGCCCAACAGCAACAGCAACAGCAGCAGCCATAGCCGGCCGCAGCCGGCCGCAGCCGCTTCGTCGTTCGACGCTGACGCCAGCGGTCAGGCTCGAACAACGAAGCGGTGGGTCAGTGCTTGAAGTGGCGCTCTCCGGTGAACACCATCGCCATGCCCGCCTCGTCGGCCGCGGCCACGACCTCCTCGTCGCGGATCGAGCCACCCGGCTGGATCACCGCCGTGGCACCCGCCTCGGCGGCGGCGTCGAGTCCGTCGCGGAAGGGGAAGAAGGCGTCGCTGGCGCACGCCCCGCCCACCGCCCGGCCGTCGGCCTTCTCCGCGGCGATGCGGCCGGCGTCACGACGGTTCTGCTGGCCGGCTCCGATGCCCACGGCCTGGCCGTCCTTCACCAGCACGATCGTGTTCGAGGTCACCCGGGCCGCCACCTTCCAGGCCAGCTCCAGGTCCGCCCACTCCGCCTCGCTGGGGGCACGCTGGGTCACCACCTGCCAGGCGCTGCGGTCCAGGCCGACCACGTCGGGGGACTGCACCAGCAGGCCGCCCTCGATGGAGCGCACCTCCACCATCGCCGGCCGGGGCGGCGGCGCGCTCAGCACCCGCAGGTTGCGCTTCTCCAGCAGCACGAGCAGGGCGTCGTCGTCGAAGCCGGGGGCGATCAGCACCTCGGTGAACACGGGGCCCAGCGCCTCGGCCATGGCGTGGGTGACGTTGCGGTTCACCGCCACGATCCCCCCGTAGGCGCTCACCGAGTCGCACTCGTGGGCCAGTCGGTAGGCGGTGGTGACGTCGTCGGCCACCGCCACCCCGCAGGGGTTGGCGTGCTTGATGACCACTGCGGCCGGCTGGTCGCCCAACGACCACAGCAGCCGCCAGGCGGCGTCGCTGTCGTAGACGTTGAGGTAGCTCATCTCCTTGCCGCCGTGCTGCACCGCTGCGTCCCAGCAGGAACCGCCGGTGAAGGAGTAGCGGGCACCGTGTTGGTGGGGGTTCTCCCCGTAGCGCAGCACCTGGGCTCGGGTGGCGGTGAGCTCGAGGGTGGCGGGCAGCTCGGCGTGCGGGTGGTGGTGGCCCAGCGACTCGGCCGCGGAGGGCTCCTGCGGGCCCGCCCCGAGGGTGTCGAGCCACTCGACGATCGCCCGGTCGTAGGCGGCGGTGTGGGCGAAGGCGGTGCGGGCCAGGCGACGGCGGGTGGTCAGCGCCGCAAGCCCGTCGTCGCTGGCGCGCAGCTCCGCCAGGATGGGCTCGTAGTCGGCCGGGTCGACCAGGACGGTGACGTGCTCGTGGTTCTTGGCGGCGGCGCGCACCATCGCCGGACCGCCGATGTCGATGAGCTCGACGGAGGGGTCGGAGGAGAACGGGTACAGGTTGACCGCCACCAGGTCGATGGGGACGATCCCGTGCTCGGCCATGTCGGCCTGGTGGGCGGGGTCGGCACGGTCGGCGAGGATCCCGCCGTGGATGGCGGGGTGGAGGGTGACCACACGGTGGCCGAGCATCTCGGGGAAGCCGGTCACCTCCTTCGTGGGGATCACGGGCAGGCCGGCCTCGGCCAGCACCTTCGCCGTGCCCCCGGAGCTCACCAGCTCCCAACCCAGCTCCACCAGCGCTCGGCCGAGGTCGACCATGCCGGTCTTGTCGTACGCCGACAGCAGCGCCCGGCGGCGGGGGGTGGGCTGGTCGTTCATGTCGTCATCGGTCCTTTCCCGCTTCTGTTCTGCAAGAGGTGTCGTGACCGACACCTTCTGCAGAACAGAACGGATGGGGGGCGGGCGGTGCGGAGGTCACGGCAGGCTGCCCCGCTCCAGCACGGCCGCCAGGGTCTCGGTGTAGAGGCGGCGCTCCACCTCCTTGATCCTCTCGTGCAGCGACGCCTCGGTGTCGCCCTCGAGGACCGGAACCGCCTCCTGGGCGAGGATCGGGCCGTCGTCGACCCGCTCGGTGGCCACGTGCACCGTGCACCCGGTGACCTTCACGCCGTGGGCGAGGGCGTCACGAACGGCGTGCCAGCCGGGGAAGGCGGGCAGCAGGGCGGGGTGGGTGTTGAGGATGTGCCCCGGGTAGGCCTCGAAGGCGGCAGGGCCCAGGATGGTGCCCCAGCCGGCCATGGCCACGAGGTCGACGTCGTGGGACTGCAGCACCTGCACCACCTGCTTGGTGAAGGCCTCCCTGTCGAAGGCGTCGCTGAAGTCGGTGCGCTCCACGACCTCGCAGGGGATGTCGTGGCGGGAGGCAACCTCCTCGGCGGGGCAGTGGCGGTCGGTCATCACCAGGCGGATGGGGAGGCCGGCGGTGGCCATGGCGTCGAGGAGGGTCCCGCTCCCGGAGGCGAGCACGGCGAGTCGCATCGCCGCCGAACCTACCAGTCACCCGCCACGCCTTCCGGCGTGCCCACCCCTCCGCCTCGCCCCACCGACTGACACCCAGTTCGCACCCCAGCAGTGCACGCCGGGTGGCAGTTCGAGCTGCCCCACCGACTGACACCCGGTTCGCACCCCAACGGTGCCGGCCAGGTGGCAGTTCGAGTGGCGCACCCAGGTGACCGGGCTCGGTGACCGGGCTCGGTGACCGGGCTCGGTGACCGGGCTCGGTGACCGGGCTCGGCGACCGGGCCCGGCGACCCGGTCGGGACAGGCGCTCCGACGTCGACCCCGGCCTAGCGTGCACAGCGGCCTCTCCCTGCGTTGGAAGAGAGAGCCGAACGCGATGTCCTTCGCGATCATGATGGAGCATGCATCCAGGCACCTCGGCCTGTTCACCGCCGAGCACGCCACGGGACATGGCATCACCCGCCGGCAGCTCGAACGGCTCCGCCGCGAAGGGACCGCCGAGTACCTGGGTGAGGCCGTCTACCGGGTCGGAGGATCGGTCGCCTCCTGGGAGCAGCAGATGCTGGCCGCCGTGTGGCGCACCGGGCCGCATGCACTCGCGTCGCACCGTTCTGCTCTGACGCTCTACGGCCTTTCGAGGACCGGCAGGGCGCCGATCGAGGTCCAGGTGCCGAGAGGTGTCGGCCGGCACCCCACTGGGGTGCGCCAACACGAGACCCGGAACCGCTCTGGTGCAGACATCTCGCGGATAGGGATGATCCCGGTGACCACACCCGAACGCACGATCATCGACATCGCCGGCATCGTCCCGGCGGATCGGACCGAGCGGGTGCTCGACGACGCCGTCCACAAGGGCCTCACCACCTCCAGACGGGTCGCCGATCGCTTGGGCTCGATGCCGACGAACGGCCGGAAGGGCGCGGCGGCGCTGTGGAGGTTGCTCGCAGAGCGGACGGGTGATCCCGACGAGCGGGCGAACGCCTGGGAGAACCTCATGTCGCGCCTCATCGCAGCGAGCGACCTGCCGACACCGGTGCGGCAGCACAAGGTGGTCGTGGGCGCCAACACCTACTACCTCGACTTCGGGTTCCCCGACCAGATGGTGGCGGTGGAGTGCGACAGCTCCCAGGAGCACGCCACTCCGATCGCCTACCGCCACGACCTGGATCGTCAGCACGACTGCGAGTCGCAGGGGTGGGTGTTCAAGCGCTTCATCAAGGCGCAGGCCAGCCAACACCCCGATGCCACTGTCGACAAGATCCGCGACCTGCTCCTCCAACGCGGCTGGACCCCACGGAACTGACACCCCTCCCGCACCGCGACGGTGCGAACCGAGTGGCAGAAGCGCAGGGACTGCGGGTGGGGAGGGTGACGGCGGGCGGGGGCGCGAGGAGGAGGGAGGGTCAGAGGGTCTTGATGATCTCCACCATCAGCTCGCCCGCCTCGGTGGGGTTGGCCCCCACCTTCACCCCCGCCGCGGTGAGGGCCTCCATCTTCGCCGCAGCGGTGCCCTTGCCCCCGGAGACGATGGCGCCGGCGTGGCCCATCTTCTTGCCGGCGGGAGCGGTCTGGCCGGCGATGTAGGCGGTCACCGGCTTGCTGACCGACGAGGTGATGAACTCCGCCGCCTCCTCCTCCGCCGAGCCACCGATCTCGCCGATCATCATGATGGCGGCGGTCTCGGGGTCGGCCTCGAAGCGCTGGAGGCAGTCGATGAAGCTGGTCCCCGGCACGGGGTCGCCGCCGATGCCGACGCAGGTGGTCACCCCGATTCCCTGCAGCTTGAGCTCGTAGAGCGCCTGGTAGGTGAGGGTGCCGGAGCGGCTCACGATCCCCACGTTGGGCCTGCCCTCCTCCGGCTCCTTGGCGATGTGACCGGCGGTGATGCCGATGTTGGCGCGCCCCGGGCTGATGATGCCCGGGCAGTTGGGCCCCAGCAGCTGCACGTCGGGGAAGTCGCGGCGCAGCTTGTTGAAGAACCACGCCTCGTCCTGGGCGGGCACGCCCTCGGTGATGCACACGATGAAGCGCACCCCGCCCTCGGCGGCCTCCATCACCGCGTCGCGCACACCGGGCGCGGGGATGAAGATGCAGCTGGCATCGGCGCCGGTCTCGGCCACGGCCTCGGCCACGGAGGCGAAGATCGGGATGCCCTCCACGTCGGTCCCGGCCTTCTTCGGGTTGGTGCCGGCCACCACCTGGGTGCCGTAGTCGCGGTTCAGCAGGCCGTAGTAGCGGCCCTGGCTGCCGGTCAGGCCCTGGTAGACGACCTTGGTGTTCTCGTCGACGAAGATGCTCATCGGTTCGTTCCTTCGTGTGTCGTTCTCGTCGGGTGGGTCGGGCGGCTCAGCCGGCCAGCGCCACCACGGTTCGGGCGGCGTCGAGCATGGTGGGCTGCATCTGCAGCGTGTCGCCGAGGTGGGGCTCGAGGATGGCCCGACCCTCCTCGGCGTTGGTGCCGTCGAGTCGGATCACGATGGGCGACTCGATGGTCACCCGGCCCAGCGCCTCCACGATGCCGTTGGCCACCTCCTCGCCGCGGGTGATGCCACCGAAGATGTTGATGAAGATGGCCTTCACGGCGGGGTCGTTGTTGATGACCTCCAGCGCACCGGCCATCACATCCGCGTTCGCACCGCCGCCGATGTCGAGGAAGTTGGCTGCCGAGCCGCCCACCTGGTTGACCACGTCCAGGGTGCTCATGGCGAGACCGGCACCGTTGGCGATGATGCCCACCGACCCGTCGAGGCCGACGTACTGGAGGCCCTTGTCGTGGGCGGCCTGCTCACGATCGTCGCGCACCTGGGTGGCCTCGTAGTCGGCCCACTCGTGGCGGAAGGCGGCGTTGTTGTCGAGGGTGACCTTGGCGTCCAGGGCGTGCACCTCGCCGCTGGGCTTGAGGATGAGGGGGTTGATCTCCACGAGGTCGGCGTCGCCGTCGACGTAGGCCCGGTACAGCTTGACGAGGATGTCGACCGCACCGTCCTCCGCCGCCGGGTTCAGCTCGGCGGCACGCACCCACACACCAGCGGTGGCCTCGTCGAGGCCGTCGACCGGATCGAACCAGAACTTGGCGAAGGCGTCGGGATCGGTCTCCGCCACCGCATCCAACACCACCCCCCCC
>CAYQQQ010000015.1:0-92337 GCA_964420125.1 uncultured Microthrixaceae bacterium
AGCAGACCGACACCTACTACATCGTCGCCCACTTCCACTACGTGCTCTTCGGCGGGGCGCTGCTGGGCCTGTTCGCCGGCATCTACTTCTGGTACCCGAAGATGTTCGGCCACATGCTCAACGAGACGCTCGGCAAGTGGCACTTCTGGGTGATGCTGGTCGGCTTCAACCTCACCTTCGGACCGATGCACATGCTGGGCATGCAGGGCATGATGCGGCGCACCTACACCTACACCGAGGGCCAGGGCTTCGACGTGTGGAACATGGTGGCCACCATCGGGGCGATCACCCTGGCGGTGGCGGTGCTGATCTTCCTGTTCAACATCTGGTTCAGCTACCGGGCCCACAAGCGCAACCCGGTCGACCCCGGCCCCGACCCCTGGGATGCCCGCTCGCTGGAGTGGATGATCCCGTCGCCCACCCCGGCGTACAACTACTCAGAGACCGTCGTGGTGGAGTCCTTCGACGAGTTCTGGCACCGCAAGTACGGCCACGACGAGGAGGGCCACCTGGTGCGCATCGCTGCCACCGAGGACGTCGTGCAGAAGCCTGGCGCCACGGGGATCCACCTCCCCTCGCCGTCGTACTGGCCCCTGGTGATCGCCGTCGGCTTCCCCCTCATCGGCTACGGCGTGATCTTCAACCTCTGGTGGGCGCTGCCCGGCGCGCTGATCGTGATCGCCGGTGTGTACGGCTGGATCATGGAACCGGCCGACGATCCCGATGCCGCCCACGACGACCACGACGAGCCCCACCCGGAACCGGCCTCGGCCGGTGAGCTGGGCGAGGCCGAGGGCGCCGAGGGCGCCGAGGAGCAGGCGACCGAGGAGGCCCCCGTTGGCTGAGATCGCACTCGAACCGGTCGAGGACGTCGAGTTCCCCGACGACGCGCACGCCACCGCCACCGGCATCTCCAACCCCAAGTTGGCGATGTGGGTGTACCTGGCATCGGACTGCCTGCTCTTCGGCGGGCTGATCTCCACCTACCTGCTCTACCGCAACCGCCCCGGGGAGATCCCGGGCCTCTCGGGCAACCCCGAGCGGATCAGCGAGCTCTTCGACGTCCCGTTCACCTCGATGACGTCGTTCATCCTCCTGATGAGCTCGCTGACCATGGTGCTGTCGGTCACCTCCGCCATGCGCGACGACATCGCCCGCATGCGCCTCTGGCTGGGGACCACCGCCCTGCTGGGGATGCTGTTCCTCGGCGGGCAGATCTACGAGTTCACCGAGTTCGTGCACGAAGGCCTGGGCTTCACCAGCAACGTGTCCTCCTCGGCGTTCTTCACCCTCACCGGCTTCCACGGTGCCCACGTGGCGGTGGGCATCATCATGCTGTTGACGCTGATCGGGCTCAGCTTCAGCCGCAAGGTCCAGGCCGAGGCGGTGGAGACCATCGGCCTCTACTGGCACTTCGTCGACATCGTCTGGGTCGTGATCTTCACGGTCGTGTACCTGATCCCCTGAGGAGCTCGCCTTGTCCACCACCACGCAGGACGCCCAGGGCCACTTCGGCCGTGCCGATGCCGACGGCGGCGGCGACGGCCGCCACATGGGCCACCTCGACGAGGGCCACACCCACGGTCCCACCGACTCCCAGTACTTCACCATCTTCTGGGTCCTCTTCGGGATCACCGCCCTGGAGGTGACCACCTACTGGTGGGAGGACTGGTTCGGCCAGGGCGGCTGGAAGGTGGCACCGGACGACACCGTGCGGGCCTTCGGCATGGTGCTGCTGCTGATCCTGATGGTGATCAAGTTCGCGCTGATCGTCGGGTTCTTCATGCACCTGCGCTTCGACTCTGCCCTGCTGCGACGCACGTTCTCCTTCGGCTTGGCGCTCGGGCTGGCCGTGTACCTGATCACGCTCACGTCGATGAACTTCTGGACCTACAACGGCAACCCGTGGTTCAACGACCCCTCCCCGCCCATCACCACCACCACCGTGGTCGAGGGCGGCTGAGGCGCACGGCGCCGTCCGGCGAGCGTTCAGGGGTCCCAGCGGAAGGTGAGCGCGGCGGCCAGCGGCGCCGCCACGGCCCACAGCACCAGGGTCGGCCAGGCCCAACCGGCCACCGACTCCCCGGGTATCAGCACGCCGGTGAGGACCTCCGTGAGCGGGGCGGCCGGCAGCACGCGTGCCACCGTCGCCACGGTGCCGGGCAGCTCCGAGAGCGGCACCACCATCCCGCCGGTGAGCAGGAGCACCAGGTAGAGCCCGTTGGCGCCCGCGAGGGTGGCCAGACCGGGCAGGGTGCCGGCCATGAGCAGCCCGAGCCCTCCGAAGGCGACGGTGCCCAGCAGCCCGGCCAGCACTGCGGCCGCCCACCCCGTCGCCGGAGGCCGCCAGCCCAGCCCGACTGCCACGGCCACCAGCACGGTCCATTGGAGCACCTCGGTGCCGAGCACCAGCACCAGCTTGGAGGTCACCCATCGAGGGCGACCCAGCGGCGATGCGCCGAGCCGCTTCAGGACCCCGTAGGACCGCTCGAACCCCGTGCCGATCCCCAGCGACACCATGGCGGTGGACATCACCGCCAGCGCCAGCACAGCCGGAGCGAGGTAGTCGATCGGCTCGTCGGTGCCGGTGGGCAGCACGTCCACCGAGGAGAAGAACACCAGCACCAGCAGGGGGATGCCCAAGCTCACGAGGAGCTGCTCCCCCTGCCGGCCGGCCAGCCGCACCTCCGTGCGGAGCTGTCCCCGCAGGGCCCTGGTCCCGTCGCTCACCGCTCGGTCCCTCGCTCGGACACGGCCTCTGCGGTGAGGCGGCGGAACACGTCCTCGAGCCGCTGCCGACCGGCTCGCAGGTCTCCGATCGCCTGATCCTGCTCGGCCAGCCATGAGGTCACGCGGGCGACGAGCGCCGGTGTCGGCTCTCCCTCGACCAGGTACTCCCCCGGTGCCACCTCCGCCACTCGGCAGCCAGCGGCCCTCGCCAGCGAGTCCGTCGCCAGGCCGGGCCCAGCCCGGAACCTCAGGTCGGTCCCCGAGGCGGACGTCAGCTCCTCCGGGCTGCCGTCGGCCACCACCGTCCCACGGTCCACGATCACCACGTGGTCGGCGAGCTGCTCTGCCTCGGTGAGGTCGTGGGTGGTGAGCACCACCGTGGTGCCCGCCCCGGAGAGCTCGCGCACGAGGGTGCGGATGAGGTCGCGGCCGGAGAGGTCCACCCCCGCCGTGGGCTCGTCCAGGAAGACCAGCTCCGGTCGGCCGACCAGCGCCAGCGCCAGCGAGAGCCGCTGCTGCTCGCCGCCGGAGAGGCGTCGGACGGCGGTGCGTCGGAGGTCGTGGAGGCCGACGCGGTCGAGGAGCTCCTCGGTCCCGAGCGGGTCGGGGAAGAAGCTGGCGTACTGCGCCAGGACCTCTGCGGGTCGGATGGCCCCCTGGATCCCGCCCCGCTGCAGCATGATCCCCACCCGTCGGTGCAGGGCGCGCCGGTCCGTCGCCCGGGCCGGATCCCGGCCCAGCACCGACACCGTGCCCGCAGCGCGCGGCAGGTAGCCCTCGAGGTGCTCCACCGTGGAGGTCTTGCCTGCGCCGTTCGGGCCCAGCAGCACGGTGATCCCCCCGGTGTGTGCCACGAGGTCGACACCGTCGACGGCCCGGTGGCCCCCGCGGTCGACCACGAGTCCGCGCACGTCGACGGCGGATGTCGGGGAGCCGGGCACGTGGCGAAGATAGCGCCGCTACGGGCCCCCTGTTGGCGGGCCGCTGTGCGCCGGCGGTGTCCGGGTCGGTGTCGTCGCGCTCGTCGGAGCCTCGCTACCGTGGCGCACATGCTGGACGTGCGCAGGATCCGTGCCGACCTCGATGAGGTGAAGGCGGCGTTGTCCCGTCGTGGTGAGCCCGTCGACTCGCTCGACCGGGTCGCTGCGCTCGACGCCGAGCTGCGACGTCTCTCGGTGGAGCGCGACGGCCTTCGTGCCGAGATCCGGGCGCTGTCGAACGAGGTGGGTTCGTTGCTGCGGGAGCAGCGCCGGGACGAGGCGGCGGCGCTGCAGGAGCAGTCGAAGCTCCTCGGCGAGGAGGAGCGCCAGCTCGACGGCCGCGCCGACGAGGTCGGCGAGGAGCTGCGCGGGCTGCTGCTGCGGATACCCAACCTGCCGGCTCCCGACTGCCCCGACGGCGCCGGCCCGCACGACAACGTGGTGGTGCGGGTCGAGGGCTTCGATCCCGAGTCCTACGGCGAGCACCAGCGGGTCCCGCACTGGGAGATCGGCGAGCAGCTGGGCATCCTCGACGTGACCCGGGCAGTGAAGCTGTCGGGTTCGATGTTCGTGATGTACCGACGACAGGGCGCGGCGCTGGTGCGGGCGCTGTGCCAGCTCGCCCTCGATCGGAACGCCGATCTCTTCGAGGAGATCCGCCCGCCCACCTTGGTGCGCACCGACACGATGGTCTCCACCGGCCACCTACCCAAGTTCGAGGAGGAGGCGTACCACATCGAGCGGGACGACCTCTGGGCGATCCCCACCGCCGAGGTGCCGCTCACCTCGCTGGGCCGCGACGAGGTCTATCCGGAGGTGGAGCTGCCGCAGCGGTTCATGGCCCACACCTCCTGCTTCCGCCGGGAGGCGGGTTCCGCCGGCAAGGACACCCGTGGCCTGCTGCGCGTCCACGAGTTCGACAAGGTCGAGCTGCTGGCCTACTGCACGCCCGAGCAGTCGGCCGCTGTCCACGGCGAGATCCTCGCCCGTGCCGAGTCTGTGATCGCGGAGCTCGGCCTGGCCTACCGGGTGCTCGACCTCTGCACGGGCGACATCGGCAACAGCGCCGCTCGCACCTTCGACATCGAGGTGTACGCGCCGGGGGTGGACAGCTGGCTGGAGGTGTCGTCGGTGTCCCGGTTCTCCGACTACCAGGCCCGGCGCGCCAACCTGCGGTACCGGCCGACGAGCGGCAAGGGCACCGAGGTGCTCCACACCCTCAACGGCTCGGCCCTGGCGGTCCCTCGGGTGTGGGCCGCCCTGGTGGAGACCCACCGCCGAGCTGACGGCACGGTGGGCGTGCCCGAGCTGCTGCAGCCGTACCTGCGGGGCGCCGACCACATCGGGTGAGCGGCTCCGGGCACCTCCGGTGGTCGTTCGGGGGCGGGTGCTGGCTACACTCGCCCCAGGCGATGGGGCTCGCCTTCGACCGCCGATCCGGCTGATGGCTCCTACCGAGAGGTGTGCGGCGCGTGCCGTGGCGACGGAGTCGTCCGCAGGTCCGTGCACCACCCGAGTAGGAAGGTGCCACGGTGGACAGCGAGACGAGCGGACAGACCGAAGGTGGAGGACCGGGGGACGACCCCGGGCGCGCGTCCCTGGCGGTGCGGATCTACGACTCGGTGCGGGAGCTCATCGGCTTCGACCTCCGGGAGCAGGTCGCGCTGCTGGCGCACCTGCTGCGCTGGGTGGTGCTGGGGTCGTTGGTCGGGGTCCTCGGCGGCGCTGCGTCAGCCGCGTTCCTGATCGCGCTGGAGTGGGCGACCGAGACCTTCGACGAGCACGGCTGGCTGCTCTACCTGCTGCCGGTCGCGGGCCTGGCGATCGGTCTCGTCTACCACTACGGCGGGGGACGGGCCGTGGAGGGGAACAACCTCATCATCGACGAGATCCACGAGCCCCAGGCATGGGTCCCCCGACGGATGGCCCCGATGGTGCTCGTGGGAACCGTGGTCACCCACCTCTTCGGGGGCTCCGCCGGTCGGGAGGGCACGGCCATCCAGATGAGCGGGAGCCTGACCGACCTGGCGTCGCGGCTCCTCCGCCTCGAGGCGGACGAGCGGCGCATCATGTTGATCGCCGCCATCGCCGGGGGCTTCGGTGCGGTGTTCGGGGTCCCGTTGGCCGGCGCCGTGTTCGCCCTCGAGGTCCAGTCGGTCGGAAGGGTCCAGTACGAGGCGCTCGTGCCATGCCTGGCGGCGTCGGTCGTGGGCGATCTCGTCGTCGCCGGACTGGGGGTGGAGCACACGCTCACCCCGGACCTCGGCGAGGTCGGCCTCGCCTGGGGGCTCCTCGGCAAGGTGCTCCTGGCCGGGTTGGCCTTCGGCCTGGCCGGGGCGGTGTTCTCCGAGCTGACCCACGGGATCAAGGCGCTGTTCGCCCGGTGGGTGCCCTGGGCGCCGGCCCGGCCGTTCGTGGGTGGGTGGCTGGTGATCGCCCTGACGCTCATGGTCGGAACCCGCGCCTACAACGGGCTGTCGATCCCGCTGATCGAGCTCAGCCTCTTCGGTGGCGAGGTGCCCACCTGGGGGTTCGCGCTGAAGGTCCTGTTCACCGCGGTCACCCTCGGCGCCGGGTTCGTGGGTGGAGAGGTGACCCCGCTGTTCGTCGTCGGTGCCACCCTCGGCGCCAGCCTGGCCGGGGTGCTCGACGTCCCCCAGCCGCTGCTGGCCGCTCTGGGGTTCGTTGCCGTGTTCGCCGGTGCGGCCAACACACCGCTGGCCTGCACGATCATGGGCGTCGAGCTCTTCGGCGCCGGTGCGGTCCCCTACTTCGCGGCAGCCTGCGTGATCGCGTACGTCTTCTCGTCGCATCGCGGCATCTACGGCAGGCAACGCCTCGGGGCTCCGAAGCTGCCGGGGTGGGGCGAGGACGCCACGACCCTCGGCGAGGTCTCTCGAGCGCGTCGGCGATGGCTGCCCGAACGCCGCGGTCGGTCGGTCCCGTCGACCGATGGGCACCCGGAACGATCCGAGGACGGCGACGGAGCACCCCCCGACCGTGGTTGACTTCGGGGATGGCCGACCAGCACCCCGACCTGCACCAGCGCATCCAGTACGAGTGGGGCACGCTCGAGGAGGCAGACCTCGGCGACGACCCCGTGGCGGCGATGCGCCGCTGGCTCGTCGAGGCGGAGGAGCACTCCCACCTGACCGTCGACTTCAACGCCATGGTGCTGTGCACCGTCGATCCCGACGGCCAACCCTCGGCCCGCAACATGCTGCTGCGGGGGATCGACGAGCAGGGTCGGTTGCAGTTCTTCACCAACCGCCTCAGCCGCAAGGGCGCTGCGCTGGCCCACGAGCACCGGGTGTGCCTGCTGTTCAGCTGGCTCGACATCCACCGTCAGGTCCGGGTGGACGGGGTCGCGGACGAGCTGGACGACGAGGAGAGCTCTGCGTACTTCGCCACCCGCCCGCGTGACTCCCAGATCTCGGCGTGGGCCAGCGAGCAGTCCAGCGTGATCGCCTCACGCCACGAGCTGGACGCGGCCATGGCCGACTGCTCCGTCCGCTTCCAGGGCGAGGAGGTCCCGCGACCGCCGCACTGGGGTGGCTACGCGGTGGTCCCCTCCCTCATCGAGTTCTGGCAGGGACGTCCGAACCGCCTCCACGACCGGGTGCGGTTCCGCCGCGAGGGACAGGGCTGGGCGCGCGACCGGCTCTCGCCCTGACAGCTGCGGTCTCTCGCCGTCTGCGGGGATCCGTGCCGGTCACACGTCCAGGAGGTGCTCCTCCGCGGACGCTCCGGTGCGCACGCGGGCGTCGATGCCCACCAGGTGGTCCTCGTCGTCGGGCAGGTTGAGCTGCAGGCCGGTGAACACCGCGACGTCCATCGCCGACCACGGTTCCAGAGCCTCCAGCTCCACCCAGATCTCCCGGTTGACGGCGCGCTCCGCTGCTCTCGTCAGCTGCTCGACGTCGACCAGGGGTTCGTGCAGCTCGGCGGCCACGAGCTCGCGGAGCCGGATGGCCTCGGCGTCGGCGAGGTGCAGGTCGCGCGCCTCCTCGACGAGGGAGCCGGTCGCCGCGCCGCCCCGCGTGAGCTCCCGGAGCTGGGGGAGCAGCGAGACGAGTGCTCCGCAGGTCGGCGTGGGGTGGTCCTGGTGGCGTCGCAGGCTCTCCCCGAGCGTCCCGTCGGGTCCGATGCCGAGGTGGGGGAAGGCGAACACCAGCAGGTGGCCCCGCCCACCGCGGCCGGGCACGTGGGAGAGGCAGGCCGCCCAGCCGGTGCGACCCAACGAGGGCAGGGCCCCCAGGCCTCCGAGGTTGAACGGGAGGTTCCATCGGGCGGCGATCTCGGCCACCAGCTGCTGGTTCAGCTCGTCACGGCACAGCGACACCGCGGCGAAGGTGCGCTCCAGGGCGAAGTCGTGTGGGGCCAGAGCGGCCTGCACCCGGTCGAGGTAGACGCGGGCGGGGACCGCCTGGGGGAACAGCTGCGCGAGGTGGGTGGACGGCATGGTGCGGCTCGGGTGGGGTGGTCGTGGAGGGTGTCAGGGGCGGTGACCGGTACCGGCTCGGGAGCGGTCGTCGGGGGAGGAGGTGTCGTGGGGTCGTCGGCGCCGGAAGGCCAACGAGAGCGCCACCGTGCTGCCGATGAGCACGGCGGCGGCCACGGCGAGGCGGGCGGCTCCGATGCTCTCCGCCCAGCGCTGGAGGCCGCTCTGGACGTCGCGGGCTCGCTCGACCACGGAGCTGGAGGAGCCACCGGCGAGCTCCTGCACCTCGACCCAGGCGTAGTAGGCCACGAACACGCCCGCCAGGATGAGCAGCACGCCGGAGATGGTGTGGACGTAGGGCAGCACCTTCTTGAACCGGGCCACGATCCCTTCCCGGGCGAGGGTCACGGCGATGGTGAGGATCGCCAAGGTGACCCCCATGCCCAGCCCGTAGGCGAGGAAGGTGGCCACCCCCTCGACGAAGCTCGAGCTCCGCAGCGTCGTGGACACCACGGCGATGAACACCCCGATGGTGCAGCTCAGCGAGGCGACGGCGTAGGACACGCCGTAGAGGAACATCGAGGAGAGCTGCCGGCGTCGTTCGGACAGCTGCAGGCGAGGCAGGTTCACGACCGGTTCGAAGCCCCGCAGCATGGCGATGCCCAGCACGACCAGCAGCGCCCCGATGGCCATCGTGAACCACGGCAGTCGGGTGCCCAGCCACGAGGACACCGAGCTCCACAGGACGCCCATGATCCCGAACACGACGAGGAACCCGGCGGTCACCGCCGCGCTGACCGACAGGGCTCGGAGCACGGGGTTCCCGGCCTGCCCCTCGGAGGCGTCGGGGTCGTCGAGGCCGAGGAAGTAGCTGAGGTACGCCGGCAGCAGCGCGAATCCGCAGGGGTTGACCGTGGCCACGGTGCCGGCCACGAAGGCGAGGGCGAGCGCCTCGGTGTTCACGAAGCCGTCCCGGTGGTCATGTGGCGATGCCGTGCTCTCGGAGGAGGGCGAGCAGCTCGGCTTCGGAGAGGGCGCCGACGTGCTCGTCGACGATCGTGCCCTCGGTGTCGAGGACGACCGTGTAGGGCAGGGCGCTGCCGCCGAAGGCCGCCAGCAGCTCGCCTCGAGGGTCGCGGGCGTTGCGGTAGGTCACGCCGGTGCGCTCGACCATCTCGGCACCGGCGGCCTCGGTGTCGTTCACGTCGACGCCGACGACGGTGACACCTGCGCTCGAGCGGTGCACGGCGTCGAACGCCGGCATCTCGGTGCGGCAGGGCGCACAGCTCGAGGACCAGAAGTTCACCACCGTGGGTGCGGTGACCACCTGGTAGAGGGTGGCCGGCTCGCCGCCCCCGAGCCACTCGAGGGTGGCCGCCGGCGCCGGGTCGCCGGGATCGAGCTCGGAGGGGACCAGCGTGGTCGCGCCGGCTGCCCCCTCCCCGTCCTCGTCGAGGATCTCCCGGACGTCCGGGGTGGGGTCGTCCGCTACCAGCTGCACCAGGACGGTGACGATCAGCATCGCCGCTGCCAGGCTCAGGAGCGCGACGGTGATCGGCCGGGGGACCGGGATCCGGCGGTGGTCGGACGGTCGGGGGTCGTCGGGGGTGGCAGGGGCGTCGGGCACGTCGATTTGACCTCGAAGCGGCGCGGGAACGCCGTGTGGGGGGCCGTCGGTCGACCCCCCACACGGTACCCATCGGGGCTGTCAGCGGTCAGTTCGCGTGCCGTCACCGGCCGCCGACCAGGGGGTGCCCCGCGAGCTGTCAGATCGTCTGCCCGGTGGCGACGAGGCGCCGGTAGGCGGCGGGCACCTCCACCTCGGGCAGGGTGTCCTGGGGCCGGGGGACCTTGGGCGGTCGGCCGCGGCGCCGCTTGCTCAGCACGATCCGACCGGCCACGAAGAGGTGGCCGCCCCAGATGCCGTACTGCTCCCGTCGGGTGACGGCGGCGTCCAGGCAGTCGGTGCGCACCGGGCAGCTCAGGCAGACCCGCTTGGCCTCGGCGATCTCGTCGAGGTCGTCGGTGAAGAACGCCGAGGTGGCCAGGTCGCGGCACTGCGCGAGCGACTCCCATCCGATGGGAGCCTCCCGGGTCGGCAGCTCGCTGCCGGGTGTCGGGACGAAGGTGGTGGTCACGGCGGTTCCTCGCTGTTCTCTCGATGGATGGCGTCGGTCGGGCTGCTTCGGTGGTTGGATGCGGTTCGGTTCGGTTCGGTCGATCGAGGTGGGGGCGAAACGACAAGAGCCGCCGGGTCGGTGACCCGGCGGCTCTTGGAGTCCTGCGTCTCGCACGCTCAGTGCGGAGGGGCTCCCCGTCGGGTCGGTCGGGCGTTCACCGGCTTGATCGTGGCCTGCGGCAGGCGCACGGCGGCGGGAACGCCCCACACGGTGTGGAAGTCGGTGCCGTAGGTGTGGCAGCCGAACGACGCCGAGGCCATGCGCGCACCGGCCACTTCGGTTCGCTCTGCGGCGATGGTGCGAAGTGGCTGGTGCATGGGTCGGGTCCGTGTGGTCGTGGCGTGCGGTCTCGGCGGGAGCCGAGCGCTGTCCGGTCCACTCCACCAGCAGCCCCGGGTGCCGTCAAGTGAATTTCGGTCCCGTGGCCGGTTGGTAGAGGTAGCGGAGCGGCTCCGTGTCGCCGGTGAGATCGACTCGGCGACACCGCACCAGTTGATCTCGGCGACGAGCGTTTCGTAGGGCACCGCGGCGAGGGCACCGTCGCGGTGGTCCAGGATCCGCACCGAGCCGAGGCCCAGGGCAGCTCCCGCGGCGTACAGCTCCTCCGTCCTGATGGCGGCGAGGTCTCCACTGCAGACACCGAGCCTGGAGCGCTCACCCCGAGTGAAGCAGAGCAGGTGGACCGACGCGCCCCCAGCCGACCAGCGTGGCGATGACTCCGCCGAGCCCGAAGCTCTCGTCGTCGGGGTGGGCGCACACGGCGAGCACTCGGCCGCCCGTGATCCGAGCCGGGATCAGGGCCGCGGCGGAGCAGGCGGCTCCGCTGGAGGTGGCATCCGGATCGCCACCACCTGGAAGGCTCCGAAGCGGGGCGCGATCCTGCGCCCGATCCACTCGACGGGGGCCGACCAGCGCTCGATCCACGGCAGGTGCCGGGGCGCGTAGAGCCCGGAGCGCGTGGAGCAGGTGCCGTCAGCGGACGCGAGCTGCTCGATCACCTCGGGCTCCATGAAGCGGGCGGCCTCCCAGGGCGGCTCGTGGAACTGGTGGCGGTTCCACCAGCCCCACGGGCTGTGTCGGTGCAGCAGGCCGACCACCACTCGCCCGCCGGCCCGCGTGACTCGTGCCAGCTCGGCGACGAGCGTCGCAGGGTCGCCGACGAACTCGCACACGGTGGAGGCGATGGCGACGTCGACGGAGTCGTCGGCCAGCGGCAGGGCCTGGACATCGGCCGCCACCACTGCACCGGGACGGGGCTGTGCGGCGATCTGGAGCGCACCGAGGTCGGCGTCGATGCCGACCGCCACCGCCCCTGCGTCGTGGAGGCGTGGTAGCAGGCGGCCGGTGCCGCATCCGGCGTCGAGCACCGTGCGGCCCCGCACGGCTCCTGCCGCCTCGAGGAGCATCTGGTGCTCCACCGCCGAGGCGTGGCGCCCCCAGGGCCGGTCGAACCAGGCGTCGAAGGCGGTCGCGGGGACCCTCCAACGTGAGGAGGGTGACGCGTCCATCCCGATCAGCTCGTCCCGATCAGAAGGTCACGGTGGTGTCCGCCCACAGGACCCAGTCGGTGACCTCGTCCAGCGTGGAGCGGCGGACCTCGGGTACCAGCGCGTCGTCGGTGATGCCCCGGGCGTCCATGCAGGTGCCGCACAGGCCGACCTCGGCACCGTGGCGCGCCGCCGAGGTGAGCATGCGGTCGAGGTGGTAGTAGCCGTTGGGCACCTGCTGGCCCGCCACCGCGCAGCTCACGGCGTCGCCGAAGCAGAAGATCCGCACCTCTGCGTCGTCGCGCTTGGCCAGGCTGCCGGCGAGGCGGAGCCCGTTGAAGGCGGCCTCGGTTCCGTAGGCGGGGCCTTGCAGGATGATCAGGGTCTTCTTCACTCGGAGGCCTCCAGGTGGTCGAGGGTGTGCACGGGGAGCCGGGCGCGGCGCCACTCCGGGAACCCGTCCTGCAGGCGACGGGCCCGCCGGCCCTGCTGGTGCAGCAGGCGCACGGCGTCGTCGGCCAGCACGCAGTAGGGGCCGCGGCAGTAGGCCACCACCTCCACCTCGGCGGGCAGCGTGCGCAGCTCCTCGGCCAGGCGGTCGGAGGGGATGGAGCGGGCGCCGGCGATGTGTCCGGCGGCGTACTCCTCGGGCGGACGGACGTCCACCACGATCACGTCCCCGGCGGCCAGCCGCTCGGCCAGCTCCCGACGGGACACCTCGTCGAAGTGGTGGCGTTCGCCGAGGTAGGCGGCGCTGAGCTCGGCCATCTCGTCGTGGTGGGCGGCGGCCACGTCGCGCAGGGCGTCCCAGAGCTCGGCCACGCGCGCGGAGGACAGGCGGTAGTAGACCCGCGTGCCCTCGCGTCGGGTGCGCACCAGGCCCGCCGCGGCGAGCGCACGGAGGTGGAAGGAGGTGTTGGCCACGCTCTGGTCGATCTGGGCGGCGAGCTGCTCGACGTGGCGCTCGCCCTGGGCGAGGACGTCCACCAGCTCCGCCCGCCGCCCGCTGGAGAGCGCCTTGGCGACCGCCGCGAACCCGTCGAACAGCGCCTGCTTCGCCTCGGGAGTGCTCACCGGTCTCCTTGTCGTCCGGGTGTGCGGTCCAAGTGGCCCGGTTGACACGGTAGGGGGATGGCCGCGAGTATTCAAGTCATCACTTGAATACTCGTCGACCAACGGGAGGTCGCAGATGGCGCTCGACGTGGTGATCCTCGGTGGGTCCTTCGGCGGCCTCACCGCCGCCTACGAGCTGCGACGGCACCTCGACCCGAGCCTGGCCACCGTCACGGTCATCTCCCGCGAGCCTCGCTTCGTGTTCGTGCCGTCGCTGCCGTGGGTGGCGATGGGCAGCCGGAGCGTCGAGGAGATCTCGTTCCCGCTGGCACCGGCGCTGGCCCGGCGAGACGTGCGGTTCCTCCACGAGACGGTGACCCACCTCGACCCCTCGGCGCGCAGGGTGGTCACCGATCGCGGGGAGCATCCCTACGACGTGGTGGTGGTCGCCACCGGCCACCGCAGCCTCACCGACGCCGTCGAGGGGCTCGGCCACGCGCCGGCGCACTCCCTCATGTCGGTGCCCGAAGCGGAGCAGCTCCGTGGCGCCGTCGAGCGCCTGCTCGAGTCGCCAGGCCCTGTGGTGGTGGGCGCCGCCCCCGGAGCCAGCTGCATCGGACCGCTCTACGAGTTCGCCTTCGAGCTCGACCACCTCCTGCGCCGCCGTGGCCTGCGCCACAGGGTGCCCATGACCCTGCTCACCCCGGAGCCGTTCCTCGGCCACATGGGCATGGGGGGCGCCGGCACGGCCCGCCAGCTCCTCGAAGCTGCGCTGGAGGAGCGCGACATCCCCTGGGCCACCTCCCAATCGATCACCCGGGTCGCGGCGGACCACGTGGAGCGCGACGGCGCGGAGCCGGTGTCCTCGGAGCTGTCCATGATCATCCCCGCCCTCGGCGGCGTGCCGGCCATCGCCGAGAGCTCCGGGCTCGCCAACCCCAAGGGGTTCGTGCCCGTCGAGGAGCACTACCGCCACGCCGAACACGACGGCGTGTACGCCGTGGGCGTGGCGGTCGCCATGGCCCCGGTGGGCACCTCCGAGGTGCCGGTGAACTTCCCCAAGACCGGCCACATGACCGAGCAGATGGCCGAGATCGCCGCGGCCGACATCGCCGCCCGCTTCGTGGGTGCTCCGGCGCGGACCCCGCCCGAGCTGTCGGCGCGCTGCATCCTGGACATGGGCGATCGTGGGGTGTTCATGTCGGTCGATCCGGTGCGCCCGCCTCGGAACCGGATCCCCACCATCTCCGAGGGTCGCCGGTGGCTGCTGGCCAAGCGGGCCTTCGAGCGCCTGTACCTCGAGAGCGCCCGACGTGGCCGGCGGGTGCCCACCGCCTTCGGCTGGTAGACGTGGGCACCGCAGGGAGCGCCGCAGGAGGAGCTGACATGGACCTCGAGGACGCACCACCTCCCCATCCCGGTCTCGCAGGCATGCCGGTCTACGCCGACTACAACGCCACCACACCGGTCGATCCGCGCGTGGCCGACGCCATGGCGCCCTACCTCGGCGCGCACTTCGGGAACCCCTCCAGCAGCCACCCGTTCGGCGACGTCCCCCACGCGGCGCTGGGCGCGGCCCGCGCCCAGGTGGCCGCGCTGGTCGGCGGCGACCCCACCTCGGTGGTCTTCACGGGGTCGGGCTCCGAGGCCAACGCACTGGCGCTGCGCGGGGCGCTGCTCGCCTCGGCTCGCGAGCGACCCCAGCTGATCACCCAGGCCACGGAGCACCCGTCGGTGCTGGCCACCGCGGCGTCGCTGGCGCGATGGCACGACGTGGAGGTGGTCGTGCTGCCCGTCGATGGCCACGGCGTGGTGGACCCGGCCGCCCTGGAGGCGGCCATCGGCCCGCGCACGGTGCTGGTGTCGGTGATGGTGGCCAACAACGAGACCGGGACGATCCAACCCGTGGCGGACCTGGCTCGTGTCGCCCACGACCACGGCGTGCTGGTGCACGCCGATGCCGCGCAGGCGGTGGGCAAGGTGGGCGTCGACGTCGAACACCTCGGCGTCGACCTGCTCACCGTGGTCGGCCACAAGGCGTACGCACCCAAGGGCATCGCCGCGCTGCACGTGGGGGACGGCGTCGAGCTCGAGCCCGTCGTCCACGGGGGCGGGCAGGAGCGGGGCCTGAGGGCGGGCACGGAGAACGTGGCGGGCGCCGTCGCGCTCGGCGTCGCCGCCGAACTGGCGGCCAGAGAGCTGGAGCGGGGTGCGCCCGAGCGGGTGCGGGCCCTGCGGGACCGCCTGCACGAGGAGCTGGTGGCGGGGCTCGGCGAGCGGGTGCGGCTCAACGGCCACCCCGAGCACCGCCTGCCCAACACCCTGAACGTGAGCCTCGAGCGCACCCGGGGCGATGAGGTGCTGGCGGGCGCGCCGTCGGTCGCGGCCTCCACGGGTTCCGCGTGCCACAGCGACGCTCCGGAGCCCTCACCGGTGCTGATGGCGATGGGGCTGGACGTCCCCCGGTGCCTGTCGGCGTTGCGGCTGTCGCTGGGGCGCTGGAGCACCGCCGACGAGGTCGACGCCGTGGCGTCGGAGCTGGTCGCCGCCGCGTCCCGGTAGGGGAGCAGGGATGGCCGGCGGGTTCGCCCTCAGCTCACCGGCGTGTACAGCAGGCGCCCGCGCTCGTCGCGTCGGGTGGTCATCCGACCCAGGAGGCGCAGGTGCTCGAGGTGGGCGTAGGTCTCGGATTCGGCCATCGGCCCCCACGAGCGCGGGGCGAACAGCTCCTGGCTGTAGGCGGGGACGCGGGCGGTGCCCAGCGCCGAGCCGATCTCGGAGAGTCGGGCGAGGCGCTCGTCGTGGTGGCGGATGATGTCGTCGACCCTGCCCTGGAGGTCGGAGAAGGGCAGCCCGTGGGCGGGCAGGACCGTGGTCACCCCCTCCAGCGCCGCCACCCGTCGCAGCCCGGCGACGAAGTCGGCGAGCGCGTCCTCGGCGGGGGTGAGCCCCGAGATGTGCGGGGTGATCGTGGGAAGGACGTGGTCGCCCGACAGCAGGGTGCCGCTCTCGGGATCGAACAGGCAGAGGTGGTCGCCGGTGTGTCCCGGGGTGTGGATCATCTCCCAGTCGCGCCCTCCGAGGCGCACCCGCTGCTCGTCGCGCACCCGGGTCGTCGGGGTGAGCGACAGCAGACCCTTCTTGGAGGCGTCGTCCCAGGAGCGCATCCACTCGAGCTCGGACTCGGTGGGTCGGAACCCGTCCTCGCCGTAGGGGGTGGGGCGGGGCGGGATGTCGGGCAACGGGCCCTCGCCGAAGAGCACCCCCGCCAGCCGACGGTTCACCGGGCCGTCCACGCCGGTCACCTCGACCTCCTCGAACGCCTCGAGCAGGTCGGCGTCCACGGCGGGGTCGAGCTCGGTGAGGCCCAGGTCGACCGGTTGCGGGTCGAAGGGGGTGACGAAGGACTCGTGGGCCACGACCTCGCAGTGGTGCTCGACCTTCAGCCGCCCCGCGCCGCCGAAGTGGTCCGGATGGGAGTGGGTGACCAGCACGGTGTGCACCGCCTCCAGGGGGATGCCCGCCTGGGCCAGCCGCCGGATCAGCTGCTGGTGGGTCTCGGGGTCGGGCAGGCCAGGGTCGACCAGCGTCACACCCCGGTCGTCCT
Organism: uncultured Microthrixaceae bacterium; assembly: GCA_964420125.1. Taxonomy (GTDB): domain Bacteria; phylum Actinomycetota; class Acidimicrobiia; order Acidimicrobiales; family Microtrichaceae; genus CAYQQQ01. The sequence goes on from CAYQQQ010000015.1 coordinate 16,479, forward strand.
CGAGGACGTAGCAGTTCACGTGTCCCAATCCGGGCAGCATGATCGGCAGCTGGGCCCGCAGCACTCCCGGGGCCACCTCCTCGACCTCGGTGCTGGCGTCGAGGCGCTCCTGCTTGGGCGAGCTCCCCGACGGCGGCGCCTCCCGGGCCTGCTCGGCGCCGGGCGGGCCCAGGTGGGGTGCGGGTTGGGCTCCGGACGGGGCGTCGGCGCCGGTCACGGTCGCTCCCCTGGGATGACGGGCCGGAACACGTGCTCGCGCCAGTAGCGCAGCTCGGCGATCGACTCCTTGATGTCGTCCATGGCCCGATGGGCCGAGGCCTTCTTGGACAGGCCGTCGAGCTCGTCGGGGTACCAGCGACGGGCCAGCTCCTTGATGGTGGAGACGTCGATGGAGCGGTAGTGGAGGAACTCCTCGATCTCGGGCAGGTGGACGGCGAGGAACCGTCGGTCCATGCCGATGGAGTTGCCGCACAGGGGGACCGTGCGCGGCTCGTCGATGTGGGCCGCGAGGAACTCCATGGTGGCCCGCCCGGCATCTGCGAGGGAGTGCGGCGACGCACGGATCTCCTCCAGCAGCCCGCTGGAGGTGTGCATCTTGCGAACGACGCTCCCCATCGTCTCGAGCACGGCGTCGCTCTGGTGGATGACGAGGTCGGGACCCTCGGCCACGATCTGGAGGTCGTCGTCGGTGAGCAGCGTGGCGATCTCGACGATGGCGTCCCGGCCCGCGTCGAGCCCGGTCATCTCGAGGTCCATCCATGCGAGCATCACGTCAGGGTAGTGCCGGGGTTGGAAACCGCTGTTGCCGGAGCGGGTCGTGGGTGGCACACGTCACTGGGGGAGCTCCCGCGAGGGGTAGGGTCGTCCGCCGTGGTGGACATCCCTCTCCGGCGCCTCGATCCGGGCGACGACCTCCCGTTGCCGGCCCACGCCCACGACGGCGACGCCGGGGTCGACCTGCGCTCCGCCGTGGAGCTCACCATCCCGGCAGGGGGTCACCGGGCCCTGGTGCCCACCGGAGTCGCCATCGCCATCCCCCGGGGCTTCGCCGGGTTCATCCAGCCCCGCAGCGGGCTGGCGCTGCACCACGGCATCACCTGCCTCAACACCCCGGGCCTGATCGACGCCGGCTATCGGGGCGAGCTGAAGGTGTTGCTCGTCAACACCGATCCCGAGGAGGCCTTCACCATCCACCGCGGCGACCGCATCGCCCAGCTGGTCATCAAGGCGGTGGAGCAGGTGCGCTTCGTGGAGGTCGACGACCTCGACGGCACCCTGCGAGGTGAGGGCGGGTTCGGCCACACCGGCCGCAGCTGAGATCCGGCGAGCACGGTCCCACCACCTCGAGATCGAAGGGTCTCACCCGCCGACGTCGTCCATCGCCTACCCGGACTCGAGGACCCTCCGCGCGGTGGCGACGAGGCGAGTGGCCCATCCCACCATTCGCTCGGCGTCACCGGGGGAGACCAGGTGCACGCCGTAGTGCACCTCGTCCTTCCGGTTGAGCAGTCGTTCCAGGTCCTTCGACATCTGCTGGCCATGCGGCTGGACGGTTGCGAGCATGGCGACAGCGTCCCGGTGATCGTGCCCACGAGGCCGCCGCTTCAACGTGGCGCAGCACGCGGCGTCGGACGCGGCGATACCGGCCAGCACGGCCAAGGCTGCGGCAACGCCAGGCGTCGCGAGGTCGTCGCTGGTGGTGATCACCAGGTCGGCGACCTCGACGAACGACTCCGCCTGCTGCAACCGGCTGAGGGCATCCTGACGGTTGCAGTCCTGGGTCCGGGTCTTCGTGCGTGGCGCCATCACGCTGCGACGGCGGTCCTCAGCAGTCGGCGGTCTCCTTCGAGGACGATGAGGTCCCGGTGCCAGTGCTGGAGGATGGGCTCGCCGACGTCCTGGAGGCGTCGGATGTCGGCGACGGTCTTCGCTACGACCTGCGCGTCGTTGCCCGTCCAGCGCCTGACGCGTTCGGCCAGGGAGTCCACGAGCTCGTCGAGGCCGGGGCTGTCGGAGACGATGAGGAGATCGATGTCGCTCCGCTCGTCACCGTCCCGACGAGCAGCAGAGCCGAACATCCCGCCGAGGAGCACGTCACCATCCCACTCCTGCAGAACGCCGCGTATGCGGTCGGCGAGCTCCCCGTGGAGCGTGGCGAGCTGTTCGATGGCTGGTGCGGCGACGTGCTCGCGGTTGAGGACGTAGCCACCTGGCACGACGTCGACGATCCCCGAGTCGACGAGTCGGAGGAGCACCTTGCGGATGCCGGCGGCGGATCCTCGGCCACCGGTCAGCCGTCGGACCTCGCTCAGACCCGCCGGGCTGTTCGTGCTTGCGAGCGCTGCGAGAACCGGGCCATCCAGACTGGGGATGACGGACCTGAGCGGTAGCGAGACGTCCACGATGCCTCCTCGACCCATGAGCTCATGGGGTTCACACTAGTGCAATCCACATCTCATGGTGAAAGTAGTTCACAAAAGTGTACACGCTACCGGCTTTCGCCGCATCGACGCCCAGGCGGTGCCGGCCACAGGGACGACGACGTCAGCTGAGGCTCAGCGGGTGCAGCACGTCGAGGTAGGCGCTGGTGGCCGACAGCGCCAGCAACGCCACCAGCACGGCCACCGCCACCGGGGTGAAGCGGTTCGGGTCGAGCCGCAACCGGGGCCGCCGCCGGATCCGGGCCAGCGCGCCTTCGGCCACCACCAGCGCCGCGTGGCCGCCGTCGAGGGGCAGCAGGGGCAGCAGGTTCAACAGCGCCAACGACGCCGAGAACACCCCGGTGAGCAGCAGCAGCTTCGTCGGGTCCTGACCGAGGATGCCGTCGGTGAGCTGGGCGCCGCCGATGGGGGACATCATGCGGTGCTCGGGGACGTCGCCCGCAGCCACCGAACCCACGTAGTCGCCGACCCCGGTGACGAGACCGCCCAGCCCTTCGAGGGTGGCGCCGAGCACCTCAGCGGTCATCGAAGCTCCCTCGCCGAGCGCCTCGATCGGGCCGGCGGGAGTGTCGAGCATCACCTGTGCGGCGAACAGCACCACGGCCAGCGCCAGGTTCACCGCCACGCCGGCGAGGATCACCGCCAGGCGGCGTGGGCGGCTGGCGGCCCGGTAGGTGTAGGGCTCGAGCGAGGCTTCCACCTGATCCCGAGGGCCCATGCCGGGGATCTTCACGTAGCCGCCGGCGGGGAGCACCTTCAAGCCCCAGCGAAGACCGCTCGAGGTGGTGCGGGCCCACACGGTAGGTCCGAAGCCGACGAAGAACTCGGTGGGGCGCATCCCGGCGCGCCGGGCTACGAGGTAGTGGCCGCCCTCGTGCACCACCACCAGCACCGACAGCATGCCGAGGAACACGGCCGCACCCGGGAGCCACCAGGCCAGCGCCACGACGCCGACCACGAAGGCGACGGCCCGCAGCGGATGCGACTCCGAGCGACGGCCCTCGGCGGTCGTCGAACGTCGCCAGGCGTGCCACCAACGAAGCGGCGCCGGATCGGTGCGAACCACCTCGGGCTCTGCGATCACGTGCGCCGGCGCCGGCGCCGGCGCCGCGCCGGGCACGTTCGACGGGCCGCCTGGGCGCGTCGCTGAGGGATCGTGGGTGGATGTAGGAGTGGTCATGGTGCGAGATGTGCCCAGCCGGGGCCACACCAAGGGTCTCATGGCCCCTCCGAGGGGGGCAGTGGGGTGAACTACCCGCCTGAGCGCACTCGCAGGTGGCCTTCCTCGGCGTCGAGCTCGACCCGGTGGACGCCCTCGCCCTCGTCGACCCAGAGCACCAGCTGCAGGGGAGGATCCGACGCCGGGTCCCACTCGAGCGCGGAGACCGCTCGCAGCAGCACGCCACAGCCCGAGTTGGCGTAGCGAGCCGTGCCGCCCCGCCGGGTGGTGGGGCGGAACATGGGGTAGTGGGTGTGGCCGAACACGATCCACGGCCACCCTCCCTCTGGTGCGTCGGACTCGAGCGCGGCGAACAGGCGCTCCTCGTCGAGGCTGTCGAAGCGACGGTTGCCCCCGAAGCGGGGATCGAGGGTGATCAGCCGGTTCCGTCCCCGACCTTCGAGAAGGCGGGGCACCGACTGCTCGTCGGGGAGGCCCTCGGTGCCCGCCGCGCCCAGCTCGCCGAGGCCCATCCCGATCCAGGTGATGGCCCTCCCGAGCGGCGAGTAGAGCGGGCCGTTCCACGAGTCGGTCAGGTGCCCGTGGCTGATCACGGCATCGACCTCGCTGATGCCGGGAGCCTCGACGCCCCCCGGGGTCAGCAGGATCGTGTCCACCGGGCGAGCACCCGGAAGGTGCTGCTCCAGCGCGGACGCCAGGACGTCCTCGGTGAATGCCTCGTCGTGGTTCCCCACGGTGCGGTGGTAGCGGCCCTCGTGCACGAAGCCCGCTCGGAGCAGGTCGTAGATCCGGGTGCTGTTGTCCACGGTGGCTTCCAGCACCTCGACCATGCGCTCCGCCGGGAGGGTGTCGGCCGGATCCACCTCGAGGCCGGCGGCCATGCGCCCGATGTCGTAGACCGCGCCCCAGCTGGAGGGCCCCGCCATCCAGAAGTCCTCCACGTCGCCGTTCTCGATGAGCCCCCATCCCCCGGTGGCGTAGTGGCGCAGCAGCGCCTCGTACACCTCTCGGGTGTGTTGACGACCGGGCCAGTCGTAGCGCCCCGCCGGGCCCCGGTGGAGGTCGGAGGTGATCACCCAGCGCTGCTCGCCATCGAGGAACCGTGTGGTCGGGGCGGGGAGCACCGGGGGGTCTCCGGCGGCGATCGCCCGGAGGTGCTCGCCGTAGGCGGCGATGCGTGCCAGGGAGTCGGCGGCGGTGCGGCGGGCCGCGATGGCCAGGGCGGGGATGCTCAGCGGCGAGGTGGCCACCAGGCCGGCGGCGCGGGCGACGGCCCAGGCGGTTGCGGTGCTGTCGGCCACCTCCCCAGCCTCGCGCGTCGATCGCGGACCGCGTGGCACACGGCCGGAGCCCGCTCCGCGCGGTGATCCCACCCCTTGGGCGCGGGCGTGCCCCGCTCCTACGATTCGCTCGTCGGCACCCCCCGAGGGAGTCCCATTGACGGTCAACGAACGAGCCCCTGAAGGAGCGCGCAGCCTCGCTGCGGTGCGCGACCGGATGTCCATGAGCCTGGAAGAGGCCATGATGACCCAACGCGCCGTGCGACGCCTCCTGCCCGACGAGGTCGACGACGACCTGGTGCTGCGCTGCATCGAGCTGGCGCAGCGGGCGCCCACCGGCAGCAACGGCCAGAACTGGGAGTTCGTGGTGGTGCGCGACCGCGAGGTCAAGCACCAGCTCGGCCGCCAGTACCGCCGGGCGTGGCGGCTCTACGGCGGTGCCGGTCGTCTGGTGGCGGGGAGGGACCCGGCGATGGGCCGCATCCTGGACGCCGTGCAGTTCCAGGTCGACCACTTCGAGGAGGTGCCGGTGCTGGTGGTCGCCTGCCTGCGGGGGTTCGCCCACCTCCTGCCCCTGTCGGCCGCCCAGACCATCCACTACGGCTCGATCTACCCCAGCGTGCAGAACCTGCTGCTGGCGGCTCGCTCGGTCGGCCTCGGGGCGAGCCTGATCACCCTGCCGCTGTGGAACCTCTGGAGGGTGCGTCGCCTCCTGGGGCTGCCCTGGAACGTGCACCCCGTGTGCATGGTGCCGATGGGCTGGCCCCGCGGCCGCTACGGGCCGACCACCCGCACGCCGGTGGGCCGGGTCGCCCACCTCGACCGCTACGGCAACCGCGCCTGGCTCGATCCCGGGCGCTGAGCGCCGCCGGTCCGGTGGCTCAGCCGACGTTGATGCCGACGGCCTCGGTGGCCACGTGCTCTCCCTGGTCGTCCGCCGGGGGGCAGCCGTCGCCGAAGCCGGTGACCGCGTCGACCTGCACCTCGAAGGGCCCGATCTGCAGGGGTGCGGCAGGGGTCACGGTGAACGTCGCCGTGACCGCGGTGGACCCGTCGGCCTCCACGCTCTGACGATCGGCCACCGCCGCGCACCCCACCGCGGGCGCCAGCGGATCGATGGACAGGGTGGCGGAACCGCCGGGGTCGGCGCAGCCGTGGGTCTGTCGGTCGAGGCCCGTCTCGTCCGCCGAGTCCAGCGCCATCGTGTAGGTGACCAGCACGCACACCCGGCTGGTCGCCCCGGTGGCGGTGGGTGCCGCGGGATCGGACACGTCGATGCGGACTGCACCCGTGCTGTCGAGCTGCTCGACGGCGATCTCGGTGCCGTCCCCGGAGGGCGGTGCCGTGACGCTCGCCCCGGCCGCCCTCGACTCGACCGGACCCGGCCCGCTCTCGCTCGTGTCGTCGTCGCCGAGGTTGACCGCCAGGACGCCCAGCACGAGCCCGAGCGCGGCGGCCGCCGCGATCACCATGGTCCGCATCGTCCGGCGGTGAGGGGGAGGTTCGGTCGGCAAGCTGGCAGCGGGCGGAGCTTCGCTGGCTGCGTCGTCGGTCGGCGAGGTCATCGGGGGCTCCAGTTCAACCGGGGAGTCGGCTCCGAGGGGTCCGTCGGGATCACCTGCGACCTTAGATCGCTCTCGTTGCGGCGCAAGAGGCGAGCTCGCCGCAGGGAGGGATTGCCCATCCCCGCTGGGTCAGAGGGTCCGCCGGGTCAGGGTACTGCCATGGCCTCGCTGCCGAGTCGGCCGTCGGCGATGGCGACGGTGCGGTCGGCGAAGTGGGTGATGCGCCCGTCGTGGGTCACCACCACCGCCGACTTGCCGCGTCCTTTGATCTCGCTCACGAGCAGCTGCATCACCTGCTCGCCGAGGTGGGAGTCCAGCGCCGAGGTGGGCTCGTCCACCAGCACCAGCGCCGGGTCGTTCATGAGGGCCCGTCCGATGGCCACCCGCTGGCGCTCGCCTCCGGAGAGCTGGGCGGGCAGGTTGTCGCGCCGGTGCGCCAGACCCAGCTCCTCCAGCAGCCGGTCGGCCTGCTGAGCGGCGGCCTTCTTGTCGCCGCCGGAGAACTGGTTCACCACCAGCAGGTTCTCCCGGGCGGTGAGGAAGGGCACCAGGTTGACCGACTGGAACACGAAGCCGACCTGGCGGCGGCGGAAGGCGGTGAGCTGCTTGGCGGTGTAGCCGCTGATGTCCTCGCCGCCCACCAGCACCTCGCCGCTGGTGGGGGTGAGCAGTCCCCCGGCGATGGACAGAAGGGTGGACTTGCCGGAGCCCGAGGGCCCCATGAGCGCCACCATCTCGCTGTCGGCGACGGAGAGGGTGGCGTGCTCGAGGGCCACGATCTCGCTGTCGCCGTCGCGGTAGGTCTTTCGGATGTCCTGGAGCTGGAGTGCGGTCATGGTTCCGGTTCTTCTGGTCGGGTTCGGGGGGCTCAGCTGATCACCGAGGCGGGCTCGACGCGGCGGACGCGGCGCAGGGAGACGAGGCTGCCGAGCACCGAGACCAGCACCACTCCCACCAGCACCTGCACGGCGCGCGAGATGGTGAAGGTGAACGGGGTGACGGAGGACAGGAGCAGGCCGAGACCGAACGACACGGCGAGGCCGATCAGCCCGGCGCCGACCGCCACGGCGATCGCCTGCACGACCACCCCGCCGGTGACCTGTCGGTCGGACGCGCCGAGCGCCTTGAGCACGGCGAAGAGGGGCAGGTGCTCGATGGTGAGCAGCACGAAGAACAGCGCCACCACCAGGCCGACCACGAAGAAGGTGGTGCCGATGATGGCCCGGAAGGTGGATGCCTGCTGGGTGACGCCGGGCAGGGCGAGGCCGGCCTCCTCCAGGGTGACGGTCTGGGTGGTGGCGGTGGCGTCGTCGATGCGCTGGGCGAGCTGTTCCAGCTCCTCGGCGTCGAGGCCGGGGGCGTCGACCACCAGCGCCTGGGACTGGTCGTCGGCGAACACCGCGTCGGGGCGCACCTCGGCGAGCACGGTCCTCCAGGTCTCGGGCGAGACCCACATCCCGAGCTGGTAGAGGTAGCTGGTGTCGTCGATGAACCCGGCCACCTCCACGGGCACCCCGGTGGGCCCGACGGCGAGCGTGTCACCCACCTCCACGCCCTCGTCACGGAACTCCGAGTCGACCACGGCGGTGCCGTCGGCGGGGGTGGTCTCGATGCCGTCGACACCGCCGGTGGTGGCCAGCACGGCGGCGGGGATCGACTCGTCGCTGCCATCTCGGGTGGCGCCCACCAGGGACACGCCCAGCGGGCGGACCGCCTCGACGCCCTCGGTGGCCGCCACCTCGTCGGCGACCTCGGCGTCGATGCGGCTGCGCAGCAGCGACAGCCTGGCGTCGTCGGAGAAGACCACCAGCTGGCCCGTCTGGGCCCGGAAGGCGGCGTTGGCGCCCAGGGTGAGGCCGTCGGTGAGCCCGCCGAGCACCACCAGCAGCATCACCAGCACCACCAGGGCCGCGCCGGCCCGCACGAACCTGGCCGGGCGGCGCCACATCTCCAGCAAGGGGAGCTTCACGACAGCCCTCCCAGCGACGGCCGTTGCACGGCTTCGGTGACGTCGAGGCGCCGCACCCGCAGGGCCGAGGGGATCAGGGCGATCGCTGCGAGCACGACGATCACCACGACGGTGCGGATCGTCCCGGCGGCGTCGAGCTGCACGGGGAGCCCGCCCCCGCCGCTGCGGATGCCCCACACGGAGAGCCAGGTGAAGGCCACGGCCACGGCCATGCCCGCCAGCAGCACGAGGAGCATCTGGGCGACGGCGTTGACCAGCAGCCAGCCCCGTGGTGCGCCCAGCGCGTGCAGCAGGGTCAGCGACTCGCGCTTCTGGGCGGTGAGGATGGCGAAGAAGAACCCGATCACCAGAGCCACCACCACGTAGGCCAGGCCCACGATGGCGGTGAGGGTGCTCGACACCGATCTCACCCCGGGCAGCTCCTCGATGGCGACGGTGGTGGGCAGGGCGTCGGTGCCCTCCACGGCGTCGGTGATGGCGTCGGAGACCGTGTCGGCATCGGCGCCGTCGGCCAGCTCCACCGTCGCGATCGAGGCGGGCACGGCGATGGCGTTGGGGTTGAGCGCCGTCTTGATCCCGGTGTAGGTGTCGAAGGTGACCAGCAGGGTGGGGGCCACGGCGTAGCGGACGTCGTCGGCAAGGCCCACCACCTCGAGGTCCCCGGGGCCCTCCGCACCGACCACGGTGACCACCTCCCCGATGTCGAAGCCGTCCGCCGCGCTGTCGGCGGAGGCCAGTGCCTCGCCGGGCCCCTCGGGCAGCCGTCCCTCGACCAGGGTGGTGGGGACGCCCGGGCCGTCGGGCAGGTAGCCCCAGAGGGTCACGTCGGTGGTCTCGCCGGCGGCCCCGTCCTCCGAGCCCGGCACCAGGGCGGTGACGGTGTCCTCGCCGATGATGCCCACCCGCTCCACGCCCTCGACGCCGGCGATCTCCTCCAGCTGGGCGTCCAGCAGGACGCTGGACTCGAGGTTGCGGTCCGCGCTGTCAGCGAACACCACCACCTCGGCGTCCTGGTTCTCCAGCGCGCCGCGGAACGACGTGAGCAGCGCCCCCAGCAGCGCCTCCTGCAGGAGGATCAGGAACCCGAGCAGACCGATGGCGCCGATGAGCAGGGCGAAGCGCACCTTGGTCTGTCGGATCTCGGCGGTGGCCAGTTGCACGTGTCCTCCTGCGGCGTCACCGCACGGTTCGGGGCGGACGTTGGAACCATCCGCTCGCGCACATTGTTCCGCCTCGGTCGCCCGGGTGGATGCACCGCCAGGGGAATCGGCACCCGCGGTGGCCCGGGGGTGGTCTCGGCGCGGCGGTAGCGTGCCGGTGGTGGACGTGCTCGGGGCATCGGGGCTGGTGCGCCGCTTCGGCGAGCGGGTGGCGGTCGACGACGTGGGCTTCTGCATCGCCGAGGGGCAGACCTACGGCCTGCTCGGCCCCAACGGCGCCGGCAAGACCACGACGATCTCCATGGTGTGCGGCCTGCTCGCCCCCGACGCCGGCGAGGTGCGGGTGAAGGGCGACCGGATGGCCACCGATCGCTGCCCGGCCAAGGCCCACCTCGGCCTCGTGCCCCAGGAGGTGGCGCTCTACCCCGACCTCACCGGACGGGAGAACCTGGAGCTGTTCGGTCGCCTCCAGGGCATGTCGAGGGAACGACTCCGCAGCCGTGTGGGCGAGGTGCTGGAGCTGATCGGCCTGACCGACCGGGCCGACGAGCGGGTGGAGCGCTACTCGGGGGGCATGCAGCGCCGGGCCAACATCGGCGCCGCGCTGCTGCACGAACCGGAGCTGCTGATCCTCGACGAGCCGACGGTGGGGGTCGATCCCCAGTCGCGCAACGCCATCCTCACCGGCATCGCCGAGCTGCAGTCCTCGGGTATGGCGGTGCTCTACACCACCCACTACATGGAGGAGGCCGAGCGGCTCTGCGACCGCATCGGGATCATGGACGAGGGGCGCCTCGTCGCCGAGGGCACGACCGCCGAGCTGGTGGCCCTGGTGGGCGAGCACCCGGTGGTGCGCCTCGGCACCGAGGGCGACGCCGCCGCGCTCTCGGAGCGCCTGGCCGTGGCGGAGGGCGTGCTGTCGGCGACGGTGTCGGATCGGGGCCTCGACGTGGTGGTCGACACCTCCGCCACGGCCCTGGGCCGCCTGCTGGCCGAGGTGGAGTCCGGCGGGGTGAGGGTGACCGGCGTCCAGGTCGACCAACCCGACCTGGAGGACGTGTTCCTCCACCTCACCGGCAAAGCCCTGCGCGACTGAAGCGGTGGGGAGCGTCGTGGCCCATCCGTCGCTGGTCCTGGCCGCCACCGGGCTCCGACGCGGCCTCCGCAGCCGATCGCTCATCGCCATGGGCGTGGTCGGCCCGCTGGTGCTGGGCACCGTGCTGGCGCTGGCCTTCGGGGGCAGCGGCCCCACCCTCGAGATCGGCATCGCCGATCGCGACGGCTCGGAGCTGAGCACCGGCATCGTCGCCTCGCTGGTGGAGTCCCTCGAGGGTTCGCAGCTGCGGGTCACCGAGCTGACGCCCGGCGACGACGTGGAGCAGATGGTGTCCGACGGCGAGGTCGGGGCGGTGCTCGTGCTCCCCGAGGGCTACGGCGAGTCGGTGGCCACCCAGCCGCTGGCGCTGCGGGTGGTCGGCTCGGGCGACAACACCTACGCCACCGACGTGGCGCGGGGGATCGCCGAGCAGATCGCCGACACGGCGGATCTCCAGCGGGGGGCGGTGGCCGCCCTGGTGGCGGCCGGTCGCGACCCCTCGGGGGTGATCGAGGCGGGAGTGCCGCCGGCGATCCGGGCCGAGATGGTGGACTTCGAGGGGGCCTTCGATGCCCCGCTCTACTTCGGGCCGCTGTCGCTGTTCCTCTTCCTCGCCCTGGGCATCACGGCCCGCACGCTGCTGCGCGACGAGCACGACGGGATCCTGGACCGCATGCGGGCGGCACCGGTCTCGCTGCGCCAGGTCCTGGCGGGTTCGGGGGGGACCGTGGTGGTGCAGGGTGCGGTCGCCTCGGCGGTGGTGATCCTGGTGTCGGGGCTGCTCTTCGGCGCGGTCTGGGGGGAGCCGGCGGAGGTGGTGGTGGTGATCGCCGCCTTCGTGTTCTCCGTGGCCGGGCTGCTGGGCTTCGTGGTCGGTGTCGCCCGCACGGAGATCCAGGCCGAGTCGTGGACGAACCTGCTGGCCTTCTCCTTCGCCATCGTCGGCGGGTCGTTCTTCGGCGGCACCCTCCTTCCCGGGTTCCTCGGGGTGATCGGTGTGCTCACCCCCAACGGGGCGGCCATGCGGGCCCTGATCGAGCTGGGGCCGGGCGGCCGGTCCCTGGCCCAGGTCTGGTACCTGATCGCCTGGCTGTTGGTGGTGGGCGTGGCCGGCCTCCTGGTGGGGGGCCGGCTGCTGTCGAGGAGGCTCCGGTGAGCGCCCCCGCCGACGACCGCCCCCGGGTTCCGATGCCGGGCCGGGTTCGCGCCGCCGCCACCGTGGCCGCCAACGAGCTCCGACGTGTGAGCCGCGACCGACTGGGGCTGTTCTTCATCCTGGTGCTGCCGTTCGTGATCATCATCGCCATCGGGTCGTTCATCCCCGCTGACGACGTGTCGGTGGTGGTGGCCGTGGTCGACCAGGACCGCTCGCCCGCCTCCCGGGAGCTCACCGAAGCGCTCGGGGGAGTGGACGGGGTGGAGGTGCGCACCGGCTTCGACCGTCGCGAGGCCGAGCGAGAGCTGCGGATCCAGCAGCTCTCCGGGGTGCTGGTGCTGCCCGAGGGGTTCGGCGAGGCGATCGACGCCGAGGGGGCGACGGTGGAGGTGGTGGTCGACCCTGCGGCGTCGTCGGCCCGCCTGGTGCAGTCCACGGTGGCCGAGTTGCTGGCGGAGCGCTCGGCCCGGTTGGCGGTCACCCAGGTGCTGCGTGACGCCGGTGTGGCCGACAGCGGGGCAGATTCTGCCGATGCGGTCGCTGCCGAGGCGCTGGGCCGGCTCGAGCCCTCCGAGGTGGAGGTGCAGGTGCTGGGCAGCGAGGAGGGGCAGTCCAACTACGCCTTCGTGGCGGCGGGGCAGATGATCCTGTTCATGTTCGTGAACCTGCTGGCGGCGGGGGCCGGGTTCATCGAGATCCGCCGTCTCGGCATCCTGGGACGGATCACCGCCGGCCCGGTGGACGCCGGGGACGTGCTGGCGGGGATGGGGGTGGCCCGGTTCATCGTGGCCACCGGCCTGGCGGCGTTGATCGTGGCGCTGTCGGTGCTGGTCTACGACGTGGACTGGGGGAGCCGGGCGGTGCTGGTGAGCGTGGTGGTGCTCTTCGGGTTCGTGGCGGTCGGTGCCAGCGCCCTGATCGGGGCGGTGTTCGACAAGCCCGATTCGGCCACCAGCGTGGGCATCCCGCTGGGCCTGGGCATGGCGGCGTTGGGCGGGTGCATGTTCCCGCTGTTCCTGGCGCCCCAGGCCATGCAGGTGCTGGCCAAGGTGCTCACCCCGCACGCCTGGGCCGTGGACGCCCTGCTGGACGCCAGCTACGACGGCGCCGGCCTCGCGCAGGTGTGGGAGAACCTGGTGGTGCTGGCGCTGTGGGCGGTGGTGCTGATCGGGCTCGCCCGGGTGCTGGCCCGAAGGAAGCTGAGAAGCTGAAGACGTACGTACGGAGTATTGGATCACGTACGTGCTATCCTGGCGCGGTGGTCGTCACCGCCTCCTCGCTCCGACAGGACATCTACCGGATCCTCGACGGCGTGCTGGCGACCGGCGAGCCGGTGATCATCGAACGGGGTGGTCGGCGCCTGCGGATCGTTGCCGAGGAGCCCATGTCGCGCCTCGACCGGCTCGTCCGCCGCCCCGAGGTCGTCAGCGGCGACAGCGGCGACCTGGTGGGGATCGACTGGTCCCAGGAGTGGTCGGAGCTCCACGACGGGGAGCCCGGGCGTTGAGCGCCGGGTGAGCGCAGAGGTCCGCCTCGACACCCACGTGGTGGTGTGGCTCTTCACCGGCGAGCGGGAGCGGCTCAGCCAGACCGCCCTCGGGCTGCTCGAGGAGCGCCCAGCGGTGATCTGTCCGATGGTGCAGCTGGAGCTGACGTCCCTGCGGGACATCGGCCGGATCCGGGTGGGCGGCGCGGAGATCGTGGACGACCTCGAGCAGCGGATCGGGCTCGGCGTCTCCGAGGTGAGCACGGCGGCCATGGTCGCCGCAGCCGCGCCGCTGGAGTGGACCCGCGACCCGTTCGACCGCTGCATCGCCGGTGACGCGCTGGCTGCGGGCTCACCGCTGCTCACGATGGACCGCCGGATCCTCGAGCGCCTGGAGCTCGCGGTCTGGTGATGACGATCGTCCGGCGGCGTCCGGGGGGACCCGTCGGTCACGCCCGCCGGCGGGCGTGACCCTGAGCCTAACGAGGCACTACGACATCGCCGCCGAGGCACGACCACCACCCACCGTGGAATCCACGCGACCGCGGACGCGTCCACACCACGGACGGTGGTGCGGACCCCGCACGTGCCGACCCGTGGTGGCCTCTCCGCCATCGTCGGCCGTTCGCGCGTGCCGTCGGTGGGCCCCGTGGGGATCGAACCCACGACCATCGGATTAAAAGTCCGCTGCTCTGCCAACTGAGCTAGAGGCCCGGGGGTTTCCGCGAAGCGCTCCGCGAAACTCGCGGTGTAGATCTTCGCACAGGGCCGTGCCGAGCCCGGTGGCGGTGCCGGACCCCGGGCGGCAGCGGCGAGGTCAGTCGGGGAAGTGGTGCGCTTCGGCGATGTCGACCGCGTCGATGCCGGCGGCCGCACGAGCGCCACGGGCAAGGCGCCCGTCACAGGTCACCAGGGTGGCGTCGAGCTCCCTGGTGAGTGCGACGTACATCGCGTCGTACGCAGTCAGCTCCTGGCGCAGCTCCCATGCAGCGTCGGCGAGGGGCAGCGTCGGCCACAGCGTGACGGGCAGACGGCACAGGTCATCCACGGCGCCGGCCGCGCGTGGCGCGGTCACCTCGCGGCGCAGGACCAGCGAGCGCAGCACCGAGACGGTCTCGCTGACCAGCAGGTCCGGTGCGTGCAGGCCGTCGGTCTGGCGCAGGGCGTGTCGTACGGCCGCGCCGCGACCGGTGCCCAACAGCAGCTCGACCGCAGCTGACGCGTCGAGGACGACGAGCACTATCGGGCGTCGCGTTCGGCGCGCAGGATGTCCGCTGCGGAGGTGGAGCTCCCGGCACTTCCGCGCTGCTGCACTCGAGCCCAGAGCTCGTCGAGGTTGGGCTGTCGAGCGATCCGGGCGAGCTCGGTGCGAAGGAACTCCGTCAAGCTCTGGCCGGCGTCCGCGGCCCGCTGCTTGAGCGCGGCGACGACATCGTCGGGGACGTCTCGGACCTGGATCGCCGGCATGGCCCCACCCTACCACCCTGCATGCACAGTGCATGCAGGGCATGTGCGGTCCCGCGTTCCCCCTGCGCGTCGGCGAGGCGGGGCAGACTCCTGGGATCGGCAGCTCGTTGGGCGGTCGTGCCGGGGACCGTGCTCGATCCCCCGGCCATGTCAGGGTCGGTGTCGAGGAGCGCACATTGCCCACGGCCAAGGGAGAGGAGACCAAGCGCCGGGTCGTGCGGGCGGCGTGGGAGCTCACCGGTCGCCGCGACGTCGAGCAGATGCTCTGCGGCGTGAGCCTGCGGGAGGTGGCTGCCGAAGCCGGGCTGACCCCCTCGGCGGTCACCTACCACTTCCCCACGATGGCGGACCTGGCGCTGGGGATGGTCGAGGAGTTCGTCGAGACCCGCTCGCCGGTGAGGATCGAGTCGGTCGAGAGGGGCTTCGACGGTGTGGACATCGCCTCCCTGGTCGACGCGGTGCGGGCGGCAGCCGACTTCAACTGGGCGGTGAACACCAGCGCTGACGAGGTGGCCTTCGAGCGCCGTCTGTGCAGGTTCTACTCCGCGACCGGCGACCACGGCGCTCCCCTGGAGCTCACCCGGCTCCTCGGTCGGTTCAACCGCCGATGGGTCGAGGAGCTCACGGCCATCTACGAAGGCGTCGGTGCTGCCACCGGGCGGGTGCCGGTGGAGCCGTTCACCTTCCGGGAGATCGCCCAGATCATGTGGTCGCTGTTCGAGGGGCTGCAGCACCAGTGGATGGGCGAACCCGACAGCGTCCGAGCGGACCTCCTCTCCGACGTGGCCGTGGTGATCGCCGGGGTGTTGACCACGCCGATCCGCCAGCCGGTGGGCTTCGAGGAGATCGGCGCCCGCCTCTCGGGTGGACGGGTGGAGCCGGCACCCGACCCCGACCGTCTGGTCGCTGCTGCGGCGACGGCGGCGCCGCTCTTCTCCGCCGGCATCCCGGGCGTCACCTTCGCGCAGGTGGCCGACGTGCTCGACTGGTCCCCGGAGGTGGTGCTGGCCTGCTTCGGCACCCTCGAGCGCGTGGCGGCGTTGGCCTTCGCTCGCCATCTCCCGGCGATCGAGGCCGCGGTCGGCAGGCGTGAGGACGCACCGGTGGAGCTTCGGCTGGCCGACGGGCTCTACGAGCTGGGGAGGTGCGCCACGAGCGACCGCCACTGCGCGGCGGCGCTGCTCGTCGAGCGGGTGGAGCGGCGCGCCGGGCCTGCGGTGGGCGCGCCGGGCTCCGAACCTGCCGCCGAAGGCCGCTCCGGCGGCCGTGAGCCTGTACCTCTGGAGCGGCCGTTGCGACCGCTCGTCGCGCAGCTGATCGGCGGACGGTCGGCCGGCGGTTCGGCGGCAGAGGTCGATACCGTCGCCCAGGCGATGGTGGACCTGGTGCTCGCCCAGGCCGCGCTCGAGCACCCGGTCGCGCTGTCGCAGCTGACGGAGCTCGCCATGCGACTGGTGAGGTCCTGACCCATGCCCAGGGCATGTCGTCCCGCGCGCAACGGCGAGTGCGGTGACCGATGCAGGCGGGCCGGGGTCCGGCCGTGAGCAGTCCCGTGACTCATGCGCGCCTCGGGCTCCTCTCCTAGCGTGGTGCAAGTGATCACCGGGTCGAGGTGCCCGCCAACAGCTTCCACCCAGGGTGCCTCCGGACCTGGCGGCCGCAGCGTTGCAGTGCTCCCGCGCGGATGCGAAGCTGACGTGCGAGTCAGATCCGGGTGCGGCATCGGTGGGCTCGTCCGGGTGCCGCAGGGAGGAGCTCCGAGTCCTGTGGGCGAGGAACACGTGGCGGAGGTCAGCTCGTCGGCGCACGCCACCTCCCGGCTGGCCGCGCTGTACGAGGAGCACCTGCCGGTCGTGTTCGGGTTCTGTCGCGCCCGCCTGCCGCTGCACGACGCCGAGGACGTGACCGCGGAGGTCTTCCGGGTCACCGCCGAGCAGCTCGCCGCGGATCCCGGCGCGGAGCTCAACACGGCCTGGTTCCTCACCGCGGCGCGGAACCGGATCGTCGACCGGTGGCGTCGCGAGCAGCGGTGGCGTCCGCGGCTCGCCGTGCTGGCCGCAGGAAGCCGGTGGGAGGCGGATGGGGGAGACGTCGGATCCGGTGAGGTGATCGAGCTGCTCGACGCCCTCCCGGTGATGCAGCGGGCCGTCCTGCTGCTGCACCACGTCGACGGCTACCCGGTGAAGGAGGTCGCGGCCATGTTGGACCGCAGCCCCCGGGCGGTGGAGTCCCTGCTGGCTCGAGGGCGTCGGGCCATGGCCGCAGCGCTGGGTGACGACACCGCCGCGCAACTGGTGGAGCCGACGGACGGAGGTGGTCCCGATGGGTCGTGACCTGGACGAGGTCCTCCGCTCGGCCGAGGAGCCGAGGATGCCGCCGCCGGAGTTCGAGCGGCGCCTTCGCGGGGAGCTCCTCGGCGGGGACTCGCACGCCGCCGAGCAGCTCTCGCCGGACCGGGCGATCGGGGACGAGCCGACGAAGAGCTCGCGCTCCGACGTCGTGGTGTCGATGGCCGAGCGCCGGCGGGGCACCGTCATCCTGACCGTCGCGGCGATGGCGCTGCTCATCGTGGCGGCCGTGTGGATGCTCGGGCCACGCGGCGGTTCCAGCGGCGTGTCGGGCAACGACGGGGGTGCGGGGAGCACGAAGGACGGTGGAGTCTCCGCCACGGGCGGCTCCATCGACCTCGACGCGGCCAGGGCGGCGTGCGACGCGTTCTCGGGGGCGACCTTCGCTGGATCGGAGCTGGACGACGTCGTCAGCCCTGCCAACGCCTCCACCATCAGTGCTCCGGAGAAGCTGCTCGCCGCCTCCCAGGAGCTGCTGGCGGCCTTCCGCACCTTCCGGTCGGCCCTCGCCGCGGCTGGCGCTCTACCCGAGCCCCTCGACGCCGAGGCGGAGCGGATCGACAGCGACCTCCGCCACGCGATCCGGCGCGTCGAGCGCGGGGAACCCGAAGAAGGACTCGAGCTGCTTCGTCGCTCCGGCGAACGCCTGGCGAACCTGGACGCGCTCCTGCGCGACGAAGGCGTGTCGAACTGCTGGTGAGGGACCCGCCGTCGCCCCGGCCCGTCGTGGTCGCCACGCAGCGCTCACCCCGAGAGGGACTCCTCGCCGAGCAGCTCCGTGAGCTCGAGGCGCGAGTGGATCCCCAGCTTCTCGTAGACCCGCTGGAGCTGGTTGGCCACCGTGCGCACCGACGTGCCCAGCTGCTGGGAGATGGCTCGGTTCGCCAACCCTTCCGAGGCGAGCACGGCGACGGTGTACTCCCGATCGGTGAGCGGTGAGGCCGTGTCGCGCAGCGCGGGAGTCCTCGCGGCCCCGCAGTCGGCGCGCAGCCGGGCGATCGTGCCGGCCGCCGCCATGGTCTGCACCCGGTCGGCGGAGCTCCCGGCCGGGGCGAGCCGGGCGGCCTGCGACGCGGCTTCCAGGGCGAGCAGCACCAGACCTCCCTGCTCGAACCGGTCGGCGGTCGCCAGCAGGTCGGCCACATCCCCTGCGGCGAGGGAGCGGGCGTGGTCGGCGCACACCGAGTCCCACCAGGTGGCTCCTGGCCTCGCCGCCATCCGGGTGAGCGGTTCGCACGCCGCCTCGACGGCCCCGTAGCGGACGGCGTCGTGGAGGCTGGTCGTGCGATGGAAGTGCTCGGCCTCGAAGCGGTTCGCCAGGCTCAGGCACCGCTGCACCGCCTCGTCGGTGCGACCTTCCGCAGCGAGGATCGCGGCCTCGGCCCTCTCCGCCCACCAGGACCGTCGATCCTCCGAGGCTCCAGGAAGGCGCGCTGCGCGATCGAGGAGCTGACGAGCCGCGCGGTGATGCCCGCCGGCGGCGGACTGGAGGGACAGCAGCGGCAGCAGCCAGGCGCCGAGCTGGACGGGCGAGCTCCGCTGGAGGCGTTCCAGCTCCTCCGGGCGGACCCGGTGCCCGACCGGTGCGCCGGTCAGCGCGCTGCGCGCCAGGGGCATCAGCCGCCGGATCATCCACGAGTCGAGCACCGCATCGGTGTCGAGCGCCGGCAGGCCGTCGACCGGACCGTCGAGCTCGCCCAGCCGGCCGACCTGGTGGAGGGCGAGCATTCGCACCATCACCAGGAGCAGCGCCGCCGGCGGGTGATCCCAGGCCCCGGGGTGCTCGTGCAGCGTCGTCAGGACGGTCTCCGGGTCGCCGACGGCCACGTGCGCGGCCAGGAGGCCCGGGAGCGCGTCGAGCGGGAACCCACCCGACCTGCGAGCATCCCGCACGTGCTCCGCTGCGGCGAGGACCGCTCCCCGGTGGTGCTCGGCGCTCGCCAACAGCGCCCGGAGGTCGTGCGCCGAGGCATCCTCGGCGTGGTCGAGCGCTCCTCGGAGGAGCAGTGCTGCCCGGTCGGCGTCGCCGAGGTCGTGCAGCACGGCGAGGGAGTGCCCGACGGCCACCTGCGATGCCGTCGCCCCGGGCACGTCGGGGGTGAGCTGGGCGAAGGCCGTCTCGGCCTCCTCGGCCCGTCGCAGCATGGAGAGGGCGCCGGCGCGGGCGAGCGCCCCGTCGAGGCTCCAACCGCACGCCTGGGCTGCCTCGGCGAGCTCCAGCGCCTCCTCGGGTCGGTGGTGGACCAGGGCGCGCTTCGCCGCCTCGGCCAGGACCTGCGGATCGCAGCGCCCGAGGGCCAGGAGGAGCCGAGCGCGCAGGGCCGTCGTGACGCCCCCGGCCCGGGCGCACGGTGACAGGTCGAGCTCGGTGAGCACCGCCGCCGCCGCCGCCCGCTGACGTGCCCGTCCTCCGGCATCGCGGTGTCGCTGTCGGAGGAGCCCAGCCGAGAACCGCAGCACGCGTCCGCCGCCCGTTGGCTCGGACACCAGGACTCCCGCCCACACGGCCTGTTCCACGGTGTGGACGCCGAAGGTGGCGACGGCCAGAGGCTCGGGCAGGTTGGCGCAGATCGCCACGGCATCGGCGAGGCGGGGGTCCTCCAGCCCGGCGAGCCACTCGTCGAGCGCAGCTCGGACGACGGGGTGCTCGGAGAGGAGGTGGCGCTCGGTGGCGCCCGCACGATCCTGCGGCGGTGCCGGGTCACGGGCCGGATCGCCGCCCGAGGCCCCCGCCACCAGCTGCACGAGGAGCCGGTGGCCACCGGTGAGCTCCCAGAGCTGCTCGAGGAAGCCGTCGTCCAGGTCCCCGCCGACGAGGTGACCGGCGAGATCGTCGCACGCATCTCGATCCAGCGGGCCGAGGTCCACCCGCACGCAGCCGGGAGTGGACGCGAGGCGGCGCAGCCCGTCCGGTTGGTCCCTGTGGGGGCTGAGCGCCAGCACTGTGGGACACCCCTCGTCGAGCACGAGCTGCTCGACGAGGGTGAGCGACGCTGCATCGAGCAGATGGGCGTCGTCGACCAGCAGCACGACCTTCGCTGCCGAGAGGCGGCGGCGGAGCGCGCCGATCAGCACGGGCGTGGAACCGACATCCAAATCCTCGAGGTCGGCGCCGTCGACCAGGAGGTGACCGAAGGGTGCCAGGGGCACCGAGGCACCAGTGTCGCAGCCCCTCACGATCTCGACCCTGCGCACCTGACCGCCCAACCGCTCGTGCAGGTTGCGCAACACGGAGCCGCTGCCGCTGCGGGGAGGGCCCGAGAGCACGGCCAGGGGGAGCCGACCGGCACGCGCCGCACGCTTCGGGTCGATCGCAACAGACAGCTGTTCCACCACCCCTCGAGGGACGGTCGGGTTGCCAGTCGCATCCGGTGGGCGTGCGCCCGGAAGGTCGGAGATGGTGGTGGTCATGGCTGCGGTTCTCGTCGTCGGCGGTCTCTCCACATCAACGCCTGGGCGGCTCGGTTCCCGTCGCGACGAGAGCGAAAATTGCGAGCGATCCCACGCGTTGGTGCCAGGTCCTCGACCTCGTGCGTCCCTCGCGCGCGAGGATCTCTCCGGGAGGACGAGATGGGTCGACATGGGAGAGAGCGGTGAGGCGCCTCGTGGCCGGTGGATCTTTCGGCGGGAGGGTCGCGGTCGCCGCCGTGGTGGTGGCGTTGCTGGTGTCGGCGTGTGCCCAGGGCGAGTCGGAGCAGCAGGCCGGCGAGGCGGACAGGGTGACGGCGGTGACCGGGGCGCCGTCGGCGGGTCCGGCTCCGGCCAGGGCGGACGACGCCGGCTCTCAGGACGACGGGAGCGAGACCGCGACGGACCCGTCGGGAATCCCGACGCTCGAGCTGACGCCGCTGGGCTCCGGGGCCGAGGAGTGGGACTCCTTGCGCAGCAGCGACGACGACCTCTACGCCATGACGACCTCTGACCGTCTCGCCCGGGTGGACCCCGCCACGGGCGAGGTGCTGGCCGACGCCGAGGTCGGGGCGCTGGAGGGCTGGACCGCCACGCCGGACGGCCTGGTACTGCTGGGCGCCGACCGTCGGATGGTGACGGTGCTGGAGCCTGACACGCTCGCCACCCGTCACGTGGTCGACCTCGGTGCGGACGCCCGAGCAGGGATGAACGCCGATCTCCCCCGCACCTCGGAGCTCTGGCTCGGACTGCGCGTCCTCAACGCCGACGTGCTGGCCGGCACCACCACGCGGATGGAGGCCGTGCGCCTCGACCTCACCTCCGGGACGATCCTCGAACGCCACCCGGCCCCGCCGTGCGGTGCCGGCTCGGTGGTGCAACCGGCTCCGGACACCCTGGTCTTCGGTGTGGCGTGCGCCGAACAGCTCGCGATCCTCGACCTGGGGACCGGAGCGCTGGAGGTGAAGGAAGCCTTCCCTGCGGGGGCGCAGCTCCTGGCGCTGGACGGGCAGGTGTTCATCCGCTGGAAGGAGTTCGGCTACCTGGGTCGCCTCGACCCGAGCACCGGCGTGCTCGACACGCTCGACCTGAACGCCGACGGTCCCGTCCTGTCGGACCTCTTCGGGCTGAACGCCGGTCCGCGAGGGATCTGGGTGGTGGGCCAGACCGCCGAGGAGGGGTCACCCGACGTGCTGCACCTGGTCGATCCCGAGGAGCTCACGGTGGTGGCCCGCGCTCGGATCCCGCAGGGGTCGCTGGCCATCGTCGGCGACAGCGGCTACACGGCGGTCGAGGGTGCGCTGCACCGCTTCGAGCTGTCGCAGGTCGACGGCGGCGCACCGGACAGGACGGTCCGTCCGGCGCTGGGCGCGCCGGCGCCGGTCGAACCGCACACCGAGGAGGAGCAGTCGGTGCTGGAGGCCTTCGCGCTCGTGTTCGATCCCGCGCTCGACAACGCGGCGGTCGCCGATCACCTGCCCCCCGATCCTGCGGTGCTCGATGCCCGCCAGGCCGTTCGCGACGGTGCGGCGAAGGTCTGGCCCGGAGCGGAACCGGTGGCGACGGCGCTCTCCACCGATGGCGACGCGGCCACGCTCGACTACGTGTTCCTCGTCGAGGGGAAGCTCGCCTTCCCTCCGCTGTCAGCGGATCTCGATCGGGTGGACGGGCGCTGGATCGTGACCGGCGACTCGATCTGCCGACTCGCCGAGCTGGCCGCTGCCGCTCGGTGCTGAGCGCGATCCCGCAGGGGGCCTCGCCCCCGACCTTCGCGGTCACGTGGGCGACGTCCAAGCGGACAAGGCCGGAGAGCGGGGCGAACACGCCGGCCCTGCCCGCTTGAGCACGGGTCCACCCTTCGCCGTCGCGAGCAGTGACCCACTCCCATCGTCGGTGTTCCGGACGCAGCGCGCATGAGCACTCACCTACTCATCGGTCGTCGCGTCGCAGTTGCTGGTTGAGGGCCGGCGGACGGCGGTGATCGGCGGTAGATCTCACCTCCTTGGCCATGAGTAGGCAGTTACTCATGACACTGAGGGCGGATGCCACTAGACGAAGGGTGTCGCGTGGCCGTGCCGCGTGATTCGAGGTCATGGGTGCCCGCTGGTCGCTGCGGGTACCTGAGCGATCGGATGGGTCATGGGTCGGAAGTACCGGTGTCGAGGGTTGATCGTCGTTGCTTGTGCAGTCGCCGTCGTGGGCGCGGCATGCGTACCACCCGGTGGCGGCGGTGGTGGCGGTGGTGGCGGTGATGTCACTCCGCCGACGGGGACCATCCAGATCGAGGGCGGAGCTTCGGCGACGAACTCGGGAGGGGTCACGCTCAGGATCGTGGCAACCGACGAGGTCGGGGTGACAGAGATGCGCGTCAGCGATGGCTCCGATCCGACCAGCGCCTCGTGGGAACCACTTGCGCAAACCAAGGCCTGGGCGTTGCCGGCTCCTGATGGCGAGAAGACGGTGTCGGTGCAGTTCAGAGATGCGGCCGGGAACCTCTCGGCTGCGGCGTCGGACTCGATCACGTTGGACACGTTGGCACCCTCCACTTCGATCGAGATCGAGGGTGGCGTATCCGCGACGAGCTCTCCGGTGGTCGCGCTGACCACTCTTGCCGAAGATGGAATCGGCTCCGGCGTGGTCGAGATGCGCGTTGCCGACGGCGGCGATCCGAGTGGCGCGGAGTGGCGGCCGTTCGCCGGCTCGGTTTCCTGGGTTCTACCCGATGGGGATGGGCTGAAGATCGTGTCGGTGCAGGTCCGCGACCAGGCCGGCAATCACTCGATCGTGAGCTCCGCCTCGATCGAACTGGATACGGCGGCACCTGTGGTCACTGACGTGACCGGAGACGTATCGGTTGCACCCTCCGACGCGACCGTCACCATTGGGGCCTCGGTCGTGGACGGCGGTACCGGGGCGGCCTCGGTAGAGGTCATGTGGAGGCCCCTGGGAGGTTCCTCGTTCACCGCTGCGGTCATGGGCGGAACGGGGGGAAGCGCCTTCGAAGCGGTGCTGTCCGTGGGGGACGGGATCGAGTACTACCTCGTTGCCACGGATGGCGTGGGGAACACTACTCGTGCACCAGAAGCCGACGGTTCGATCTACACGGTGACGAGGGGCCCCGACACCACAGGCCCTGCCGGGTCCGTCGTGATTGCCGACGGTCGCGTCGCGACGTCGACTTTGTCGGTGGAGCTCGCCTTGGAAGCCAGTGACGACGTCGCAGTGACGGAGATGCGAGTCGGGGACGGTGACGACCTCTCGGGTCTCGACTGGGAGCCGTACTCGACGGCGAAGACGTGGACCTTGCCTGCTGAGGCTGGCGATGGCGCAAGACGTGTATCCGCCCAGTTCCGGGACGCTGCCGGCAACGAGAGCATCGTCGTTTCGGACGACATCGAACTCGACACCACCGCGCCGGCGATCCTCTCGGTGACTGGCGACACGGTGGTGTTCGAGGGGAGCGACCTGCAGCTGTCGGTCGCTACTTCCGACACCTCCGGCGTGGCGGAGGCCACCCTGTTCGTCGGGCCGGTTGGCGGTGAGGTGGAAGAGCTGCCGATGTCCCCGTCGACAGGGGATGTCTGGGCGGCGGCCGTCGCTTCGCCGACAGAGTCGCTCGCGTACTACGTCGAGGTTGCCGACGCCGCCGGCAACGTGTCACGCGCCCCGGCGGCGCCAGTGACGTTCCTGGCACGGTTCGAACCGGTGCTCACTGAGCTGGACGCCCCGCCGATCGATCCGACCGTCGAGCCTGCGTTCTCCAGCCGGGTCGACTTCTTGTACAAGGGACCGACCGCCACGCAGCAGGCGGTCATTCCGGGTTCGATCGATCCGGATCGGGTGGCGGTCGTCCGGGGCCGGGTGCTCACGCGCGATGGGGGGGTGCTGCCGAACGTCCGCGTCGAGCTCCTCGATGATCCTGATGTGGGTTTCACCTACACCCGCGCCGACGGGTGGTTCGATCTCGCGGTCAACGGTGGAGGTGAGCGTACCGTGCGGCTCACCAAGGATGGCTTCCTCGAAGTGCAGCGGTCTGCGGAGGTGCCGCCCGGTGATTGGGCGATCACCGACGAGGTGACGATGATCCCTCGGACCGATGACGTGGACGTCGTGGTGCCGAGCTCGATTCCCCTCGGCGAGTATGCCGCTGCAGTTGGGCCGACGGAGCAGGACGTCTACGGTGAGCGCGCCTCGGCCCTTCTGATCGAGGGTGGTACCGAGGCGAGCGCCGAGCTATCAGATGGCAGTACGGTCCCGCTACCGGCGTTGGCCTTGCGGCAGACCGAGTACACCGTGGGCGACGCGGGTGTCTCTGCCATGCCCGGGGAGATGCCGGAGACCCAGGCGTACACCTACGCCATCAAGGTGACCACCGATGAGGCCGAGGCGATCGGTGCAACGACCGTCAGCTTCAGTCGGCCGGTCATCCATTATCACGACAACCATCTGGGAGCGCCGGTGGGAGCGGCGGTGCCGACCGCCTACTACGACACGGCCACCGCCAACTGGATACCCGTGGAGGACGGCCACGTCGTGGCGATCGTCGGTGAGTCCGGAGGTCTCGCTGAGATCGACGCCAGCGGTGACGGCATCGCGGAATCCCCGACGGAGCTCGCGGGGTCGCCGCTGGACATCGACGACGCGGAACGAAGCCGCCTGGCTGAAATGTACGACCCGGGGGCTGAGCTGTGGCGGGTGGAGCTGACGCGCTTCAGTGCGGTCGACATGAACCCGAGCGTGACCTGCGGTGACAAGAGCGGGAACCCTGTGCCCTGCGAGGGACCGGATGCTCCGGTGATCGACGATGAGGACCAGTGCAGTGGTTGCGGGTGCCCCGGAAGCGGGGAACCACAGCAGCCCGGCCACAGCGTCATCGGGTGCGAGAGCCAGACGGTGAGGGAGTCGATTCCGCTGGCGGGCACGGATCTCGATCTGAGCTACTCGAGCTTCGACCAGTTCGGCCGCACCAGCCGGGGCCGAAGGATCGTCCGCTACCCCCGCCCCGTGGGCCTGGCGGGCACTCCGGTTCGAGCGAGCGTGTCGGGTGACGCAGCCGGTACGGCGCTTCCGGAGACTCAGCTGGATGGCTCGTCGGACGCTGTGCCGTTTGAGGCGCCGACCGTCGACGCCTACGGCCGGGCCATCTTCGGGGCCGTGACGGTCAACCACGAGGTGTGCCACGTGTACCGACGTGCTCGCGTCTCAGCAAGCCTCGGAGGAAGCGGCGGAGGCGTGTTCTCCCCTCCGCCGTTGCTGCAGACCTGGGGTCAAGGCGATCTCGGTGCTGCGTACGTCAACTGGCCCATGGAGGGCCTGCTGTCGGGTCCCGGAAGCGAGATCCAGATCTGCGCCGAGTTCCCGCGCACCTACTCCGTGCCGGGCCACGCCAACAACTCCGCAGCACTCGGAGGCTGGCGCATCAGCAACCACCATGCGATGTCGCCGACCACAGGCGACATCAGCCTCGGAGACGGGACGAGCCTAAGGGCCGAGGACCTCCGCGCGGAGAGCGTGGTGTCGACGCTCGTGGGGGGTGGCACCAAGCCATTCAAGACCGCTGTTCCGGGCGATCTGGCCACCGACCTCGACTTCAACGAGCTTCGAGAGGTCGCGATCGACTCGAAGGGCAACCTGTACGTCAGCGACTTCACCAACCAGAGCGACAGCTCGATCCTTCGCTTCGACGCCGACGGCCGGTTCGTGGCGAGGTACAGCGCAGGCAACGAGGTCGGGGCGAACTACTACAACGCACAGTCGATGGCCTTCGATTCACAGGACCGCCTGGTCTTCCTGCGCACCACCAACAGTCGCGGCGCCGTGCTCTACCGCCTTGAGCCCGGTGACGACCCCGAGGACCCGACCGACGACGAGGTAGTGAGGTTGTCGGGATCCCACAGCTTCGGACAAGGCGCAGCCTGGTACACGGGCGACGGTGGACCAGCGATCAACGCGCGAATCGGCTTCGCAAGTGGTCTCGCCATCGACGACGACGACAATATCTATCTCGCGGACCCGAACTGCGATTGCGTCCGGAAGATCACTCCGGACGGCACGATCAACACCTACGCGGGCGGAAACGGCTACGGCCGTACACCGGACGGCACGCCAGCGACTCAGGCGAAGTTCGCGGACCCGATCTACTTGGATGTCGACGATGAGGGGAACCTCGTCGTGAGCGACGATTCGGCGATCATGCTCGTGACACGTGACGGGAGCACGAAGCGCCTGGCCGGAGGCGGGTCCGGTGGAGTCACCGACGGTAGCGGTGCGCTGACGAAGAACGTCGTTCCCCTTCGCATCAAGATCTCACGCGACGGTCAGATCTATTTCACGATGGATCAAGGCGGGGTGCTGGGCACCTACAGGATGGGCCTCTTCACGATCGAGAGCCCACAGGGCGCGACGATCCACCTCGTGCACGAGAAGTCGACCACCACCTCTGAACCAGACGGGGGGAACCTGCGCGGCACGATGATCCCCTATCCCGGGGGGTTCACTTTCGACTCGACTGGTCACTTGCACCTCACTGAGCGGTACGGCGGGAAGGTCCGCGCTTCGATTCTCAGCTACCGGACAGCCGACGGCACGGCGAACCCGAACGAGATCCGCATTCCGAGCCCTGATGCCGGTCAGGTCTGGATCTTCAACCGTGAAGGACGCCACCTGAGGACCGTCGACGGGCTCACCCAGGCGATCCGCGCGGAGTTCGCGTATAACGCCGAGGGTCGGTTGGCAAGCGTCGGCGACGGAGACGGGAACTTCGTGCAAATCCAGCGGGACCCCCAGGGGCGAGCATCGGCGATCGTCGGACCGTATGGGCATGTGACCCACCTGAGCTACCACGGTGACGGCTACCTGGCGGCGGTCACGGATCCGCTGCCCCGCCAGTGGGTGATCGGCTACGCGCCAGGAGGACTCCTCACCAGCTTCACAGACCCGTTGGGCGGCACCAGTCAGAAGCAGTACGACGCACTTGGACGCCTCACCAGCACCCTCGACCCGCTGGGGAACACCTCCACGCTCACCAGAACGGACCTCCCCGCCACCGCCACCAGGAGCTTCGGGCGGGAGATCACCTGGACGAGTGCTGCCGGCCGCCAGACGCTATACCGGACCGAGATCATGAAGAACGGAGATCGCCAGGGCACGGTCATCGAGCCATCCGGCGCACGGCGTACCGTGCTGAACCGGGCGACCGGATCCTCGCTGACGGCGTTCGCCGGGTCGAACGGGGTGACACAGCAGACCGTGGAGAAGTTCACGACCCCCGATCCACGCTGGGGTCAGAGCGCCGCCTACGTGTCGAAGACCATCACCACGATGAGCGGCATCGCCGGCTCCCGAACCGACGAGCTTACGATCACCTCGCCGGGTGCCTCCACGCGCTCGCCGCTCACGTTCACCTCAGTCGTGTGGCAGGAGAAGGTGAACACGGTCGTTGCGGACTCCACGACATGGGACACGCAGGCCGCCACGCTGACCACGGTCTCCAACCAGGGTGTCACCTCCACCACTAGGTATGACGAGCGAGGTCGCCCGGAGCTCGTCGCGCCGCCGGGTGTCGTGCCGACCGCGATCTCCTATGACGTCCGAGGGCGCGTGATCCAGGCCACACAGGACGGAACACTCGCCGATCGAACGTGGCAATACGGCTATGGCCCCGATGGCTACGTCGACACGATCACCGATCCCCTCAGCCAGGTCACCGATCTCAGCAGGGATGCTATCGGGCGGGTCCTCAATGCAACCCAGGATGGCCTGGACCTTGGAGGCAACACCCTCGACAAAGCAGGCAATGTGGTAAGCCTCAGAATGCCGAATCAGGTCAACCACGAGTACGCTTATGACTCCAAGAATCGACCGGTTGGGTACGTGTCACCCGAGGACCGGATATGGAAGTACGAGTGGAATCCCGATAACCAGTTCACGTCACTCGAGTATCCAGACGGAAGTCAGGGAAAGCTCGAGTGGACTTCCGGCGGGCAGCTGGCCTCCATCACAGATCCGGTACATACGCGAAGCTTCACCTACGACAGTTCAGGCCGCGTAGGTACTTCAACTGAATCTGGAGTGGCTCTGACAAACACATGGAGCGGGCGCATCCTCAAGACGCAGGAGTGGACGGGCGACGTGTCGGGTACTGTAAATAGGACATTCGACACACGACTTCGCCTGATAGCAGTCTCCGTCAACACAGAGCATCCGACCGAATACCATTATGACGATGATGATCGCATTATCTCTGCGGGGGAAATGACGATTTCCTATGAAGATGGAACGAACCGCATCGAACGGACAGACCTTGGAGCGGTAATCGATCGATATACTTACGACGAGTTTGGCGACTTGCAGTCCCATACTGTCACAGCCGATGGCAACATTGTATTCTCCGCCGTCCATGAGCGCGATCCGCTGGGCAGACTGACGAGAGTTGTTGAAGGCGATGAGTCCACAACATTCACTTACGACAACCGCAATCGTCTCAACAAGGCAGCAGATGAGAGCGGCACACGTAGCTATACCTACGATGCTAATGGCAATCGACTTGCGCGCACAGATGGTGGCGCGACCGAGACTGGCACATTTGATGGCGACGACCGACTGCAATCATACGATGGCGCGTCGTATTACCACACACCAAATGGGGAGACAGCGACACGAATCGATGGTTCTGCTGTTGATCACCTCCAATACGATCGATCAGGTGGATTGCGAGGCGCTCAACTGTCAGACGGCACAGTGCTGTCGTTTCAACTTGACGGTCAGGGCCGCCGCGTGGCTGAGGATGTCAACGGAACTCGTCACCGCACGCTGATCTACCAAGATCAGGTCCGCCCGGCGGCAGAACTCGGATCGGGGGATGCGGTTGACCGCCTCTTCGTGTATGGGCTCGGTTCGACCGCAACCGCCATAGTGGAGGGAGACGACACATTCAAGATCGTGACGGATCACTTGGATAGTCCACGATTGGTCATCGACGCGAACTCGGGTGATGTGATCGACACTTCGAAGTTCGATGAGTTCGGCCGAGTTGTCGATGAAGCAGAATCGGAACTGCACCCCTTTGCGTTTGCGGGTGGACTGCGAACTTCCGAGACCGACTACGTGCGCTTCGGTGCGCGTGACTACGACACCACTACAGGCCGGTGGACGACCCCCGAGCCGCTCGGCCAAGTCGCGAGCGGGAACGTCTTCGAATATGCGAAGGGCGACCCTGTGAACCGAAGTGACCACAATGGAGAGCAGGACGCATGGACCCCAAACACGTGTCCAATTGGGTCGGTTCCTGTCCCCCTGGCTGACGGCACACTCATTTGTTCGCCACTCCCCATGTTGCCTATGGACAACTGCGATCCGCTCCTGCTGAACGTCCAACTCGCAACACTGGAGGGCAATCCTGTTGAGCAGGCTCTAGCGGGGCTCGATGATCTCCCGATCTGCTCGGATCTACCAGCGGGAAGTTGCGGCAAGGTAGCGCAGACCATTGGCAGTGCAGTCGCAAAGCACTATTCGACGAAGTCATCCAAGCCCGGAGAAGAGCCAATCGCGCCACCCAAGAAGAGTAGTAGTGATGAGGACGAGGAGTAGTGAACCGCGAGCCAAACCAGGTTCGTGGCAGAGCGAGAGGATTGAATAGTGCAGAGAGAGCGAAGCTCTAGTCAACTGTGTCGTGTGCTCGCATTAGGGGTCCTCATGGCTCTCCTGGCAATGGTTGCGTGCACTCCCAAACCGAATCCCGGACTGGGGGCGCCGGATCCAGCGGCAGACGCGCTGGCAATACTGCGGGCGGAGTCGCTGATTCCGGCGAGCATAGCTGTCGGTGATCAGGGCGATGTCTCGATGCCAAGCCTGGACGTTCCAGTCCCGCTAAACGTGGCGGAAGATCCCATTGCAAGCGCGAGTTGGTTCATCGGTCGGTTCTCGGCGCTGCTCGGCGTTGAACCCAGAGATCTTGTTGCGAGCAAGTCACTGGATAACGATGATCGCGAGAGGAGCGTCAGGTTCGCACAGTACTATCTCGATCTTCCTGTCTATCGAGCACACATGATCCTCAGCCTTGACGAAGACTCCGACAGCGTGACGTCCGTACTTGGCAACTACCTTCCAAACCCTGGAGAGACCCTGGCTGGACTTGTGCCCGCCGAGGAAGGTGGTCGTATCAGCAGCTTCACGTCCGAGGTCGACGCCGTGCTGAGCGCTGCCGCACTGTACGGCGCGGCGGTCGACACAATGGGAGTTCCCGAACTCACGTGGTTTGTTCCCTCGATTTCCGGCGTGCCGGGGGATCCCCGTCTCGCGTGGCGCGTGATTCTTGACGGGCAACGGCCAGAGACTGGGGACATGATCGAGGAGGTGGTGCTTGATGCAGAGAACCTCAGCGAGCTCTATTCGGTTCGTGGAAGCGCCTCCAGTGACTTCTACGGAGAAGACTTCGAGATCTCACGTGTTGATGATGACGATGACAACATGAACCTTTGTTACGCTTTTGACAACCTCGAGGAGGTGTTCGATGAAGACGGAATCCTCGGATCCGCCTTTAGCGCGGATGCATTTCTCGCATACCGATCCTTGCACGATACATATCATAGGTTCTTCGCGCTTGGCCGCATGTCCTGGGATCACTACTACTGGGGTGGATCAGGGCCGCTCTATGTGTATTTCCGGCCGGACGACATTCAAGTTGTGGTCGAAGAGGAGCAGGCGATCTCTGGGATCGCCAGCTATATGGGTGGGGCATGTGAAACCTTGATCTTCTCGCCGGGGAGTGTCACAGACGAGATAATGGTCCACGAGTTCACGCATGGGATTACCGACCACGTTGATGGGCCAAGCGGGAAGAATGAGCCCGGAGCACTCAACGAAGGGCTTTCGGACATCATGTCAGCCTCACTCCACGATGATTGGTACCACGGCGATCCGCTGGGCTCCTGCTCCTCTGATGGTGTGGGCAGTCTCTTTCGTTCGTTGGCGGACCCTGCTGATTGCGGGGATCCGGATCAGTATAGCGAGAAGAAGTCTGGAAAGCCGGATGATGGGTTCGTCCACTCGAATTCTACGATCGTCAGCCACGCTGCTTTCTTGGCTGCCAGGGGCGGGCAGCACGCTGGGACTGGTATCGCCGTTCCGAGCAGTGGCATGGGGTCTTGGAAGGTGGCAGTTATATGGCACGATGCGCTGTCCAACTACACGGGCGAGTCAACGAAGATGAAGGGACTCCGGAATGCTGTGGTTGCTGCAGCGAGGAAGTACGATCGGAAGTTGCAGACGTATTCGTCGCATGACGTATGCGTCGCTATCAAGGCCCATGAGGCGGTGGAGCTAGGGGTGGGCGATGTCGATTGCGATGGTCTTGACGACAGCGCTGATAGCGACTCAGACAACGATGGAGTGCCTGACGCCAAGGATTCGGACCAGGACAACGACGGGATCTCCAACGGTAAGGACAACTGCCCAAGGCTGAGCAATCCGGGACAGACAGACGTTGATGGTGATGGCATTGGCGACAGTTGTGAGGCTGATGCAGATGCCGATGGAGTGTTCAATAGACGGGACAACTGTCCGTATGTGAAGAATGCGGGACAGAAGGACGAGGACTTGGATGGCAAGGGAGACGCTTGTGATGACAGTGATCAGGACGGATTAACGGATGAGGCTGAGATTGCTCTCGGCACAAATCGTAATCGTAAGGACAGCGACAACGATGGGATCAGGGACAACGAGGAGGTTCGGCGCCAGCTCAATCCGCTAAGGGCCGACACCGATGGTGATGGATTGTCGGATCTAGTCGAGGTGAAGAGCATTTCAAATGGTGGCAGCGGGACCGATCCGCGAAAGCGAGACACCGATGGCGATACGCGTGGCGACGGTGCGGACAACTGTGCGCTGGTCCCTAATTGGAATCAAGCTGATGCGGATGGAGATGGGGTTGGAGATGTATGCGACAATGCTCCGATTCTTGTGAACCCGTCTCAGTCGGACACAGATGGCGACGGTATTGCAGATGTCATCGATGATGATGACGACGGGGATGGAAAATTGGACAGTGCTGACAACTGTCCTGCGGTCGCGAATACCTGGCAAGCGGATCTCGACGGCGACGGTGTT
This sequence comes from uncultured Microthrixaceae bacterium, assembly GCA_964420125.1. Classification (GTDB taxonomy): domain Bacteria; phylum Actinomycetota; class Acidimicrobiia; order Acidimicrobiales; family Microtrichaceae; genus CAYQQQ01. The sequence continues at coordinate 49,140 of CAYQQQ010000015.1, forward strand.
GGATCTGCGTGTGATGTTGACGAGGTTGAGTTGTCCGGAGATGACCTGAGCGGAGTTCACCTCTACGCTGAGTCGGTCGGGCGAGTGAGGATTCCGATTCGACCCTGTGATCAGTACTGTGGGCAACGGCTTGGGCGAGGGGAACTCACTCGTGTGAGTCTGCAGTTCACCTTGCCCCGCCTTGTCCGCATCGTGGACAACTTCGGGAGGGTGATGTCGACTGCGCCCGTGTCGACATCCGCCGAGCTGGCGTTCACCCCCAACCCTGACTCAGCAGTGGACTTGGGTTCTGGGCTCGATTCGCCACGCACGCAGTACTTCGCCGAGATCAGTCGCCCACCTGGGTTGGCATGTGAGGTGACGTGTCAGGAGACGCTGATCGTCGACGGCAGCGCTGTGACCGGTCCGCGGGTGTCCATTGCGGAGGTCCCGCCGACAACAGCTCCGGGCCCGGTTCACGAAGCGGGTGAGGGGAGCGGTGTGACCGTTCCGGGTTCATGAGTGCGGGTGGTTTCGAGTTGCAGGGGGCACAGCGGCGCTTCGGAGTCGCGGGGGTGTTGCGGTGTGCGAAGGCCATTGCTGTTGAGGATGAAGACCCCTGGGAGCGTTGCGAGCGTACGTGGAGACCGTCTCGACCTGAGTGGCCGTGGGCGCTGTGGTGCCCGGGTCTTGGTGAAGGACGGACGGCGGCGGCTGTTGCAACGTTCCGTGATGTCGGGATGTCGGCGGCCATGAGATCCTGCCCGGAGGCGGCCAAAGCTGACCGGGCGTGGCCAACAGAACTGCCCACTGGTGGCCAGTGGTTCTGCTCTCGTTGATGTCCGTTGCCCACCAGGGTCCGTCTGGTGGGTGCCCCTCCTGAGTCGACTGGTCGGTGTTGACCGGACCCGTCGACCAGGAGAGGCACGTGATGTCTTACGAGGAAGTTGACAGAAGTCACGGAGGTTCTTGAAGCATTCGATCTGACGCGTTCGTTCCTTGACGCGGTCGAGCTGGGGGGGTGCTTGCATTACACCGTCGCTGGGTGGGTGAGAAGGGGGACCCTTGAGGTTCATCCAGGAGCCGTAGGTGGGGGTGAAGTGGAAGTGGAACCGGCGGTGGCGTAGCAGCCATTTGTGCACTGCGGGGGTCTTGTGGGTGGAGAGGTTGTCCAAGATGACATGGACGTCCAACTCGGCGGGGACCTGCCGGTTGATCTTGTTGAGGAACTTGATGAACTCCGCTGAGGAATGGTTCGGGCGCAGGTCGGTGATCACTTTGCCGGTGGCCATGTCGAGCGCGGCGAACAGGTCGATGGTGCCGTTGCGCTGGTAGTCATGCGTGGCCCGCGCCGGGGTGGTGGGCAGCATCGGCAGCGTGGGCGCGGTGCGGTTGAGGGCCTGGATCTGGGGTTTCTCGTCCACGGCGAACACCGCGGCGTTGACCGGCGGGTTCATGTGAGCCCGACCAGGTCGCGGATCTTCTCCACGAGTTGGGGATCAGGGGAGAGCCAGATCTTGAACTCGTCTTGGCGCCACGGCTTCAGCCCGAACGCCCGCCAGATCTCCGCGACGCTCTGGTGGCTGATCCCGTGCTTCGCGGCGAGCGACCGGGTCGACCAGTGCGTCGCGTCCGCCGGCGCTGTCTCGAGGGTGTCGATCACGACCTGTTCGATCACGTCGTCGCCGATGCTGCGTGCAGCGCCGGGCCGGGGCTCGTCGACGAGTCCGTCGAGGCGTTTCTCCGCGAAGCGGTTCCGCCACTTCGTGACCGTGGCCGGGTTGCACCCGACGCGATCCGCGATCTCTTGGCGGGACAGCTCAGGGTCCGCGCACGCCAGGACGATCCGGCACCGCAACGCCAACGCCTGCGCGCTCGAATGCCGGCGAGCCCAGCTCTCGAGCTGGCGGCGCTCGGCTGCGCTCAGGATGATCTCGACGGTCGGGCGTCCCCGCTTCGACTTGGCCATGGCGTCTCCGTTCGATGCTGGCAGTGTCACCAGCACGAACGCGCCACGAACCCGAAAATTCCCGAACTCAACGATATCTTGACGAAACAACCTGACAGGACACTAGGCGGACCTAGCAGAAAACGGGTCGCGATCGGTGAGCTTGGCCAGCACGTAGCGGCCGTACTCCTTGCCGGTGGCGATCACCGGCACCACCAGCAGCGCCCCCACGATCCCGCCCACGTGGATGCCCACCAGCAGGCCGATCATGATCGTGGCGGGCGCCAGCTTCACCGCCTTGCCGGTGATGAACGGCGCCATGAGGTTGGCGTGCAGCTGCACCACGACCAGGTAGAGCGCCACCACCAGAAGGGTGAAGGCCAGCCTCGACCAGTCGAGGCGGGTGGAGCCGAGCGCCAGGGCGGCCAGCACCGGGGGGACGGCGGCGATCACCGGACCGAACGTGGGCACCATGTTCAACAGCCCCAGGATCAGGGCGAACATGAACGCCCCCGGCAGCCCGATCAGCCACAGGATGATCCACATCATCAGCCCCACCGTGATGCTGTTGAACACCTGGCCGTAGAGGTAGCCCCGCCAGATGGACATCGTCTTGGTGGCCAGCCGCTGGGCGTCGCCCTCGTAGGCCGGTGGGACCGCAGAGAGCATCCCCCGGCGGAACTTCTCGGAGTCCGCGTTGAGGTACATGGCCACCAGCGCCGTGATGATCGCCGACATGAACGCCGCCACCACCGCCGAGCTGATGGTGCGGGCGGTGGAGCTGAGGTTCCCGAAGAGCGACTCCAGCTGCTGGGAGGACAGCGACAGCCGACGCGAGTCGCCCGAGCCGTCCTCGGCACCCTTCCTCGGCGGGTTGTCGAGCTTGTCGAGCAGCGGGTCGACGGCCTCGCTGAGGTCGAGGGTGAAGTCCCCCACCTTGATCTCGCGGACGTTGCGCAGCGTGTCCTCGGCGGAGCTCTTCAGCGAGCGCTCGGCCTCGGGGACGTCGACCTCCCGGGCGGCACCCACCACGCCGTCGGCGATCAGCACGCCGACCACGATGAGGCCGATGAACACGACGAGGTAGCTGACCAGCAGCGCCAGGACCCTCGGCATCCGCAGCTTCACGTGCAGCACCCGGATGAGCGGGGAGATGAGGAAGGCGATCAGGCCCGCCAGCGCCGCCAGGGCGAGCACGTTGCGGCTCAGGTAGAGGATCAGCAGGCACGCCACCACGAAGGCGCTGCCGATGAGGCGCTTGGTGCCGGCGCTCCAGGAGGGTGAGGGCGCCACGCCGTCGTCGCCGGATGCGTCCGGCGGCGTGGGCTCGTCGTCGGGCGGCGCCGCCTCGTCGGGGTCGTGCTCTGGTGGGGTGGGGTCGGCCATGGTCACCTCCTCCGGCGACCCCTCCACGCTGCACCGTGGGATGGCCGCCGCGGTGGATCCACCCCGGCCGCATGGGGCCCGAGGGCCGATTCGGGAGGGGGGCGGGGAACGAGGTGCCCCTGGATACGCTGCCCACCATGGACGGCTTCCGCGGCGCCTGCCTGCTCGCGCCAGGGACCCACGTGGCGGAGCCCACCCCCGAGCAGGTCCGCCAGGTGCGCGACGACGGCGGCGTGCTGTGGCTCGACCTGCACGCGCCGGCCGAAGGGGAGCTGGAGCAGGTCGGCGAGCTCTTCGGCCTGCACGCCGCCAGCCTCCAGGACTCCATCGACTTCAACCAGCGCACCCGGCTCATCGAGTACGACGGCTACGTCGTGGTGGTCGTCTACGGAGTCGCCCCGGACAACCGCACCCTGCGGGAGCTGCACGTCTACGTGATGCCCCGCCAGATCATCACGGTGCACCAGAAGCCGATCCCCGAGATCGAGGCGCTCCAGGAGCGCGCCGCCACGGTGATGAGCACCGCCACCACCGTGCCGGCGCTGCTGTCGCGCATCCTCTCCACGCTGGTGGGCACCTTCGGCGACGCCCTGGACGCCATCGACGACGAGCTCACCGAGCTGGAGAAGGCGATCCTGGAGGAGCCCCGCACCGAGGAGCTCCAGCACCTCCAGCAGATCCGCCGTCGGGTCAACCGCTTCCGCCGGGCGGTCGAGCCGGCGCGCGACCTGGTCGGCGCCGGACGCTTCCTGGTGTTCGACGCCCTGGACGACGTGTCCGAGGAGGCCCGACGCCACCTGCGCGACGTGGCCATCGACCTCACCGCCATCGGTGACGTGCTCGAGAGCGAGCGGGATCGGCTCACCTCGGTGATGGACGTCTACATGAGCCAGGTCAACAACCGCCAGAACGAGATCATGCGCCAGCTCACCGCGGTGTCGACCGTGTTCCTGCCGCTGATGTTCATCACCGGCTTCTTCGGGATGAACTTCGGCTACCTGGTGCGCCAGACGACGGGCGGACCTGCGTTCCTGGCCCTCGGCGTCGGGCTCAACCTGGTGGCCATCGCCGTGTCCGCGCTGGTCATGAAGCGACGCGGGTGGTGGTGAGCGCTCGGCATCCCGTTCGGGCTACATGCGTGGCGTGTCGCTCAGCCCGTCGTTGACCGTCCGGTACATCTCGTAGATGTCCTTGCAGCGCTGGCAGACCGGCAGCTGCTTGGGATCGCGGCTCGGCACCCACACGTGGCCGCACAGCGCCTCCAGCGGTGTGCCCTCCACACGGGCGGCCAGCACCTTGGCCGCCGCGTCCTCGCCCGGCTTGGTCTTGACGATGTGCGCCATGGGGCCGTCCTCGGTCTGCTCCACCTCCTCGGTCACCGTCGTGGTGGCCGGCCCGGTGCTCAGGGGATGCGTGGCGGTGCTCATCTGCGCGGCGACGGTGCTCATCGGTCCCATGATGCCGCGTGGCCCTCAGCGCTTCACGCAGTGCAGCACCCGGTGGTCACCGGCATCGAGCTCGTCGACGGCCTGGAGGCCGTCGCGACGCAGCGCGTCGCGCACCAGGGTGTCGGCCAGCGCCGGGTCGGCCTCGGCGCCGTCGAGGCTCATCCGCCGCGGCACCTCCAGCGTCCAGGACCGGCCGGGCTCCAGGGTGCGGGCGTGCTCGGCGATCCTTGCGATCACCGACTCCAAGGTCGGCAGTGCGTCGGGTCGGGGCGCTGGCTCCACCTCGGCGGCGCGCGCCGCCCGGGCCAGGCGAGCGGCGCGCACCCGGCGCCACTGCCACCAGGCGAACGGGGCGACCACCACCAGCGCGATCACGAACGACCGCACCAGGACGCCCGAGGACGCTTCCGCCAGCAACATCGGCGATGACGTTAACCTCGGCCCTCCATGGAACCCACCTTCGATCCGCCAGCGTCATCAGTGCCCGACGAGCCGACCTCCGGCCTTCCGGTTCCGGCGGCTGTGGGGTCGACCGGGCCCGATCTGGACCAGCTCGAGGCCGATGTGGCAGCGGTGGAGTCGGCGATGGAGTCGGTCGACCGCATCGCGGGAGGCACCGAACCGGGACCGGCGCGCGCGGCCCAGATCGACGCCGTCGTGTCCGCGCAGCGGTTCCCTCTGTCGGCGGAGGCAGCGACCGCGCCTGCGCAGGTTTCGGTCCCTGCGGAGGACACCCCTGCGGGGATGGGGTTCGGCTCACAGCTGGTCGGGGATCGTCTCCTCGACCAGTAGGTGCACGCGGGGGCCGAGCGCCCAGCTGCCGTCGCGGTGCTCCAGCCATCGTCCACCGAGGTTGGCGAGTCGCTCCCATGACGCCCCGAGCACCCGCTCCACGGCGAAGATCACCCCGGCGTGGGCCACCGCCAGCACGTCGCTGCGGGGATGCAGCCGGGCGATCCGATCCAGGGCTCCGAACACCCTCTGGTCCACCAGGGTGTCGTCCTCCCATCCCGGCGGCCGGCGACCGTCGTCGAGGAAGCCGGGGTAGAGGTCCTCGATCTCCGCCCGGGTGAGCCCTTCCCACTCGCCTGCACACCGCTCGGCGAGCCCGCCCTCCTCCATGACGGGGCCGACGCCGAGCTCCTCGGCGACGAGGTGGGCGGTGTCGGCCGCCCGTTGCAGCGGCGAGCAGTGCACCGCGTCGATGGCGCCGATGGCCTTGGCCGCGTGGAGGGCTTGTCGCCGGCCGAGCTCCGTCAGGGGCGGGTCCGCCTGGCCCTGCCATCGGCCCTCGGCGTTCCACTCGGACTGTCCGTGGCGGGTGAGCAGCAACCGGGTCACCCTCGCAGGCTACCCACCCCCGCCGTGGCATCCGGGGGTTGGGGCGGGGTGCTCGATGGATGGGCGATGGGCATGGCGGAGTAACCTCGGCGCGTGCCGGAGGTGCGCCTGTTCGCCCAGGCCCGCGACGCCGCGGGGATGTCGTCGACGACGGTGGAGGGATCCACCGTCGCGCAGGTACTCGACGCGCTCGTGGAGCGCTTCGGGCCGGCGATGGGCGAGGTGGTGGGGATCAGCAAGGTCTGGGTCAACGGCGAGCCGTCGGAGCCGGAGGCGCCGGTGGGGCCGAGCGACGAGGTCGCGGTGCTGCCCCCGGTGTCGGGAGGGTGCGGGTGAGCAAGTCCGCTCCGCCGGCGCGCTCACGGGGCGCTGCCGGCGCCTCGGGCGCGTCCGCTCCCGGCGGTGCCGCTCGACGCGCCACCCCGACCCGTCCCCCGGCGCGCCCGCCGCGCGCCGCCCGACGGGGACGTGGCGACGCCACCAGCGCCCAGGGCCGTCCCCCCGGTCGCGCCGGTCGGCGGGCGCGTGCAGCGGATCGCCGGTCCCGGCGGACCGTTCGCCGGGAGAAGGGCCTCGGTCGGTACCTGGTCCGGCCCGACATCGACGGGCCCAGGGTTCGCATCGGCATCCTGTGGTTCCTCGTGGCGGTCGCGGCGGTGCTCTTCGGCCGGTGGGTGACCACGGCGCTGTGGACCGCGGTGGCCGCCGCGGCTGCAGCGCAGACCACCAAGGTCTGGCTGAAGGTGCCCCGAGCGACAGGTGCGCCGGGGTGGTCCCCGGTGCTGGCCGCGGTGGGTGCCGGCGCCATGGCCGCAGCGGCGGGGGTGGGAACGGGCGCGGCTGGTGTGGCGCTGCTGAGCGTGCCGATGCTCGTGGTGCTGATCCACATGGCCGCGGGCCACAAGCCTGCTATCGCCGGAGCGGCGCTGATCGGCACGGTGCTGGCCGCGGTGCCGGCGATGGCGGTGATCCTGGTGGTTCGGGCCGAGCTGTGGTCGGGGCTGTTCCTGGTGGTGGCGGTCTCGTTCTACGACGCCGGCTACTTCGTCTCCGCCGCGGAGTCCTCCAGCCGGATCGAGGGCCCGTTGACGGGGATCATCGGGGTGATGGCCGTGACCTTCGGTGCGTCCGCCATCGAGGCGGCCCCCTTCGACCGGGTGACGGCCTGGTTGGCGGGTGCGGTGCTGGCGGTGGCCTGCCCGCTGGGGCAGATGGTGGTGTCGGCCTACCTGCCCGAGCGCGACGCGTCGGTGCCGGCGTTGCGTCGCCTCGACGCCTACCTGTTCGCCGCTCCCCTCATGCTGGTGGCGGTCTGGAGCCTCACCTCCTGAGCGGCTCCCCGGCCCGTTCCGCGCACCGTCCCCGTGGCGTGTGCGAAACACCGCCTCGGAGCCCTCGGCAGTGGATACCCTCGGGGTTGTTGCGCCGAGCCACGCGGTGGGCGGACAGGAGCCAGCATGCGCGTCACCCCCGAGGACCTCATCGCCGTCAACGAGCCGGAGGACCTGACCGCGCCGTCGATGGTGGAGCTGCGGGCGTTCCGCGACGCCTACCAGGAGGTCGAGAACGGTCTGTCCTACGTGCGACGGGTGGTCCAGGGCAGGCTCGACACCATCCTCGCCGAGCTCGGCCGCCGGGGCGGCGAGCCGACCGAGACGGACCTCATCCACCTGCTGCCAGAGGTCCTCGCCGCCAACGTGCGCGGGCCGGGGTTGCCCCGCCCCACGCGCGACTTCGATCCGCCGCCGTGGGCCGACGACCTCGTCGAGGAGCTCGACGAGGTGCTCACCCCCCAGCAGATGGCCGACATCGAGCAGCTCAGCGACGCCGAGCTGACCGATGGCGCCGAGCGGATCGCCGAGCTCGAGCGGGAGGTGTCCCAGGCTCGCGCCCGCCTGCACCGCCGCATCGACCGCATCCAGGAGGAGCTGATCGGTCGCTACCGCGCCGGTGCCAGCGTCGACGACCTGCTGACCTGATGGCGCCCGCCTTGTGAGCGGTGACTGCTCGCGGTCGGACAACGGCGGTTCGCGTTCGTCGCGTTAGCCTGGGCGGATGGCCGACAGGATGAAGGACGACCTCGACCGGCGCTGGAACGACCTCGGCGAGTTCATCCGCGAGCAGCGGGCGATCGGCGAGCTGTCCCTGCGCCGGCTCTCGGAGCTGGCCGGCGTGTCGAACCCCTACCTGTCCCAGATCGAGCGGGGTCTGCGGCGCCCCTCGGCCGAGATCCTCCAGCAGATCGCCCGAGCCCTGGAGATCTCCGCCGAGACCCTCTACGTGCGGGCGGGCATCCTGGACGAGCCTGCCGAGCGGATCGACCCCCTGGGAGAGATCCGTCGCGACCCTCGCCTCACCGAGGAGCAGAAGAAGACGCTCATCCGCATCTACGAGTCGTTCCTGCGCGAGAACGAGCTCTCCGGACCGCCGGCCGAGGCGCCGGAGCCCCGCGCGGACCCCGTGGACGGCTGACGTACCGGACGGCAGGCGTCCAGGAGGAGAGCCGCCCGCGCCCGGGCAACCTGACCTGGCCGTGCTCAGGTGCGATCATGGGCCCCGCCATGGCCCAGCAGGGCCACGGGAATGCCCTCGACCTCCCGAACGCTTGTACACGCCGTGACCGTCGCCATCCTCTCCATGCACACCTCCCCGCTGGCACAGCCCGGCACCGGGGACTCGGGCGGCATGAACGTCTACGTGCGCGAGCTGGCCGGTTCGCTGGCCCAGGCCGGTGTGTCGGTGCGGGTGTACGTGCGCCGCTGGGCCGACGACCTCCCCGAGCGCGTGACGGTGGAGCCCGGCCTGGAGGTGGTGCACGTCACCGCCGGCCCGTCCAGCCTCGGCAAGGAGCACCTCGCCTGCGTGGTCGACCGCTTCGCCGACGGTGTGGCCGCCGACCTCGCCGGCCACCAGGTGGCGGTGCTGCACGCCAACTACTGGCTCTCCGCCGTGGCGGCCCACCGGCTGAAGCACGACCTCGGCCTGCCCCTGGTGGCCACCTTCCACACCCTGGCGCGCGTGAAGGCCGAGGGCGGCGATCCGGAGCCGGGGGCGCGAGCACGGGCCGAGGCCGAGGTGATCGGCTGCTGCGACGCCATCTGCGCCTCCAACCCCGTGGAGGCCGAGCAGCTGGTGGAGTTCTACGGAGCACCTGCGGATCGCATCGAGCTGGTCCCCCCAGGGGTGGACCACGCGTTCTTCTCTCCGGGCGACCGCGGAGGTGCTCGCGCCGCGCTCGGCCTCGACGACCGCCCCACCGCGTTGTTCGTGGGTCGGATCCAGCCCCTCAAGGGCGTGACCGTGGCGCTCGAGGCGCTCTCCCGTCTGCGCGATCCCGAGGCCCGGCTCGTGGTGGTGGGCGGCCCCTCCGGTGCCGACGGTCCCGCGGAGTGGGAGCGCGCCCAGGATCTGGTGGCCGGTCGTGGCCTCGCCGATCGGGTGGCGTTCGTGGAGCCCCAGCCGCACCACCGGCTCTCCAGCTGGTACCGGGCGGCGGACGTGGTGGTGGTGCCGAGCCGTTCGGAGTCCTTCGGGTTGGTGGCTCTGGAGGCGGCTGCCTGCGGGGTGCCGGTGGTGGCCAACGCCGTGGGCGGGCTGCGCACCCTGGTGCGCCACGACCGCACCGGGTTCCTGGTCGAGGGCCGGGATCCGGGAGCCTTCGCCGAGCGCATCGACGAGCTCCTCGCCAACCCCCACCGCACCGAGGCGATGGGACGGGCGGCAGCGGTGGAGGCCCAGCGCTACTCCTGGTCCACCACGGCGGGTCGGCTCCGCCGGCTCTACGCCGATCTCGGCGCGCGCTCGCTCGTCAGCTGCGGGTGAGCGGCTCCACATGAGCGACGAGCTGCCTCCCGCCTCGCCCGAGGAGCTGGAGCGGTTGGAGTCGCTGCTGGTCGACTGGCTGGAGCGCCAGCTCGCCGAGAACCCGTGCGTGCTCGCCGTGGAGCGCGACGTCGACTCCGGCGAGCGGCTCTGGATGGTGCGGGTGGAGGGCGAGGAGAAGCCCGTGTTCACCGTGTGGTTCCACCTGCGCCAGCGGACCCTGCACGCCGAGACCTACCTGTGCCCGGCACCGCTGGAGCAGCAGGAGCGCGCCTATGAGTACCTGCTGCGGCGCAACATGCGGCTGCACGGGGTGCACTTCGCCATCGGCGGGGAGGACGCCGTCTACCTGGTGGGCCAGCTCCCGGTGCGCTGGATCGCGGAGGCAGAGCTCGACTGGTTGCTCGGCACGCTCTACGCGGCCACCGAGGCCAGCTTCCGCCCGGTGATGCGGATCGGCTACGGCGATCGCTTCCAGGGCTGAGCGGGCGAACGCACACGGCGAGCCTCGCCCGGTTGCCCGTGTCAAGGCCGGGGACCGGGTCGCGCGACCCGATGACAGCCCGGCGGTTCGGCCGTAGGTTGCTCTTCGAGGGCCGGTGGCGGGTTGCGGGGAGGCGCCCGCCCCCGCCCTCCCCTCCGGACCGCCCCGGCCCTCCCGACCACCAGGTACGGCCAGGTTGGGCGAGCAGCTCGCGATTCACTGCGAACGTCTCCACGCGGCCAACACCTGCGCTCGTTCGTCGTCGGTCAGCAGACCGGCGAACGGTGTGGTCTGGCGGAGCTCACGCCCGCGGGGGCTCGGGGACACGTACTCCTGGACAGCTGCTCGACCGGACCCTCCAGCAGAGCCGCCCAGTCACGTAGCCACCTCGTCGCGCCACCTCGGGCCGAGGCGGACATCCGTTCCAGGTTGGCGGTGGCGATGGCCCGGGCACGTTCGGGATCGGCAACGATCCGACCCGCGATGGCGTGTGCCAGCCACAGGCTGCGACGCTGATCGCGGCTCATGCGAGCCGTCCGCGATCGGAACGTCTCCACATCGCCCCGGCGAACTCGCCGATGCGTGCCCGTCGTGACGAACGGGAGGTCGCCGCGGTTGCAGAGGTTCACCACGTGCTGGCGCGACGAGTTGAGCAGGCGGGCTGCTTCTCCGGTCGTGAGGAGCTCCTCCGACGTCGCCGGGTCGATCACGTCGGGCGCTGTGTCTCGCACATCGGCCATCGCAAACAACAGCACCAGCAACACAGCGTGCGGAAGTGAATTGTGTTTGTTGTGGTGAGATCCTCCCGAGCGGATGAGATCTGGCGGGAGGTCGGCAGCTTCGTCTGGCGAACAGCGACGCACCCGGTAGCGTCCCCCGGGTGATCACGCTGCAGTTCCTCGGTGGTGGCCGGATGGCCGAAGCGCTGATCGGTGGCCTGTGGGCCGCCGGCGGACCGCCCGGTGGCGGGACGGTCGGGGTCGTCGAGATCGACCCGGCCCGGCGCCGTCACCTGGAGGACACCTTCGACGGCCTGGAGGTGCTGGCGGCACCGGCGGCCTGCGAAGGGTTGGTGGTGGCCACCAAGCCCGGCGACGCGGTCTCGGCGCTCCAGTCGGCGGCCGAGGTCGGGGTGGAGCGAGTGCTGTCCATCGCCGCCGGAGTGCGGTGCGAGGCGCTGGAGGCCGTCATGGCCGAGGGCACCCCGGTGGTGCGTGCGATGCCCAACACGCCGGCGCTGGTCGGCCGCGGCGCCTCGGCCATCTGCGCCGGCGGGTCGGCCTCTGCGCCGGACCTGGACTGGGCGGAGGCCATCCTGGGTGCCGTGGGGATCGTGGTGCGGGTGCCTGAGCACCAGATGGACGCCGTCACCGGCCTGTCGGGTTCCGGACCGGCGTACCTGTTCCTGGTGGCCGAGGCCATGGTGGAAGCTGGCGTGCACGTCGGCCTCCCCCGCGACGTCGCCGACGTCCTCACCCGCCAGACGCTCCTTGGCGCGTCCACCCTCCTCGCCGGCGAGGGCGCGGAGGTGCCGGCGGGGATCGAGGAGCTGCGCGCCGCGGTGACCTCTCCCGGGGGCACCACCGCCGCCGGGCTGCGCGCCCTGGAGGACCGGGCCGTGCGCGCCGCGGTGATCGCCGCGGTGGAGGCGGCGACCCGGCGATCGGCCGAGCTGGGCTGAGGGCGCCGCGGGCGCGAGCTGTACCGTCGCGCCCAGATGGCCGCGACCCCCTCTCCCTCGACCCAGCCCGACTCCGGCTACGCCACCGTGACGTTCCTGTCGGACTACGGGCACGCCGACGAGTTCGTCGGGGTGGTCCACGCCGTCATCCACGCCTTCGCCCCTGGGACCACCGTGATCGATCTCACCCACGACATCGCTCCCTACGACGTGCGGGCGGGCGGGCTGTGCCTGGCGCGCAGCGCCCAGTACCTGAACCCCGGGGTGGTGCTGGCCGTCGTCGACCCCGGGGTCGGCACCGCCCGACGTGCGGTGGCGGTGGAGGTGGGCGACGGCGCCTCGGTGCTCGTGGGCCCCGACAACGGCCTGCTGGCCCCGGCGGTGGCGATGGTCGGGGGAGCCACGCGGGCGGTGCAGCTCGACAACCCCGAGTACCAGCTGCCCGCTCCCGGGCCGACCTTCGCGGGACGAGACGTGCTGGCCCCCGCCGCGGCCCACCTCTGCCGGGGGGTGCCCCTGGGCGAGCTGGGATCCGAGGTGGATCCCGCCACCCTGCTGCCGGCCACCATCGGCCTGTCCCGCACGGAGGACGGCCGGCTGGTCGGCGAGGTGCTCTGGGTCGACCGCTACGGCAACGCCCAGCTCAACCTCGACCCCGACGAGCTCGACGAGATCGGCGAGCACTTCGGGCTGCGCACCGGCGGGCGCACCACCACGGTGCGCCGGTTCGCCACCTACGCCGAGCTGCCACCGGGAGGGGTGGGTCTGCTGGTGGACAGCTACGGGATGGTGGCGGTGGCGGCGACCAGGGCGTCGGCGGCCGAGGCCCTGGGTCTGGCCGCCGGTGACGAGGTCGCCCTGGAACCCCTCGCAGGGGGTGCCGTCCCCACCGGCGCGGAGATGCGCGTCGAGCTGAGGACTCCCGGATCGAGCGAGCACGGCGCACTCGCCGACGCCCCGGATGCGGGCGGTCGCGACGGCGCCCAGGAGGACCGACGATGAGGCGCGCCACCACGATCACGATCGTCGTCCTGCTCCTGTTGATCGTCGGGTCGGTGTTCCTCCAGCTCGTGGTGCTGGCGCCCTGACGGTCCGCCCCCGGGAGACCGTCCGGCACCCTCGCTGGTAGCGTGCACGCCCGGTGAACCTGGCATCGATCATCGAGGACCATCCGGACGGCGCGATCGCCCTCATCAGCAGGGGGCAGGAGACCACCTACGGGGAGCTGCGCGACCAGGTGGCCCGCCTCCGGGGCGGTCTGATCGGGCTGGGAGTGCGACCCGGTGACCGGGTTGCCGTGGTGGCCAACAACAACTGGTACTTCGTGGCCGGCTACCTGGCGGCCCTGGGCGTGGGTGGCGTGGTGGTGCTGCTCAACCCCCAGAGCCCCCTGCCGGAGCTGGTCTCCGAGCTGGCCGAGGCAGGGGTGCGCGTGGTCCTCGCCGGACCGACGGCGCGAGCCAAGCTCGAGGAGCTGGACCGAGCGCAGGTGCCGGCGCTCGAGCTGCTCGTGGGCTGCGGCTTCAGCCCCGAGGGCGGGGTCGACCTCGACGAGCTGCTGCGCTCGGAGCCGGCGCCGATGGTGGAGCGGGCCGACGACGACCTTGCGGTGCTGGCCTTCACCTCCGGCACCGCAGGGCTGCCGAGAGCGGCCATGCTCACCCACCACAACCTCTTCGTGAACATCCGCCAGACCCTGGCAGCAGCTCCCGAGGAGGCGCAGACCGCCGAGGACGTCGCCTTCGGAGTGCTGCCCCTGTTCCACATCTTCGGGCTGAACGTCGTGCTGGGGATCACCCTCTACACCGGTTCTCGCGTGCTGCTCATCGAGCGGTTCGATCCCATCTCGGCCCTGGAGGCCATCGAGCGCCACGGGGTGACCATCGTGTCGGGGCCACCGACCATGTGGGCGGCTTTCGCCGGCCTGGTCGGGGTGGACCCCGAGGTCATGGCGAGCGTGCGCGTGGCCGCGTCCGGCGCCTCGAAGCTGCCCGCGGAGGTGGCCCAGGCGGTGCGGGCCCGCTACGGCGTCGAGCTCTACGAGGGCTACGGGCTCACCGAGGCCTCGCCGGTGGTGACCTCGCCCGCCGGGATGGACGCGCCGATCGGGTCGGTGGGGGTGCCGGTGCCCGGGGTGGAGCTGCGCATCGTCGACCTCCAGGGCGAGGACGTGCTGGTGGGCGACGCCGGAGAGCTGCTCGTGCGGGGGCCAAACGTGTTCGCCGGCTACTGGGGCGATCCCGAGGCGACCGAGCGGGTGATCGACGCGGAGGGCTGGTTGCACACGGGCGACATCGCCGTGGTCGACGACGACGGCTTCATCTACCTGGTGGACCGGATGAAGGACCTGATCATCGTGTCGGGGTTCAACGTCTTCCCCGCCGAGGTCGAGGAGGTGCTGCTGCAGCACCCGGCGGTGGAGGCGTGCGCCGTGATCGGCGTGCCCCACCCCTACACGGGAGAGGCGGTGAAGGCCTTCGTCGTCACCCGTTCGGGGATCCCCGTCGAGGAGGACGACGTCGTGGCGTTCTGCGCCGAGCGCCTCGCGCGCTACAAGTGCCCGAACAAGGTGTGGTTCGTGGAGGACATCCCCCGCGGGCTCGGCGGCAAGGTGCTGCGCCGCACCTTCCGCGAGGATGGCGAGGCTGCCGGCGGCCCTGCGGGCGACGCACCCGCTGCGGACGCCGGGTAGCTCACCGGGTGGCGATGTCGTACAGCTCCGCCCAGTAGGGGTCGAGGCGATCGCGCACCGAGGTGGCCCGCGGCGGGTTCGACACCAGGAAGCCGGCGAAGAGGATGCTGACGCCGATCGCCAGCCAGATGCCGAAGTCGACCATCTCCTCACCGGTGCCGAACAGGGTGCCTCCGGCCCCCAGCACCAGCGAGCCGAGGGCGATGAGCATGTTCGTGACCACCAGCCTCCCCGGCGGGATGCCCGGGGGGCCCTGGGATCCCGGCCTCCGCCTGGTGCGCGCGAGGCGGAGCGCCGACCACAGCGCCCCCGCGACGATCACCGTGGCGCCGAGTCCCGAACCGACCGCCGCCATCACCCGGGGGGCCACCCCGAGCACCTCGCGTCCCGACGGGATGCCCTCCACCGGCAGGGTGCCGTCGATCGGGGCGGTGAGCACCACTCCGGCGCAGAAGGCGCTGGCGAGGGTCAGCCACCACCGGGTGCGGTCCCCGAGTGCGGTGCCGCCGAGGAGGTAGACGGTTCCCAGCGCCAACCAGGCGACGTTCAGGATGGCGCCGAAGAGGTAGAAGACCCGGAAGTTGGCAGGCGTCCACCCCACCGCCGCGGCCCAGAGGTAGGCGAGGGCAGCCACCGCGAACATGGCCATGGCGACCGTCCAGGCCAATTCGTGCGGGCGCCGGTTGCGCAACCACCGCTCCAGGGTCGACAAGCAGAACGCGGTCGAGACCAGGGTGGCGGTGGCGGCGAGGGCGGCGGCGGCGGTCATGTCGGCTCTGCTGCCCCCGGGACTTTGTGAAGAAATGCACGAGGGCACTACGTTCCTCATGATGGCAGCTGCGGACCCACCGGAGGGAAGTGCCGGCGCTCACGGCACGTCCGGAGAGGGCGCGCACGGCGAGCCCGACGCGCCGCGCGACATCCCCGATGCCACCGTGGCTCGCCTTCCGCTCTACCACCGGGCGCTGATGGGCCTCCACCAGCTCGGGGTGTCGACCGTGTCGTCCGAGCAGCTGGCCGAGATGGCCGGAGTGAACGCCGCCAAGGTGCGCAAGGACCTGTCCTACTTCGGCAGCTACGGGACGCGCGGCGTCGGCTACGACGTCGGCCAGCTCCTCACCGAGATCCGCCGTGCCCTGGGCCTGGACCGCGACTGGAGCTGCATGGTGGTGGGTGTGGGCAACCTCGGCTCCGCGCTGCTGTCCTTCGCCGGGTTCCGCGAGCGCGGGTTCCACGTCGCGGCCGCCGTCGACGTCGATCCCGCCCGCATCGGCACCGAGGTGGGCGGGCTGCGGGTCGCCCATCAGAACGAGATGGCCCGTCTGATCGACGAGCACGACATCGCCATCGGGGTGATCGCCACGCCGCCGGTCGCGGCCCAGGAGGTGGCGGACGCGCTGGTCGCCGCGGGGGTGGAGTCCATCCTCAACTTCGCGCCAACGATGGTGGAGGTCCCCGAAGGGGTGCTGATCCGCCACGTGGACCTCGCCTCCGAGCTCGAGATCCTCGCGTTCCACAAGGGCCGCCGGCTCGCGCCGCTCGACCGGACCGTCGCCGGATGACCCACCTCCCGTTGCAGCTCCGGGTGGCCGGCCGGCGCTGCACGGTGGTCGGCGCAGGTCGGGTCGCCACGCGGAGGGTGCTGCGGCTGCTGGCCCACGGGGCCCAGGTCGTGGTGGTCGCTCCGGAGGTCTCCCCGGCCATCGAGGAGCTCGCCGATCGCGGCAGCGTGGAGCTGCGCCGACGCGCCGCCACCGAGACCGACCTCGACGGGGCGGTGCTCGCCGTGCTGTGCACCGACGATCCCGCGCTGCACGACCGACTGGAGCGGGCGCCGGGGCCCGCCTTCGTCACCCGCGCCGATGACGCCGCCGGCGACCTCCTGTGGATGGCGGAGCGCGACCTGGGATCCCTCTGCCTGGCCGTCGGCACCGACGGCCGTGCACCGGCGGTCGGTGCCTGGGCGGCCGACGTGCTCGCCCAGGCCGCCCCCGAGGTGCTCGGCGCGGACGCCGACACCATCGGAGCGCTGGTGGAGCTGATGGAGGAGGTTCGTCGCGACGGGTCCACGGATGAGGGAACGCCGTCCGGCGCAGAGGTCGACGAGAGCGGCCCCCCTAGACTGAACTGGCGGTCGGTGCTCGACCGCAGCATGCTGGAGCTGATCCGATCGGGCCGCACGGCCGAAGCGAAGGAGCGCCTGAAGGCGTGTCGATCGTCGTCGTAGGAGCCAACCACCGCACCGCTCCCCTGGAGCTGCTCGAGCGCATGACCGTGCGCGGCGACGCGCTGCCCAAGTTCCTGCACCACCTCGAGGAGGGCGAGCACACCTCGGAGGCGGTGGTGCTGGCCACCTGCAACCGCACCGAGGTGTACCTGGTGGCCGAACGGTTCCACGGGGCCTTCGGCGAGGTCCGCGACTTCTTCTCGGATCTCACCTACCTCCCCCCCGAGCACTTCGCCGACAGCCTGTACGTCCACTACGACGAGCAGGCGGTCGCCCACCTCTTCGAGGTCGCCGCCGGCCTCGACTCCGCCGTCCCCGGCGAGCACGAGATCCTCGGCCAGGTGCGCGCCGCGTGGGAGGTCGCCCGCTCGGAGGGCACCGCACGGCGTGGCCTCAACCTGCTGTTCCGCCATGCGCTCGAGGTGGGCAAGCGGGCCCGCACCGAGACCGGGATCGCCACCCACGTCACCTCGGTGTCCCAGGCGGCCGTGCTCATCGCCCGCGAGCGCCTGGGCGGCCTTGCGGGCCGCCGGGCCGTCGTGGCCGGTGCGGGGGCCATCGCCAAGGGGATGGTCTCGTTCCTGGGAGCGGAAGGCGTCGCCGAGGTCGTGGTGGCCAACCGCACCCCCCAGCGGGCCGAGGCCCATCTCGACGGCCTGGAGGTGCCCGCCCGAACCGTCGCGCTGTCGCGGCTGGTGGACGAGCTGGCTTCGGCGGACGTGGTGTTCGGGGCGACCGCCTCGCCCGAGGTGGTGCTGGAGCGCGCCGCGGTGTCCGAGGTGGTGGCCGGCCGCGATCGCCGGCTCCTCGCCATCGACGTCGCCGTCCCCCGGGACTTCGACCCCGAGCTGGCGTCGCTGGACGAGGTGGACCTGCTCGACATGCGGGCGGTGGCCGAGATCACCGAGGCCGGTCTCCAGCTCCGCCACCGCGAGGCCGAGGCCGTGCGACGCATCGTGGAGGAGGAGGTCCGCCGGTTCGTGGCGGCCGCCTCCGCCCGTGAGGTGGCGCCGCTCATCACGTCGCTGCACGAGCGCGCCGAGCAGGTGCGCACCGCGGAGCTGGAGCGCTTCGCCGCCAAGCTCGGGTGGCTGGAACCCGACGAGCGCGCCGCGGTCGACGCGCTCACACGGGGGATCCTCGCCAAGCTGCTGCACGACCCGACGGTGCGACTCAAGGACGCGGCGGGGTCGTCGCGGGGCGAGCGGCTGGCGACGAGCCTCGCCGAGCTGTTCGACCTCTGAGTCGGTGAAGCCCTCCCTGAGGATCGCCACCCGGAGCTCACCGCTGGCGCTGTGGCAGGCGGAGCACGTGGCCGGCCTGCTCGGCCAGGAGGTGCCCGGTCTCGAGGTGGAGCTGGTGAGCGTGAGCACCGAGGGCGACCGTCGCACCGACCGTCCCCTCGCCGAGATCGGCGGCAAGGGCGTCTTCGCCAAGGAGGTCCAGGCGGCTGTGCTCGACGGTCGCGCGGAGCTGGCCGTGCACTCGGCCAAGGACCTCCCGGCCCAGACCCCCGACGGCCTGGTCATCGCCGCGGTGCCACCCCGGGGCGACGCACGCGACGCTCTCGTCGGACGCGCGCTGCGGGAGATCCCCGAGGGTGGCCTGGTGGCCACGGGATCGGCACGTCGGCGGGTGCAGCTGGCAGCGCTGCGACCCGACCTCCGCTTCGTCGAGCTGCGGGGCAACATGGCCACCCGGGTGGCGAAGGCCTCCGAGCTCGACGCCGTGGTGGTGGCGGCCGCGGCCATGGACCGTCTCGGTTGGACGGCGCAGGTGGCGGAGGTGCTGGAGGCGACCTCGGTGGTGCCGCAGGTCGGCCAGGGTGCGTTGGCGGTGGAGGCCGGCGCCGACGACCCGGCCACCTTGGAGCTGCTCGCGTCGCTCGACCACGAGCGGAGCCGTCGGTGCGTGGCGGCCGAGCGGGCGTTCCTGGTGGAGCTCGGCGGCGACTGCACCCTGCCGGCGGGGGCCCATGCCGTGGTGCGCGTCGACGGCTCGCTGGAGATCACGGGGGTGCTGGGCGGTGAGGCCGGCGAGGCCTTGCGCCGGGAGGTGCGCCACGGGGACGACCCCGAGGTGCTGGGTCGGGGACTGGCCACGGCGCTGCGGGACGCCTCGCCGCCGGGAGGCCGTGCTGCCGGGGACGATGGCTCCCCCTAGGCTCGCGCCGTGACCGTCTACCTCGTCGGCGCAGGACCGGGGGATCCCGGCCTGCTCACGGTTCGTGGCGCCGCGCTGCTGGGCCGGGCGGAGGTCGTGGTCCACGACCGGCTCACCGCCGCGGCCCTGCTCGAGCTCGCCGCACCCGACGCGCTGCGCATCGACGTCGGCAAGGACCCCCAGGGCACGTCGGTGCCCCAGGACCGCATCAACGAGCTGCTGGTGGAGCACGGGCGCGCCGGCCGCCTGGTGGTGCGCCTGAAGGGCGGTGATCCCTTCGTGTTCGCCCGAGGCGCCGAGGAGGCCCGGGCCCTGGCCGAGGCGGGGGTCGACTACGAGGTGGTGCCCGGCATCACCAGCGCCATCGCCGGGCCGGCCTACGCCGGCATCCCCGCGACCCTGCGCTACTCGTCCACCAGCGTCACGGTGGTCACCGGCCACGAGGACCCCTCCAAGGTGTCGCCCTCGGTGGACTGGGAGGCCATCGCCGCGGTGGGGGGCACCATCGTGGTGCTCATGGGTGTGGGGCGATGGTCGGCCATCGCCGAACGTCTGCAGGCGGGTGGGCTCTCGCCCGACACCCCGGCGGCTGCGGTCCACTGGGCCACCACCTCCCGACAGGCCACCGTGCGGGCGACCCTGGCGACCCTCGGCGAGCAGCCCCTGCGGGCACCGTCGGTGATCGTGGTGGGTGAGGTCGCCCGCGAGTCCCTCGACTGGTTCGAGGGCCGACCGCTGTTCGGCGTGCGCGTCGTGGTGACCAGAGCGCGAGCCCAGGCGGGCGAGCTGAGCACGCGGTTGCGCGATCGGGGGGCGGAGGTGCTCGAGGTCCCCTCCATCGAGATCGTGGATCCCCCCGACGGCGGGGCCGGCCTCGACGCGGCCTTGGCGGCGGTGCACGAGTACGACTGGCTGGTGCTCACCTCGGCCAACGGGGCGGCGCGGGTGTGCGCACGCCTGCGTGACGGTCGCGACCTCGCCGCGGTGCGTCTGGCCACCATCGGTCCGGGCACCGCGGCGGAGCTGCGTCGCCACCACCTCGTGGCCGACCTCGTGCCGCCGCGCTACGTCGCCGAGTCGCTGCTGGAGGCCTTCCCCGATCCCCCGCCGGACCGTGCCGGCCGTGTGCTGCTGGCACGCGCAGAGACCGCCCGCGAGGTGCTCCCCGAGGGCCTCCGAGCCCGCGGGTGGCAGGTCGACGTGGTGCCGGCCTACTCCACGGTGCCGGCGCCGCTCGGCGATCGTTCGCGCGACGCCCTGGCCGACGCGCACGTGGTGTGCTTCACGTCGGCCTCCACGGTCGAGAGCTTCGTCGCCGCCTTCGGCGCCGACGCCGCGCCGCCCCTCGTGGCAGCCATCGGCCCGATCACCGCCGCGGCCGCGCGGGAGGCCGGCCTCAGCGTGGCGGTGGAGGCCGTCGAGCACACCCTCGACGGCCTGGTCGACGCGCTGGTGGAGCACCTGGAGTCGTCGGGGTCGCTGCGGTGAGCACGTCTCGGCCTGCGGCGGTGGTGTTCGACTTCGACGGCCTGGTGCTCGACACGGAGCAGACCACCTACGACACGGTCAACGAGGTGTTCGTGGCCCACGGCGAGGAGCTCTCCCTGGAGCTGTGGACGAGCTTCATCGGCACCACCGACCACCCGCACTGGACCGATCTGCTCGAGGCGCAGCTGGGCCGCCCCTTCGATCGCGACACCTGGCAGGCCCGCCGCGCCGAGACCGGTCTGGCCCGGGCGATGTCCCTGGAGCTGCTCCCTGGCGTGGGATCGCTCATGGAGGAGCTGCACGGCGCCGGGGTGTCGATGGCTGTCGCCTCGTCGTCGTCTGCGGACTGGGTGCACGGCCACCTCCGCCATCGCGAGCTCGATCACCTGATGGGTGCGGTGTGCACCGGCGACGAGGTGGCGCGCACCAAGCCGGATCCCGCGCTGTACCGGCTGGCGTGCGAGCGGCTGGGTGTGGTTCCGTCGACGGCGGTGGCCATCGAGGACTCCCTGCACGGCATCGAGGCGGCGAAGACGGCCGGCATGGTGGCGGTGGCGGTCCCCGGCCACATGACCGCCCACCTCGACTACTCGGCGGCCGACCTGGTGGTGGACAGCTGCGAGGCGCTCGACCTCGCCCGCCTGGGCGCCCTGGTGCAGGGCGGCTCGTAGGATGGCGCGGTGAGCTTCCCCGTGCAGCGCCTCCGGCGCCTCCGACGCACCTCCGCGCTGCGACGCCTGGTTGCGGAGACCCGCCTCGGCGTCGACGACCTGGTCGCCCCGCTGTTCGTGCGCGAGGGCATCGCCGAGCCCTGCCCCATCGCCTCGCTGCCGGGCGTGGTGCAGCACACCCGCGAGTCGCTGCGACGCGAGGTCGCGGAGCTGGCCGCCCTGGGGGTGCCGGCGGTGATCCTGTTCGGGGTGCCCGAGGCCAAGGACGCCGAGGGCTCCGGCGCCTGGGATCCGGAGGGGATCGTGCAGCTGGCACTGGGCGACCTGCGCAGCGAGGTGGGCGACGACGTGGTCCTCATGGCCGACCTCTGCCTCGACGAGTACACCGACCACGGGCACTGCGGGGTGCTCACCCCCGGCGGAGAGGTGGACAACGACACCACGCTCGACCTCTACGCCCGGGTGGCGATGGCCCAGGCGGAGGCAGGCGTCGACGTGTGCGCGCCCTCGGGGATGATGGACGGCCAGGTGAGCGCCATCCGCACCGCGCTCGACGACGCCGGTGCCCAGCACGTGGCGGTCCTCGCCTATGCCGCCAAGTACGCCTCCGCGCTCTACGGCCCCTTCCGCGACGCCGTCGACGTGGAGATCGCCGGCGGTGGTGACCGCAAGGGCTACCAGCAGGACTGGCGCAACGCCCGCGAGGCCCTCCAGGAGCTGCGTGCCGACGTGGAGGAGGGCGCCGACATGGTGATGGTGAAGCCGGCGCTCACCTACCTCGACATCGTGGCCGCGGCCCGTGCCGAGCTGGACGTCCCACTGGCGGCGTACCACGTGTCCGGGGAGTACGCCATGGTGCACGCCGCAGCGGCTCGGGGCTGGGTCGACCTCGACGCGGTGGCGCTCGAGCAGGTCGGTGCCGTCCGGCGTGCCGGGGCCGACTTCGTGCTCACCTACTTCGCCCGGCGCCTCGCCGAGCTGCTGGGCTGAGGGCGCGGCGACGTGGCCGAGCCGCGACCCGCTGCGGGACCTCCACCCGGTCGTCCGGATCCGGCCGGCGACGACGTCGTTGCCGACACCCGTGACTGGACCTGGGTGCTCGACCGCCCGTGCCCGGAGTGCGGACTGGACGTGCGCACGATCGAACGGGAGCAGGTGGCCGACGTGCTGCGCTCCAACGCCATGGCGTGGGCGGACCTGTTGGACGCCGACCCCGACGAGCTGCGCTCCCGACCCCGGCCCGGCCGGTGGTCCACCTTGGAGTACGCCTGCCACGTGCGCGACGTCTATCGGCTCTTCGACTCGCGCCTGGTGCTGATGCTCGAGCAGGACGATCCCCGCTACCCCAACTGGGACCAGGACGCGACGGCCGTGGCGGCGGACTACCGCCGCCAGGACCCGCAGGTGGTGCTCCGGGAGCTGCTGGCTGCGGCCGACCAGCTGGCCGACCGCTTCGACGAGGTCGCCGGTGCCTCATGGGCGCGCACCGGCACCCGCAGCGACGGTGCCCGGTTCACCGTGGAGAGCTTCGCCCGCTACTTCATCCACGATCCCGTGCACCACATCTGGGACGTCACCGGCGCGCAGGAGGAACCGTGAGCACCACCAACGAGTCGTTGTACGAGCGAGGGCTGGCGCACATCCCGGGCGGGGTGAACTCACCGGTGCGCGCCTTCCGCTCCGTGGGGGGCGTCCCGTACTTCGTGGCCCGTGCCGAAGGTGCACGGGTCTGGGACGTGGAGGGCAGGGAGCTCGTCGACTACGTGCAGTCCTATGGCGCCTCCATCCTCGGCCACGCCCACCCGAAGGTGGTGGGCGCCATCCGCGAGGCAGCCGGGCGGGGCACCACCTACGGAGCCCCCACCGAGGGCGAGGTCCGCCTCGCCGAGGAGCTGTGCGCCCGGGTGCCCGGCCTCGAGCAGGTGCGACTGGTGTCCTCCGGCACGGAGGCGGCCATGTCGGCGGTCCGCCTGGCCCGCGGGGCCACCGGACGGGACCGCATCGTGAAGTTCGCCGGCAACTACCACGGCCACAGCGACGCCCTCCTGGCCGCCGCCGGCAGCGGCGTGGCCGAAGGGGCGCTGGTCGATGCCACCGCGCCCGACTCCGCCGGGGTGACCGCCGGTGCGGTGGCCGACACCTGGGTGCGCCCCTACAACGTCGTGCCGGAGCTCGACGAGACCGTCGCCGTGGTGTGCGTGGAGCCGGTGGCCGCCAACATGGGTCTGGTGGCACCGGCACCGGGGTTCCTGGAGGGACTGCGGGCCGAGTGCGACCGGGTCGGGGCGCTGCTGCTCTTCGACGAGGTGATCACCGGGTTCCGGCTCGGTGTCGGCGGGGCCACCCAGCGCTGCGGGGTCACACCCGATGTGTGGTGCTTCGGCAAGGTGATCGGCGGCGGACTTCCGATGGGTGCCTTCGGCGCCTCCGCGGCGCTGATGGCGGAGCTGGCGCCGCTCGGACCCGTGTACCAGGCGGGCACGTTGTCGGGTAACCCGCTGGCCACCGCCGCAGGCCTGGCGGTGCTGGGCGACCTGGATGCCGGTGCCTACGAGGCGCTGGAGTTCTTCGCCACCCGGCTCGCCGACGGTCTGCGGGAGGTGCTCGCCGCCGCGGGCGTCCCGGCCCGGGTGCCGCAGGTGGGGCCGTTGGTGGGGATCTTCTTCGGCGGCGGCGACGAGCCGGCGGACTTCGACGCCGCGGCGGCGTCGGTGGCGCTCGGGCGGTACCCCGCCTTCTTCCACGGCATGCTCGAGCGCGGGGTGGCCTTCGCCCCCGGACCCTACGAGGTGCTGTTCCCTTCGCTGGCCCACGGGGAGGCGGAGCTGGGTGCCACCCTCGAGGCAGCCGGCGAGGTGGCCGCCGCCATGGGCGGTGCGCCACCCGCGGCGTAGCCTCGACGTGGTGTCGCTCTTCTCGGGATCCGGCCGCCTCGACCGTGACGCTGCCGAACGCGTCCTGCGTCGTGCCGTAGAGCTCGACGACTCGCCCCGAGATCCCGGCGAAGAGGTGTCGGTGGAGGCGCTGCTGGAGGCCGCCGCCGATCTGGGCATGGACCCCTCCACCGTGCACCGCGCCGTGGCGGAGGAGCAGGCAGGGCTGCTCGATCCCCGCACCTCTGCGCTCGACCGGCTGGCAGGCCCGCAGGCGGTGTCCGCCTCACGGGTGGTGGGCAGCCCGCTGGGGGAAGCGATGGGGCTGGTCGACGAGTGGCTCCGGCGGGCGTGGGCCTTCCGTCGGGTGCGCGGCACGGACACCGACGTCCTCTACCGCCGTCGCACCGACCCCGTCGCCGCGATGCAGCGGGCGACCCGCTCGGTGACGGGCAAGGAGAACGCCGACAAGGTCCGTCAGCTGCGGGTGATGGGCCACGCCGTCGATCCGCACCGCACCCTGGTGGCGGTGGTGGTCGACCTCCAGACGTCGCGCACCGCGGTGCAGGTGGGAGGCGCCTCGGTCGGCGGTGCCGGCGTGGTGGTCTCGGCCGCCACCGCGTTGGCGAACACCCCGTGGCTGTGGCTGGGGGTGCCGGCCTCTGCCGCCGCGGGTCTGGGTGTGATGGCCACCCGGCGGGCGTGGACCCATGGCATCGACGACGAGCTCGAGGGCCTGCTCGACAAGGTCGCGTCCGGCCGCCCACCCGAGGCGATGCTCGGCGAGCTCACCGGTCGCCTGCTCGGGGACCTCGGTCGCCGCCAGTCGCGCTGAGCCCCACCTGCGCGCCCGCGCTCGGGGTTCCGCAGCGTTCAGGTCGCAGGGGTGATCACGGCGCGCACCCGAACGGAGCCGTCCTCTTCCACCAGCTCGACCGCACGGTGCACCCCTGCGTGGCGGTCGGAGACCCCACGGATCGGCTCGCTCGGGTTGAGGTCCCACAGCGGCGAGGCGTGGGTGATCACCCGCTCGCCCTCCACCGGTGCCGCCAGGCCCGATGCCGCGAGGAACGCGGCTTCCTCCGCCGGGGGCACGATGGCGGTGATGTCCAGCTGCGAGCCGTCCTCCAGCTGGGCGGAGAGGAACTCCGAGGCCGAGTCCGGGAAGTCGAGGCCGCTCAGCTCCTCCACCGAGGCCTGGGAGGAGTCCTCCAGCTGGAGCGGGGCATCCGCCGCCGCAGGTTCGTCGCCACGGGTCGAACCGTCCCCGTCGTCGGTGACGATGAGCCAGAGGGCGACGCCGGCGAGCACGACGGCGGCGACGGGCACCAGCCAGCGCCACCGGCCGCTCACGCCGCCGACTTCTCCGGGACCACTCGGGCCAGCGAGGCTGCCGCCTTGTACACCGCCTCGGCGGGGCCGAGCTCGTCGTCGCGCAGCAGGTTCGCCATGATGCGCAGCACCCAGTCCATGAGCGTGCGCGACCGCATGCCCACCCGAGTCAGCTCCCGCATCAGCGCCGGGCGTCCGATCACCTGGGCGAACAGCCGCGCCACCTTGAAGTAGAGGCCGTAGCGGGCCTCGAGGATCTGCGGGTAGCGCTGCAGCGGCAGGCCGCTGTCGGTGGCGATGCTCTCGGCCACCAGCGCGGCGGCCAGCCGGCCGGTCTCGTAGGCGTAGTCGATGCCTTCGCCGTTGAAGGGGTTGATGCTGCCGGCGGCGTCGCCCACCACCACCCAGGTCGGTCCGACCTTGGGGTGGATGGAGCCGCCCATGGGGAGGCGACCGCCGGTCGGTGCCTGGGTAGGGTGCTCCGGATCGATCTCCCAGTAGGCGGGCAGGGTGGCTGCGAACTCGGTCATCAGGTGCGAGGTGTTGATGGAGCGCCAGTCCCTGAAGGTCGACAGCAGTCCGACACCCACGTTGATGGTCCCGTCACCGACGGGGAAGATCCAGCCGTACCCGGGCAGCGACGCGCCGTTGCGGTCCCTGACGTCCAGCGCGCTCTCGATCCACGCCTCGGCGTGCAGCGGGCTCTCGTAGTACGTGCGGATCGCCAGGCCCTGGGGCATGGCCTTGTCGCGGCGGGTGCCGAGGGCCCGTCCGAAGCGGGAGTTGGCACCGTCGGCGATCACCACGTAGCGGGCGCGCAGCTCCCGGGTCTCGCCGGTGGCGACGTCCTTCACCACTGCACCGACCACCAGGCCGTCCTCGAGCAGGGGGGACACCGCCTCGACGCCGTTGCGGACCTCGGCTCCGGCGGCCTCGGCGTTGGTGGCCACCAGGGAGTCGAGCTCACGTCGGCGCACGACGTAGCCGTAGGACGGGAAGACGGGGTGCTCGGGCCAGTGCAGCTCGAGGCTGCGACGGTGGGCCACCGCTCGCAGGCCCTCGTAGCGATGGTGGCGGGCCAGCTCCTCCCCCAGGCCCATCTCCTCGAGCTGGTGGACCGCCCGGGGGGTGAGGCCGTCGCCACAGGTCTTCTCACGGGGGAAGACCTTCTTCTCCACGACCACCACGTCCAGTCCGGCGCCCGCCGCCCAGTAGGCGGCGGCGCTGCCGGCGGGCCCGCCGCCGACGACCAGCAGGTCGTGGCGCGGCGAGGCAGGACCGGTCGGGGAGGAGGGGGTCATGTCACGAGTATGGAACCGGCGCTGCGGCCGGGCACGTCGGCCTCAGCGGGTCAGGCCACCGGCGGGGTGGCCGTCCACTCCTCGAGCACGGCCATGTACTCCTCGGCCTCGTCGGGCAGCAGCTCGGTCACGGCCTCCTCGAAGCCGTCCTCCCAGACGGCCATGTCGAAGGTCTCGGCGCCGAACTCCGTGCGCTCGTAGAGCACGATGTCCATGATCTCCGCCGGGGTGAGGGTGCCGGCCTGGGCGGGCATGCCGCCGGCGATCGGCTTGTCGGTGGCCCCGTAGGTGCTGAAGCCGGCGTCCTGGTACCCGGCGGAGCCGAGCGCCACCCAGGTGATCTGGTCGACCGGACGTGGGAAGGTCTCGAGCACCGCTCCGCCTGCGAGCGCCGGGCCGGCCCCGCCGCCGCCGCCGCCGCCGTGGCAGCCGGAGCAGCTCACGCCGTACCCTTCGCCGCCGAGGGCGAGCGGCCCCTCGGTGCTGGTCGGCTCGTCGAGGGTGAAGGCGTAGATGATGAAGAAGAAGGGGAGCGCCACCAGGACGGGGACCGCCCAGACGGGGATCTTCTTGCGCGACTCGGCGGCCTCGACCCACGGGGGGGTGGGCTCGACCTCGACGGGCTTCGCCGCGACGGCGGCCGCCGCAGCGGCCGGCGCAGCCGACTCCTCGGTGGGTGCCGGAGCGGCGGACTCGGTGGTCGCGGGGACCGGCGCCTCGCCGGCGTCGCCGTCGCCGCTCAAGGCAGCACGACGCTGCTTGCTGCGGGCCAGGAGGTGTTCGGGGATCTCGGTCAACGCTGCCTCCGAGCGTCGGACGTGGCGGACGGCCCCACTCTATGCACCTGGGATGGTCGGCAACCAAAGCCGCCGCTCCTCGACGCCTCCGGTGCCTGCCGGCGTGGGTGGTGGCCGGTTGCGCAGTGCCTTCAGATGGGTTCTGGAGGCGCAGCGCTCCCGATGCGATCTCCTCCGCCTCCAGAGGTGATCGAAAGGCACAGAGGATCACGCCTGCCTGTGCTGCCCGCCGGGGAGGTGGGACGGCCGCCACGGGGCAGGGGCCCCGTGTTGCGGAGGAGGTGGGCGTGTGCGGAGCACCGGGTGCCCGCCGGGGAGGCAGCGCAGCCCTGGATGTGCTCATCGACGGACCGCCGTGGTAGACCTCTTGCGTGGTCCGGCCCTGAACACTGCAGTTCGGGGTGGCGACCTACAGTTTCTGATGGATCCGCCCCCCGGCCCCCGGCGGGGAGCACGCCGGCCCCGGCTCGTCGTGGCCGACAGGAGGTCAACGTGGTCGCATTCCTCTCGACGGTGTTGGTGCTCATCCTGCTGCTGGTGCCGGTGTTCGTGCTCGCCAAGCGCCGCCCGGTCGGCACGCCGATCACCTGGGGCGAGGCCATGCTCGCCGGCACGTACGTCTTCTTCATCCTGTTCTGGTCCTACGGGGTGCTGCCCCACCAGTTCCTCACCTGGGCCGACTCCGAGCTCAACTGGCGTCCCGACCGCATCTGGTTCGGCCCCGGCGGCTCGATCACCGTTCCGCTCACCGGCTGGGTGTGGGAGACCCCGTGGTTCCCGATCACCACCTCCGCGCAGGTGTTCCGCGACATCATCGTCACCCTCATCTACGTGGGTCTGCTGGGTGCCCAGATCTTCTTCTGGGCGTGGTGGCAGAACCGCGGCAAGCGAGCCGAGGTCGCTGAGGCGATCGAGCCCGTCACGCAGTTCGGCCGTCCCCTGATCAAGCGAGCGTGAGGTAGCCGTGGCCGTCACCGACGCGAACCCTCCCCTTCCGGAGTTCAGCACCGACTACGTGCTAGAAGAGGTCGACGCCGACTACCTGGCGCGTGCGGTCAAGCCCAAGCAGTTCATCCACATCGACCAGTCCGAGTGCATCCAGTGCGAGGGATGCGTCGACATCTGCCCGTGGAAGTGCATCCACATGGTGTCGCCGGACGTGATCGACGAGTCGGTCGGCATCGACCGTCCCGGCCTCGACCCCTCCGACAACGTGGTGTTCCTGATCGACGACGACGTGTGCACCCGCTGCGCGCTGTGCGTCGATCGTTGCCCCACCGGCGTGATCATCCTCGGCAAGATCGGCGACCCCGACCCCGACGGTGATCCGCACCAGCGAACCGCCTCGATGGGCTACGGCTACGGGATGCGGTTGGCATGACGGATTCGACGCAACAGGTCACCGAGGAGTAGGAGTAGCCCGTGGCCAAGACGATGCAGGGTTCCGGTGGGATCGCCGAGAAGTGGAGCCAGCTGAAGGACACCGTGCAGGGTTCTCAGGCCTGGAGCTCCATCTTCCGCCCCGGCTCCATCTTCCGAAAGGGCTACACCGACAGCCCCAGGAACCGCTCGTACGTGATCATGAACAGCGTGCTCTACCACCTCCACCCGGTGAAGGTGAAGCGCCACGCGGTGAAGGTCTCCTACACGCTCTGCCTGGGCGGGCTCAGCTTCTTCCTGTTCATCGTCCTCACCGTGACCGGCATCTTCCTGATGTTCTTCTACCGGCCGACCGCCGCGCAGGCCTGGGACGACATCTACTCCCTCCAGACGTCGGTCACCTTCGGTCTCCTGGTGAGGAACATGCACCGATGGGGGGCGCACCTGATGGTGCTGTCGGTGTTCCTCCACATGGCGCGCGTCTTCTACCACGGCGCCTACAAGGCACCACGTGAGTTCAACTGGGTGATCGGGGTGATCCTGCTCACGATGACCCTGCTGCTCTCGTTCACCGGCTACCTGCTGCCCTGGGACCAGCTGGCGCTGTGGGCGGTGACCGTGGGCACGAACATGATGGGCTACACCCCGGTGCTCGGCAGCCAGGTCCGCTTCGTGCTGCTGGGGGGCGCAGAGATCGGCACCGACACGTTGCTGCGCTGGTACGTGCTGCACGTGCTCTTCTTCCCATTCATCACCGTCATCTTCATGGCCATCCACTTCTGGCGGGTCCGGAAGGACGGCGGCATCTCGGGGCCGCTGTGATCCGGGCGGCCACATCCATCCAGCCGGAAACGACCGAGTGAGCGAGCATGACCGAGGTACCTGAACACCTCCTGAAGCGGGCACAGCAGGCCAAGGAGAAGGCTGCGGCCAAGTCGGCCCCGACAGAGCCCGAGGCCGCCGAGGCCCCCGCGGCAGACGCCGGTGGCGCCGCCGCCTCCGACTCGCGGATCCCCGCCCACCTCCTGGAGCGCTCGAAGGCCGCCAAGGCCCGCAAGGGCGGCAGCGATGCGGTGGCCGAGGAGTCCGGTGGTGGCACCGCGGTGGCCACCAAGGAGAAGCCGACCACCCCGGCCGCGGCGTCCTCCGCCCTCCCGGTGGGCGCCGGTCCCGGCGGGCACACCCAGCGCCTCCTCACGGTGGTGAAGGCCGGCTCCATCCAGGACGTGAAGGCCAAGCCGCAGGACAAGGTGCACGTGTGGCCCCATCTGCTGGTGATCGAGTTCGTGGCCGCCCTGGCCTGCCTCGCCTTCCTGTTCGTGTTCTCGTGGCTGGTCAACGCACCGCTGCTGGAGCTGGCGAACTTCAACCAGACGCCCAACCCGTCCAAGGCGCCCTGGTACTTCCTCGGCCTCCAGGAGCTGCTCACCATGTTCCACCCGATGGTGGCGGGTGTGACCATCCCCGGCATGGGGATCTTCGTGCTGATCCTGGCGCCCTACATCGACAAGAACCCCTCCAACCACCCGGAGGATCGAAAGTTCGCCGTCTCGCTGATGACCGTCCACCTCATGTTCTGGTCGGTGCTGGTCATCATCGGCTCCTTCTTCCGTGGTCCCGGCTTCAACTTCACCCTCCCCTGGGTGGACGGGCTCTTCTTCGAGCTCTGAGGTGCAGCGATGAACAACTTCTGGATCGCCCTGATCGTGTTCGTGGTGGTGATCGGCGCGGCCGTCGTGCTCCTCGGCGCCGCCAACCGCCGCGAGTCACGCGATGCCATGGGTCGGGCCGAGCTCTCCCGTGAGGCCCGCAAGCGCGACAAGGCCGCGCGGAAGGCTGCGGCGGGACAGGTCGAGGAGCGACCCCCGACGGGCAAGGAGATCGAGCGGCTCGCCGCCGAGGGCGGCCCCTCCGCCGAGCTCGAGCCGGTGGGTGCCGCGCAGCCCCCGGTGGCGTGGGCGCCTCCCGATCCCGAGGCCTACGACGCCTCGCGGCGGGCCTTCCTCAACCGGTCGATCATCGCCCTCATGGGTCTCGGCATCGCCGGGTTCGCGGCGGCGGCCTTCCCGGCGTTCCTGTGGCCGATCGGATCGAGCGGTTTCGGCTCCAAGATCCGGGTGGGCAAGATCTCCGACATCAAGGCCGAGGTCGAGAAGGGCAACGGCTTCCTCTACAAGCCGGAGGGTCGGATGTGGATCACGCTCTACCCCTCCGCAGCGCTGCCCAAGGCGGAGCAGGTCTACTCCGCACCCGAGCTCACCGGCATGAAGGCCGGGCTGGTGGCGCTCTACCAGAAGTGCCCGCACCTCGGCTGCCGGGTTCCGAGCTGCAACAGCTCGCAGTGGTTCGAGTGCCCGTGCCACGGCTCGCAGTTCAACCAGGTCGGCGAGAAGAAGGGCGGCCCCGCGCCACGCGGCATGGACCGCTTCGCCATGGAGGTCACCGGCGACCAGTTCATCGTGAACACCGGACAGGTGATCCAGGGTCCGCCCATCGGCACCAACACCACCGGCCAAGAGGCGGAGGGCCCGCACTGCATCGGAGCGTCCGAGGGCGGCCACTGACCGACCGCCGGGACCAAGACTGACCGCGACGTAGTGGCACGGACCGGCGCCGTGCCAGGGAGACAGACGAGCACGAGATGATCCTCGCAACGACACAACGGGCCTTCGGGTTGGCCCTGCTCGCCATCGTGGCGATCGGGGTCGTCCTGTGGCTGTTCTTCAACCTCCGCGCCGGGCGCAAGGAGGTCGGCTCGGAGATCGAGCTGGCCGCAAACCGGGGCAACGTGCCCTCCGACGACGTGCTCGAGGGCCGCAAGCTCAACACCGCGCTGTTCTCCGCCGCCGGACTGCTGGCCATCATCGGGGTGGCGTTGCCGCTCTACTGGCTGGGGGAGCCCGGTCGCCAGGAGGGAGCGGCTGACAACTACGAGGAGATCTTCGTGGAGCGCGGCCAGGCGCTGTACGAGACGGGTGCCCAGTGCGTGAACTGCCACGCCGGCGGGGGCGTCGGCGGTGTGGCGAACTTCATCATCAACGACCAGAACGGCCAGTTCGTGGCCCAGGTGAACTGGACCGCCCCGGCGCTCAACAACCTCATGTACCGCTACAGCGAGGACGAGGTCCGCTACGTGCTGAACTTCGGCCGCCCCGGCACCCCGATGGCGGCCTGGGGAGCGCCCGGCGGCGGCCCGCTCACCACCCAGCAGATCGACGAGCTCATCGCCTACATCTGGACGTTGCAGCTCACCCCGCAGGAGATGCGCGACGAGGTCTACGGACTCGTGGACGGCATCGACCCGGGCTTGGGTGAGCGCCTCAAGGAGGTCGACACGTCCAACGAGGGCATCGAGGAGCCGCTGACCGCCAACCGCCTCTCCCGGGCCGACGAGATCCGCCTCGGCGAGATCCTCTTCAACAACCAGGAGGTGTCCGCCGGCTCGTACTCCTGCGGTCGTTGCCACGTGGCCGGTGCTGCCTACGGTCGTGCGTGGCAGCCCTTCGCCCGCCTCCAGTACGGCTCCTTCGGCCCGGACCTGACCGGCGTGGAGAACCAGGCCACCGAGCAGCAGCACTTCAGCCTGGTCTGGGAGGGCATGGAGGAGGGCAAGCTCTACTTCTCCCGCCGCCAGGGCAACCCGCAGATGCCCGGCTTCGGCGCCAACCCCAACACCGGCCAGGAGGACAAGGGGATACCCGACCTCGGTGCCGAGGGCATGCTCACCCCGGCCCAGGTGTGGGCGGTGGTCACCTGGGAGCGCAACCTCTCCAACGACACGACCGTGAAGACCCCTGTGGCGGGCACCAGCGCCTCGCCGACGTTCGCCGATGTCGTCCTCCCGGAGGACGACACCAGTGCTGAGTGATCCAGGAAGCGACTGACCCATGCACACCCTCGCCGCCATCGCCTTCGACCCGAACATCCGTGGCGCGCTCGTCGTCGCCACCGGTGTGGTCGTGCTCATCGGCTCCATCTACCTGATCGTCGCCACCAACACCGGGGTGCGCGCCGGGCTGCTCATCGTGCTGGCGGCGCTCACCGGCTGGTGCTTCAGCATGGGTCTCGTCTGGTGGATGTACGGCATCGGCCTCCGAGGCCAGGACCCGAGCTGGATCGAGCGCGAGGTGAACTTCAGCCGCGACGACTCGCTGGTCACGGAGGTGGCGAACTCGCTGCCCCGAACGGAGGACCTCCCCGATCCTCTCGAGCGCTACCAGGAGATCATCGCCGAGAACCCCGCCATCCAGAACAAGGTCGAGGCGTCCGAGGGGCAGGGCTTCGAGCCCGACAGCCTCACGAAGCTCGCCACCCTGGTGCCGGAGTTCAAAGAGGAGCTCGACGACGACCTCGGAGGTTGGCGGCTGCTGCCGGAGTCCGACGCCCGTCGGGGTGATGCGGTGGCCGCTGCTGACGCCACCCTTGTCGACAACGAGGCCTTCGGCCAGCAGACCGCCGGCTCCTACTCCGTCAAGGACGTGTTCTTCTACGGGGGCAAGGGGGCGGCCGAGCCGGAGACCATCCCCGGCGAGCGCAACATCTTCCAGCGGGCGTGGAACCGCATCGTCACCACCTTCCAGGTGAAGAACCCGCCGCTGTACGCCGCCGTGACCGTGCAGAAGAACGAGGTGCAGGTGGTCGCCCCCGGTGAGGCACCGCCTCCGCCGGAGGTCGACGAGGAGGCGGCGGTGGTGACGGTCGTGCTCGAGCGCGACCTCGGCAACCGCCGGGCGGTCCCTGCCGCCTTCGCGCTGATCACCGGAGTGATGTTCGCCGTGTTCTGCTGGCTGCTGCACTCGCGTGACAAGCGCGCCATGGCCGCCCGGGCGGACTGGAAGCCGGCCAAGGCGGGCTGACCATGGGCCAGTTCCTGCCGATCGTGGTGCTGGCCGTCCTCGCCGCCGTCTTCGCCGGGGTGAGCTTCGTCGCCTCGCGCATCCTCATCCCGCCGCGGCCGACGGCGGCCAAGGTGGCGCCCTACGAGTGCGGCATCGTCGACCAGGTCGACCCGCCGGAGCGGTTCCCGGTGCGGTTCTTCCTGATCGCCATGATCTTCATCGTCTTCGACATCGAGATCATCTTCTTCTACCCCTTCACCCTGGTCGTCGAGCTGTTGGGGGGCTTCGGCATCGTGGCCATCCTCATCTTCTCCGCCGCGGTGTTCGAGTCCTTCCTGTACCTCATCAGCAAGGGCGCGCTCGACTGGGGTCCTGCCGTGCAGCTGCGGCGCTCTCGGCTGATGACCGACCCGTCCCGGACCACCGACTCCACCGTCCGGCGAGTCGGGCTGGAAGGTCGAGCGGGCGGACCGCCGGCCGAGGAGGCCGCCTGATGGGCCTCGTGCAGAACGTGCGCGAGGACGGCTTCGCCGGGCTGGAGCACAACTTCCTGACCGGCAAGCTCGAGGACCTCGTGCAGTGGTCGCGCACCCGGAGCATGTGGCCCGCCACCTTCGGTCTGGCGTGCTGCGCCATCGAGATGATGGCCACCGGCGGCGCCCACTACGACCTGGCCCGCTACGGCATGGAGGTGTTCCGCGCCTCCCCACGCCAGGCGGACCTCATGATCGTGGCCGGCCGCGTCTCCCAGAAGATGGCTCCGGTGCTGCGCACCATCTACGACCAGATGGTCGAGCCCAAGTGGGTGATCTCCATGGGCGTCTGCGCCTCCAGCGGCGGCATGTTCAACAACTACGCCCTGGTCCAGGGGGTCGACGAGGTCGTCCCGGTCGACGTCTACGCGCCCGGGTGTCCTCCGGGACCGGAGACCCTGATGCAGGCGATCCTCACGCTGCACGAGCTGATCCGCAACGGGGAGATCCTGCGTCGGCGGGAGGCGTCCGGTGCCGGTGCCGAGGTGCACCTCCCGTCGGCACCCCCGACCCGGGAGGTCGCCGTGGGCGCTCCGGGCCACTTCGGTCGAGGTGAGCCCTGATGTCCGCCGGCGACGACGATCCGGCCGCTCCCTCGCTGGTCCACGGTGCCCTGCTGTGGGGGGAGCCGGCCCAGCAGTCGCTGCTGCCCGATCGCGACGCCTACCCGGAGGTGATGGCCGCCCTCCGCCAGGACGGCTACTGGGTGTGCACCGACCTCTGCGCGGTGGACTACCTGGGCTTCGCTGCTCGTCGGCCGCTTCCGGCCGGTGTGCGTCCGGAGCGCTTCGAGGTGGTCGCCAACCTGCTCGACCCGACGGCGCGGCGGCGACTCCGCGTGCGGGTGCAGGTCCCCGAGTCCGATCCCCGCCTCGCCTCCATGGCCCACCTCCACCCCGGTGTCGAGAACCACGAGCGGGAGACCTTCGACCTGTTCGGCATCGTCTTCGAGGGCCATCCCGACCTGAGCAGGATCCTGATGCCGGACGACTGGGACGGCCACCCGCTGCGCAAGGACTTCGCCGTGGGACGCATCCCCGTGCAGTTCAAGGGAGCACCCGCAGCCCGGTGAGGGCCGAACGCCGAGTGACGACATGAGCACCCCCCAGAGCCCCCCGAGCACCGCCGACACCGATCTCGACGCCCTCGACGCCGCGTTGGTGAAGCTGGCGACCGATGACGCCGTGCTGCGCATGACCGAGACCGAGGCCGAGACGCGCTCTGGCTACCAGGCCCCCACCGAGGAG
Source organism: uncultured Microthrixaceae bacterium (assembly GCA_964420125.1). Lineage (GTDB taxonomy): Bacteria > Actinomycetota > Acidimicrobiia > Acidimicrobiales > Microtrichaceae > CAYQQQ01. Next base: position 84,771 of record CAYQQQ010000015.1, read on the forward strand.
GGCATGGGCGAGCGCATGATCATGAACATGGGCCCCCAGCACCCCTCCACCCACGGGGTGCTGCGCGTGGTGCTGGAGCTGGACGGCGAGCTCATCACCCGCTCGAAGCCGGTGATCGGCTACCTGCACACCGGGATGGAGAAGACCGGCGAGGAGCTCACCTACCTTCAGGGCCCCACCAACGTCACCCGGATGGACTACGCCTCGCCGCTGTTCAACGAGCTGGCGTTCTCCCTCGCCACCGAGGAGCTGCTGGGCATCGAGGTGCCCGAGCGGGCCCAGTGGATCCGGATGCTGATGTGCGAGGTGAACCGGCTGAGCTCGCACATGCTGTTCATGGCCACCAACGGCATGGACCTCGGAGCGGTGGGGATGATGCTCTACGGCTGGCGCGAGCGCGAGGAGCTGCTGCGGTTCCTGGAGCTCGTCACCGGACTGCGGATGAACCACAACTACATCCGCCCCGGTGGTGTCGCTGCGGACCTCCCCGACGGCTGGCGCGATGCCCTCTGCCGGGCCCTCGACCCGCTGCCGGAGCGCATGGAGGAGTTCGACGTCCTGATGACCGGCCAGCCGATCTGGCGGGAGCGTCTGCAGGGCGTCGGGGTGATCACCGCCGAGGAGTGCCTGGCCCTGGGGGTGACCGGGCCCATCCTGCGCTCCACGGGCTACGCCTGGGACCTGCGTCGCGACATGTCCTACCTGCGCTACGACGAGGTGGACTTCGACGTGGTCGTGGGCTCCTACGGTGACTGCTTCGATCGCTACGCCATCCGCCTCAACGAGATGCGGGAGTCGATTCGCATCCTGCGCCAGGTGCTCGACAAGATGCCCCCCGGTGACTACCGGATCCAGGACAAGAAGGTGACCCCTCCGCCCCGTGCCCGCATCGACGAGTCGATGGAGGCGTTGATCCACCACTTCAAGATCTTCACGGAGGGCTTCAAGGTCCCCGAGGGCGAGGCCTACGCCGCGGTCGAGAGCCCCCGGGGCGAGCTGGGTGTGTACATCGTGTCGGACGGCTCGGGTCGTCCGCACCGGATGCACGTGAGGGCGCCCAGCTTCGTGAACCTCCAGAGCCTGCCCCACCTCATGAAGGACTCCCTGATCGCCGACACGGTGGCGATCATCTCCTCGGTGGACCCGATCATGGGGGAGGTGGACCGCTGATGGGCCGCTTCGACCCCGACAACGAGGCGCTGGCCCGGGCGATCATCGCCCGCTACCCCGACCCGCGGTCGGCCACCATCCCGCTGTGCCACCTGGCCCAGCAGCAGGACGGCTGGCTCAGCGAGGAAGCCATGGAGCACGTCGCGGAGCTCGTCGGTGCCACCCCGGCCGAGGTGCTGGGCACCGCCAGCTTCTACGAGATGTTCAAGCTGCACCCGGTGGGCAGGTACTGCGTGAACGTCTGCACGAACATCTCCTGCCAGCTGGAGGGCGGCGAGGAGCTGCTCGAGCACGCGCAGCGCTGCCTCGGGGTGCGCGCCGGCGGCACCACCGACGACGGCATGTTCACCCTCGAGGACGTCGAGTGCGTCGCGGCGTGCACCGAGGCGCCGGCGGTGCAGGTCAACTACCGCTACTTCCACAAGGTCACCGCCGAGGACTTCGACCGGCTCATCGACGACCTGCGCGCCGGACGCCTCGACGACGTCGTGCCCCCTCACGGCACGTTGGCGAAGGTCCGCCAGGAGCTCGACGCAGACCGCACGGCCAACATCACCCCGCCGGAGCAGCAGGGCGAACCGGTGTGGCTGGCCCGCCATCGCTCCGAAGCCGAAGGCGACGCCTGATGTCGGAGCCCCAGGCCGCCGCCGTGCCCCGCATGGTCTCCTCCCGCTGGGACGTGCTCGACGGGCACACGCTGGAGGGCTATCGCCGATCGGGCAGCTATCCGGGCTACGAGTCGATCCGACGCGCGCTGGAGCTGCGGCCGGACGAGGTGACCGAGAGGGTGAAGGAGGCCACGGTGCTGGGTCGCGGCGGTGCCGGCTTCCCCGCCGGGGTGAAGTGGGGCTTCTGCCCACCGGGGGTGTGGCCGCGCTACCTGGTGGTCAACGGCGACGAGTCCGAGCCGGGCACCTACAAGGACCGCCTGCTCATGGAGCGCGATCCGCACCAGCTGATCGAGGGGTGCCTGATCGCCGCCTACGCCATCGGCGCCGCACAGGTGTTCCTGTACGTGCGCGGGGAGATGGCCCACGCCCAGGAGCGCATCGCCGCCGCCCTCAACGAGGCCTACGCCGCCAACCTCGTGGGGCGCAACGTGCTCGGCACCGACTTCAGCGTGGACATCGTGCTGCACTGGGGCGCGGGCGCGTACATCGTCGGCGAGGAGACGGCGCTCATCGAGAGCCTGGAGGGGAGCCGCGGCATGCCCCGCCTCAAGCCCCCGTTCTTCCCCGCGGCCAAGGGCCTCTACATGAAGCCCACCGTGGTCAACAACGTGGAGACCCTCTCCAACCTCCCGTGGCTGCTGCACCACGGCGTCGGCGCCTACCGGGCGGTCGGCACCGAGAGCTCTCCGGGCACCCGGCTCATCGCGCTGTCGGGCCACGTGAACACCCCGGGCGTGTTCGAGGTGGCCCAGGGGACCACCACCTTCCGGCACCTCTTCGAGGACGACGCCTACGGTGGCGGCATCCGCGACGGTCACGCCCTGAAGGCGTTCATCCCCGGTGGCGCGTCCGCTCCGTGGTTCTTCCCGGAGCAGGTCGACCTCCCCCTCGAGGCCCGGGCGGTGGGCGGTGAGGGGTCGATGCTGGGCTCCGGTGCGGTGGTGGTGATGGACGAGACCACCGACGCGGTGGCCGCCTGCTGGCGTCTGGTGCGGTTCTACGCACGCGAGTCCTGCGGGAAGTGCACGCCGTGCCGGGAGGGCACCACCTGGGAGGAGCGGATCCTTCGACGCATCCTCGACGGCGACGGCCGACCCGAGGACCTCGACCTCCTGCTCGACATCGGCGACAACATCAGCCCCGGGCCCTACCCGGTGGCCGCCCACCCCGAGGCCGGCCTCGACGCGGTGCCGTTCCCGCCCCGCCAGACCACCATCTGCCCTCTCGGGCCGTCGTCGGTGGCGCCGATCACCTCGGCGATCCGCCGCTTCCGCCACGAGTTCGAGGCGAAGATCACCCGGCGTGACCGCATCGCGGTGCGTGCCGAGGCGCTGGTGACCACGGAGTCCGGCCATGTCTGAGACGACCTCCGCGGAGTCGGCGGTGGAGGAAGCCGAGGCGGCGGACGCCTCCGAGCGTGCCGAGCACGATCTGCACCCGCCCGAGCTCACCAACCCTGTCGAGATCACCCTGGACGGCCGGGTCGTGGTGGTGGAGGAGGGTGAGCTGCTCATCGACGCCTGCGAGCGGGCGGGCGTGTACATCCCCCGCTTCTGCTACCACCCCCGGCTCACCGCGGTGGGGATGTGCCGGATGTGCCTGGTGGAGGTCGACGCCGGTCGTGGTCCGACGCTGCAGCCGAGCTGCATGCTCCCGGTGACCCCGGGGATGGTCGTCGACTCGAGCGGACCCAAGGTGGTCAAGGCCCAGGACGGCGTGCTCGAGTTCCTGCTGGCGAACCACCCCCTCGACTGCCCCGTGTGCGACAAGGGCGGGGAGTGCCCGCTGCAGGACCAGACCTACGCCTACGGCCCCGGCGAGTCGCGCTTCGTCGAGGAGAAGCGCCACCGTGAGAAGCCGATCGCCATCAGCGAGCTCGTCCTGCTCGATCGCGAGCGCTGCATCCTCTGCGACCGCTGCACCCGCTTCGCCGACGAGGTGGCGGGCGACCCGCTGATCCACTTCATCCACCGGGGCGCCGAGAGCGAGGTCAACACGTTCCCGGGCCACCCCTTCGCCTCCTACTTCTCGGGCAACACGGTGCAGATCTGCCCGGTGGGCGCGCTGACCGCCACGCCGTACCGGTTCAAGGCCCGTCCGTGGGACCTGGAGACGGTGGAGTCCACCTGCACCCGCTGCTCGGTGGGGTGCCGCATCACGATCGAGTCGAGCCGCAACCGGGTGCTGCGCTACCAGGGGGTGGACGTCGATCCGGTCAACTGGGGGTGGCTGTGCGACAAGGGCCGCTTCGGCTTCGAGGCGTTCAACTCCGAGGAGCGCCTCGGCGAGCCGCTCGTGCGTGGCGCCGACGGTGAGCTGCAGCCCGCCCGATGGGCGGACGCGCTCGTCGCTGCCGCAGGGTTGCTGAGCGACGCGATCGCCAAGGGCGGTCCCGGTTCGGTGGCCGTGCTGGGTGGGGCGCGCTGCACCAACGAAGCGGCCTACGCCTGGGCACGGTTGGCCAAGTCGGTCATCGGCACCGACCACGTCGACTGCCAGATGGGCGACGGGCTCCCCGCCGAGCTCGTGCTCGGCCTTCCCGGTGCCACCATCGACGAGGCCTGCGCCCCGGGAGCGACGGTCCTCTACGTGGGTCCGGACCCCAAAGAGGAGCTGCCGGTGCTGTTCCTCCGCCTCAAGCACGCCGTCGCCCGTGACGGCGTGACCCTGGTGGAGGTCGGACCCACCCGCACGGCCTTGTCGCCGTATGCCAGCCACGTGGTGACCTGTCTGCCCGGCGAGACGGCGGCCGCGGTGGCGGCACTCCTGCGCGGCGACGCCGGCACCGACTCGGCGGCAGCCTCGGCCCTGCGGGACGCGGGCGACGACCTGGTGGTGCTCCTCGGGCGCTCCAACCTGGCCGAGTCCGGCGAGCTCGCCGCGGCCACCGTCCAAGCGGTGCAGGCGGCAGCGCCCGGTGCCCGCTTCCTGCCGGTGCTGCCCCGCGGCAACGTGCGCGGGGCGCTCGAGGCGGGCCTCGCACCGGGCGTGCTCCCCGGAGGCCAGCCGCTCGGCGCGTCCTCGGTCGTCGATGCGTGGGGCTCCGCGCCCACCGAGCGAGGGCTGGACGCGACCGGCATCCTGGAGGCTGCCGCCGGTGGGCGCATCGACGTGCTCGTGCTGGTGGGTGCCGATCCGCTCAGCGACTTCCCGGATCGGTCGCTGGCTCGACGGGCCATCGCCGGTGCCCGCTCGATCATCTCGGTGGATCCCTTCCTGAACGCCTCCTCGCGCACGGCCCGGGTCGTGCTGGCCGCGGCGGGCTTCGGTGAGGTGGAGGGCACGACCACCTCGTGCGAGGGGCGTGTCAGCCTGCTCGCCCAGCGGGTGACCCCGCCCGGGACCGCTCGCCCCGACTGGCTGCTCGCCGTGGAGCTGGCCGCCCGCCTGGGCGCCGACCTCGGCGTGCGCGAGGGCGCGGCCGATCTGTGGCGACAGATGTGCGACGTGTCGCCGGCGCACTCCGGGCTCGATGCCGCAGCCCTGCGCGCGGCCCGGGACGGTCTGGTGGTGGAGCTCGGCGCGCGTGAGCTGCCGCTGCCCCGACCGCCCGAACCGCCGTCGGCGAACGCCTACTCGCTGCGGCTCGTGGTGCACCGCGTCCTCTACGACCGGGGCGACCTGCTGGCGCGCTCGCCGTCGTCCAGCGGGCTGGCGGGGCCTGCGGCCGTGCGGCTGTCCCCGGCGGATGCCGCGTCGCTGGGCGTGCAGGACGGGTCGGTGGTGAAGGTGACCTCGCCCCACGGCGGCCTCTCGGTCGCCGCCGTGGTCGATGCTGCGGTCCCCAAGGGCGTGGCGGTGATCCCCCACGGCCTCGAGGGCGCGGATCCGGGAGCGCTGGTGTCCCACGAGGATCTGGTGTGCGACGTCCGGGTGGAGGTGACCTGATGGATCCGTTGCTCTCCGGGGGGATCGGCTTCGACGAGGTCCTGGTCGTGCTGCTGAAGGTGGTGGTGGCCTTCGTCGCCCTCCTCGTGGGTGTGATGGCCATGGTCTGGTTCGAGCGCAAGCTCGTGGCCGACATGCAGAACCGCATCGGCCCGAACCGTGCCGGACCGTTCGGCCTGCTCCAGACCCTGGCCGACGGGATCAAGCTGTTCTTCAAGGAGGAGCTGTCCCCGGAGCGCTCCGACCCCGGCGTGTACCGCCTCGCGCCGTTCCTGGCGGTGGTGCCGGCGTTCCTCGTGTTCAGCGTCATCCCCATCGCCGGCAACTTCCATGGCGACAACGACGGCGTCGTGACCATCCTCGGCGAGCAGACGTTCATGCAGGTGGCCGACCCCCAGATCGGGATCCTCTTCGTGCTGGCCATGTCCTCGATCGCGGTGTACGGCGTGATGTTGGCCGGCTGGTCCTCGGGCTCCAAGTACCCGCTCCTGGGATCGGTGCGGGCATCGGCGCAGATGGTCTCCTACGAGGCGGCGTTGGGCCTCTCGGTGGCGACCGTGCTGCTGGTCGCCGGATCGCTGTCGACCAACGTGATCGTCGACGAGCAGGCCGGGCTCCGCTGGAACCTGTGGATCACCGGACTGGTGCCCTTCCTCGTGTTCATCGTCGCCGCCACCGCCGAGCTCAACCGGCCCCCGTTCGATCTCGTCGAGGCCGAGCAGGAGCTGGTGGGAGGCTTCCACACCGAGTACACCTCCGTGCGCTTCGCCATGTTCTTCCTGGCCGAGTTCATGAACACCGTGACCATGTCGGCGGTCATCGTGACCCTCTTCCTCGGCGGCCCGTCGGGACCGATGTTCGGGCTCACCGGCTGGGTGGCGGACTACCTGCTGCCCTTCGTGTACTTCTTCGCCAAGCTCCTGCTGTTCCTGTTCATGTTCGTGTGGTTCCGGGCAACGCTGCCCCGGTTCCGCTACGACCAGTTGATGGACCTGGGATGGAAGTTCCTCATCCCCCTGGCCCTGGGCTGGTTCCTCGTCGTGGCCGCCGTCAAGGTGACCGTCGCCGAGGACGCCCCGCTCGGGCTGGTGCTGCTCGCTGCGGCTGCGGGCCTGGTGCTCGGTGGCTCGCTCCTGCGGCTGGCCGTTCGCGCGGGCAGGGACCACCGGGGCGACGAGCTGGTGCCGGTCGGAGGCGTGAACGATGAAGGCGGGTCGCGCTGATGGGCTACCTCGACGGCTTCAAGGTCACACTGCGGAAGTGGGCAGGGCTGCGCTCCGACACCGGTCGACGCATCACCCTGGAGTACCCGGAGCACACCAGGGAGAAGCCCGAGCGGTTCCACGGGCGCCACGTGCTCAACCGCTACGAGGACGGGATGGAGAAGTGCATCGGCTGCGAGCTGTGCGCAGGGGTGTGCCCCGCCCGATGCATCTACGTCCGGGGCGCCGACAACGACCCCGACGACCCGACCTCGCCCGGTGAGCGCTTCGGGTTCGTCTACGAGATCAACTACCTGCGCTGCATCCACTGCGACCTGTGCGTGGAGGCCTGTCCCACCGAGGCGATCACCGAGACGAAGTTGTTCGAGTTCTCCTTCACCAGCCGGGCCGACGCCATCTACACCAAGGCCGAGCTGCTGGTGGGCGACGACGGCCGACCCCACCACCTCCCCTGGGAGGACTGGCGCCCCGGTGAGGACGAGCACACGTCGGCCTGGATGCGGGCGACCGCACCGGCGGGCAACGCCGCCTTCGAGAACAAGGTCGCCTGGTCGGGCGAGCTCGGCTACGGCGTCCGGGCCCCCGAGGAGGGCCAGGAGCTCGAGGACGTCCACC
>CAYQQQ010000016.1:0-47690 GCA_964420125.1 uncultured Microthrixaceae bacterium
AGGCGCGGCCGGCCGCGCCCGCAGGTTGGGTCATGGCCCCAGGTTGCCACGGCCGGTGCGGGCCGGGTTCGACCGGGCGCGCACCGACGACGGTGCGCGAGGATGGAGCGGTGGGAACGGTGACGGCGATCCTGAACCAGAAGGGTGGGGTGGGCAAGACCACCCTGGCGCTCGGGCTGGCGGCTGCGGCCCAGCGCCGCGGCCAGCGGGTGCTGCTGGTCGACCTCGATCCCCAGGGAAGTGCCGGTTGGGCCATGGGCGTCGAGGCCGACGACGACCACCTGGCGGTCGGCGACGTGCTGCGCACCGGTGATCCCCGGGTCGCCGCTTCCGCCGTGGTCACCTCCGGGTGGGGCGAGGGCGTCGACGTGCTGCCCGCCAGCGCCGGGTTGATCGACCGTGAGGGCGACGGTCGAGACGTCGCCTCGCTGCGTCGGCTCCGCCAGGCCCTCGCGCCGCTCACCGGCGACTACGAGCACGTCCTGGTCGACTGCGCCCCGTCGCTCGGGCCCACCACCCGCGCCGGTCTGGCCGCTGCCGACGGCCTGCTGCTGGTCGTGGAGCTCTCGGCGCTGTCCGTGCGCGGCGCGGACGCCGTGATGGACACCGTGCACGAGATCGGCACCGAGGCGAACCCCCGGCTCGACCTCTTCGGGGTCGTGGTCAACCGCGCTCCGGCGGTGTCGGGCGAGGCCGATCGCCAGGTGCAGGAGCTCTCCCGCCACATGGGCGCCGGCTGCGTGTGGCGCCCCTTCATCCCCCAGCGCACGGTGCTCAACGAGGCCGTCGGGCATCGCGCACCGCTGCACGACCTCGGCTACCGGGCCCGCGACACCGTCGAGGTGTTCGACGAGCTCTACGCCCGGCTGCAGCAGCGGGTGCACGCGCTCGCGGACATCGCCGTCGCCTGACCTCCGGCGGCTCAGACCCCGGGACTCGGAGCAGGACGCTCCCGCGTGGTGGGGCGGGTCACCGCCAACCGGCGCGCCCCTAGGCTCAGCAGCGCGAAGAACCCGAACGCCACCGCGAACACCCCGGCGACGGCCGGGGCGTTGGTGTCGTTCATCCGCTCCCCGATCGCCACCAGCGCCCCGGCGAAGCCGGTCCCGACGGCGATGCCGAACACGTCGCTCAGCTGCAGCGCCGTGGTCGCCGCGCCCTCCCGACCCGCCTCGGCGTCCGCCAGGGTGACCACCGACAACGGCGAGTAGGCGACCCCGATGCCGAAGCCCGCCAGTGCGCTGCCGAGGAACCAGATCCCCACCGGGACCCCGTCGAGGAGCCCGAGGCCGTACACGGCCACCGAGGCCATGCTCACGATCCCACCGAGGCGCACCAGCCTGGCGGCCCCCCACGGATCGGCGAGCCGGGCCTGCGCCCACGACCCGATGGTCCAGGTGACCGCGCTCATGGCCAGCACCATCCCGGCGTACAGCGTGCTGCGACCCCGCACCGAGGTCAGTGCCAGCGGCACGAAGGCGTCTGCGCTGAAGAACCCGAAGGCGAGCACGCCCCGCAGGCCCACTGCGGCCGGCAGACCGGCGCGCAACGTGAGGGTGCCCTCGGGGGTCAGCATCCGGAACGCCGGCAGGACCACCCACCCGCCGAGCAGGACCATGGGGAGGCCCAGCACGGCCGTGTCGGCGGTGAGCCCGGCGAGCAGGACGGCGGCACCCAGGGCCAGGCGCACCACCAGCGAGAGACGGCCGCCGTCGGGTTCGACCGGATCCTGGGGCGCACCCAGGGAGCGCACGGCTCGGACCGCCAGGCCCCCGGCCATCAGGGCGACGGGAACCAGGCCGAGGAAGACCCAACGCCATCCGTAGCTGCGCGCCACCGCCGATGCGGCGAGGGGTGCGACCAGCGAGGGCAGCACCCAGGCGCTGGAGAGCACCGCGAACACCTTCGGCCGCAGCTCGGGAACGAACCCCCGCCCCACGCACACGTAGGCGACCGTGGGGATGGCGCCGGCACCGAAGCCCTGCAGCACGCGCCCCGCCACCACCACCACCATGTTCGGCGCGAAGCCCGCCACGACGAGGCCCGCGCAGAACACCACCAGCCCCAGGGCGAGGGGGACGGCCGGGTTGAGGCGGTCGGCTTCGCGGCCTCCCACCACGATCCCCACGAGGGTGCCGAGCTGGAAGGCCGAGAAGACCCAGCCGTAGAGCCACAGGTCGCCGAGGTCGTCCTCGACCACGGGCATGACGGTCGCCACGGCCATCGCCTCGGTCGCCACCACCGTCACCAGCAGCAGCAACCCGATCAGGATGAGGCGCCGCGACGGGTGCCACAGAGCAGGAGGCCCGTCGTGCACCGCGCCACGGTACCGGTCAGCCGTGGCACCCCTCCAAGGTCACGACATGTTGGCGGCCACGAAGTCCCAGCTCACCAGCGAGTCGAGGAAGGTGGAGATGTAGTTGGGACGGGCGTTGCGGAAGTCGATGTAGTAGGCGTGCTCCCAGACGTCGATCGTCAGCAGCGCCTTGGCGCCGTGCTTCATCGGCAGATCGGCGTTCGAGGTCTTCATGATCTCGAGGCCGCTGCCCGCGTCCACCAGCCAGGCCCAGCCGGAGCCGAACTGGGTGGTGGCCGCCTCGGCGAAGGCGTCACGGAACGCGTCGTAGCCGCCGAAGGCCGACCCCAGGGCGTCGGCCACCGCGCCCTCCGGGGAGCCGCCGCCGCCCGGGGTCATCGAGCTCCAGTAGAAGGTGTGGTTCCACACCTGCGCGGCGTTGTTGAACAGCCCGCCGTCGGCCGCCATGATCACGTCCTCCAGGCTCCTGGCCTCCGCGTTGTCGTCGGTGAGCTTGTTGAGGTTGGTGACGTAGGTCTGGTGGTGCTTGCCGTAGTGGTACTCCAGGGTCTCCTGGGAGATGTGGGGCGCGAGCGCGTCCATCGCGTAGGGCAGTGCGGGCAACTCGAAGGCGGCCATGGAAGGAACCTTTCTCCGTGGGATGGGGCGGGTGGGACAGTAGCGGACCCGCCCCCGCTCTCAACGCCGCGCGGTCAGCCTCGATTCCCCGACGTCTCGGGGAGCGCGTCAGGGCCGTCGAGCTCGCCCGGGGTGTCCGCCGTGACCGGCACCAGCCACAGCGACGCAGCGGCCACCGCCACGGAGACCGCCATCACCACCCACAGCTCGGGCGGCGGGTGGTCGAGCTCGAAGAACCGGGCGAGCGGGGGCACGGCCAGCACGACCAGGATCGTCGAGGCCATGCAGGCCACAAGCGCCCAACGCCACGCCGGCAGCGAACCGGTGAGCCGCACGAGGATGGCCAGCCCGACCCCCAGCAGGGCGATCGTCGCCGACGAGCGCGCCTCGACGGTCGACACGCCGTCGTCCAGGGTTCCGATCAGGAAGACCACCAGCGACGCCGCGGCGGCGATCACCCCGGCCGGCACGGCGAAGCGCACCACCCGCGCGAGGAACCCCGGACGGGCGCGTCGCGGATCCGGCGCCAGGGCCAGGAACAACCCCGGGATCCCCACGCTCAGGCTGCGCACGAGCGTGAGGTGGCGCGGCAGGTAGGGGAACGACGTGCCGGCGATGCTCACCACCACCGAGGTCAGCACGGCGTAGACGGTGCCGTACACGAAGAGGTTGGCGGCCCGCTCGACGCTGTTGATGACCCTCCGGCCCTCGGCCAGCGCCAGGGGGAGCACGGAGTAGCGGTCGTCGAGGAGCACCAGCTGCGCCACCGCGCGCGTGGCGGCGGATCCCGAACCCATGGCGATGCCCATGTCGGCGTCCTTCAGCGCCAGCACGTCGTTCACGCCGTCGCCGGTCATGGCCACCACATGGCCACGGCCCTGCAGCGAGCGCACCATCTCCTGCTTCTGGTGGGGGGCGACCCGGCCGAAGACGGTGTCGGTCTCCAGATGCTGCCCGAGCGGCTCGGGCTCCGTCGGGAGGTTCCGCGCGTCGACGCCGTGGTCCGCGCCGGGCACGCCGGCACGTCGGGCGATCGCCGCCACGGTGTCGGGGTGGTCGCCGGAGATCACCTTCAGGCGGATCCCCTGGGCGACGAGGTAGGCGAGGGTCTCCGCGGCGTCGCTGCGCAGCTCGTCCTGCAGCACCACCAGGGCCAGGGGCTGCAGGGTCGACGGGATCCGCTCCCCCTCCAGCTCGTCGGATGTGGCCACCAGCACCACCCGGTCGCCGGCACGGGCATGCGGCACCACGGCCTCGGCGACTGCGGCATCGTCTCCGGCCAGGTACTCCGGGGCACCGAGGAACACCGCCAGCGGCTCGCCGTCGGCGGTGAAGGACGCCGCCGACCACTTCCGCGCCGAGGAGAACGGCACCGTGGCCGTGGCCGTCCAACCCGGTTCGGGCCCCACCGCCTCGGCGATGGCCGCCAGCGTCGGGTTCGGCTCGGGATCGGCGGCCGCCAGGGCCGCCAGCGCCTCCCTGGCGAACGCCTCCCGCGACGACGGCTCGGCGTCGAGCACCTGCAGCCCCACCCAGCGGATGCGGCCGCTGGTGATGGTGCCGGTCTTGTCGAGGCACAGGGTGTCGACGCGGGCCAGCAGCTCCACCGATGCCAGCTCCCGCAGCAGCGCGTCTCGCCGGGAGAGGGTGATCACCCCGGCCATGAAGGCGAGGCTGGTGAGCAGCACGAGGCCGTCGGGCACCATGGCCACGCACGCGGCCACCACGCCGGCCAGCGCCGATCGCCAGCCGTCGCCGGTGGCCAGCAGGCGCCACAGCAGCAGGGCGGCCACCGGCGGGATCAGCACCATGAGCACGCGGAGCAGTCGGTTGACACCGGAGCGCAGCTCGGAGCTCACCAGGCTGAAGCGCCTGGCCTCCTCGGCGAGCGACGCCGCGTAGGCGTCGCCGCCGACGCGCGTGGCCCGGTACCAGCCGTTGCCGGCCACCACGAAGCTGCCCGAGAGCACCTCCTCGCCGGCAGCACGTCCCACCGGGTCGGCCTCCCCGGTGAGCAGCGACTCGTCGAGCTCGAGGCCGTCGCCCGAAACCACCTCGCCGTCGACGACCACCTGGGTGCCGCTCTGGAGGCGCAGCACGTCGTCGGCCACCACGTCGTGCAGCTGCAGCTCCTGCTCCTCGCCGTCGCGCAGCGCCACGGCGGTCGGCACCTGCAGCAGCGCCAGGCGGTGCAGCGCAGCCCTGGCCCGCAGCTCCTGCACCGTCCCGATGGCCGAGTTGGCCACGATCACCCCGGCGAAGAGCATGTCGGGGCTGGGCCCGCCCTCGGCGACGAGGATGAGCACCAGCAGGGTCCCGACGATGGCGTTCACCGGGGTGAACAGGTTGGCCCGCAGGATCTGGCCCACCGTGCGGCTCGGCGCGGACGGAACCCGGTTCACGAGGCCCGCGGCGATCCGGTCTGCCACCTGGGCCGAGGTGAGCCCCTCTGGCCGCAGCGCATCCACGGGTGCAGCGGTGCCCACGACGGCGCGGCCTACTCCGGCTCGCCGGCTGTCGGATCCGACAGGCCGACGAGCCCGGCCGGGCCGACCGGCCCCGCCGGCACCTCGGGCACCCGATGGCCCTCGATCCAGGTGTCGACCCGCTCCCACCACTCGTACAGCCACAGCACGCGCTCGCGCTCTTCGTCGGGGATCTCCGCGCTCGGGACGCGCCACCAGGTCATCCGCACCTCCGAGCGCATCGGGAGCCCCCGCCACAGCTCGAGCGGGGTCGAGAGCTGCTCGAGGCCGGTGTGGGCGACGAACACCACGTCCGCCTCCGGTGCGGCGTCGATGGCGGCGAAGGCGCCGCCCGGGCGGGGAGGGAGGACCTCGGTGAGCTGCTCTGCGAGGGGGACGAGCTCGTCGAGGCCGAGCGTGCGCAGGCGCTCGATGGCCACCTCCCGCCGTCGAGGGGTGAAGTTCCCGCCCTCGGGGAACAGGATCAGCGCCCCGTCGCCCTCCAGGTGCCGAGCCAGCGCGGCGATGGAGTCGATGACGCCGCCCCCGGGCGGCGGGTCGGGGCTGATGAAGCGGTTGGGCAGGCGGTTGAGCACCACGTCCACGCACGGATCGAACTGGAGCATGTCCTTCAGCACGATGTGGGGCCGGCGACCGTAGCGGTTGACCAGCAGGTCGACGAGCAGGAACGAGTCCCCCGCGCCGGCGTGGCGGCTGAACACCAGCACCGGCGCGTGGCCTTCGGCGGAGCCGTCACGGAACGGCCGGGACACCTCCAGCTGGTCGGGCGGCACCTCGGTCAGCACCCGGAGGCCGAGCACCCGGCGCGCCGAGCCGATGAGGCCGCGCAGGTACCAGCCGGCGAGCACGACGTGGGCCCGCTGGAACCGATCGTGGTGCAGCTTCCAGCCGAAGCCGCTCAACACCCACAGGGAGAACATGGCGCACAGGCCCACGGCTTCACGCACCAGGTAGACCAGCAGGAACCACAGCAGCCGCAGACCACGCCAGCGACCCGGCAACCACCGCACGGCGAAGGCGGCGGCGATGAGCAGCAGGGGCAGCGCGGCCAGGGTGGCGGCGCAGAGCAGGACCATGGCCGGTGCCAACAGGACCCGCCGCACCGGGAGCGGGGGCAGGGGTGGCAGCGGCGGCCTCACCTCGGGGATCCCCCCTGCCCCGGGCGGTCCCGGTCGGCCAGGTACGCCGCGGTGGCGTCCCGGGCGGCGAGGATCCGAGCCGGCACGTCCGCGAAGTCCCGGTAGCGCAGCTGGCGGAGGTCGTTGAAGCGCGGGCCCTGCCCCCCGGTGGGCAGCACGTGGACCTCGACCTCTGCGGGCAGGTTGGCCAGCGCCGAGGCGAAGCTGTGCCGGCGGGCGATCTCGAAGGCCACGAGCGCCACCTCGTGGGGCCAGCGGGGCGCCTCCAGCGGCTGCTCGATGCGACCGACCTGGAGCACGTAGATCGTCCGCGCTCCCCGCTCGATGGCCCGATGCACCGGGATGGACTCCACGATGCCGCCGTCGAGGTAGTGCCGCTCTCCGATGCGCACCGCCGGCAGCAGGCCGGGCACCGCGCTGGAGGCCATCACCGCGGTCACCAGGTCGCCGTCGGCGAACCACGTCTCGTGGGCGGTCTCGATGCAGGCGGCGACGCACTCGAAGCGCACGGCGAGCTGATCGAAGCGGTGCACCGGGAGCGACCGCTCCAGGAGGTGGCGCAGCGCCTCGTTGCTGTGGAGGCTCGTGCGGGTGCGGGCCATGTGGCGGAGGCGGTCGATCATGCGACCGCCGAACACCCCCGTGTGCTCCACGGCGGCCCACAGCTCACCCAGGCGGCGCACCCCCTCCGCCGTGGGCTCCGCAGCGAACGCAGCGCCGTTGATGGCGCCGATCGACGTGCCCACGACCAGGTCCGGCTGCACGCCGGCCTCGGCGAGGGCTTCCAGCATGCCCACCTCGGCCGCGCCGAGGCGCCCTCCGCCGCCCAGCACGAACGCGACCTCCTCGGCCATGCTCCGAATGGTTCCACAGCTCCGGGGCGGGAGCGCACACCTGCTGGACCTCGGCCGGAAAAGCACGAGCGCCCCGGGAACCCCCGGGGCGCTCGTGCTCCGCCGTTGGCGGGCTCAGCAGCCGGATCCCGCCCAGTTGCTGCGGCCACCGTGCTCGTAGACCCACAGGGTCACGGCGTCCTGGACGTACCAGGGGGCGTACTTCGCCCTGGCGTAGCCCGGGTGGCCCGCCTGGGCCGACACCTTGCGCCAGGTGCTGTCGAGGAACTGGTAGGCACCGGAGGCGCTGCTCGACGGGTTCTCCGCGCCGTAGCCGCCCGCGTGGGGCCAGGGGCCACGGTCGGACTCGTGGCGCCGGATGCAGGTGAGGAACGGGTGCTGCTGCACGCTGCGACGCTGGGCGTCGACCGAGCGGGCGACGTTCTCGAGGATCTCCCTCGAGCGAACGTCGACCTCGTCCTGGGTGATCTGCCCGTCGCCGTTGAAGTCGGGCACCCACTGCTCGACCGGGACGTTGCAGCCGGCGAGCACGGTGGCCGTGAGGACGGCGCCGGCGATCGCCCCCACCGCACGGGTGCGGCGGCGGCTCGTCGGCGCCTCGGGACTGCCGGGCTTCCTGGTGGGTTCGGTGCTCGTGGAGCGCATGGCTCCTCCTTTCGAGGCAGCGCGGAGCCGCCGTCGGGGGTGTGGTTCGCCTCGTGGTCGCCCCTCAGCCTCGGGGGCGCTGCTGACGGTGTCCCGGCTCAACCGCCGGGAGCGTGCAGCAGTGGCAGCGCTGTTGTCGTTGCCGTGTCACATCGAGGCAACAGTATTACGAACATCTGCGTGGTTCGTAACATTTGACACCCATTTGTGACGCATTCCACACTGCCGCACCCCGATTGGGGGCCGGCGACCCCGGCTCCTACACTGCGGGCGTGCCCACCTACGAGTACCTCTGCACCGTCTGCGACACCCGCTTCGAGCAGCGTCGGCCGATGGCCGAGTCGGACGCCCCGGCCGAGTGCCCCGACGGTCACACCGCCAAGCGGTTGCTGTCGGTGTTCGCGGCCACGAGCGGCACCGGCGACGGGCTGCGAGCAGGCGCGATGGGCGACCGCCCGGCCGAGCCCTGCAGCAACTCCTGCGCCTGCTTCTGAGCCGCACTGAGGGCGGCCCCCCCAGGCTCAGCCCTGGAGCGACTTCAGGTAGGCGACGATGCCCTGCAGGTCCTCGGCGCTCAGCGACGGGTTGCCCCCCTTGGCGGGCATGGCCACGCCAGTGGTGTTGGCCGGATCATCGGTGCCGCGACCGGCCTCGATGAAGGCGACCAGCTCGTCGTCGGGCGTGTCCGCCACGAAGGTGCTGGCGATCAGGTCCTTGCCGACCGTGGGGTTCAGAGCGTCCTGGCCGTGGCAGCTGGCGCACGAGGCGTTGTAGGACTCCTGGCCGGCGGCCACGTCGCCGCCACCGCCGCCACCCCCGGAGGTGCCGCCACCGGAATCACCGCTGCCGCCGCCGGTGGGCAGGAACAGCGCGACCACGCCGATCACGAGCGCGACCGTGGCGATCATGGCCGCCCCGGCGAACCAGGCGAGATAGGAACCCTGGACCTCGCGATCCCCTTGGCTGTCCTGCGACATGACCGCTCCTTTGTTCTGGTCGGTAGCCGAATCTTTCCCGTCGCGGCGCCGACCACGCAAGCTCGCGGGTGGCAGGCGCCACGCGGGGGGGACCGCTCGTGGGCCCGAGCGCTCAGTCCCGGGGAAGGCCCAGCAGCCGCTCGGCGATGACGTTGCGCTGGATCTCCGAGGTGCCCCCGGCGATCGACAGGGCGCGGTTGCCCAGGAACCCGGCGAACCAGCGCTGGCCCTCGCCCCGGTCGAGCACCGCATCGGCGCCCAGCACGGCCATCCCCGCCTCCTGGACCGCCTGCTCGTGCTCCACTCCGAGCAGCTTGCGGACGCTGGCCTCCGGCCCCGGTTGGCCCCCGGCCCGGTTGGGCGCTCCGATGGCTCGCAAGGTGGAGCGCATCCCCAGCACGGCGAGGGCCTGGGAGTCCACCAGGAGCCCCCCGATCAGATCGGCGAGGTGAGGATCCTCCAGCCGGCGACGGTCCTCGGCCAGCTGCAGCAGCGCCAGCACCCCCGGACCGAAGCTCGACCCCGACGCCATCGCCACCCGCTCGTTGCCCAACGTGGTGCGGGCGCATCGCCAGCCGTCGTGCACCGCGCCCACCACCTGGTCGTCGGGGACGAACACCCCGTCGAGGAACACCTCGTTGAACAGCGCGAACCCGGTGAGCTCTCGCAGCGGTCGCACGTCGATGCCCTCGGCCGCCATGTCCACCACGAAGCAGGTGATGCCGTCGTGCTTCGGAGCGGCGGGATCGCTGCGGGCGAGGCACAGCCCCCATTGCGCCTCCCGCGCCAGCGTGGTCCAGACCTTCTGCCCGGTGAGCCGCCAACCGCCCTCGGTGCGCTCGGCGCGCATCGACAGCGCGGCGAGGTCCGAGCCCGCCCCCGGTTCGCTGAAGAGCTGGCACCAGTAGATCTCCCCGCGCAGCGACGGGCCGATCCAGCGCTGCTGCTGCTCGGGCGTGCCGTGGGCGATCAGCGTCGGCAGCACCCATCCCGCCACCTGCAGATGACGACGGGACACACCGGCCGCGGCCAGCTCCTCGTCGATCACCAGCTGCTCCAGCGGTGACGCGTCACGACCCCAGGGCGATGGCCAGTGCGGCTGCATCCACCCGCCGTCCGCCATGGCCAGCTCTCGCTCGAGGCCGGAGAGCGCAGCGAGCTCGGCGACCTCCGCCCGGACGCGCTCCCGCACGTCCTCCGCTTCGGTGGGCAGGTCGAGGTGCAGGTTCCGACGCCGACCCCCTCGCGCCGCGGCCACCACGTCGTGGCGCCAGGCCGACGGCGGGCGCTCCCGGTGGTGCAGGAAGGTGGCGCGCCGCAGGTAGAGGTGGGCGTCGTGCTCCCACGTGTAGCCGATCCCCCCCAGCACCTGGATGGCGTCCTTGGCGCACTCGAAGGCTGCGCTCGTGACCAGAGCACCCGCCGCAGCCACGGCCAGGGGCTGCTCGGGATCCGCCGGGTCCAGCTGCGCGGCGTCCCAGGCGGCGGCGCGCGCCAGCTCCAGCCGGCACAGCGCGTCGGCGCAGCGGTGCTTGACCGCCTGGAACTGCCCGATGGGACGGTCGAACTGCTCCCGGGTGCACGCCCACTGCGCGGCGGTGTGCACGCACCAGCTGGCCACGCCCACCGCTTCGGCGGCAGCCGTCAGCGTGGCCAGCCGCTCGGGGAGGCCGGCGGGCACCTCGAACGCGGTCGCCGCCACCCTGGCGCCGGCGTCCAGCTCGACGGCCGCCAGCCGGCGTGTGGGATCTGCGCTGGGCACCGGCGTGGTTCGGAACGCGCCACGGGGCAGCAGCCGCCAGGTGCGCACCACCCCCTCGCTCACGGCCAGGCCGACGTCCGCCGGGGGCGACGGCTCGTCGGCGATCAGGAGCCACGCGGCCTCCGCAGCGCCGTCCACTCCGTCGACCGAAGCGGGATCGAGCACCACCGCTGCAGGGTCCCCGTCCAGGATCGGGCCCACCAGGTCCGGGGCGAAGGAGCCCACGACTGCGGCCACCAGCGCCGTGGCCGGGAACGGCCCGGGAGCGCAGGCCCGGCCCCACTCCTCCAGCACCGCCGCCAGTCCGGCGATCCCGGCCCCCTGGCCGCCGGCGGACTCGGGGACGGCCAGCCCGATCCAGCCCAGCTCGGCCAGCTCACCCCAGAACTTCGGCAGGCTCGCGTCCTCCAGCGGTGCCTCGAGTCGGTCCCTCACCACGGCGGACGGGCTGCGATCGGCCAGCCAGCTCGCCGCCACCTCGGCCAGCGCCCGCTGGTCGGGGTCGAGCGCCGACGGGGCCAGCACCGCATGGCCCGCTCCGTTGTCGGACGTGGTCATCGGAGGACCTCCAGGTCGGCCGCAACGGTGTGGTTCGAGACGGTGGACATCACCCGGGCGAGTCCTGTCGCTCTCGATCGAAGGGGGGGCCGCTCAGCTCCACGAAGCGCCGGTAGCGTCGTTCGCACGCACCTTGCCAGGCCGGCACCGGCTCGACCCGGCACCGGACGCCCGCCCACCGGGACGAGCCGCCGGCGTCGGGCTCCAACCCCGCAGCGACACGGGCCAGGAACGCCGAACCCAGGGCCGCGCCAAGTGGCTCCCGCACGCAGTCCACCGGGAGCCCGGTGGCATCGGCCATCGCCTGCACCCAGGGACGGTGGAAGCTGCCGCCGCCGGTGGCGACGATCCGCCGGGCCGCCGGGCCGCCGGATCCGTCGAGGAGTCCGGCGAGCTCGAGGTCGCGGCGCACGGTGAACCCGGATGCCTCGAACACGGCCCGCCAGAGCTCGGACGGCCCCTGCGCCACGCTGAGGCCGTCGAAGGCTCCCCGACGGTGGGGGTCGTGCAGCGGCACCCGCTCGCCGCGGATGTGCGGCAGGAAGACGGGCACGCCGTCGAGCTCGGCGGTGGTGTGGCCGTCGGGACCGGGAGCAGGCTCCGGCTGCAGCACCTTCTCAGCCCAGTCACGGGAGATCCCGCCGGCGTTGGACGGTCCTCCGATGAGCGTCTTGCCCGGCGCGGTGTGCGGGACCGTCCACAGACCCGGCGCGATCCGCCACTCCGGCACGACCGCCCAGGTGATCAGCGTGGCACCGATGATGACCAGGACGTCACCGTCCTCGTCGGCACCCGCCACCAGCTGCTCGGCGAAGGCATCGATGGTGCCGGGACCCACCACGGCCCCCGCCAGGGGCGAGCCGAGGTCGGCCCTGGCCGTGCCCACCGGATCGTTGCCCACGGCGATGCGGGGGAGCTGCTCCGGGGCGACCCCTGCGGACGTGCACACGTCCGGGTCCCAGCCGGTGAAGTCGAACAGGGGGAGGGTGGTCATGGCGGTGACGGAGTCGATGGCGCCCACCCCGCTCAGCGCGGCGTTGGCCACCGCCTGGGCGGGCCAGAACCCGGCCGCGTCGGGATGCTGCTCGGCCAGCCAGCTCAGCATGCGGAGCAGCTCCCCGTCCTCGGCCGGGTTGGCGCCCCGGCTGGGGGCGTGCCCCGAGGCCGACGCGGCCTCCGCTGCCCGACGGTCCCCGTAGAGCAGGCCGGTGGAGAGGGGGACGCCGGCGGTGTCCACCGCGCACAGCGACGGCACCATGGCGTCCACGGCCACCGCGGCCACGCCGAAGCCCTGGAGGGCGACGGCCTCGGCCACCTCCGTCGCGGCGCGGAGCACGCCGTCGTGCCAGGCAAGGCGGGCGTCGTGCTCGAGGATCTCGGCCTCCGGGGTGAGCACCGGATGCTCCACACGGGTGGCGGCGACGGGCCTGCCGGCTCCATCGGCGGCGAGCGCCTTGACGGCGGTCGTCCCGATGTCGATGCCGATCGTCACCAGACGCTCGTCGGTCGCGGTCCGCTCTGCCGCTCCCCCCACCTCTGAGACCACACCGACCTCCGACCCCCGAAACTGACACCAGCGTCAGCGCGCCGAGTCTATCCTTTGGCCCGTACCGACATCAGGGGGACCAGGATGCCGAACTACGGACCCGAGGTGATGGGACCTCCACCTCGCGCCACCGACCAGCAGCACTGGGACCCCCAGGCCCAGACCATGGATCCGCAGCGCCGACGGGAGCTCCAGCTGGCACGCCTCCGCGCGTTCGTGTCCACGGCACTGGCCCAGGGCGACGGGCTCTTCCACCGCAAGCTGCGGGAAGCCGGCGTCGAGGCAGCCGACGACCTGCGCACGCTGGAGGACGTCAACGGCATCCCGGTCACGCTCAAGCAGGACCTCCGAGACTCGGAGGCGGACCACCCGCCGCTCGGTGACTACAGGTTCGCCCCGATGCAGGAGTGCATCCGGATCGGCCAGTCGACCGGCACCACCGGCACTCCCACGGTGACGCTGCTCACCCGCGGGGACCTCTTCATCGAGTACGAGTCCGCCGCACGGAACTGGTGGCGCAACGGGTGGCGGCCCGGCCAGGTGGTCACGCACTGCCATCCCGCGTACCTCTACGGCGGGGGGCTCATGCTGTCGGGCACCTTGGAGTACTTCGGGTTCCTCAACCTGTGGGTCCCGCCACCGGACACCGACGAGCTCGCCGAGCAGGCGATCGGCATCTGGAAGCGCATCCACCCCGACCTGCAGATGGTCACCCTCTCCCAGCACCGCTACCAGGAGGTCGCCGCCAAGCTGGGGGTCGACCTCGTGGAGGACTGCGGGTTCCCCACCTTCGCCATGGGCGGGTTCGGCCGGGGGCTGATGCCGCTCATGACCGCGGGCTTCGAGTGCTACGCCTACCTCGGCGGTCCGGATCCGATCTGCGACGGCGCCCACCTCCACGAGGACTGGGCCATCGTGCAGGCCGTCGACCCGAGCACAGGGAGGGACGTGCCCGACGGGCAGTGGGGCAACCTGGTCATCACCACCCTCGACCGCGACAACGGCCTGCTGCGCTACGACCTCGAGGAGGCCGCCATGCTGGAGGACGCGGACTGCCCTCTCGGAGAGACCGGTCGCATCGGGTTCTGGGGCGGCCGGTTCAAGGACCTGCTGTCGTGCCAGGGGGTGCACTTCCAGGTCAGCGACCTCGAGAAGGCCCTCAGCTCCGCCGCCCCGGAGTGCAGCCAGCCGACGCTGGAGTTCGTGGTGGTGCACCCGCAGGGGTCCTTTGAACCGCTGCGGGTCCGACTGGAGGTGGGTGCAGCGGGCGGCGACCCCCTCGACATCGCCGCCCGTGCGAGCGCGGGCATCGAGGAGGCGCTGGGCGTCGCCGCCGCCGTCGAGGTGCTCGACCGGGAGACCCTCGAACGGTCCGGCTACAAGCGCAAGCGCGTCGTGGAGGCGTAGTCCGGCGCACACCCGGTTCGCTGCACCGCACTGCACCGCAGGGTGACAGACCCTCGCCACACTGGCATCATGGCCTTCGCGGCGCACTCTGCGAGGCGCACTCCGCGTGGCGGCGGGAGGGATGATGCAGTCCGAGCAGCAAGCGACCGATACTGAGCACATGGCTGACGCAGTGCACGCCGCTGACGCGTACGGGCACCGGCCCTACTGGCGGGGCAAGATCCACCTGATCGCCGCGTTCGTGGCCGCCCCCGCCGCGCTGGTGCTGCTGCTCACCCGGAGCTCGGCAGGAGCCATGGTGTCCGCGGCCATCTTCGGCGCGAGCCTGGTCGGGTTGTTCTCGGTCTCGGCCACCTACCACCTGAGGGCTCGCACCGAGCGGGCCGTGCTGTGGTTCCGCCGGCTGGACCACTCCATGATCTTCATCCTGATCGCCGGCACCTACACACCCATCTGCGTGCTGGCACTGCCACCGGCGTGGGGCATCCCGCTGCTGGTGGTGGTCTGGACCATCGCACTCGGCGGCATCACGATCAAGATGCTGCGGATGAAGGACCGCAGGGGACCCAACGCCTCGTGGCTGTACATCGTGATGGGGTGGGCCGCGCTGTTCACCATGCCGGCGCTGATCCGCAGCCTCGACACAGCCCAGCTGTCCCTCATCGCCGTGGGGGGCGTGCTGTACACGTTGGGAGCTGTGGGGTTGTGGCGTCGCTGGCCCGACCCTGCTCCCGACACCTTCGGCTACCACGAGGTGTGGCACTCCATGACCATCGCCGCGGCAACCTGCCACTTCGTGGCGGTGGCGCTCATCGCCTGACACCTCGGACAGAATGGCCGGGTGCACGAGACCACCTACACCACCGTCGTCGACGCGCTGGAGGCGGAGCTGGCCCGCACCGTGCGCCTCGCCGAGCTGACCGAGCCGGACCTCCCCATCCCCACCTGCCCCGGCTGGGACGCCGCGGGCCTGTGGAAGCACTTGGGCGTGGTGCACCGTTGGGCCGCGGAGATCGTGCGGACACGCAGCGACGTGGTGCTCGACCGCTCCACCATGGACATGCACCTGCCCACCGACGACCTCTGGGCCCCGTGGTTGGCCGAGGGAGCCGACCTGCTCCTGGCCGCCTTGCGAGGCACCGCCGCCGACCAGCCCGTGTGGACCTGGGGCGACGGCGGGAACGTCGCGTGGTGGGCGGACCGCCAGCTCCACGAGACCCTGGTCCACAACGTCGACGCCGCGCTGGCGCTGGAGCTCGACGACGAGCTCCGCTCGATCGACGCGGACGTCGCCGCTGCGGGGATCGACGAGCGGCTGCGCAACCTGACCGCCAGCTTGTGGTGGCGCGGTGCGGATGCCCCGCCGCTGCCGAGGATCACCGTGCACCTGCACGCCACCGATGACCGCCTCGGCGAGGCCGGCGAGTGGATGGTCACACTCGGCGGGGAGCCACCGGTGGTCTGGGAGCACGCCCACGGCAAGGGCGACGTGGCCGTGCGCGGGCCGGCAGCCTCGCTGCTGCTGTCGATGTACGGCCGGCTCCCTGCCGACCACCCGGACCTCGAGTGCTTCGGGGACGACGCAGCCTGGCGTGAATTCCGGGAGATCGCCGCCCTCGGTTGAACCCGCTGGGCCAGACTGACGGGGTGAGCGACCCGTACCAGCAGCAACCACAGGGATGGCAGCAGCCCCAAGGCTGGCAGCAGCCGCCGGCGGCGCCGTACTCCCCCCAGGGGACCAACCCCTACGACTCCGAGACGACCGTGGTCCTGGTGATGGGCGTCCTGTCCCTCATCGTGTGCGGCCTCCTGGGCATCGTGGCCTGGATCCAGGGGAACTCGCTCAAGAACCGTGCCGAGGCCGCCGGCTGGCCCGAACCGTCGATGGGCAAGGTCGGCCGGATCCTGGGCATCGTCGGCACCATCCTCGGCGCGCTGCAGGTGGTGGGCATCCTGATCTGGCTCATCTTCGTGTTCGGGATCATCGGGGCCTCCGCCACCGCCGGGTGATCTGTGCCAGCGCAGGTCGAGCAGCTCCGCTGGATGGCCGAGCACCATGCCGACGCGCCGGCGTTCGTCCGACTCGACACCGGTGAGTCGCTGAGCTTCGCCGAGTGGGAGGACCGGGCCAACCGACTGGCGCGCGGCCTCAGGTCCCTCGGGGTGGAACCTGGCGACCGCGTGGCGATCCTGCTCGGCGCGGAGCACGCGCTGGAGTGGATCACCGCCTACGTGGCGGTCCACAAGGCGGGCGCGGTGGCCGTGCCCACCAACACCAGGCTCAGCGCACAGGAGCTCGCCACGGTGCTGGGACACGCAGAGCCCTCCGTGGCGCTGAGCGCGCCCTCGAACCGGGCCCCCCTCGACGATGCAGCCGACAGGCTCCCCTCGCTGCGCCACGTGCTCGAGGTGGACGGTGCGGGGATCCTCGCGGCGCTGGACGAGGACGACTCGTACTTCCAGGAGGCCATCGACGACGACACGCTGGCCGACATCATGTACACCTCCGGCACGACCGGGGTCCCCAAGGGCATCGCCGTGCGCCACGGCAACCTCTCGATCATCCCCAACAACGAGGCGGAGTGGTCGGGTGCCGCGTGGATCCACTCGTCGCCGCTGTTCACCTTCGCGGGGATCTCGTTCGTGTACAACCCGATGAAGATGGGCATGACCTGCCTCTACCTGCCACGGTTCGACGCGGCGGCGTGGTTCGACGCCGTGGAGCAGCGGGGTCCGTCCATGGCCTTCCTGGTTCCCGCCACGGCGCAGCTCATCTCCACCCACGAGCGCTTCGAGTCGGCCGACCTGGAGAGCCTGGAGCTGGTGGCGATCGGGTCGGCACCGCTGCCGCCGACCCTGCACCGCCGGTTGGCCGACCGCCTGCCGAAGGCGACGGTGAGCAACAACTACTCCATGACCGAGGCGGGCACGGCCTTCACCTTCCTGCCCCGTGAGGAGCTGGACCGCCGTGCCGGTTCGGTGGGCATCCCCCTGGGGACCGAGATCCGCATCGCCGACCCCCAGGGCGGCGCAGTGGAACCCGGCGAGATCGGCGAGGTGCTGATCCGCGTCGGGGAGCGCCACCGTGAGTACTACAAGGACCCCGATGCCACCGCCGACACCTGGACCGGCGAGTGGCTGCGCTCCGGCGACCTCGGCTGGATGGACGCCGACGGCTACCTGTACATCACCGGCCGGGCGAAGGACGTGATCATCCGCGGCGGCAACAACGTCCACTCCGCCGACGTGGAGGCCGTCATCTATCGCCACCCTGCCGTCGCCGAGGCCGCCGTGGCGCCCGTCCCCCACGAGGTGCTGGGCGAGGACGTGGGTGCCTGGGTGGTCGTACGACCGGATCACGAGCTCACCGCCGAGGAGCTGATCGCCTTCTGCCGGGAGCACCTGGCGGACTACAAGTGCCCGCGCGTGGTCACGTTCCTCGACAGCCTGCCCCGCAACCCCACGGGCAAGGTGCTCAAGCACGAGCTGCCACCAGCTTCCTGACGCGTGCGTCATGAGAGAGGGCAAGATGGGGCGGTGAGCACGACCGACCCGGAGCACACGGCGCTCCACCGCTTCACCCTGGCCGACACCTTCCGGGAGCACCGGCGGAGCCGGCCGCAGGAGACCGCCGCCATCGACGGCGAGCGCCGCTTCACCTGGCCCCAGCTGGACGACCGCATCAACCGACTCTGCGACGCGCTGCACCACGCAGGGGTGGGCCCCGGCGACGTCGTGCTGTGGACCGGCCAGAACAGCGTGCGGATCCTGGAGTGCCTGGGCGCCGCCGCCAAGCTGGGGGCCGTCTGCTGCGTGGCCAACTGGCGCCAGTCCGCGGACGAGCTGGCCCACGTGCTCACCGACGCCACACCGAAGGTGGTCGTCTGGCAGGAGGCAGAGGTGGGCGAGGCGGTAGCCCGGGCACGCGCCACCGTCGGTGACGCCGGCGCCCGCTGGCTCCGCCACGACGGCCCCGACGACGACCCCGACGGCTACGAGGCGTTCCTCGCCACGGGCGAGGCCTCCGATCCTGAGAGCTGGCCCGACCCGCCGCCGGTCTCCGAGGCCGACCCGGTGCTGATGCTCTACACCGCGGCGTTCTCCGGCACCCCCCGGGGTGCCCTGCTGAGCCACGCGGCGGTGATGGTGCAGGGGCTGATGATGGCCAACCTGCAGCGCATCGGCCCGGACTACCGCTACCTCAACTGCGGACCGCTGTTCCACGTCGCCACGTTCATGACCACCCTCGCCACCCTCGTGATGGGTGGGACCAACCTGTTCACCCCGCGGGTCGACGCCGAGGAGCTCTGCAGGATCATCGCCTCGGAGCGCTGCACCGGCGCGTTCCTCATGGGCCCGACCATCGACCAGATCCTGGAGGTGAACGCCCCCGGCGACGACGGCACGCACCCCTACGACCTCCACTCGCTGCGCACCTTCGGCGGCACGCCCGAGTGGAACGCCATGATCACCCTCGACGACTCGCCGTGGGGGCGCCACCCCGCCGGGTTCGGCCAGACCGAGGTGATGGGCATGCTCACCTTCAACGCCTTCGGCGTGGGCGCGGACGGGGGCGCCGGCCGGCAGTCCCCGATGGCGCGGGTGCGCATCCTGGATCCCGACGGTGCGGAGGTCGGCCCCGGCGAGACCGGCGAGATCTGCGCTGCCGGTCCGCAGGTGATGGTCGGCTACCACGGCGATCCCGCCGAGACCGAGCACCGCCAGCGGGACGGCTGGCACCACACCGACGACCTCGGCCGGCGCGAGCCGGACGGCTCCATCAGCTTCGTGGGCCCCAAGGGCCGACTGATCAAGTCGGCAGCGGAGAACATCTACCCCGCCGAGGTGGAGAACGCCCTCAACGCCCACGAGGCCGTGCGCGAAGCTGCGGTGATCGGGGTGCCCGACCCCACCTGGGGCCAATCGGTGCTGGCGGTGGTGGTGCTGCACGGCGCCGGCAAGGCAGCCGAGGCAGCCGACGACGTGACCGAACAGGATCTGATCGACTTCGTGAAGGCGCGCATCGCCTCGTACAAGAAGCCTCGCCAGGTGGTGTTCCGCCAGGACCCTCTGCCACGGCAGGGCTGGCCGATCGACTACGACGCCCTCGACGAGCAGTACGGCGGCGGCGGCTACCCGGGCTCGGCACGGCATTGAGCAGCCCAGTCAGCCGGGCTCGTCCGGCAGCACAGTCGACGACGCGCTCGGCTGCGTGCTCGGCTGCGTGCTCGGCAGCGACGCCGCCAGCTCGGAGAACTGGGCGAGGGCGGCTTCGAGCTCCTCGACGATCTCGGCGGCCAGCACGCCGGGTGCGGGAAGCGTCCCGGCGTCGTCGAGGGACCCGTCGCGCAGCCAGGTGATGTCCAGGTTGGCCTTGTCCCGGGACACCAGCTCGTCGTAGGTGAACCGACGGAAGCGCTCGGACTCCACCCGGCGCGAGCGATCGTCGGGGAAGTACCCCTCGACGAACTCGGCCAGATCGGCCTCCCGCAGCGGGTTCGCCTTCAGCGTGAAGTGCCGGTTGGTGCGCAGGTCGTAGACCCAGGTCTCCGCCGTCCACGGGTCTGCCGCAGCCGGCCTGCGGTCGAAGAACACCACGTTGGCCTTCACGCCCTGGGCGTAGAAGATCCCTGTCGGCAGGCGAAGGATCGTGTGCAGGTCGCACTCGGCCAGGAGGCGCCGACGGATCGTCTCCCCCGCACCGGCCTCGAACAGCACGTTGTCGGGCAGCACGACCGCGGCGCGGCCACCGATCTTGAGCATCCCCTTGATGTGCTGCAGGAAGTTGAGCTGCTTGTTCGACGTCGACGCCCAGAAGTCGTCGCGCACCACCACCAGGTCTTCGCGCTCGACCTCGCCGGCCTCGTTCACCATCGTCATCGACGACTTCCGGCCGAACGGCGGGTTGGCGGCGACCACGTCGACGCGCACCCCGGTGTCGGCACGCAGCGCGTCGGCCACCGTGACCAGGCTCTCGCCGTTCGGGGTGCCGATGCCGTGCAGCAGGAGGTTCATCGCGCACAACCGGGCGGTGCCGTCCACGATCTCCCAGCCATGGACGGCCTCGTCGCGCAGGAACCGCTTCTCATCGGCGTCCATCTCGTCGATGTGGTGATCGACTACCCACTCGTGCGCCGCCAGCAGGAACCCTCCGGTGCCGCACGCCGGGTCGGCGACGGTCTCTCCGGGCATCGGTCGGACACAGGCGATCATCGCCCTCGTCAGCGCCCGCGGCGTGAAGTACTGGCCGGCGCCTGACTTGGTGTCTTCCGCGCCCTTCTGGAGCAGGCCCTCGTAGGCGTCGCCCTTGAGATCGGCGTCGACCGCGGTCCAGGTCTCCTCGTTGATGAGGTTGACGATCAGGCGGCGGAGCTTCGCCGGATCCTGGATGCGGTTCTGCGCCTTGCGGAAGATCGTGCCCAGCGTTCCCGGCTGCCGCCCCAGCGACTCGAGCACGTGCCGGTAGTGCACCTCCAGGTCGTCGCCGTCACGGTCGAGCAGCGACTGCCAGTCGAGGCCATAGGGCACGACCTCGCCGAGCCCCGCCTTCTGCCGCTCGTCGGCCATCTTCAGGAACAGCAGGTAGGTGAGCTGCTCGACGTACTCGATCGTCGACACTCCGTCGTCGCGCAGCACGTTGCAGAAGTTCCACAGCTTCTGCACGAGCTGGTTCGAGTTGGCGGCCATCAGTCCTCCATCCACTCCGTGCCGTATGGCGGCGACGGATCATCCGCTGCATACGACGGCACCTCCGAGGCGTCCATCACCCCGAGCTCCTCGGGGCTGAAGAAGCTCGGCTGACCGGATCGGTCCGCTCGCCGGCGTTCGATCGCTTCGTGGCGCATCCTCTCGAACCGCAGAGCAGCCTTGCCGTAGACATCTCCCATGATGCGGTTGCCCGCGTCGTTGTCCGTGGCGAACACCAGGTCGTAGAGATAGGAACCGCTGGTGTTCTTCACCTCGAACGCGTGGGTGTAGCGATAGCCGAGGTCGTGCTCGATCCTCCAGCGAAGGAGGTTCGTGTACTCCCGCCGCGCCTGCTCGGCACTCAGCGCTCCCCGCTCACGCGCCTCGGCGATCGAAACCCAACGATCCCCGCCGAACGTCCCACGTAGACGGTCCGCGTTCTCTGGGCTCTGACCCAGGACCCGCGGGATGTCCGATCCGTAGAACAGCAGCCACTGTTCGACCTTGTTCGGCCTGCCGCGCTTGAAGTCGGCGAGCGTGGCAATCGTGTCCCAGCGCAACGCGGCCGAGCTGTACGGATCGACGAAAGCGAAGGTCGGGGCCCAGGCGAGGTTCAGGTCGGCGAGCCGCCGCAGCACATCGGCGATCGTGACGTTGCAGTCCCCTGGCACGACATCGAACCGCCGGCCGGGGAAGAGCGCCCGAAGCGATCGGTCGAGCTCGTCGGCGATCGAGGGCAGTTCGAAGAGGTAGATGTGCGCCGTCGGGGGGAGCGCCTCGAGCGCGCGGATCGACGAGCCCTTGATGTCCCGCCCAACATCACGACGTTCGTTCGAGGTGTTGCCGGCGAACAGATCGAGGTACACCAGCTCACCTGCGCGCTTGCTCGCCGTGGCGAAGGCCGGCAGGTACGCCGACAGGATGTCGAGCTTCGCCTCGGTCCAGAATCCCCATCCACGCGGCGCCATCGCTACCTCACGGCTTCACGGACAGCAGGCATCTCATCCCATGTCCGACCGTCGAGCTCTCGGCCTCCGGCCTTCGGCGTGCGACCACCCCACTGCTTGAAGAAGAACCGGACTCCGGCATCGAGGCTCGAATCCCGCAGTGCCCTGACCCAGTCGGCCTGAACCGCCCGCGCTCGGGGGCCGGACTCCCCTCCGGCGATGAGCCAGTCGATGCCCTCGAGATCGAGCTCCAGGAGTCCGAGCAGCGGTTCCGCCGACACGAAGCGGACGGCCGCGGGAACGGCACGAAGGTGACCGAGTCGGAAGGCGTACCGCTGCGTCTCCACCGAGACGCCCATCCAGACGTTCGGTGGCCACGGCAGCTGCGGCGCCAGCTGCGCCAGCCGCTTCGAGCGCTTGGTGAGGACCTGGTACCGATGCTGAGGGGTGTCGACCATCACATCGAACACGTCACGGATGAACTCCAGGGGGACGTCGTCGTGGAACAGGTCGCTCATCGAGTCCACGAAGACGGTCCGCTCACCTGACCACCGCCTCGGGGCGCCCACCACCTCGGGGTGCAACGTCAGCCCGAAGCCGGGCCCGCTCGTCCTCGGATCACCGTCGTTCTGGTACTTCCCCTGTCCCATCGCCTTCAAGCGCTTGGCGAGGGTGAGTGCGTAGCAGTGGTCGCATCCCGGCGAGATGCGATCGCAGCCCGTGGAGGGGTTCCACGTCACCTCGGTCCACTCGATCGCCGACTGAGCCATGCTCATGCTCCTGACTCCGAAGCTAGAGAGGGACTGTGACAAGCCATGCCTGCCTCATCGGCATGGCGGGCGCGGTGGCAGGTCCAGCAGCGTTCGTGGAGCTCGTCGACGATGGTGTGGCCGCTGAGCGCGTAGGCGGGTTCGTGGTCGAGCTCCAAGAGGGTGGTGGCCCCGCAGTCGACACAGCCCCGGTCGCGTTCGTGCACGACGCGCTGCTGGCGGGCGCTGGGGTGTCGGCGACGGCCCGACGCGTTGATCGGCCGGCGTTCGGCGTCGTGGATCAGCACCCGCAGCAACGACACCGGAGCCACCCGTTCCACGACCGACCCGGCGATGGGGGTGCCGTCATCGAGGGTGCAGCCATCGCCGCGCACGTGCAGCACCACCTCGGTGTCGAGCTTCGCGCCGCCGCCTTGGAGCAGGCCCAGCAGCGCGTCGGCACGCTGCTGCGCCACCGACGGCCACCTGCTCACCGACAGTGACGCGGACGCGTCCGCGGACGCGTCCGCGGCACCCTCCGTGGCGGCCGAGCCGGCAACGGAACCACCAGCCGGTCCTGAACCGGTGACCGGCGCCGGGGGATGTCGGAGCACCCAGGTGTCCACCGCGGTCATCACCACCGCCGCCACCTGCGGCGCCAGACGCAACACCGCAGAGATCATCCCGTCGGCCTCGGTGCGCCACGTGAAGCTACGAGCCGCCCGTTGGCGCTCCTCGGTGTCCTCAGGATCCTCATGGCGCGCCAGCCAACGCGCCAGTTCCCCGCACAGCCGACCCGCCGGGGTCCGCTCGGCGATCCCGACCAGCTCCGCTTCGTTGGCCGCAGTCGCCACCCGGGTGAGTTGGCGGACCTTCGCATAGGAGATCCGACCCTCACCGAAGGCAGTGTTGACCCTCGACAACCCCTCCAGGGCGCGACCCACCCGCAGCCACTCCCGGGCGGTGCACACCTCCACGTCCAACGCGGAGGCCACCCAATGCGCGCACGTGCGCGCCCCGTCCAACGCCCACTCCCCCGAACGATCCAGCGCGGCGACCAGACCCACAAGACGGTGCTGCGCACCGGAAAGACGCCGACCCACCTCCAGCACCTCCGCCCGCAGACTGAGCGACGCACCCGGGCGGCGATCCTGTCCGTCGACACGATCCTCCACCGAACTGAACGACACCGAACCCAACGACACCGAACGCAACGACATGACGGCCTTCCCACATGTCCACCGACCGGCCGGCACCGAAACCGGGGGCTCTCCCCGGACCACCACCGGTCTCTCTTGGAAGGACCGCCTTCTCAGCAGGCAGTCGAGCTGTGCTCGACCAAGCCTATGACAGGGGTGTGACATCGCTCCGGGGCCACCCCACACCACCCACCGTGGTCCCGACGCGTCCGCGGGCGCGTCCACACCACCCTCGGTGAGATGCCAGGTGAACTGCGGACGCGCCTGGGTGGGCGGCGTCAGAGCGCTCGGCGTCGCGGAACGGGCCGCAGGACGGCACCCGACGACGCAGCAGCACGTCATGGAGCTCATGGGTTCGCCGCCTTGCGCGGACGACGCGGCGTCTTGGCCTTCGGCGCCGCCTCCCGTTCGGCCCGGATCCGCTCCAGCAGCACCGACGCCGGCTCGTCCGTCGGATCCTGCGCCACGAGCTGCCCCGCAAACGCGGCCTTGAGCACCGCCCTGCGAAGCGCAGCCGAGCGCTCCAGCCCCGCCTCGATCGACCGCTCACACGCCCGCAGATCCGACAGCTGCCGGTCGACCTCGGCCACGATGCGGGCTTGCTCGGCTGGCGGGGGGACCGGGATGGGCACCAGCTTCAAGTCGCTCCCTGAGACGCCCGACTGGCCCGCTGTCGTCTTGGTCGCCCTCTCGATGAAGGCACGAGATGGCCCGGTCGACACGGTGATGGCAACGTAGCGAGGCTCCGTCATCAACCGATTCACAACGACTCGGATGAGCTTGTCCGGATGGAGCAACGGCGCCTTCACATCGGGTACCACTGCGCAGGCTCCGACGAACTCAGGGTTGCCGTTGTAGCGGGTGAACAGCAGATCGCCCGGTTCAAGCAAGGCGCGCCGAACCGCGGGATCGCTGATGTCGACGGGGGCATACCTGACCTGATCGAGGTCGAGTTCGAGACGCCTGACCGAGCCGATCCTCAGAATCGGTACTCCCGGGGGTTCCTCGGGTGGTCGTGACACGAAGATCCCGTTGCGAACCGAGTCTGAGATCGACCCCAATGCCGCCCACGCCCAGCCATCGGGTAGGCCGGGCACGCCATCTGGCGGCTCGATCGGCTCCACGCCGAGGCCGGCCAGCAGCTTGGAGGCGGGGGTGTCGGCCGGGTCCTGCGGGACGAGGCGGCCGGTGACGGCGGCGGACAGGACCGCGTCCCGCATGCGCTTGAGGAGCAGCCGGACGTTGCGGAGCCCTGCCTCCCCCGCGTCCAGCTTCGAGAACGCCTCCTCGATCGCCCCGACGATGCGCTGCTGTTCAGCCAACGGCGCTACCGGAATGGGCCAAGCCTTCAGCACCGTCTGACTGATGTTCGACTGTGTGCCGCCCTTCCCAGCCGCCAGGAGGTCTTCGCGCTGGGACCGCAACCACCAGAAGAGCCAATCCCGAGAGACGCACGCTTTCGTCGCCGCGCAGGCGATGGCTTGATTGGTTGCCATTGCGACTTCTGCAATGCCGAGCTTGCCGATCGATCCATACATCGCGACAAGAACGGTCCCTGCCTGCACGACCTTCGCGCTGCTGTTCAACAACCCCTCATCGGTGATCGTGGAAGCTGTCACGCTGACCCTGCCATCGTTCAGGTCTCCAATGACCGCCCAGGGCACGCCACCTCCGTAGTACTCGGGCGTGCCAGCCTTCGGTGTGCCACCGCTCGACCACTCGGCCACGTCCAGCAACGTCGACCACGCCCACCCCTCCGGCAGCCCACTCACGCCACCAGCTCCTGGGTCAACTCCTCGAGCAGCACCGCCAGCCCGCCCTCAAAAGCGGAGTTGGCCCGGCCGAAGCCGCCGTGGCCGACGAAGGGCTCCAGCTCGAAGTCGTCGGGGGCGATCGAAAGCGACGTGGCCAGGTGGTCCTTGATGCGTGTCAACCACACCAGCTGCTCGTCGGTGAACACCGTGCCGGCCTGGGCCTGCTGGGCGAGCCAGGCCTGGAAGCGCTCGTCGACGGTGAGCGGGTAGGCGACCAGCTCGGAGCCGGGTTCGAGGGCTTTGCGCACGAGCGAGATGAGGTTGGTGAACTGCGTCCCCGCCGACCCCCGCACCCGTGACGCTTCGAGCGCCTCGTAGGCGGCCCACAGGCGCTCGGGCGTCCAGTTGTGCGGCGGTCGCTCGATGGCGTGGGCCAGCTCCTTGATGGCCTTGAGCGTGAGCCGCTTGCCGTACGGCCGGGAGTAGAGGATCTGGAGGGCGTCGATGTCGTCGCGGTGCTCGTCGACGAACGCCTGCCACGACTCGATCGTGGCCCGGGCCCGGTCGGTGGCGTCGCGGGAGAAGCCGGCGTCGATCACCTCGTCCTTGGAGGTCTCGTCGAGCACCTGGGTGTAGCTGCGGCGCACGTCGAGCAGCTTGGTGCGCAGGGCAGGGCGCTCCGCGAGGATCCGGCACGCCGCCTCGATCTGCCCGGCCCGGGCCGCGTGCACCTGCTCGTCGGTGGGGTCGGCCCCGCCGGTGGTCTCGGCGGCCTTCTGCCACGCCCGGTCGACGTCGACGGCGTCGGTGAGCATCCGAACGACGACCGACAGGTCGATGCCGTCGGTGGCGTCGGCGAGCTCCCGGCGGTCGTCGGGGGTGATGACCCGGTCGAGGCGGGCGAGGCGTCCGGCGATGGAGGACACGACGTCGGGGTCGCGCACCCCGGCGGCGACCTGGTCGAGGAGCTTCTTGAGCGAGGTGGTCTTGCGGCGCTCCAGCGGGGCGGTGTCGTTGAACTCGCCTTCGGTGACCCCGACGGCGTCGACGATCACGAAGTGGGTCTTGGCGGTGGCATCCGCGGAGACGGCCTGGAGGTCGTTGGGGTCGATGACCCGCACGCCGCGGCCCTTCATCTGCTCGAAGAAGTTCCGGGACCGCACCTGGCGCATGAACATCACGCACTCGAGCGGGCGCACGTCGGTGCCGGTGGCGATCATGTCGACGGTGACGGCGATGCGGGGGTCGAAGCTGTTGCGGAACTGGTTGAGCAGGTCCTCGGGCTTGGCGCCCGTGGTGCGGTAGGTGATCTTCACGGCGAAGTCGTTGCCCCGTCCGAACTCCTCCCGGCAGATCCGCACGATGTCATCCGCGTGGCTGTCGTCCTTGGCGAAGATCAGCGTCTTGGGCACCTCGGTGCGCCCGGGGAAGATCCCGCCCTCGTCCAGCGGCTTGAACAGGTTGTCGCGGAAGGTGCGGATGACGGTGCGGATCTGGTCGAGCGCCACCACATCGCGGTCGAGCTGGCGGGCGTCGTACACGACGTCCTCGTCGAGCTTCTCGAGGCGGACCTTGCGGGTCTCGCGCTCGCGGAACCTGGTGACCAGCCCGGCCTCGACCGTCGAGCCGTGCTCGCTGATCCTGGTGCGGATCCGGTACACGTCGAAGTCGACGTTCACGCCGTCGGCCACCGCCTCTGCGTGGCCGTACTCGACGACGAGGTTCTGGTTGAAGAACCCGAAGGTCTGCTTGGCCGGTGTGGCGGTGAGCCCGACGAGGAACGCGTCGAAGTACTCGATGACCTGGCGCCACACCCCGTAGATCGAGCGGTGGCACTCGTCGATGATCACCACGTCGAAGCTCTCGATGGGGACCTGCGGGTTGTAGGCGACCTCGACGGGCTGGTCGGGTTCGATCTCGGCGCCGGAGCGCTCGTCGACGTCCTCGGGCAGCTCCTCCTCGCCGCGCAGCATCGAGAAGAGGCGCTGCACCGTGGTGATCACCACCCGGGCGGCGGGGTCGATGCGGTTCGAGGTCAGCCACTGGACGTTGTAGAGGTCGGTGAACTTCCGGCCGTCGCCCGGCGTGGCGAACTGCTGGAACTCCCGGAGCGTCTGGCGGCCGAGGTTGGCTCGGTCGACCAGGAACAGCACCCGCTCCGCACCGGCGGTCTGCACGAGTCGGTAGGCGAGGTTGGCGGCCATGAACGTCTTGCCCGACCCCGTCGCCATCTGGGCCAGCGCCCTCGGGTGGTTGTGGACCATCGACCCTTCGATGCGGTCGATGGCGTCGACCTGGATCCGTCGCAGGCCTTCTGGGCCGACCGGGCCGAGCCGGTCGAGGCGCGCCCGCAACGAGCCACCCTCAGCGTCGTCGATCCAGTTGCGCAGCCAGCGGGCGAAGGTCTCGGGCCGGTGGAATGCGAACACCGGCCGGGACCGGGGCTGGGGATCGAACCCGTCGGTGAACATGGTCTCGTCGCCGGTGGACTCGTAGAGGAACGGCAACGGCGACACGGGCGCCGTCAGCTCCGCGGGCAGCCCGGCCGCGTACTTCGCCGACTGGGGCTCGACGCCGGCGAGCGGCGTGCCCGACGGCTTCGCCTCGATCGCACCGACGGCCGTGCCGTCGACGAACAGCAGGTAGTCGGCCCGGCCGTGCCCGGGCGCCATGATGAACTCCCGCACGGCCACGCCCGGCCCGGCGTAGAGGTTCATGTCGGCCCGGTCCTGCACGAGCCACCCGCAGGCGACCAGTTGCCGGTCGATCTCCTTGCGAGCCCGCGCCTCCGCCGGCAGGTGGTCGTCCTCGCTCACGCCCACAACATACGGGGTGGCCCCTCGCGCCAGCGCGCTCGCACCGCCTGCTCGCGACCCGGCCACCCTCTCGACCCGGAGCCGCCCGCCCAGACCGCGATGTGGCAGCATCCGTGACGTGCCGAACGAGCGACCTGCACCCCAACCCCCTCCGGTGCGGGTCGCCCGGCCCCGCGATCGCGCGGCCATGGAGCGCAGCCTCGGGGCCGCCTTCCTCGACGACCCGATCTGGCAGTGGTTGCTCGGGCCCCGACGCATCACCGAGCAGCGGGCCGGCAGGGTGCTGGGCGCGTTCGCCATGACCCACCTCGAGGACGGGCTCACCTCCATCAGCCACGAGGGCGACTCGGTGGCCGTCTGGGCGGCACCCAAGAAGTTCCGCATCTCGCCGCGGGAGTTCCTCCCGTACCTGCCGCTCACGGTCCGATCGCTCGGCGTCGGCGGGGTGGCCCGGCTGACCCGGCTGGCCGAGATCGAGCGGCTGCACCCCAAGGAGCCCCACTACTACCTGGCGATCCTGGGCACGCACCCCGACGCCCAGGGGCGCGGCCTCGGCAGCGCCGTGCTGGGGCCCGTCCTCGAGCGTGCCGACCAGGAGGGCGTGGGCTGCTATCTGGAGTCGTCCAAGGAGTCGAACGTGCCCTTCTACCGCCGTCATGGCTTCGAGGTGACCGGCGAGCACGACGTGGCCGGCGGCAAGGGCCCCCGCACATGGCTCATGTGGAGGGACCCGCAGCCCCCCGAACGCCTCAGATGACCCGCACGCGTCAGATGAGGGGCTCGCCGCGCTCGAGCCGTCCGCGCAGCAGCGCGGCCAGCCGGTCCCGATGCGCGGACGCCGATCCGAACGACACCCGGTCGTACTGGGCGCGCTTGAGGTACAGGTGCAGGTCGCACTCCCAGGTGAAGCCGATGCCCCCGTGCACCTGCAACGCCGAGCCCAGGACGCGCTCCGCGGCATCCGAGCACCACGCCTTGGCGGTGGACGCCGCCACCGAGCGCTCGGGATCGCCGCTGGCCAGGCACCACGCCGCCCACCACGTCGCCGAGCGCATCCCCTCCACGTCGACGAGCATGTCGGCGCAGCGGTGCTTCACCGCTTGGAAGCTGCCGATCGGTCGGCCAAACTGCTCGCGCTCGCCGGCGTAGCGCACCGCCATGTCGAGGGCGGTGGAGGCGATGCCCAGCAGCTCGGCCGACAGGGCGACCGCGCCCCGGTCGAGGTAGGCCTCCACGGCGTCGGCCCCTCCCAGCTCCACCGCGGTGCGCCCGTCGAGGCGAACCCGCGCCATCTCCCGGGTCAGGTCCATGGCCGCCTCGGCCTCGGGGCGGTCGTCGCCGAGCTCCACCAGGAACAGCCGGCGATCGGTCCCGATGACCAACAGCACGTCCGCGCTCGGAGCGAAGGCCACCGGCTCGGTCATCCCCGCCAGCTCCCACCCGTCGGCCGAGGCCACCGCGTCGACGGCCCGTCCGGCCACGGCCGCCACCGCGTCGCCCGCCACCAGCTTGCCCAGCCAGGTCTCCTCACCGGCAGCGGCCAGGGTGTCGACGGCGACGAGCTGGGGTAGCACGGGAGCCGGGGCCACGTGGGCACCCACCTCCTCGATCAGCACGGCCGCCTCCACCCAGCCGAGCTCCAGCCCTCCCAGATCCTCGGGCGCCAGCAGCGCCGGCCAGCCCTGCTCCACCAGGTCGGCCCACAGGTCGCGATCCCAGCCACCTCCGGCGTCGACCACCGCCCGCACGCGCTCGGGCGAAGCTCGCGACCCCAACAGCTCGCGCGCCGCCGACCGCACCGACAGCTGATCCTCGGAGAGCTCGAAGTCCACGCCGGGCATCGTAGCCCCGAAGCTGACACGGGCGTCAGGTCGTGACCTACCATGCCCCGGTGGATCTCGCCGACTCCCCCGCCAACGCTGCCATCCGCCGGGAGTGCCGCAGCTGGCTGGAGGAGCACCTCCCCTGGACCTACGGCGAGGGCCTCCCCCCGCGCTTCGACTCGCTGGAGGAGGAGGTGGCCTTCGGCCGATCGTGGCAGGCGCGGCTCGCCGAGGGCCGATGGGTCGGCGTGGCCTGGCCCCGGGAGTACGGGGGGCGGGGCGCGGGGGTGGCGGCGAGCTTCGTGGTGCAGGAGGAGCTGGCGAGAGCCAGGGCCCCGGAGCTGGTGGGTCGCATCGGGGTGAACCTGGTGGGACCGACGCTGCTGGCCCACGGCACCGCCGAGCAGACGGCGCGGTGGCTGCCCGACATCCTCTCGGCGCGCCGGCTGTGGTGCCAGCTCTTCAGCGAGCCGGGCGCCGGCTCCGACCTGGCCTCGTTGCGCACCTCGGCGGTGCGCGACGAGGACGCGGGAGGTTGGCGCCTGGAAGGCCAGAAGGTCTGGACCAGCTACGCCCAGTTCGCCGACCTCGGGCTGTGCCTGGCCCGAACCGACGCCTCGGCACCCAAGCGCCAGGGCATCTCGGCGCTGGTGGTCGACATGCACGCACCGGGGGTGGAGGTGCGCCCGCTGGTGCAGGCCACGGGGGAGGCCGAGTTCAACGAGGTGTTCTTCGACGGCGTCCTCGTGCCCGACGGCGCCCTGGTGGGCCCGGAGCACGAGGGGTGGCGCGTGTCGCAGTCGACCCTGGGCCACGAGCGGGGGATCAACCCCCGCCAGCTGGTCATCCACCTCCAGCACCTGGAGGAGCTGTTGGCCCTCGCCGAGGCGAACGGCGCCTTCGCCGACCACCGCCTCCGTCAGCGCCTCGCAGAGGCGTGGGTGGAGGTGAAGGTCTTCCAGCTGCACAACCTGCGCTCGCTCACCCGGGCGGAACGGGGCGAGGAGCCGGGACCGGAGGGCAGCGCGCTCAAGCTGTACTGGTCGGAGCTGTCGAAGCGCCTGCACGCCACCGCCATGGAGGTGCTGGGCGACGACGCCGTGCTGTGGCGGGGAGCGACGGGGCTCGACGGCGACGGCGAGTGGCAACGATCCTGGCTCTACTACCTCTCGTCCTCGATCTTCGCGGGCACGAACGAGATCCAACGCACCATCATCTCCGAACGGGTGCTCGGCCTGCCCCGGGAGCCGAGGCCCGCCACCAGCGGAGGATCCCGATGAACGACCAGGAGACGAGCAGCGGGACCGGTGCCCCCACGGTGGGCTACCGGGTGGACGACCACGTCGCCACGGTCACCCTGCAACGGCCGGAGATGGCCAACGCCCTCGACGCCGCCACGATCGACGCCCTCGATGCCGCCCTCACCGCAGCCGAGGCCGACCCGGAGGTCCGCGTCGTGATCCTCGATGCGGAGGGCCGGCACTTCTGCTCGGGCCACGACCTCAAGGAGCTGATGGCCGGCGAGGAGCGCTGGGCGGCGATGCGCGGAACCCCTGAGGGTCGCTGGGAGCACGAGACCGTCATGTACCTCGAGCGCAGCCTGCGTTGGCGCAACACCCCGAAGATCACCATCGCCGCCGTGCAGGGCACGTGCGCCGCCGCCGGGCTCATGCTGGCCTGCATGTGCGACCTCATCGTGGCCGCCGAGGACGCCCGGTTCTCCAACCCCGTGCTGCGCATGAGCGGTGCCGGAGTCGAGCTGCTGGTCGAGCCGTGGGAGCTGGGTGCACGACGAGCGAAGGAGTTCCTCTTCTGCTCGCGGGTGCTCACCGCCGAGGAGGCCGCGGCCGCCGGGATGGTGAACCGGGTCGTGCCGAGGGATCGGCTCGCGGAGGCCGCGGCCGAGATGGCCGCCGAGGCCGCCGAGGTGCCGCCGGTGACCGCGCGGGCGGTGAAGGAGTCGATCAACCACACCCTCGACCTGCAGGGCCAGGCCGAGTCGTGGCGCCACCACTTCCTGGTGCACCAGTTCGTCTCCGCCACCGACACCGCGGCCTCGATGGCCCGTCGGCGGGCGGGCGGCGGGATGGCGGCAGTCAGGGCCGAGCAGGCGGGAACCGGCTCCGACGGCCCTCGTTGACCTGACGGCCCACCGGCGGCCAGTGCGCCGGGGCCCCCGAGCGCGGCATCACCTGCACGAGCAGGTCCTCGAGTGGCACCGCCCGGCTGAAGAGCCAACCCTGGGCCTCCTCGCAGCCGTGGGAGCGCAGCCAGGTGAGCTGGTCGGTGGTCTCCACCCCCTCGGCCACCACCACGAGCCCCAGGTGGTGGGCCATGGACAGCACGGCGCCGACGATGCCCACCTGGGCGTGCCCGTCCGGGAGGCCCGCGACGAAGCTCTGGTCGATCTTGAGCTCCTGCACCGGCAGCCGGGCGAGCCGCGACAGCGACGAGTACCCGGTGCCGAAGTCGTCGATCGAGATCGTCACCCCGAGGTCGCGCAGCGCCTGGAGCTGGCGCGCCACGGCACCGTCGTCGTGGTCCTCGTCCATGACGACGGTCTCGGTGATCTCCACGATCAGCGTGGTGGCCGGCACCTCGGCCCGGTCGAGCTCCGCGCGCACGGCTCGGACGAAGCCGGCGTCGCGCAGCTGCTGCACGCTCGCGTTCAACGCCAGGCCCCGCAGGGGCGCCCCGGTGGCCAGGCACCGGGCCAGCGCGTCGCAGGTGTCCCGCAGCACCAGCGCGCCGAGCCTCACGATCAGTCCGGTCTCCTCGGCGACAGGGATGAACTCCGCAGGGGAGACCGCACCCTCTTCGGGGTGGGTCCAGCGCGCCAGGGCCTCGGCGCCGACGACCTCGCCGGAGTGGAGGTCGACCCTGCACTGGAAGTGGGCGCACAGGCTCCCGTCGTCGGCCTCCAGGGCGGCGAACAGCTCCCGCTCCAACCACTCCCGCCGCTCCGCGCGCCGGGCCATCGAGGCGTCGTAGGCCATGTGGTGGCCCCGGCTGGTCCGCTTGGCCTCGTGCAGCGCCACATCCGCGCGGCGCACGAGCTCCGCGGCCGAGCCGGCATCGCCGGGGAAGCAGCACACCCCCGCCGTGGCGCTCAGGTGCACCACCCGATCCCCGATCCGGATGGGCCTCGCCAGCACCGACAGCAGCCGGTCGGCGACGAGCACCTCGTGGCCGGGTGGGCCGGCGACCATCACCGCGAACACGTCGCTGCCGGTGCGTGCCACCAGATCCTCCGCGGCCACCGTCGACTGCAGGCGCGCGGCCACGGTGCGCAGCAGGTCGTCGCCGTGGCCGTGGCCGATGCTGTCGTTGACCACCTTGAACCGGTCCAGGTCGACCAGCACCAGCGCGGTCGGCTCCCCGGCCCTCAACCGGACCTCGATGGCGTTGCGGAGGTGCTCGCGGTTGGGGATGCCGGTGAGCAGGTCGATGCGGGCGAGGTGACGCATCCGCCGGGTGCCGGCCTCCAGCTGCTCGTTGGCTTCGGCCAGCTCACCGGCCAGCCGGTGGAGCCGGCGGGCCTGGGACCACCGCCACCACACCGCCACCAGGAGGACGGTGATGAGCACCCCCACCAGCAGGATCGTGGTCCTCGCCGGCTGCTCCCGCGCTGCGACCAGCGACGAGCGGGGTGTGGCCAGCACGCGCAGGTCGCGATCGCCGAGGCGCACGGTGCGCACCACCGTCGGAACGCCGGGCTCGGTGCCCGTGGCGAGGTCGGCAGGCAGCTCGCCGGGGCCCCGCAGCCGATCGCCGTCGGTGGCGAGCAGCACGGTGTCGGCGCCGCCGACCACGTCGACCACCCGGACGTCGGCCTCCGCGCCCACGGCGGCGAGCGCACCGGCCATCATCTCCGGGTAGCGCAGCACGGCCGCGGACACGCCGCGCAGCGCCGCACGGCGCTGCTCCGGAGTGCCGAGGGGCAGGGAGCGGTCGTAGACGGGCCGGTAGAGGGGCATGGCGTAGATCTCGCCACCGCCCTGGACGATGGCGGTGGACTCCGCCACCCCGAGCTCACCCGACTCGGCGATCTCCTCGATGAGCCGCGCCGCGCTCGGCCGGGCCAGGACGTCGAGTCCGAACACCACGAGGTTGGACGCCTCCGGGCGCGTGTAGAGGATCACCAGGTACTGGTCCCTGCGCGGCGCCGTGGCCAGCTCCGAGCCGTCCGTGGGCTCCACGATCCCGTTGCGGTGGCCCCTGCCCGCCAGCAGCGCCTCGACCTGGGCCCGTTCGGCGTCGGTGACCCACACCTGGTACTGCAGCGCCTGCAGCTCGGGGTGCTCCGCCAGGCGCGGGTCCGAGTACTGGGCGAACTGCTCCTCGGCCACCCCCCCGCCGTTCGGATCGGGAGGCCCGAAGGTCATCATCATGTTGGCGGTGCCGGCGACGATCTCGTCGCTGCGATCGATGCCCCGTTGGAGGTCCGTCGCCGCGCGCTCCAGGAGCTCGGTCGTGCGCTGCAGGGCCCGATCCTCTGCGTCGCGGCGGTTGCGCCACAGGAACGCAGCGGTGGTGGCCACCCCCACGGCCACGATCAGCACCACGGCGACGACGCGCCGCCAACGCGGCAGCGTCGTGACTACCGGCC
This sequence comes from uncultured Microthrixaceae bacterium, assembly GCA_964420125.1. Lineage (GTDB taxonomy): Bacteria > Actinomycetota > Acidimicrobiia > Acidimicrobiales > Microtrichaceae > CAYQQQ01. The sequence goes on from CAYQQQ010000016.1 coordinate 34,894, forward strand.
CTGTGGTCGTCACCCGGTCAGCGTACCGCCGGGCGGGCCTCGAAGCTCCGGCGAACCTGGTCCTCGACGTCCCTCTGCGCCGCGGACGCGTGCACGTCCCGCAGGGCTCGCAGCGCCGGGTGCCCTGCTGCCCGCTCAGCATCCCACTCGTCGGCGAAGCGGCCGGAGGTGATCTCGGTGGTGAGCTCCCGCATGACGGCCAGCACCGGGGCCTCGTCGTAGCGACCCCGGCGCGACAGCTGGCCGTACTGGCTGGTCGGCGAGTGCCGGTCCAGCTGGGCGACGAAGCCCTCCTCGCGCAGCAGGCGGTAGTTCCGCTCCACCTCCCCCGAGAGGTACAGCTCGCAGAGGATGGCCTCCAAGGGGATGCCCTGCTCCAGCATGACCGTGACGAAGGCCTGGTTCACCAGGGTGAGCGCCGGTGAGAGCACCTGCTCCACCGCCAGATCCAGCACCGCCTCCTGGAGAGGGGTCATCTCGATGGCCCCACGCCGCAGCCCGCCGATGGCGCCCGCCAGCGCCAGCATGCGCTCCGCAGCCCGTCCCGTGCGATCTGCGTGCACACCCACCGCGGCGATGAACCCCACTCCCTCCCGGTAGCACTCCCTCACCTCGGAGCCGAGCATGCGCGGGGCGATCATCACGGCGTCGCCGGGTGGGTCGAGCCGACCGAAGGCCAGCGCGTAGCCGGAGGCGACCACCACCATCGACGCCGGGGACGGTTCCAGCGGCAGCTCGGCGATGACGTCGTCGGGGACCAGCAGGCACAGCACGCTCGCCTGGGAGGCCTCGGGGATCGGCACCGGCTCGAATCCGTCGCGACGAGCCTGCTCGGCGCTGTCGTCGCCGCGCACGGCCACGGTCACCTGCACTCCGCTGTCGCGGAGGTTGAGGGCCCAGCTCCGCCCCTGGTTGCCGTAGCCGACCACGGCGACGCGCTCGTCGGCCAACACGCTCGGATCCGCCTCCGACTCACGGTGGATGGTCATGGCCGCACGGTAGCTGACACGCGCGTCAGGTCCGAGCCGGTCCGAGGCTACGCTGCGGCCCGTGTCGCCCCGGTCGTCGCCCAGGACCGCCCCGCTGGAGGGCGTGCGCGTGCTCGACCTCGGCACGCGCATCGCCGCTCCCTTCTGCGCCGCGCTGCTGGGCGAGCTCGGCGCCGAGATCATCAAGGTCGAGCAGCCCGGCCGCGGTGACTTCATGCGCGGCATGGGTCCTTTCCTCGACACCGGGGAGGGGCCGTACTCGCTCTCCTGGGCGATCGAAGGGCGCGACCGCCGATCGGTCACCCTCGACCTGCGCCGAGCGGAGGGCCAGGAGCTGCTTCGCCGCCTGGCCGAGGCGTGCGACGTGGTCGTGGAGAACTTCCGACCGGGCACGTTGGAGAGGTGGGGCATCGGCCCGGAGTCCCTGGCCGAGCACCTGGTGGTGGTGAGGATCTCCGCGTTCGGCCAGGACGGGCCCTACTCGCAGCGTCCCGGCCTGGACCGCCTCGGCATCGGCTACGGAGGCCTCCTGCACCTCACCGGCGAGCCCGGCCGGCCCCCGGTGCGACCCGGGGTGACGATCAGCGACTACCTCACCGGGTCCTTCGCCGCTCAGGCGACGATCGCCGCCCTCTACCGCCGCGACGCCGGCGGCGGTCCCGACGGCGACGGTGAACGCCGAGGCGCGGTGGTGGACGCGTGCCTCTACGGGTCCGTGCTGCGGATCCTGGAGTGGACGATCGCCGCCCACGACCGGCTGGGACTGGTGCGCAGCCGCGAGGGCAACCGCGTGGGGACCTCGGCCCCCCTGGACAACTACCCCACCGCCGATGGCCACTTCGTGTGCCTGGTGGGGGCATCGGATGCCAACTTCGCGCGCCTGTGCGCGGCCATGGCACGACCCGAGCTGCGCCAGGATCCCCGGTTCGCCACGCTGGCAGACCGCGCCGAGCACGCCGAGGAGATCAACGACATCGTCGCCGCCTGGACCTCCACCATGGCGGCGACGGAGCTCGAACGCAGGGCCATCGATCACGGCGTGCCGGTGGCGACCGCCTACACCGCCGCCGACATCGCCGCCGATGCCCACATGGCCGCCCGGGGCGACCTGGTGACGGTCGACGACCCGGTGGCGGGTCCGATACGTCAGCAGGGCAGCGCCGTGCGGTTCGTGGGAGAGGCTCCACGCCAGCCCACCGGGGCCCCGAGGTTGGGGGCAGACACCAGGGACGTGCTCACCGACCTGATCGGTCTCACCGAGCACGACCTCGACGACCTCGGCGAGCGCGGCGTGATCTGACACCGGCCCGTCCGGTCCGCGACCGCACGGACGCCATGGACGATCATCGTGGACATGGATGCGCGACAGCGGCTCGAGCGCTGGCACATCACCAGCGGTGACCCCGCCGAGACCAAGAGCGTCGGCGTGGCGCTGCCGCTCACGTTGCTCACCATCATCTGCACGCCGCTGCTGGGCGACTCCCGCTGGGGCGGGTTGGTGAGCATCGCCCTCATCGGTGGCTCGGCGCTGCTCACCCTGAACCGCAGCGGGGTGCGCGGAGCGATCCGCCATCCGGCCACGGTGATCGTGGCGCTGGCCATCTTCACCGCCGCCACCACCAGCGGAGTGACCGGCGACGACCCGGCCAACTCCGGCGGAGCCGAGTACTGGCTGCACGTCACGACGTTGCTCTGCTTCGCCTTGTTGCTGATGCTGACCCCGGCGCTGATGGTGCTGCGCCTGTTGATGCGACCCAAGATCACCCTCGACACGGTCGCCGGCGCCCTGACGGCCTACCTCCAGGTGGGCATCTTCTTCGCCGTGCTGTACCGGCTCATCGACGTGCTGGGTGACGGGGACTTCTTCGCACAGGGCGCGATGCCGGTCGACTCCTTCCAGTACTTCAGCTTCATCACCCTCACCACCGTGGGCTACGGGGACCTGACCCCCGGCACCGAGCTGGGGCAGCTCCTGGCCTCCCTCGAGGCGCTCACCGGCCAGCTCTTCCTCGTGTCGGTGGTGGCGCTGGTGGTCGGCAACCTCGGCCGAGACCTCCCCCACCGTCGGGCCGCGGCAGGTGACGGCGACCCCCCGGACGACGAGTGAGCGCCGCTCAGGCGACGCCGAGGTAGGAGCCGGCCACCTTCTGGCGCCAGGCGCCGTGAGCACCGAGCAGCAGGTCGTTGGACTTGGCGCGGCGGTAGTGGAGATGGGCGTCGCACTCCCAGGTGAACCCCACGCCTCCGTGGATCTGGATGCCCTCGCCGGTGACCTCGTTGGCGGCCCGGCCGGCGAAGGCCTTCACCATGGCGGCCGCCTCGGCCCGCACGGGATCTGTCACGTCTCCTGAGTCGCAGGCGTCGCCGGCCCAGGCGGCGTAGTGCACCCCCACCCGGCTCAGCTCGATGCGCTCCAGCATCTCTGCGGCCTTGTGCTTGGTGGCCTGGAAGGTGGCGATCGGCCGATCGAACTGCACCCGCACCTTGGCGTACTCCACGGCGAGCTCGAAGCTGGCCTGCATGCTGCCCAACAGCTCGGCGGCGAGCGCCACGGCGCCGTCGTCTGCCACCCGGCGCCAGATCTCGGTGTGGTCGAAGTCCGGGCCCACGGGCTCCGCCGGGGTCTCGTGCAGCTCCAGGCGGGCGAACCGGCGGGTGACGTCGAGCGACGGCACCAGCTCCGCCTGCGGCCGCTCGATCACGAACGTGGCGATGCCCTGCTGCGTGCGAGCGGGGACCAGGACCCAGTCCGCCGTGTGGCCGTCGAGGACGATCGCCTTGACCCCGCTCAGCCGCCAGGACCCCGACTTGCGTGACGCCCGGGTGCGGGTGCGCTCCACCACGTCGCCGTGGCCCGACTCGTCGAGCGCGACCGTGCCCCGGGTGGTCCCGGCCGCGAGGGGGCCCAGCCGGTCGCCGAGGCCGAGACGTCGAGCGGCCATGGTGGCCAGCACGGCGGAGGACAGGAACGGCCCGGGAAAGGGCAGGCGGCCCATGGCCTCCAGCACGACCATCATCTCCAGCAGTCCCATGCCGGAGCCACCGTGCTCCTCCGGCACCAGCAGGCCGACCCAGCCGAGCTCGACCAGCCGGTCCCACATCTCCGAGGTGATCCCTGCACGCCCCCCGGGGGTGGTGTCGTCGATCACGGCGCGCACATATGCGGAGGGCGCCTGCTCTGCCAGGAACTGGCGGGCCGTCTCGGCCAGCGCCACCTGGTCGTCGTCCAGGGTGAACTCCATGCCGCGCACCCTAGCCAAGGAGCGCCTGACACCGACGTCAGGTTTCTGGCTACTGTTCGGCCATGGACTTCGCCTACACCAGCTCGGATGAGGAGTTCCGAGCCGAGCTGATCGACTGGCTCGACGAGCACCTCCCCAAGTTCCTGGCCGAGTGGGCGGAGCCCGACGGGTGCGACGCCTCCGACGACGAGGCCGCCGGAGCGGGCGGCGGCGGGGTCATGGGCCAGATGGAGCGGCGCCGCGCCTGGCAGCGCAAGCTCAACGAAGGACGCTGGGCGGCCATCTCCTGGCCCCGCGAGTGGGGAGGCCGCGAGGCCACCGTCACCCAGAACGTCATCTACTCCGAGACGATGGCCAGGTACCGCACGCCGGGCATCTACAACGCCAACGGCCTGTGGCAGATCGGCCCCATGATCATCCGCTGGGGCACCGAGGAGCAGCAGCAGCGGTGGGTGCCGAACATCCTCGACGCCGTCGACCACTGGTGCCAGGGGTTCTCGGAACCGGAGGCGGGCTCGGACCTGGCGAACCTCCGCACCACCGCCGTGCGCGACGGCGACGAGTACGTGCTCGAGGGGGAGAAGATCTGGATCAGCTCCGCCCACATCGCCCGCTGGGGCCTGTTCCTGGTGCGCACCGACACCGACGCCATCGCCGAGGGCCGCAAGCACGACGGGATCACGGCGCTCATCGTCGACCTGGAGGTGCCCGGGATCACCATCACCCCGATCCGGGACGTCGCCGGGGAGGAGATGTTCTGCTCGGTCGTCTTCGACGGGGCGCGGGTTCCCGTGGGCTACCGGCTGGGCGGTGAGGGCGAGGGGTGGTCGGTGGCGATGGGCACCCTCGGCTCCGAGCGCGTGGGCACCGCGGGGCTGGCCATCGGCATGCGCTCCGACCTGGATGCCATGGTCAACCTGGCCCGATCGGTCAACCCCGACGCCCTGCGGGATCCGGCGATGCGCGAGCGCATCGCCGATGCCCACACCCGCATCGAGTACACCAAGCTGCTCAACTACCGGGCGCTGTCGAAGATCCTGCGCAACGAGAAGAACTGGCCCGAGGTCCCACTGGCCAAGCTGCAGTGGAGCTACCTGGCGCAGACCCTCGCCGAGCTGGCCGTCGACCTGCTCGGCCCCGACGCGCTCTACGCCAAGGGCGCCCCGGATGCGGTCGACGGCGGCGCGTGGAACCGCCTCTACGTGTTCCAGCGCTACACCTCCATCGGTGCCGGCACCACCGAGGTGCAGAAGAACATCATCGCCGACAAGGCGATCAAGATGCCCCGCCGCTGATCGACCCGGCGCAGCCACTGGTCGGCGCGGCTGGGCGCCGAAGTCGACCGGCTCCGCCGGTCGGCGACACCGCACGCGCCACGACCGCCATGCCAGACTGACGGCCATGTCAGTCCAACTCGACGACGCCGCCGTCCTGGTCACGGGCGCCTCCTCGGGCATCGGCGCGGCCACGGCCCTGGCCCTGGCCGGGCGGGGCGTCCGCCTGGGTCTCGTCGCCCGCAGGGTGGACCGCCTCATGGCGGTGGCTGAGCGCTGCGCACGGGCAGGCGCTCGTGAGGTCGAGGTGTGGCAGTGCGACCTCGGCGACCTCGCAGCCACCGAGAAGATCGCCCTCGACGCCGAGGACCGCTTCGGAGGGATCGACGTGCTGGTCAACAACGCCGGTGCGCCCAAGCGCAAGCCCGTGCAGCGCCTCGGCTTCGACGAGGTGGAGCACACCATGTCGGTGAACTACCTCGCACCGGTGCGGCTCATCCTTACGCTGCTGCCCGGGATGCTCGAGCGCGGCCACGGCTGTGTGGTCAACGTCTCCAGCCTCGGCGGTCGCCTCGGCATCCGCTCCGAGGCCGCCTACAGCGCCTCCAAGTTCGCCCTGTGCGGGTTCAGCGAGTCGATGGTGGCCGACCTCCACGGCACCGGCGTGGACGTGCGGCTGGTGCTCCCCGGGGCCATCGCCACCGAGATCTGGGATCAGCCCGACAACGACCCCGCCTTCTACGACGGACCCTTCGAGCCGCCGGAGGTGGTGGCGGACGCCATCGTCGAGGCCATCGAGGGGGACCGCATCGAGTGGTACGTGCCCGACATGTCGGCGGTGGTGGACATGAAGACCTCCGATCTCGACGGCTTCATGGCCTCGATGGTCGAGGCCACCGATGAGATGCGGACGGCTGGACGCGACCACACGGGATCACCCGAGGAGAACTGATGAGGGCGCTGCAGTTCATGACGGATCCGGAGCCGTGGCCCACCGACATCGGCCCGGACGAGCCGGCGTTGATGCACAACCTCGCCTCCAGCCCGGTGGCGCTGGTCGACCTCACCGACCCGGAGCCCCTCGCCGAGGACTGGGTGGTCATCGAGAACCGCCTCACCGGCATCTGCGGCTCCGACTCCAAGCAGGTGCTGATGGACTTCGACGGTGCCGCCGACAACATGATGACGGCGTTCATCTCCTTCCCCCAGGTGCTCGGTCACGAGGTGTGCGGTGTGATCGCCGAGAAGGGCTCGGCGATCGACGATCTGGAGATCGGCCAACGGGTGGTGCTGTTCCCCAACATCGGCTGTCGGGCCAGGGGCCTGTCCCCGCTGTGCCCGGCCTGTGAGCGGGGCGACTACTCCATCTGCCAGCGGTGGTGGGAGGGCCGGCTGCAGCCCGGGATCCACTCGGGCAACTCGGTGGAGGCGACCGGCGGGTTCGCCGACCGGGTGCCGGCCCACCGCTCGATGGTGTACCCGGTCCCGGAGGGGATCGCCGATGAGGTCGCGGTGCTGGCCGACCCCTGGTCGGTGAGCTTGCACGCCATCACCCGCAACCCCCCGCCGCCGGGATCGAAGGTGGTGGTGATCGGCGCCGGAGCACTGGGCACCACCGCGACCGCCATCCTCGAGCAGCTCTACGACTGCGAGGTCGCGGTCGTGGCACGCTGGACGGCCCAGGCAGAGCTGGCCCGCAACCGGGGGGCGACAGTTGTGCAGGGCGGCCCTGACGACGCCCTGGCGGTCGTGGAGACGCTGGCCGAGTGGTCAGGGGCCACGTTGCGCCACCCGTGGGAAGGCCTGCCCGTGGCGTACCCCGGCCGGGTCGCCGTGGTGTACGACACGGTGGGCTCCCCGCTCACCGTGGAGATCGCCCTGAGGGTGCTGGCCGAACGGGGCACGCTGGTGCAGCTGGGTGTGAGCGCGCCGGGGCGCTTCGAGTGGACCCCGTGGTACTTCAAGGAGCTGCGCCTCGTCGGTTCCAACGCCTTCGGTCGTGAGGTGTTCGAGGGCCGCGATGCCCACGCCTACGAGCACTTCTTCGACCTCCTGCTCGCCGGGCGGATCGACCTGTCAGGGATGCTCACCCACACCTTCCGCCTGGAGCAGTGGCGCGACGCCTTCACTGCCATCGTGCACCAGCGCGACACCGGCGTGATCAAGGCTGCCTTCGACTTCCGCTGAGAAGGGAGACCTCAGGTGGCGGTGAGCAGGTGGTGGAGGAGGACGTCGAGGGCGTAGGTGGTGAGGGGCTCGCCGGTGCGGGGTGGGCGCGGATGCGGAGTTCGGGGGAGCGGCCCGGGCGGGATGTCGGGGCCCCGGGGGACGATGGGCCGGCCCTCGGTGGTGCCGAAGTGGGGATGCCCGTCGTGGAGGGTGACCTGGAACTCGCCGTCATGGTGGAGGCGGTGGTGGCGGCTGCAGAGCAGGACCATGTGGTCGACGTCGGTGGTGCCGCCCTCGGACCATGCCTGGGCGTGGTGTGCGTGGAGGTGGTCGGTGCGGTCACATCCCGGGTAGGCACAGCCACGATCGCGCAGCTGCAGCGCTCGGCGGATCGCCGGGCTGGCGATCCTTCGGGTGCGCCCGAGGTAGACCGGCCGGCCACGGTGCAGGACGGCACCGTCGAGGGTGGCGCCGTCGAGCCAGCTCCGCACCGCTTCGGCATCCACCGGGGTGTTGTCATCCAGGACCCCGGCACCCTGCAACCTCCCGGTGAGCACCTCGGCGTCGATGGTGACGTGGACGGCGAAGCGCTGCTGCTGGCGGTTGCGCAGCCCGGCGGCGTTGGCGGTGTCGATCATCGACTCGGCCATGTGGACGAGAGCCTCGACGTTGGTGACGCGGGCTCCGTCGCGCTGGCTGGCGACGTGCGCTCTGGCCGCGTCGAGCGCACAGCGCAGCAGGGCGCCCGCGGTGACATCGAGGCGGGCTCGGACCTCGAGGTGCTGGAGGTCGTCCCACCAGGTGGAGCACCACGTCGACGGGCCGCGCTCACCGCCAGGGTCGGGCGGCCCGATGGCGTCGGAGGAGTGGTCGTGCTCCGGCGGGCGCGGTGGGGGCGAGTCGGACTCCTCGATGCGACGCATGGTGGCGAACACGCGGGCAGCCTGCTGCGCGGTGGCGGTGGTGGCGACCTCGGTGACGGCCTCGTCGTTGGCCGCCGTCGCCACCCTCGCCGCGGCACGAGCGGCACCGAGCGAGAGCTCGCCCCGGCCGAGCGCGCCCATCAGGTGCGGCAGCTCCTGGTGCCGGTCCGCCAGCGCGGCTCGCTGGCGGGCTTCGGCGAGGGTGAACCCGGCGTTGACCGAGAGCCAGTGCTCGAGAGAGCGGTAGCCGTGCCCGCACCAGCCCTCCTGCTCGTGCAGCTCGGCCAGCAACCCCACGAGCTCCTCCTCCGCAGAGTGGATGGCGCCGGACAGCTCGCGGATCCGGACGACCCTGGCCGTGTTCTCGGCCGTCATCGACCGGGCGGACTCCCCGGGCGACACCGAGGATCGCCGGGTGCGCCGCTCGCCGGGCGGCACTCCCGCGCCGCAGCGACGGGCGGTGGCGCAGCTCCCGGCGCGGCGGGTCGGTGGTGCTCCTGCGAGGCCACCTTCCATGTCCTCTCCCGCTGCGATGCCCTCTCCTGCCGCCATGTCCACTTCCTCCTCCATGAGCGATGCCGCCTCCGAGAGCCGGCCTCTCCACCACCGCTCGCCGCCTCGGTCGGTCCGGTCCAATCCGGTCCGAGCCAATCCGGTCCGGTCCGATCCAACCAGAGCATTCGAACTGGTGTTCGATCACCGTAGCCCCATCGCTGCTCCCCCGCAAGGAATTCCGCCGATCGGCGAGCGACGCCGTGTGAAGTGCGGCACATTGGAGGGGTTGCCGGCGCCACCTCAGGGACGGGTGCGCACGACGGCAAGGGGGAACCATGCCCGAGTCACGACACGTGGCGTTCTGCGCACGGCCGGATGCCCGACGTGGTCGGGTCCTGTGGGCTCCACGGCTCGCAGGCATCGTCACCGCGATCGCCCTCGCCGGCAGCGCCTGCACGGCGAGGAACACCGAGATCGATGCCCAAGGGGCGTCCGCGGACGAGCCGACCTCCGAGGCACCTGCACCGGCGACAGCGCGCTCCGCCTCCTTCGGCGAGATGAGCTCGCCCTGCGGACCGGGAGACCTGCGCGTGGACCCCTCCGAGGGGGGTGGTTCGCAGGACGAGTTGCGCATCGGCGTGGCCAACGACCGCACCGCGGAGATCCGTGCCGGGCTCAACCGGGAGATCTGGGACACGGCGGTGTCGTTCGCCGCCTGGTGCAACGAGCAGGGGGGGATCGGTGGCCTGCCGATCGAGCTCGTCGACCTCGACGGCAAGCTCTTCGAGGTCGAGGCGGCCATCGCCACGGCCTGCACCGGGACGTTCATGCTGGTCGGTGGGGGCTACGTGCAGGACAACCTCCAGTTCTCCGGGAAGCCCGACAGCGACTTCCACCAGTGCCACCTCGCCGACATCCCGGCGTTCTCCGCCTCCGCCCAGAAGGCGGACTCCAACGGCCAGGTCCAGCCGCTGCCGCGATCCGCCGCCCGGGTGTCGGCCAACGGGTTCGCCGCCTTCCGTGAGGAGTTCCCCGACGTGTCGTCGATGGCCGTGCTGTGGGGTCAGCTGCCGACGATGCAGGAGATGGAGGAGCTCTCGGTGGCGACCGCCGAAGCGGTCGGGATCGACGTCGTGGCGGAGCTCCCGTACCCCGTCACCGGCATGCTCGACTGGACGCCCCTGGCCCAGCAGGTCATCGACACCGGAGCCGACTCCCTCTTCTGGATCGGCGAGCCCACCAACCTCGGGTCGTTCATCGCCGCGCTGCGCACGCAAGGCTGGGAGGGCGTCGTGTTCAGCGAGACCAACATCTACGACCAGGTCTTCCTCGACTCGGCGGGTGCCGCGGCCGAGGGCACCGTCGTGCGCACCGCGTTCCACCCCTTCGAGGAGTCCGAGCAGTGGCAGGCCGTCGACGACTACGAGCACCTCCTCGAGGAGTACGCCCCGGGGGGCAAGGTGGCGATGCTCGGCATGCAGGCGATGTCCGCCTGGCTGCTGTTCGCCACCGCCGCCGACGGGTGCGGCGCCTCCGAGGACGGCGTGCTCCGCCGGGAGTGCGTCCTGCGAGCGGCGGACGCCGTGGACGACTGGACCGCCGGCGGCCTGCACACGGCTTCCGACCCCGGCCCGGCGAGCAGCACCGCAGCCTCGTGCACGATGCTCCTCGTCGTGCGCGGCGGGCGCTTCGAGCGACTCCACCCGGCGCTGGATGGCGACGATGACGACGGTGAGGGGTTCACCTGCGCGGGCAGCGACGAGATGGTGTCGGTCCCCGCCAACGAGGGCCTGGGGATCACCTCGCCGGATCAGCCCCTGTGAGGTGTCGCCGCGCCCGGCCGGCGGGCGGCGTCAAGGGCCGACCTTGACGGTCACCGGCACCGCAGCGTGCCTGATCGTGGCGTCGCCGAGCTGACCGGAGGAGTTGGCACCCCAGCAGCGCACGTTGCCGCCGCTGACCACCGCACAGCTGTGGCCAGCCCCGGTGGACAGCGCCGTCGCGTCCTCGAGGCCGTAGACCACGGAGGGAAGGGGCACGAGCGCAGGGGTCCACGCATCACCGGTGTCCCAGCCGTTGCCGACGGCGCCGTAGGTGTTCGATCCCCAGCAGGCCACGCGACCCGATCCGAGGAGCGCGCAGCCGGTCTGCCCCCCGGCACTGATGCCTGCAGCCGACAGCCGGGCCTGGACGCCCACCGGTGACGTCACCGGCGTCTCACCCCAGTTGCCGTAGCCAGTCTGCCCGTAGCGGTTCCATCCCCAGCACCGAGCCATCCCCCAGGGCATCCCCGGCGGGACGGGCGAAACCCACTCGCAGGAGTGGTCGGTCCCGGCCGCCACGTCCACCGGCGCACCGAACGCAGGCGCCGGCAGGGTGACCGGGGTGCTGCGGTTCGTCGTCGTGGCGTCGCCCAGCTGGCCGTAGCCGTTGAAGCCCCAGCACCGCACCTCGCCGATCGCCAGGAGGGCGCAGGAGTGCCCGGACCCGACCGCCAGCTTGGTGGCGCCGGTGATCCCCACGACGGCGACCGGGTAGTAGGCGTCCGCGAAGCTCCCGTCGCCGAGCTGTCCGGCGTCGTTGGTGCCCCAGCACCGCACCTCGCCTCCGCCGACGATCGCGCAGGTGTGGCTCCCGCCGGCGGCGACGTACGTCGCGCCCGTGAGCCCCGCGACGGCCACCGCCACCGTGCTGTCGACGGCGGTGCCGGTGCCGAGCTCACCCCCCGAGTTGTCACCCCAGCACGACACGGTGCCGCCCACCAGGACCGCACAGGTGTGGTCCTGCCCGGCCGAGACCTGCAGGGCCGAGCTGATCCCGGTCACCTCGACGGGAACGGTGCTGCGGGCTCCGGGGCCCAGCAGGACGTTGCCGAGCTGGCCGTCGGAGTTGCTGCCCCAGCAGCGGACGTTGCCCGGCGTCTGACGGGCACAGGTGTGGGAGCCTCCGGCGGACACCTCGGTGACGGCGCCGAGGGGCGTGGGGGTTGCCGCCCGCGCCGGGCGGAGCTCGAAGGTCCCGTCGATGGCCAGGGTGGCGGTGCTGGTCGGGGACGCCGGGGTGCAGCTGCCGACCCCGGCGGTGACCACCTCGAGGAACGTCGTACGAGCCCCCGCCCAGCGTCCCGCGGTGATGGTCAGCTCCAGCTGGAACCCGGACTGCCCTCCACGGTCGAGGACGGTGACGTCGATCGCCGAGGTCGTGGCGTTGCTCCAGGTGATCTGCCCGGTGCCCTGACCGAGCTCGGTGCCGATCGACCGCTCCTCGAAGCACATGTAGGCCGGCATCACGATCGAGAGCTCCAACGAGCCACCGGTGACGCCGCCGCCGGTGTGGTCGGTGCAGCCGGAGAGCCCGGCCCCGGCAAGGGCGTCCAAGGTGATGTCGACACCGAGGTCCTGGGCCGGGGGCGTGTAGGAGATGTCGCCGCCCAGGGCGGTGCAGCTGATGAGCGGATCGGCCGGCGGCGCCGGCGGCGTGGTGGTGGTGCACGCACCGGCCACCACCAGGGCAGCGCCGGCGACGGCCAGGGATCGGGCTCTCCGCATCAGGGTCATCTGGTCCTCCCGTCGACCGAGTCTCTGGAGCTCGGGACAGCTTCGTTCACGTTCCTTTCTCCCGCAACGGCATCGGCCCGTCAACGGGGACAGATCCCCACTACACCACCCGCTCGATCACCGTGGCGTTCGCGACCACACCGCTCGC
>CAYQQQ010000016.1:47790-88475 GCA_964420125.1 uncultured Microthrixaceae bacterium
CCTCACGGGCGAGGCGAACGCCTCACATCACCCGCTCGATCACCGTGGCGTTCGCGACCACACCGCTCGCCCTCACGGGCGAGGCGAACGCCTCACATCACCCGCTCGATCACCGTGGCGTTCGCCATACCCCCGCCCTCGCACATGGTCTGGAAGCCGTAGCGGCCGTCGGTGGCCTCGAGCTGGTTGAGCAGGGTCGTCATCAGCCGTACGCCGGACGCGCCGAGGGGGTGGCCGAGGGCGATCGCGCCGCCGCGGGGGTTGAACCTCGAGTGGTCGCCGTCGGGGAGGAACTCACGGGCCCACATGAGGGCGATGGCGGCGAAGGCCTCGTTGCACTCGATGGCGTCGAAGTCGGAGATGCTCATGCCGGAGCGATCGAGCAGCCTTCGGGTCACCGGGTTGGGGGCGGTGAGCACCAGCACCACGTCGTCGCCGCCCACGGCCATGTGGCGGACCACCGCCCGGTAGGCGAGGCCGAGCTCGTCGGCCACCTCGCGGGCGGCGATCAGCATGGCGGCGGAGCCGTCGGAGGTCTGCGACGCGTTGCCGGCGGTGATGTCAGGCGCCGCAGACGGATCCCACTTCGCCGCCGAGCCGAGGCCCGCCAGCACCTCCATCGTGGTGGCGGGCCTGATGCCCTCGTCGACGGTCATGACCTCGCCGGTCTCCCGGCCCTCGGCGTCCTTGACGGGCACAGGCACGATCTCGGTGGCGAACGCCCCCGAGTCGGTGGCGGCCTGGGCGCGGCGATGGGACTCCACGGCGAAGGCGTCCATGTCGTCGCGGGTGATGCCCCACTTCCGGGCGATGATGTTGGCCATCTGGAACTGGAACATCAGCTGGTTGTCGATCCGCTCCAGGTAGGCGGGGCTGAAGGGGCCCGTACCGCCCTCGGCGTTGGAGGCCAGCGGCGTGCGGCTCATGGTCTCCACGCCGCAGGCGACCGCCAAGTCGTAGGTGCCGGCCATGATCCCCTGGGAGGCGAAGTGGACCGCCTGCTGAGAGCTCCCGCACTGGCGATCCACGGTGGTGGCCGGCACCGCCTCGGGCAGCCCCGCGGCGATCCACCCGTTGCGCGTGACGTTGGTGGACTGCTCGCCGACCTGGGTGACGCACCCGCCGACCACGTCGTCGATCCGCTCGGGATCCACGCCCGTTCGCTCCACCAGCGCGAGCAGCGAATGGGCCAGCAGGTCGTTGGGATGCCACCCGGCGAGCTTGCCCCCGGACTTGCCGATCGGGGTGCGGACGGTGTCGACGATGACGGCCTCACGGATCTCTGCCATGACGGCGCACGCTAGCGTTTCCTGACTCCGGCGTCAGTCGGCGGAGGCTCGGGCCGGCGGGCGTGGGCCCCGAGGCCCAGTGCCGGTACCCTGCGAACACCGACCGAATCGGAAACGGATGTGCGAAACGTCGTTTCCCTCCCTCGACCGGTTCCGCGCGATGGACAACTCCCACGACCCGCCCGCCCCCGACTCACGCGCCGATCGGATCCTCGACGCGTTCGGCCGACGAGCCGGAGCCCACGGGATACGTGCGGTGGTGATGAGCGACCTGGCCCGTGAGCTGGGGATGAGCACCAAGACCCTCTACCGCGAGTTCGCCACCAAGGACGCCCTGGTCCTGGCCCTGGTGCGTCACTGGATCGACCGGTTCGGCGCGGTGCAGGCCGACCGCGAGCGGACGGGGATGGGCCCGGAGCAGCGCCTGCAGCTCGGATCACGGGAGATCCTGGAGTGGCGACGGACCTACAGCGAGGCGTTCTGGGACGATCTGCGCGCCGACCACCCGGACGCCTGGGCCCTGTACCTGGAGACCGTCCGAGCCGAGCGGACGGCGGCGTGGATCCGGGTCGAGTCGGAGATGCGCGAGGACGTCGACCACCTGCTGGCATGGCAGCTGATCAACGTGGTGGTCGAGCATGCGCTGACCCCGGAGGTGCGACGCAGGACGGGGATGGACGTCGGCGAGTCCATCGACGCTGCGGTGGCCATCTGGGCCCGGGGAGCGCTGCGGCCTCCCGGGGGAACCACCTGAGGGTCTCCTGGACGGTCACGGCGGAGGGACGATCAGGGCCGACCGACTCTCCCACCGGTCGACCCCGTCGCGGATGTGTCCTCCCAGACAGGTCTTCAGCAGGTGGATCCCCCGATCCTCCTGCTGAGCCCGCCCTTGCCTCTGTGCACTGACATCGTGAACGCCGCAGCGGGGTTGTGCAATGGGGACCAATCCCCACGACGCCCACCCACCGCGAGATTCGCCTACTCTCCGCGTCGCAGCCCGTGGGCCGTGGACGTCACGCCTTCTTGGCCGTGGCCTTGGCCGCCAGATCGATGATGCGGATGGGGGTGTCGGGTCGCTCGACCTTCCGGCCCGAGGGTCGCGGCGTGGTGTCCACATCGGTGGCCTTCGCCCGCAGCGCCCCCACCGTGCAGTCCTCTCGCGCCATCGCCGAGAACGGGTCGTAGTGGAACAGCCGGATGGCGTTGAGGTGGCTGATGGCGTCGATCTCGTGGTCGGGCACTCCGTCCAGCGACTCCGCCAGCACCTCCGGGGAGTCGGGCCAGGTGGAGTCGGAGTGGGGGTAGTCGCACTCCCAGGTGATCATGTCGAGGCCGACGTGGTGACGGTTGGCGACCCCGGCGGCGTCGTCGATGAAGCAGGTGATGAACCGCTCCTTGAACACCTCCGAGGGCAGCTTGCCGTCGGGCATGTCCTGGCCGGTCCAGGCACGGTGGTGCTGGTAGACGTAGTCGGCGCGCTCGAGGAAGTACGGCATCCAACCGATCCCACCCTCGCTGAGGGCGAAGGTCACCTCGGGGAACTCGGGGATCACGCGGCTCCAGAGGATGTCGGCCGCCGCCTGCACGATGTTCATCGGCTGGAGGGTGATCATGACGTTGATCGGAGCCTCCACCGAGGTGATGGTGAGCTGGCTGGAGGAGCCGATGTGCAGGCACACGATCGTGCCCTCCTCCGACACCGCCTTCCAGAAGGGGTCCCAGTGCTCGTTGTGGAAGCTGGGCCAGCCGAGCTTCTCGGGGTTCTCCGAGAAGCTCACCGCCCGGCAGCCCTTGGCGGCCACCCGGTGGACCTCGTCGGCCATGAGCTGGGCGTCCCAGATGGGGGGAAGCGACAGCGGGATGAACCGGCCCGGGTAGGAGCCGCACCACTCGTCGATGTGCCAGTCGTTGTAGGCCTGCAGCATGGCCAGGGCCACCGACGTGTCCTCGGTGCGGCTGAACAGCTGCCCGCAGAACTGCGGGAAGCTGGGGAAGCACATCGAGCCGAGGATGCCCCCGGCGTCCATGTCGCGGATGCGGGCGTGGACGTCGTAGCAGCCGGGGCGCATCTCGGCGAAGGTGGTCGGGTCGATGCCGTACTCCTCCGGCGGCTTGCCGGCCACGGCGTTGAGGCCGATGTTGGGGAGCTGCTGGCCCTCGTAGAGCCAGACGTCGCTGCCGTCGTCGGCCTGGACCACCTTGGGGGCCAGGTCCTTGAAGCGGGCGGGCAGGTGGTTGTCGAACATGTCGGGCGGCTCGACCACGTGGTCGTCGACCGAGACGAGGATCATGTCGTCGATGTTCACCGGAGGTCCCCCTGTGGATGCGGCGGTGGACCGAGCGTAACCCAACGACCTGACGCGCGTGTCAGGTTCTCGCCGCAGCTCCACCGGGCGCGCACGCGGTCATGTCGCCCCGAGGGACATCACGCCGGCGCGAGCGCGGCGGGACTCACCTCCGCACGGGGAGGGGGGAGCAGGAAGGCGGCGGCGATCACGGCCGGGGGGAGTGCCAGCACGACCACCACGACGCCCAGCACCGGCGCGGACCACACCACCTCGGCGAGGCTGAGCCGAGGCGACCCGCCCAACGCGACCGTCACCCCCACCACCGCCGCCGCGGTCCCCAGCAGCACGCCGGTGGCGGCGATGGTCCCCGAGGTGAGCGCGGCGAGGCGGCGGGCCGACGAGGGGGAGCCCCCCAGCACGTGCAGCACCCTGGTGGCTTCGCGATGCTCGCGCCGGTGGGTCCCGGTGGCGGAGAGGGTGACCACCAGCAGCACCAGGAACGAGACGCCGAGCGACAGCAGGGGCACTCGATAGCCGGAGACCTCGGCGGCTGCCTGCTCCTGGAGCCGGTCGTTGCGGACGGTGTCGACAAGTGGATCCGAGCTGAACAGCTCCACGCCGGCGTCGTCGAGGAGCTCGACCACCGACGCCACCTGCGCGTCGCTCACCCCGGCCCACGACCCCGCCAGCACCGCCACGGGTTCGCTCAGCGTCAGACCGGCGGGCACCGCCCCGTCGAGGACGACGGCGTCCACGGGAAGCGGTTGGTCTCCCTGCGCCACAGGGACCCCACCGACCTCCACGACACCCGTCGGGGAACCGGCCGTCTCGACGACGGGGAACGAGGTGACGGCAAAGCCCTGGCGGAGCAGGTCCTGGGTGGCCGTCGGCAGACCCGAGCCCTCCAGCGAGTCGAGCACGGCGATGCTGGGCACCCAGCCGCTCGGGCAGATCGAGCACGGGCCGGTGAAGCGCCCCCACTTCGCCGTCACCGTCGACAACCCCGCAGCCGCCAGCTCGCCCTGGAGGTCCGCCGGTAGGGCCTGCGCCCCCTCGACGGGAGTGCTCCGCAGCACCACCCGGGGCGGCTGGACCGGCAGCAGCAGGACCCCACCCGCCGCCGCAGTCGAGGCGGACCCGGGCTCCACGATCGTGGTGGGGACGCTCGGGACAGCAGACCCGAGGTCGACGTAGTACTCCGAGGTGACGTCCCAACCTCCGAACTGCAGGACGCGGGTGTTGGCGGCGGCTGCCAGGGCCCCGAACACCCAGATGGCGACCACGGTGCCGGCGGCGACGGCGCCGAGCGGACGACGAGCCAGGTCCCGCGACACGAGCCGACCGATCACGCCGCGCCGCAGCAGGCGGCGCACCCCCAGCACCACCACGGCGCCCATGACGACCCAGGCGCCGACCACAGCCAGGACCACCGGAGCTCGCCCATGGGCCTGAGCGGCGCCCAGCCCCCGCGACCAGATGGCGGCGAGCACCAGGAGGGCGACCACGACCGCCGCCACCATCAGCCACGGCGCCTGCCACCAGGGCCGACCCGGCTCGACGGCGACGGTGCGCTGGTCCAGCAGCTCGGCCGACGAGACCGTCCGCACCGATCGGCTGAACAGCACGGCACCGCCGGCGGCGGCCGCGCAGGCCACCACGACCAGCAGCACCGCCCAGATCCACGGGAGCCTCACGTCCCACACCGCGTCCCAGCCGGGCAGCCGGAGACCGACCCACACGTGGGGCACCGCGGCGGCCACCACCACCCCGACCAGGGCGGCGGGCAGGGCGACGACGAGGGCCTCGCCCGCCGCCGCCCTGCGGAGCATGCCGGCATCGGCCCCGTTGGCCGCCAGCAGACCCATGGCCCGGCGACGGCGGGCGGCGCCGATGCCGAAGGCGGCCCCCGCACCGACCCCCACGAAGAGGCCGGCCGCGATCGTCCAGACCCAGAGCTGCCCCACCGGCGCCGATGTCGCGCTCGGCGGGGAAGGGGACGCCGGCTCCAGGGACGCCTGCTCCGCTGGCGTCGAGCCGTCGGGCCCGGGGTCCGCCCCGTACCCGGGCAGCTCGACCGCCGGGGCCACCGACCCGGCGGGGATCTCGACCAGCACCTGGGCGCTGTCGAGCGTGGGCCCGGGGGTCGCCGACGCCGAGCCCGTGACCACCAGCTCCCCCGCACCGGTCACCAACGAGAGGTCGTTCCAGCGTTCGCCCTGACCGATGCCCACCACGTCCAACCGGCCCGCCGGATCCTCGAGGCGCAGGGTGTCACCGACGTCGATGCCGTGGTTGGCCGCCAACCAGGGCGACACCACCACCTCGCCGGGCCCGGGGAGCCGGCCCTCGACCAGGGCGATGCGGCCCTCGAGCACCGGGGAGCCCCATGGCCCCTGCTCGACGCCGACCGTCGACCCAGGCCCCGAGGCGGCGAGCTCCACGCCGGAGTACCGCTCGATCACCGCGACGGAGCTCCCGGCGGGTTGCGACGCCACCACCCCGTCGACCTGCTCGATCAGCTGCGGCGCGCCGGCTGCGAGCTCGGCCGTGCAGAGGTCGTAGCGGGCGTCCCACGGGGGCGAGCCGCTCGCCCCGGCCGCGTCGCGGAGGTGCTGGCCCCAGATGGAGCCCCCCAGCAGGGCCAGGGCCGTCACCGGCAGGGCCACCAGCGACGCCGTGACCGCCGTCCGGGCCGGCGCACGCCAGGCCAGGCGCCGCGCCCGACGCAGCAGCGGTCGCCACGCCCTCATGCCGAGCCCCTGGCGGAGCGGTCGCTGAGGCGACCGTCGCGCAGGAACACCACCCGGTCGGCCCAGCCGGCCACCGCCGGGTCGTGGGTGGCCAGCAACGTGGCCACCCCGTCGGCGTCGCAGCGCTGCCGGATCAGTCGCATGACGGTCTCGGCGGTCAGGGCGTCGAGCGCGCCCGTGGGCTCGTCGGCCACCAGCACCCGCCTGGCGCCGACCAGCGATCGGGCGATGGCCGCCCGCTGCTGCTCGCCCCCCGAGAGCGCCGAGGGGAACTGCTTCGCCAGCTCGGCGATGCCCACCGACTCCAGCGCCGCCATGGCCTCACGGCTGGCCTCACGGGTGGTGGCGCCGTCGAGCTCCAAGGGCAGGGCCACGTTCTCCACCACGGTGAGCGAGTCGAGCAGGTTCCAGCGCTGCTCCACGTACCCGACCCGTCGCCGGCGCAGCTCGGCCAGCTCGGCCGGCGGGAGCACCCACAGGTGCTCCCCCTCGATCACCGGCATGCCCGACTCGGGCCGGTCGAGTCCGGCAGCGATGCGCAACAGCGTCGTCTTGCCCGAACCCGAGGGACCCATGAGCGCCACCAGCTCCCCGGGATGCACGTCGAGGTCGATCCCGTCGAGCACCGTGCGTCGCCGACGGCCGTCGGGCACGCTCTGCTCGATGCGCACGAGGCGCAGCGCCGCCGCCTCCGGCGCGCGCGGCGGCGCCCCCGTCGCCTCCACCGTCTCCGGCATGCTGCTCATCGCCGTCTCCTCTCCCGAGGGCCACGCCCCCGACCTCTTCCTGCATCACCTGCCCGACATCGCGTCACCGCCGAGCCTCCAGCTCCCGGTGCCTCGCCTGGCAGCGGTCCAGCCACCGCAGCTCCCCGTCGATCTGGGCGATCACGGCGTCGAGGGCGAACTGGCGAGCGAGGTCACCCGGATCGCTCGACGCCTTCAGCCGGGTGTAGCGCTGCAGCTCCTCGGTGGTGGCCACGCGCTGGGCGTCGATCACCTCGTCGAGGTCGACCAGGCCGCCGGTGGCGGCGAGCGCGAGCTTGATCACCAGCTCGTCGCGCTCGGGAGCGCGACGACGGCGCGGCTCGTGGAACCACGCGTCCAGCTCCCTGCGGCCCTCCTCGGTGAGGGAGTAGCGCCGCTGCTCCTGGGTCTCGTCACCCCCACCCTCGCCCTCCGCCCCCCGGCGCGTCTCGACGACGAGACCGTCACGCTCGAGTCGGGCGAGCGTCGTGTAGACCTGTCCGACGTTCAGGTCCCAGAGGGCGCCGGTGCGCTCCTCGAGCTCCTTGCGCAGCTCGTAGCCGTGCCGGCTGCCCTCGGCGAGGAGGGCGAGCAGGCCGTTGCGCACCGACATCGCATCCCCCTCCCGTCCGTCAGATACCTACCCGGTATGTATATACCCGGTATGCACGACCGTCAAGAGGACTCGGTCAGGAGCGGTGGATGAGGTTCATCACCGTGGTCAGCACCGGTTCGCCGGCCTCGTCGGTGTAGGTGTCCTCGATCACCATGAAGGTCATGGTCCGCTCGCCGCTGACCTTCTGGTAGACGTCCTTGACCACCCCTCGGTGGTGCAGCTTGTCGCCCACCACGATCGGGCGGTGGTACTCGAAGGACTGCTCGCCGTGGAGGATCATCCCGCCCGAGGACATCAGGGCGCCCATCACCTCGGCCATGGGGTTGGAGCCCTCGGTCGGATCGGGGGGCTGCTCCTCTTCGAAGCGCCCGTAGGCCTGGGCGGCGGAGAACGTGTAGGTCGGCGGGGCGGGGATCCCCTCGAAGCCGGCCGCCGTCGCCGCCTCGGCGTTGCGGTAGAGGGCCTTGTCGTCCTTGACGGCCTCGGCGAACGCCGTCACCGGCGCCCGCTCGATGGTGATCACCGACGCGGCGGTCGGCCTGCCGATGTAGGACGCGACGTCGAGCTCGCCCACCTGTGGCACCCCCTGGTGCTGCGCCACCGCCTGCCGGCAGCGACATGACACTACCGTCAGCGCTCCGACGGCGCCGCCGCGAAGAAGCTCCGGTGGATGATCGTGGCCGCCGTGTCGAGCACCTCCGCCTCGTCGCCGAGGTCGCGGGTCACCACCAGGTAGGTGAAGCGCTCGATGAGCGAGATGAGCGCGGCCACCCTGAGCCCTGCGTCCTCGGGGTGCACGGTGGCGAGGCGATCGATCAGCGTGCCCGAGACGACCCCCAGGTACTCGATGCCCAACCGGGTGAGCTGCGGGTCGCTGGACTGGTTCTCCACCCACGAGCGGATCACCACCCCGTAGGCGCGGTACAGCGCGAGGAAGTCGGTCAACCAGCGACGGACCTCCTTGCGCCCCGACGGACCCTCCGAGATGGCCCCGAGCTGGGCGGTGAGCTCACCCAGCTCGGTGGCGCAGCGCTCCGCCAGCGTGAGCATCAGGTCGTCCTTGTTGGCGAAGTACAGGTAGAAGGTGCCGTGGGAGACCCCGGCGAGCTTGGCCACGTCGTCGATGCGGGTGGCGTGGTAGCCCCGACGGGCCATCACCTCCATGCCCGCCTCCATGAGGCGCACCCGTGTCGTCTCACCGGCCCCGAGGCTCTCGTCGTCGCTCACCGGCTGCGAGCCTACCCGTCGAGGATCTCCCGACCGGGTGCCCGGACGACGGGCACGGGGCTGACGGGCCCGTCAGCGTCGCGTAGGTTGGGGCGCCCATGCGCCGGGGGCGACCGGCCGGCGCTCACCGCACGCAGCCGGCGGACCTCCGCCGGCAGAGGGGACACCACGATGGACGGCGCACCCGTGCCACCCGACAAGCCCGTGGCGCTGGTCACCGCACCCATGCGGGGCCCGGGCCTCGAGCTCCTCCGTGAGCTCGCCGACGTCGAGCTCGACCCCTGGATCGACCACGTGCCGCTGCGGATCTGGGACGGCCCGATGCTGGCGGAGCGGGTGCGGAAGATCGGCGCCACGATCCTCGTCGTGGAGTCCGACTTCGTGATGGGCGACGAGATCATGGATGCGGGCCTGATCGCCATCGGGTCGTGCCGCGGAGATCCCAACAACGTGGACGTGGCGGCCGCCAGCGCCCGTGGGATCCCGGTGCTGCACGCGCCCGGCCGCAACGCCGACGGCGTGGCCGAGCTCACGGTGGCCCTCGCCCTGGCCGCCACCCGCCACGTGCTGCCCGCAGATGCCGACCTCCGCGCCGGACTGGTGTTCAAGGACGGCACGATCCCCTACCAGCGCTACCGCGCCTGGCAGCTGGCGGGACGCACCGTGGGCATCGTGGGCCTCGGCGCCGTCGGACGTGCCGCCGCGTGGCGGTTCGCCGGCCTGGGCATGGAGGTCGTCTCCTACGACCCCTTCAACCCCGAGGCCACCCACACCGACCTGGCGCAGCTGCTCGCCGAGTCCGACCTGGTGTCGGTGCACGCACCGCCGCTGCCGGAGACCCTGGGGATGATCGGCGCCGAGCAGTTCGCCGCCATGCGGGACGGCGCCGTCTACCTCAACACGGCGCGAGCCGCACTGCACGACCTCGACGCCCTGGTGGAGGCCCTGCGCTCGGGGAAGCTGTCGGCGGCCGGGCTCGACCACTTCGAGGGCGAGCAGCTCCCCGAGGGCCACCCCCTCCTGGAGATGTCCAACGTCGTGCTCACCCCCCACATCGGCGGCGCCACCTACGACACCGAGACCAACCACTCGGCCATGCTGGCCGACGACATCGCCCGGCTGCTGGCCGGCGACTCGCCCCTGCGCTGCGTCAACCCGGAGGTGCTGTGATGCCCGACATCGACGAGGTGAAGGCGGCGGTGCTGGCCGCCGCCAAGGAGCTGCTCGCCACCGGGCTGGTGTCGGGCACGGCGGGCAACGTGTCGGGACGGGTCGACGACGAGCGCTTCGTGATGACCCCCTCCTCGGTCGGCTACGTGATCATGACCCTGGAGGACCTCGTGGTGGTCGACGACGCGGGCGAGGTGCTGGAGGGACACCGCTCCCCCACCTCGGAGAAGCCCCTCCACCTGGAGTGCTACGCCCGCTACCCGGAGGTGGGCGGCGTCGTGCACTGCCACGCCAAGCACTCCTCCATGTTCGCGGTGGCCCATCGGCCCATCCCCGCCGGCATCGACGAGTTCGTCATCTACATCGGGGGCGACGTGCCCTGCGCCGACTACCGCCAGTCGGGCACCGACGAGCTCGCCACGGAGGTCGCCGCCCACCTCGCCGACCGCTCGGCGGCGCTCATGGCCAACCACGGCCTGCTGTGCGTGGGCAAGGACGTCGGCGACGCCCTGCACTCGGCGACCGTGGTGGAGCACAACGCCCAGATCATGTGGGGTGCCGAAGCGCTGGGCGGCGTGCAGCCGCTGCCCGCCAAGGCGGTGGCCGACTTCAGCGGCGTCTACGGCTTCGTGCGCTCTGAGATGTGGACGTCGGGCTGAGCCCGGCCTGCCGCGCCCCGCTCAGCGCTGGATCACCACCATGCGCTCCTCGGTCATCTCCTTGACCGCCCACGCCGGGCCCTCCTTGGTGTTGCCCGAGTCGCGGATGCCGCCGTAGGGCATCTGGTCCGCCCGGAAGGTGGGCACCTCGTTCACGCACACGCCCCCGTAGTCGAGTCGGTGCGCCGCCTCGATGCCGGTGGAGAGGTCGGAGGTGAAGATGCCGGCCTGGAGGCCGTAGCGGGAGTCGTTGGCGGCGTCGAAGGCGTCGGCCAGCTCCGAGTAGCGGCGCACCGCCACGACCGGGCCGAAGATCTCCGTGCGGCACACCACCATGTCGTCGTCCACGTCGCGCAGCACGGTCGGTGCGAGCAGGCCCGTGCCGAACCCACCCGCCTGCCGATCGCCCCCGGTGACGACCTCGGCGCCGCCGTCGACCGCCTCTGCCACCGCCACGGCGACCCGGTCGGTCTCCGAGGTGCTGATCAGGGCGCTCACGTTGGTGGCGGGATCGGAGGGATCGCCGACCACCAGGTCGGCCACCCGGGACCCGAGCTCCGCCAGGAACGCGTCGGACACCTCGTCGTGCACGTACACGCGCTGCACCGAGATGCAGGTCTGGCCGGAGAAGGAGAACCCACCGACGGTCACCTTCGCCGCCGCGGCGGCGACGTCGGCGTCGTGGTGCACGATCACCGGCGCGTTGTTGCCCAGCTCCAGGCCCACCCGCTTCTGGGGGGCCCGAGCCCGGATGTTCCAGCCCACCTCCGGTGAACCGGTGAAGGTGATGGCCGCCACGTCGGGGTGGGTCACCAGGTGGTCCGCCACGCGGCCGGGAACGGTGACCACGTTCAGCCACCCTGGAGGCAGGCCGGCGTCGTCCTCCAGGACCTCCGCCAGCAGGAGCGCGGTGAGCGGCGTGGTGGAGGCAGGCTTGAGCACCATCGCGCAGCCCGCGGCGATGGCCGGCGCCACCTTGTGGGCCACCAGGTTCAGGGGGAAGTTGAACGGGCTGATGGCCGCCACGACCCCCACCGGAACACGGAGGGTGAAGCCCAGCTTGCCCACCCCGGCCGCCGAGGCCTCCATGGGGACGGTCTCCCCGGTGAGCGTGCGGGCCACCGCCGCGGAGAACCGGAAGGTGTCCACGCTGCGCGCCGCTTCGATCCGCGCGGTGGAGATCGGCTTGGCCGACTCGGCGCTGATGCACCGGGCGAGCTCATCCTGCCGGGCGGTCAGCGCGACGACTGCCGCGTCGAGGATCTCGGCGCGCCGGTACGCCGGCATCGCACCGCCGCGATGGCGGGCCAGGGCCACCTCCACGGCGCGGTCGATGTCGACCTCGCTGCCCACCGGCACGCGGCCGACCTCACGGCCGTCGAAGGGCGAGAGCACGGGAGCCGACTTGGCCGTGGTGACCGCGGTGCCGTCGATCCGCATCGGTGTGATGTCCATCATGTCGTCCTCACCGGTGGGTCGGGAACCCGAGATCGGGCCCCCGGGTCTCTGGGTCGGCCCAGCGACTCGTCACCACCTTGCCTCGCGTGTAGAAGTGCACCCCTTCGCTCCCGTGCACGTGGGTGTCGCCGAAGAGCGAGTCCCCCCACCCGCCGAAGGAGTAGTAGGCCATCGGCACGGGGATGGGGACGTTGATCCCCACCATCCCCGCCTCGACCTCGAAGGTGAAGCGACGCGCCGCGCCGCCGTCACGGGTGAACAGGGCCACGCCGTTGCCGTAGGCGTTGTCCCTGACCAGCCCGACGGCCTCCTCGTAGGACCCGACCCGCACGACGCAGAGCACCGGCCCGAAGATCTCCTCGGTGTAGACCGACATGTCGGTGGTGACCCGGTCGAGCAGCGTGGGCCCGACCCAGAAGCCCCCTTCACGACCGTCCACCACGAGCCCACGGCCGTCGAGCACCACCTCGGCGCCGGCAGCCTCACCAGCGTCGACGAAGCCGACCACCCGGTCGCGGTGCACCCCGGTCACCAGCGGACCCATCTCGGAGCGGGCGTCTCGGCCGTCGCCGACCACGACCCGGCCGGTGCGCTCGGCGATCGCCGCCACCAGGTCGTCGCCCACCGGATCGACCGCCACCACCACCGAGATGGCCATGCAGCGCTCCCCCGCCGAGCCGTAGCCGGCGCTCACCGCAGCGTCGGCCGCGGCGTCGAGGTCGGCGTCGGGCAGCACGACCATGTGGTTCTTGGCGCCGCCGAGGGCCTGGACCCGCGTGCCGGCGGCCGCCGCGGTCTCGTAGATGTGCCGGGCGATCGGCGTGGAGCCGACGAAGCTCACCGCCTCGACGTCCGGGTGCACGAGCAGGGCGTCGACGGCCTGGGCGTCGCCCTGCACCACGCTGAACACCCCAGGGGGCAGGCCGGCCTCCGCCCAGCACTCCGCCAGCAGCAGCGAGGCGCCGGGATCCCGCTCCGAGGGCTTCAGCACGAAGGAGTTCCCGCAGGCGATCGACACCGGGCACATCCACAGCGGCACCATGGCCGGGAAGTTGAAGGGTGTGATCCCCGCGGTCACGCCGAGCGGCTGGCGGATCGAGTGCACGTCGACGTCGGTGGAGGCCTGCTCGGTGTAGCCGCCCTGGAGCAGGTGGGGGATGCCGCAGGCGAACTCCACCACCTCGAGGCCCCGCTGGACCTCGCCGGCGGCGTCGGAGCGCACCTTGCCGTGCTGGTCGGTGATCACCTCGGCGATCTCGTGGCGGCGGCGGGCCAGCACCTCTCGGAAGGCGAACAGCACCGAGGCGCGCTTCGACAGCGACGTGGACCGCCACCCGGGCCACGCTGCGCTCGCCCCGGCGACCACGGCGTCGACGTCGCTCGCCGACGCGAGGCGAACCTCGGCCTGTGCCTCGCCGGTGGCGGGGTCGAACACCGACGAGCGCCGCCCGCCGGTGCCGTCCCACCTCCTGCCCTCGTGCCAGTGGTCGATCGTCGGGAGGTCGGTCACGGGTATCGGCTCGCTCTCTGTCGGTCGTGGACGCGGGTCAGTCCCGGGTCGTGCGGATGTCGATGACGGCGGTGCGCAGGTCGGTCATGTCCAGCAGGGTGTACTTGCCGCCGATGCGGCCCCACCCGGTCCGGGTGCGCGAGGCGCCGCCGAAGGGCGGGTGGGGCTCCCAGAAGTCGGTGGAGTCGTTCACCACGATGCTGCCGGCGCGGACCTCCTGCACGTAGCGGAACGCCCGCCGCAGGCTGGAGGTGAACACCGCCGCCTGGAGGCCCAGATCGGAGTCGTTGGCCAGCGAGATCGCCTCGTCGTCGTCGGCGAAGGTGGTGATCGGCAGCACCGGACCGAAGCTCTCGTCGGTGAACAGCAGCATGTCCGGGGTGACGCCGTCGATCACGGTCAGCGGGTAGTAGAGGTCGGTGGGGAACCCCTCGGCTCGGCCGCCGCCGGTCAGGATGCGGGCGCCCTTGGCCCGGGCGTCGTCGAGATGGGCCTCCACCTTGGTGGCGACCGCCTCGTTGTTGAGCGGCCCGATCGTGACCCCCTCATGGCGGGGGTCGCCCAGGGTGACCTCGGCGGCGTGGGCCAGCACGCGCTCGAGCACCTCGTCGTGGACGGACTCCTGCACCAGCAGGCGCTCGGTGGCCACGCAGCACTGCCCTCCGGCGAAGCTCGCCCCGTAGACGGCAGCGGCGGCCGCGGCGTCGAGGTCGGCGTCGTCGCAGACGATCTGGGGGCCGTTGCCCGACGCCTCGATGAGCGTCCGCTTCAGGCCGGCGCTGCGCACGATGGCCTCAGCGGTGGCGGCGGATCCCACGAAGCCGATCGCGTCGATGCGGGGGTGCGACACCAGGGCGTCGCCCACCTCGGCGTCGCCGTAGAGCAGGTGCACCGCCGAGGGCGGGAACCCGGCGTCCAGCACCGCCTGGACCATCCCCGCGGCGGTGAGCGGGGTGAGCTCGGACGGCTTCAGCACCAGCGAGTTGCCGCCGGCCAGCGCGGGCGCGACCAGTTCGGCGGGGATGTTCATCGGGAAGTTCCAGGGGGTGATCAGCGCGTAGGCCCCGTTGGGCTTGCGGAAGGTCATCACCAGCTTGTCCGGGTCGGCGCCGGGCAGGTTGGGGGTCTCCAGCCGCTTGACCTCCTCGGCGGCCCACCGGAAGATCTCCGCCGACTCGGCGACCTCGTCGCGGGCCTCGGTGTGCAGCGGCTTGCCCTGCTCCAGGGTCATGGTCGCCGCCAGCTGCTCCGCACGCCCGTCGAGCACGTCCGCCACCCGGTGCAGCAGCTCGGCGCGCTCGAAGGGCGCCATGGCCTCCATCGCGTCGGCGCCGGGGCCGGCTGCTGCGGCCACGGCGGCGTCGACGTCGGCCGCCGTGGCCTGCGCCACCTCCGCCAGGTGCTCGCCGGTCACCGGGCTGCGCAGCGCCACCGTGCGGCCGTCGCCGCCGTCGGTCCAGCGGCCGTCGATCAGCAACTTGGCAGATGGCTGCATGTGTCCTCCGGCCGGTGCCGCCCTGGGCGATCCGAGCGCCCGGATGGGACTCTCGCCACCGTTGTGCACCGTGGAATCCGTCGTGAAGCGACGATTGTCGCATGGAATCGGTGGTGTTTGTCCAGCATCACGCGGATTTCGCTGTGATCGCAGGCGCAGACGGCGGTACATTGCCGGTCGTGACCGCCCTGCTCAGCAACCGCTACGTCGAGCGCTGCCTCTGGCAGGCACAGGTCGACCCTCCGCTCGCCGCCACGACACCGCTGCCCACCGAGGTCGACGTCGTGGTGATGGGTGCCGGCCTCTGCGGACTGGCCGCAGCGGACACCGCCGCCCGACTCGGCCGCTCGGTGCTGGTGCTCGACAAGGAGCCCCTCGGCTGGGGGTCCTCCAGCCGAAACGGCGGAATGGTGATCCCCGAGCTCAAGGCCGGCCCCGCCACCCTCGAGCGGAAGTACGGCCCTCTCGGGCGACGGCTCCACGAGGAGGTCGACCAGGCCTTCGACTGGGTGGAGGCGCTGGTCCGAGGGGAGGACGGCCTCGGAGGCATCGACTGCGACTGGTCCCGACCGGGCCAGCTCTACCTGGCCCACAGCGAGCGCCACGTCGCCGAGATCCAGGCCCTCGCCGCCGAGCTGGTGGGCGCCGGAGAACCCGTGCGGTTCGTGGACCGTGGCGGGTTGGCCGACGAGATCGGCAGCGACGCGTTCTTCGCCGGGGTGGTGATGGAGCGCACCGGAGCGGTCCACCCCGCCAAGCTGCACGCCGGCCTGGCGGCGCGGGCCATGGCGGCCGGCGCCGACGTGCACGACCGCACGGCGGTGACCCGCGTGGAGCCTGCGACAGCAGGGGCGCGGGTGCACACCACCCGAGGCGTGGTGGCGGCAGCCCAGGTGATCGTGGCCACCAACGCGGCGGCCGACGCCGCCGTGCCGTGGCTCGAGGCCCGGGTCCTGCCGGTCGGCTCCTTCGTCATCGCCACCGAGGTGCTGGACCCCGACCTGGCGCGCTCGGTCAGCCCCACGGGCCGGATGATGGTCGACACCAAGCACCTGCTCTTCTACTGGCGGTTGACCCCCGACGGCCGGATGGCCTTCGGAGGTCGTCGCAGCCTCGACCCGGTGGAGGTGGACGAGGCGCGCGACTTCCTCTACCAGGCGATGCTGCGCATCCACCCCCAGCTCTCGGGGGTGGCGCTGGACTACGCCTGGGGCGGCAACGTGGCCATGACGCTCGACCGCCTCCCGCATGTCGGCCGCACCGACGGCGCGTGGTTCGCCACCGGCTGCAACGGCAGCGGCGTGGGCCTCAACACCTGGCTCGGCCACCGCCTGGGCCAGGTCGTGGCCGGTGCGGCTGCGCCGCCGGCGTTCACCGAGCTGGCCTTCCGACCCGTGCCCCTTCGTTCCCTGCGCAGCGCCTACCTCCCGGTGGTGAGCCGGTGGTTCACCTGGCAGGACGGGCGTTGAGCCACCACTTGCGAACTTCCATTCGGGATTCCCTTGACATGTGAGAGCTGGGACGGCAGACTCGGACGGACATTCGAAGGGGAGTAACCCCCCGCCCCGTGATCGTCACCACGATCGGTCCGTTCCGATCCGGTCACGGAGGTCGCCAGAGCGCGACGGGTGAGACCTTCGTCCAGCGGCCCCACCGGGCCCCGACGAAGGAGCACCGTGAGCACCACCACGCCCGAGTCGCCGGCGGCGACCCACGCCTCCAGCACACCACCACCCGACGGCCGCCACGAGGTCCCCGCCGCCGCACCATCCGCCCCCTGGCACGCCATGGCGACCGGGGAGGTGCTGTCCCGCCTCGAGGTGGACCCCACCTGCGGCCTCGACCCGGAGACGGCGGATCGCCGCCAGCTGGAGCTCGGCCCCAACGCCCTCGCCGCCGAGCAGCGGCGCTCGCCCTGGGCGGTGCTGCTCGACCAGTTCCGCAACTTCCTGATCGGCATCCTGCTCGTGGCCGCCGTGGTCTCCTTCGTGGTGTCCGGCGAGCTCAAGACCCCGATCGTGATCCTGGTGGTGGTGGTCCTCAACGCCGCGCTCGGCTTCCTGCAGGAGCACCGCGCCGAGCGAAGCCTCGACGCCCTCAAGAAGATGCTCGTGGTACGAGCCAAGGTGCGTCGGGGCGGCACCGAGGTGGAGCTGCCCGCCGAGCAGCTGGTGGTGGGCGACGTGGTGCGGATCGAGGCCGGCGACCGCGTGCCCGCCGACGGCCGGCTCCTGTCGTCCACCTCTCTGGAGGTCGAGGAGGCGGCGCTCACCGGAGAGAGCGCTCCGGTGGCCAAGCGGTCGGACTCGCTGGTGCCGCCCGAGACCCCGCTGGGCGATCGCAGCAACGTGGTCTACATGAACACCACCGTCACCCGCGGGCGCGCCGAGCTGGTGGTCACCGCGACCGGGATGCGCACCGAGATCGGCCACATCGCCGGGCTGCTGCGCGACACCGAGACCGAGGACACCCCGTTGCAGCGCCAGCTGGACAAGGTGGGCCACGTGCTCGCCGGACTGGCCGGCGTGGTGGTGCTGGTCGTCTTCGCCATCGGACTCCTGCGTGGCGAGCCCCTCGGCGACCTCTTCCTCACCGCCGTCGCCCTGGCGGTGGCCAGCGTGCCCGAGGGCCTGCCGGCCGTGCTGGCGGTGACCCTCGCCCTCGGGGCCCATCAGATGGCGAAGCGCAACGCCATCATCAAGCGACTGGCCTCGGTGGAGACCCTCGGGTGCACCACCGTCATCTGCTCGGACAAGACGGGGACGCTCACCCTCAACCAGATGACCGCCCGCGAGCTCTGGGTGGGCGGCGCACGGCACCGCCTGGGGGGAGAGGGCTACGGGCTGGACGGCTCCATCGAACCACCTCCGGATGCGTCGGCCGGCGAGGTGCTGGAGGGTCTCGTCCTGTGCAACGACAGCACGGTGCGAGACGGCGAGCTGGTGGGCGACCCCACCGAGGGTGCGCTGGCGGTGGCCGCCGGGAAGGCCGGCATCAACGCCGAGGTCGTGCGGGGCGAGCGGCCCCGTCTGGCCGAGGTCCCCTTCGACTCCGC
Organism: uncultured Microthrixaceae bacterium; assembly: GCA_964420125.1. GTDB lineage: Bacteria > Actinomycetota > Acidimicrobiia > Acidimicrobiales > Microtrichaceae > CAYQQQ01. Next base: position 66,054 of record CAYQQQ010000016.1, read on the forward strand.
GACCAAGTACATGGCCACCTTCCACCACCTGGAGGGATCGGACCGCGTGCGCATGTGGGTCAAGGGCGCACCGGACGTGCTGCTGCAGCGCTCGCGCTCGGTGTGCATCGACGACGAGGTCAGCCCTCTGCACGGCGCGCCGCTGCAGGAGGTGGAGTCCGAGCTCGACCGCATGGCCCGACAGGGTCTGCGGGTCCTGGCCCTCGCCCACCGCGACCTCGAGCTCGCAGAGTGGGAGGCGTGCGCTCGGATGCACGACGACGCCCGACACCGCCTCGTGGAGGGCCTGGAGCTGGACGCCCTCGTCGGCATCCTCGATCCACCACGATCCGAGGCACGCGAGGCGATCGCCCTGTGCCACCGGGCGGGGATCGCCGTGAAGATGATCACCGGCGACCACGCAGCCACGGCCTCGGCCATCGCCGCCGAGCTCGGCATCCGCGGCGACACGCTCACCGGCACCCAGCTCGACGAGCTCGACGACGTGGAGCTCGCCGCGCGCGTCGAGCGCGTCGGCGTGTTCGCCCGGGTGACGCCGGAGCACAAGCTCCGCCTGGTGCGCGTGCTGCAGGGCAACGGCGGTGTGGTGGCCATGACCGGCGACGGCGTGAACGACGCACCGGCGCTGAAGCAGGCCGACATGGGCGTGGCCATGGGGATCACCGGCACCGAGGTGACCAAGGAGGCCGCCACCATGGTGCTCGCCGACGACAACTTCGCCACCATCGTCGACGCGGTCCGGCGGGGACGCACCGTCTACGACAACATCATCAAGTTCGTGCGCTTCCAGCTGTCGACCACGTTGGGCTTCGGCATCGCCTTCCTGGTGTCCTCAGCGGCGGCGATCGCCGGCGGCAAGCCGTTCACCGCGCTGCAGATCCTGTGGGTCAACCTCATCATGGACGGACCGCCGGCCATGGCCCTGGGCGTGGATCCGCCGGCCAAGGGCACCATGCAGCGCCGGCCCCGAGCGCTCAGCGAGCAGATCCTCAGCCCGTCACGCGTCACCCGGCTGGTCTTCCTGGGCACGATCATGGCGATCGGCACCCTCGGGGTGCTGGTCAGCGCACCCGACTACGTCGCCGGCGCGGCCGTGGCCGGCACGGTGGCCGGGACGATGGCCTTCACCACCTTCGTGTGCTTCCAGTTCTTCAACCTGGTGAACTCCCGGGCCGAGCACGGCACCGCCTTCACCCGGGACCTGTTCTCCAACGGCAAGCTCTGGGGGATCGTGGGCGCGGTGGCGCTGCTGCAGGTGGCCGTGGTGCACCTCCCGGTGCTGCAGTCGCTGTTCGACACCACGGCGCTCACCCTCGGCCAGTGGCTGACCTGCGTGGCCGTCGCCTCCTCGGTGCTGTGGCTGGAGGAGCTGCGCAAGCTGGTCGCCGGTCACGCCCGCCGCGTGGCTCACGCATAGGACCGCGGAGCGGATGCCCCGGCACGGAGGAAGGCCACGGAGGTCTCCCTACCCTGGATCCATGGCCACCGACACCACCAGCACCGACGACCTCGCCCGGGTGAACGCCATCCACCGTCTGAAGGCGAAGCGCGCCTTCGCCTACAGCGCCTTCAGCTACGTGGTGGTGAACGTCTTCCTCTGGCTCGTCTGGGCCTTCACCAGCGACGGCGACGGCGGGTTCCCGCCCTGGCCGGTGTGGGTGACCCTCGGGTGGGGCTTCGGCCTCGCCTTCCAGGCCTGGAGCGCCTTCGGCAAGAGCCAGATCAGCGAGCAGGACATCCAGAAGGAGCTGCGCAAGGCCACCTGACCCTCGGATCAGGACGTCCCGTCGCCGCGCCCGCCGGCTCCCGGATCGCAGAGCACGCCGTAGGTGTCGGGCCGGCGCGTGCCGAGGAAGGGGAACAGCTCCAGCCAGTCCCGGCGGGCGTCGAGGTCGACGTCGGCCACCAGCACCGCCTCCCGGTCCCGAGGTGCCTGCACCAGGATCCGGCCGTAGCAGTCGCTCACGAAGGACGACCCGTAGAACGTGATGCTCGTCGACGCCGCGCCGCCCGCACCCGGCGCCGCGGCGTCCTCGGTGCCGATGCGGTTCACCGCCACCATGGTCAGGCCGTTGGCGATGCCGTTGGCCACGATGACCTGCTGCCACAGGGGCTGCGTGTCGAAGGCGGGGTGGTCCGGCTCGGAGCCGATGGCCGTCGGGTAGACGAGCAGGTCGGCGCCGCCCAGCGAGTAGGCCCGAGCGGGTTCGCTGAACCACTGGTCCCAGCAGGTGGGTAGGCCCACGCGCGCCGGACCCACCTCGAGCACCGGGTAGCCGGTGTCGCCCGGACGGAAGTAGCGGTCCTCGTGGTAGCCCGCGGTGACGGGGATGTGGAGCTTGCGGGTGCGTCCCAGCAGCCGACCGTCCGGGGCGACGGCGATGGCGGTGTTGAACCCGAGTCCCGGGGTGTCGTGCTCCCCCGGCGCCTCGTAGAGGGAGGCGTGCACCACCACGTCGTGGGCGGCGGCCTGGTCCGCCGCGAACCGGTGCGTCGGTCCACCGGGCAGCGGCTCGGGCGAGACGCCGAGGGCGCCGGGGCCGTCGGCCAGGATGGCGAAGTACGGCGACAGGGTGAGCTCCTGGAGGCAGACCAGCCGGGCCCCCTCCCCAGCTGCCAGCGCGACGCCCCGGGCCAGCGCTGCGAGGTGCTCCTCGGGATCGGGACGCCAGCGGGCCTGGACGGCACCGACGCGGAAGCTGCCGCGCTCGGGGGGACGCACCCGGGCGGGCGACTCGAGCAGTCCCTTGCCCACGATCAGCTCCACCCCACCATCCTGGCGCGGGATGCGGCGCCTGCCCCGCGATGCCGTCAGCTCGCGGGCACCTGCTGGGTGGTGCAGTGCGGACCACCGCCCCCGAAGGCGATCACCGCGCCAGGGATCGGCACGACCTCACGACCGGGATACCGCGAACCGATGAGGGAGAGCGCCTCGTCGTCGTAGGGATGCCCCGTCACCGGCACGACCACGAACCCGTTGCCCGCATAGAGGTTCGCGTAGGGCACCTCCACCTCGTCGCCGAAGCAGGTGGTTCGGGGGAGCACCTCCAGCTCGACCACCTCCAGGCCGGCCGCCTCCAGACGGCGACGGCTGTCGGCGGCGGTGGCGGCGTCGGGGTCGTCGGGGTCCTCGCAGCCCTGCAGCAGCACCACGCCCGGCACAGGCAGCGCCACCACGTTGTCGACATGGCCGTCGGTGTCGGTGTCGTGCTCGAGGCCGTCCGCGAGCCACAGCACCCGCTCGACACCCAGCCACTCGCGCAGGAGCTCCTCGACAGCGGAGCGGGTGCGGGGTGCACCTCCCGGAAGCGGCCCGCGGTTGGGGTGGAGCAGGCAGCGTTCGGTGGTGACGAGGAGGCCGTCGCCGTCGACGGCGACGGCGCCGCCCTCCAACACGAACGGGGCGGTCAGCACCTGGAAGCCGAGGTGCGTGGCCACGGCGGTGGCAACGACCGCGTCGTGCTCGAAGGGGTGGACCAGCTCCCCCCACGCGTTGAAGCCGAACTGCACCGCCAGACTTCGCGCCGGATCCTCCGGGTCGCTCACGACGATCGGACCCGAGTCGCGCATCCAGGAGTCGTCGACGGGCAGCTCCACGAGCTCGACGCCCGGCACGCCGCCCAGCTCGGCCTCGGCGGAGGAGAGCTCCCCGACGTCGACCACCATCGTGACCGGCTCGAAGCGGGCCACCTCCCGGGCGACCACCGCCCACGCGGACCGGGCCTCCTCGACATGGCCTTCCCAGAACGGTCGGCGGACCTCGGTGGGCCAGGCCATCAGGGTACGTGCGTGCAGATCGGTCTCGGCCGGCATGCGCAGGCCGAGACCCCGGGGGGTTCCTCTCATGACCCCAGCCTGCCCGATGGCGGCCTGTTCTGCACCGGATCCGGGTGAGGCGAAGGATCGACGAGGTTCCCTGCCTGCGGGGTCAGCGTCCAGGGGCCGGTGAGGCCACAGCCCCACCGACCCCACGCCACGCCACAGCCGACGTGACGGAACCGGTCCGCTCGCTCAGCCCTCCACCAGCGCGTGGCAGAACGAGGCGAACACCTCGACGTAGCGATCGACGTCGGCCTCCGTGTGCTGCACCGACAGCGTCCACTGCTCCTCGTCGCCGGGGGTCATGAACAGACCCCGGTTGAGCGCCCAGGGGAAGGCCGCACCGAAGAGCTGCGGCTTCGTGTCGAGGAAGTCGCGGTAGCTGCGCGAGCGGTCCTTGCGGAACGACACGCACCCCTTCGCCGCCAGGCTGACGGTGTGGGCCGGGATGCCGGTCTCGTCGATCGCCTGCTGGCAGCCCTGCGCCAGACGGTCGCCCAGCACGGCGAGGCGGTCGTAGGCCTCCGGGGTGAGCACCTCGGTCAGGCACGCCAGGCCGGCGGCGGCCACCAGCGGGTTGCCGTTGAAGGTGCCCATCTGGGCCGCACCGTGGTTGATGATGTCCATGACCGCCGACTCCCCGCCGAACGCGGCGCCCGGGGTGCCGCCGAAGAGGGCCTTGGCGTAGCAGGAGAGGTGGGGCTTCACGCCGTAGCGCCCGCGAGCGCCGGCGGCGTCCACGGTGGCACCGGCCTTCACCTCGTCGAAGATGAGCACCGACCCGTTCCGGTCGCACAGGTCGCGCAGCGCCTGGAGGTAGCCCGGCTCGGGTTCGATGATCCCCACGTTCATCATCACCGGCTCGAGGATCAGACAGGCGATCTCGTCGCCCCGCTGAGCGATCAGGTCCTCGAAGGCGTCGGCATCGTTGAACGGGACCACCGCCGTGTGGCGGGCCACGTCCGCAGGGATGCCCAACGACATCGGGGTGGTCGGGGGCAGCTCCCGGCCCCCGACGGCGTCCGCGTTGGGCAGCACCGAGAACATCACGGTGTCGTGGTGTCCGTGGTAGGAGCCCTCGATCTTCACCACCAGCTCCCGGCCGGTGGCGGCCCGCGCCACGCGGATGGCGTCCATGGTCGCCTCGGTCCCGGAGTTGGCGAAGCGCACCTGGTCGAGCTCGAAGCGACGGCACAGCTCCTCGGCGAGGCGCACCGTGGTGGGCGTGGGGGCCGCGAAGTGGGTGCCGGTGCGGGCGGCCCGATCGATGGCCTCCACGATCTTGGGGTGCGCGTGGCCGCACACGCCCACGCCGAAGCCGCCGTGGAAGTCGAGGTACTCGTTGCCGTCGACGTCCCAGACCTTCACACCCTCGCCCCGCTCGAGGTAGATGGGGTAGGGGTCGCCCGCCTGGAAGCTGGACGGCACGCCCATGGGCATCGAGCCCAGCGCCCGCTCGTACCACTCCTTCGAGGCGGAGGTTCGGTCCACCAGGGTGGCGTTCTCGGTGTCGGCCAGCTCGGCCGCCCGGGCGGACAGGTCGGTGTCGGTCGTGGCAGAGGTGTCAGTCATCTCGTCAGTCGCTCTCGTAGGTGCTCAAGCGTTCTGTTCTGCAGAGGGTGTCTGTGAGGACACCTGCTGCAGAGCAGAACAGGGTCGGGGGGGATGGAGGAACAGGTGCAGGGGTCTACATCTTCACCATCACGTGCTTGAGCTCGGTGTAGTGCTCCAGCGCGTAGATGGACATGTCCTTGCCGTAGCCGGACTGCTTGAACCCGCCGTGGGGCAGCTCGGAGACGATCGGGATGTGGTCGTTCACCCACACGGTGCCGAACATCATGCGGCTGGCCATGCGCATGGCCCGACCCACGTCGGTGGTCCACACCGAGGCGGCCAGGCCGTAGTCGACGCCGTTGGCCCAGGCCAGCGCCTGGTCCTCGTCGGAGAACCGCTGCACCGACACCACCGGGCCGAACACCTCGCGCTGGACGATCTCGGCATCCTGGGCCGGGTTGGCCACCACCGTCGGGGCGTAGAAGAAGCCCGGTCGGTCCAGCACGCTGCCGCCCACCACCGCGTCGGCGCCGGCGTCCACGGCCCGTGCCACCATGCCGGCGACCCGCTCCTGCTGCTCGGCGGAGACCACCGGACCCACCGCGGTGTCCTCCGCGGACGGATCGCCGACCACGATGTCGCCCACCGCCGAGGCCAGGCCGGCGACGAGGTCGTCGAACACGCCGGGGCCCGCCACGACACGGCAGGGCGCCGTGCAGTCCTGGCCCGAGTTGTAGTAGCCGGCCTCGGTGAGCGTGGCGATCACCGTCTCGAGGTCGGCGTCGTCGAAGACCACCACCGGGGCCTTGCCGCCCAGCTCGAGGTGCACCCGCTTGAGCGACTCGGCGGCGTTGCGGGCGATGAGGCGACCGGTGTCGACGTCGCCGGTCAGCGACACCATCGCCACCTTCGGGTGTCGCACCAGCGCGTCCCCGGCGGTCTCTCCCTGGCCGGTGACCACGTTGAACACCCCGGCGGGGAAGATGTCGGCGGCCAGCTCGGCCAGCTTCAGCGCGGTGAGCGGGGTGAGCTCGCTCGGCTTGAGGATGAAGGTGTTGCCGGCCGCCAGCGCAGGGCCGAGCTTCCAGACGGCCATGTTGAGCGGGTAGTTCCACGGGGCGATCCCCACGCACACCCCGAGGGGGTCGCGGCGCAGCATCGAGGTGTGGTCCTCCATGTACTCCCCGGCCGCCTGGGCCTGCATGGTGCGCGCCGCGCCGGCGAAGAACCGGATGTTGTCCACGGTGAGGTCGAACTCGAAGTCGATGATCGACACCGGCTTGCCGACGTTGTCCATCTCGAGGCGCTTCAGGTCGTCGAGGTCGGCCTCGATGGCCTCAGCGAGGGCCAGCAGCTTCTCGGAGCGCTCCCGGGGCGTCGTGCGGCCCCATGCCTCGAAGGCCGCGTAGGCGGCGTCGACCGCCGCATCGGCGTCGGAAGCCGAGCTGGAGGCCACCTCCTCGATCACCTCACCCGTCGCCGGGTTGAGGACCACGTCCGTCGCGCCGTCGCTCGCATCCCGCCATTCGCCGCCGATGAAGTTCTGCCGTGCCACGAGTCCTCCGTGTGGTTGCTGTGGATGCCGTCGGCGCGGGAGGGACCGCGCGAGCGCAAGGAGGAGCCGGTGACTCCCCTGGTCCCACAGATGCTGGAGGGAAATCGGCCAAAACGCAAGGGAATCCATCGTCAAGATCTGTTCAGGCCCACGATTCCCTTGCGCAAGGCGCCCGGGAGTGTCATGGTTTCGGGCGTGAGCTGACGTGTCACCCGTCACGCGGCACGCCAGGGGGAACGAGCGAGGGGTGAGAGCGCAACGTGGACACGACGTCGACCGCAGCAGGACCCGCCGCCGCCACGTCACCCGGTGACGGCCCGTCCGGCGCCCCCACCATCGAGATCGACCACGTCTCCAAGCGGTTCGACGACTTCGTCGCCGTCGACGACGCCCACTTCTCGATCGGTCAGGGGGAGTTCTTCTCCATGCTCGGGCCGTCCGGGTGCGGCAAGACCACGACCTTGCGCATGATCGCCGGGTTCGAGACCCCGACTGCCGGCCAGATCCGCCTCGACGGCCACGACGTGTCCCGCACCCCTCCGTACAAGCGCAACGTCAACACCGTCTTCCAGCACTACGCCCTGTTCCCCCACATGTCCGTGTGGGACAACGTGGCCTTCGGACCCCGCTCCAAGAAGACCGCCAAGGACGAGGTCGCCCGCCGCGTCGACGAGGTGATCAGGGTGGTGCGCCTCGAGGAGTTCGCACGCCGCAAGCCCAACCAGCTCTCCGGCGGCCAGCAGCAGCGCGTGGCGCTCGCCCGGGCGCTGGTCAACGAGCCCGCCGCGCTGCTGCTCGACGAGCCCCTGGGCGCGCTCGACCTCAAGCTGCGCCAGGTCATGCAGTTCGAGCTGAAGCGCATCCAGCGCGAGATCGGCATCACCTTCGTGTACGTCACCCACGACCAGGAGGAGGCGCTCACCATGAGCGACCGGCTCGCGGTGATGAACGCCGGCAAGGTCGAGCAGATCGGCACACCGGTCGACATCTACTACCGACCCTCCTCGGTGTTCGTGGCGGGGTTCATCGGGCAGGCCAACCTCTGGCCCGCGCAGGTCTCCGCCGTGCGCGACGACACGGCGACCGCCGACGTGCTGGGCACCGAGGTCACGGGGCACTGCAACCGCTCACAGCTCCGAGCCGGGCCCGCCGTGGTGATGGTGCGTCCCGAGAGCCTGGTGCTCTCCCTCGAGCGCCCCGAGGGACGCTCGAGCATCGCCGGCACGGTGAGCGACCTGACCTTCCAGGGGCCGGTGGTACGGGTGTCCCTCGACGCCGGCGGCAACCCTGTGATCGCCCACCTCGGCCCCGAGCACGACATGCCCGCCATGCGACCCGGGGACCAGGTGTGGGCCTCGTGGCCCGACGGAACCGCCTGCGTGCTCCCCCACGCCGAGATCCCCGACACGGACGACCCCGGCTCCGTGGAGGAGCTGCTCTGACCCTGTGCCCCGACCGGGGCCCTACGAACTCCCACCAGGAGGACGATCCATGACCCGTCACCACCGCCGGACCCACCGTCCGATCCCCCCCGTGCGCCCGGGTGCGGGCGCCTCTCGACGCCAGTTCATGGGCCGCAGCGCCGCCCTGGCGGGGGGTGTCCTGCTGGGCCAGCAGCTCCTCACCGCCTGCGGCGACGACGAGGAGAGCGGCAGCGGAGGAGGTGGGGGCGGTGACGGCAAGGAGCTGCGCATCTCCAACTGGCCGCTGTACATCGCCGACGGCTTCAACACGTCGTTCCAGGAGGCCACCGGCATCGCCGTGGACTACAAGGAGAACTTCCAGGACAACGAGAGCTGGTTCGCCGCCAACAAGGACGCCCTGGCCGCCAAGCAGGACATCGGCGCCGACCTCGTGGTGCCGACCAGCTTCATGACCGCCCGGCTCATCGGCCTGGAGTGGCTCGACGAGCTCGACAAGGGCAACATCCCCAACGCCGCCAACCTGCGCGCCGACCTGCTCGACGGCCCCTGGGATCCCGGTGCCAGGTACTCCCTTCCCTACTTCTCCGGGTTCGTGGGCCTCGGCTACAACGAGGCGGAGGCCGGCCGGCCCATCACCTCCGTCGACGACCTGTGGGACCCCGCCTTCAAGGGGCGGGTCACGCTCTTCTCCGACTTCCAGGACGCGCTGGGCATGATCATGATGAACCAGGGCAACTCGCCGTCGGATCCCACGGTGGAAGCCGTGCAGCAGGCGGCCGACCTGGTGGCCGAGCAGAACGAGAAGGGCCAGATCCGCCGCTTCACCGGCAACGACTACCAGGACGACCTGACCTCCGGCAACGTGATCATCGCCCAGGTGTACTCGGGCGACATCGTGCAGCTGGCGGAGGAGAACCCCGACCTGAAGTTCGTGGTTCCCGTGTCCGGCGGCACCCAGTTCGTCGACACCATGACGATCCCCTACACCACCCGCAACAAGGCCGGCGCCGAGGAGTGGATGAACTTCGTCTACGACCGCGCCAACTACGCCAAGCTCGTCGAGGCGGTCCAGTACGTCCCGGTGCTGTCCGACATGTCCGACGAGCTCGCCAAGATCAACCCCACCCTGGCGGAGGACCCCATGATCAACCCCCCTCAGGAGGTGCTCGATCGGGTGCAGTCGTGGGCGATCCTGCCCGAGAAGCAGGAGCAGGAGATGACCACGATCTACACCGACGTCACCGGCGGGTGAGATCGGTGCGACGACCTGACGGGGCGACGGGACAGGACGGGTAGGGCAGCGATGGCAGGAACGGCCACCAGCGGACGGCGACAGGCACCCTGGGTGCCCTACGCCATGATCGGCCCGGCGCTGCTCTACCTGTTCGTGTTCTTCGTGGTGCCGGTGTTCACCCTGTTCAAGACCTCGCTGTCGGAGAACTCGGGGTCGGTCTACCTGCCGACCATGGAGTTCACCTGGCAGTGGTCGAACTACGGCGACGCCTTCAGCCAGTACCAGGAGCAGATCGTCCGGTCCTTCTGGTACGCGCTCGTCGCCACCCTGGTGATGCTGGCGATGTCGTACCCGCTGGCCTACGTGATCGCCTTCAAGGCCGGCCGGGCCAAGAACCTCATGCTGGGCCTGGTCATCCTGCCCTTCTTCGTGACCTTCCTCGTGCGCACCATCGCCTGGAAGACGATCCTGGCCGACGACGGCTGGGTGGTCGACACGCTCGGCAGCATCGGGCTGCTGCCCTCCGAGGGGCGCCTGCTGTCCACCCCCTACGCGGTGATCGGGGGCCTGGTCTACAACTTCCTGCCCTTCATGGTGCTGCCCATCTACGTGTCGCTGGAGAAGATCGATCCGCGCCTGCTGGAGGCCACTCGGGACCTCTACGCGACGCCCGGACGGGGCTTCCGCAAGGTGATCCTCCCGCTGTCGGTGCCCGGGGTGCTGGCCGGCAGCCTGCTGACCTTCATCCCTGCCAGCGGGGACTTCATCAACGCCGAGTACCTCGGCTCCACCCGCACCCGGATGATCGGCAACGTCATCCAGGACCAGTTCCTGCGGGTGAAGGACTACCCGGTGGCCGCCGCCATGTCGTTCGTTCTCATGGCGATCATCCTCGTCATGGTGCTGGCCTACACCCGGGCGCTCGGCACCGAGGACCTGGTGTGAGGGGGAAGCGCCCGTGAGCGGTGGCAGCATCATCGAGGAAGCGACCGGCGAGCTCACCGGGTCAGGTGGTGTCGGTGGGGGCGATGCCGACACCACCGACCCGACCCGGGACGGCGGAGGAGGTCGGGGTGGAGCCGACGCCCCCGGCAGCTCGTCGGCCGCGCCCGTGCGCCGCTTCGGCGGACTCGGCGACGTGGCGCTGAAGGTCATCGCCTGGGGGGTGCTGGTGTTCCTGTTCCTCCCGGTGTTCGTGATCGTGATGTTCTCGTTCAACGACCCCGCGGGGAAGTTCAACCTGACCTGGCGGCAGTTCACCTTCGACAACTGGCTGCACCCCTTCGAGTACTCCGAGCTCACCGAGGCCATGGTCACGAGCCTCGAGGTGGCGTTCGTGTCGACGGCCATCTCGATCGTGCTGGGGACGTTCCTGGCGATCGCCCTCGTGCGCCAGCGCTTCGTGGGTCGCGAAGCGCTGGACACCCTGCTCGTGCTCCCGCTCACGGTCGCCGAGGTGGTGATGGCCGCGTCGCTGCTGACGCTCTTCCTCGACCTCGGCTGGAACCGGGGGTTCGGCACGATCGTGCTGGCCAACGTGGCCTTCCAGCTCAGCTTCGTGGCGCTGACCATCCGCGCCCGCGTGCGCGGCCACGACTGGACCACCGAGGACGCGGCGCTCGACCTGGGTGCCGGGCCGGTGCGGACGTTCCTCCGGGTGACGTTCCCGCTCATCCTGCCGGGCATCGTCGCCGCCGCGCTGCTGGCGTTCGCCCTGTCGCTCGACGACTTCATCATCACGTTCTTCAACGCCGGGGCGACGACCACCTACCCGCTGTACGTGAACGCCGCGGTCAAGAACGGCCTGCCGCCCCAGGTCAACGTGCTGGCGACCGCCATCCTGGTGATCAGCCTCGTGCTGATCGGCGCCGGCACGCTCTGGCGGCGCAACCGCGGCGACGCGACATGACCTCCACCGACGATCGAGACCTCCCATGACACGATCCACCTCGGAGCTCCAACAGCTCGCCGCCCGCCACGTGTGGGGCCACTTCTCGCCCCTGCAGACCGAGGATGCCTCCGCCCTGGCGGTGATGGTGCGCGGGGAGGGGTGCTACGTCTGGGACTCCGACGGCAACCGCTACCTCGACGGCCTCGCCGGGCTGTTCACCGTCCAGGTGGGCCACGGCCGCCGCTCGATCGCCGAGGCCATGGCGGCCCAGGCGGAGACGCTGGCCTACTTCCCGCTGTGGACCTACGCCCACCCGCTGGCGATCGAGCTGTCGGCCCGGCTGGCGGCGCTGGCACCCGAGGGCCTCGATCGCGTGTTCCTCACCACCGGTGGCGGGGAGGCCGTGGAGTCGGCGTGGAAGCTGGCCCGCCAGTACCACCGCGCCCGAGGCGAATCCGGCCGCTACAAGGTGATCACCCGCAACATCGCCTACCACGGCACGACGATGGGTGCGCTCGCGCTGACCGGCGTGGCGGAGATCCGAGCCCCGTTCGAACCCCTGACCCCCGGGGCGGTCCACGTCGAGAACACCAACCGCTACCGCTGCGCCTTCTGCGCGTCGGAGCCGGCCTGCACGCTGCAGTGCGCCCAGGAGATCGAGCGGGCGATCGAGCGCGAGGGAGCCGAGACCGTCGCTGCGGTGTTCCTCGAGCCGGTGCAGAACGCCGGAGGGTGCTTCACCCCGCCGCCGGGGTACTTCGAGGTGGTGCGGGAGATCTGCGACCGCCACGGCGTGCTGCTGGTGAGCGACGAGGTGATCTGCGCCTTCGGCCGCCTCGGCAGCTGGTTCGGTGCGGAGCGGGTCGGCTCGTCGCCCGACATGATCACCATGGCCAAGGGCCTGACCTCCGGCTACTCGCCTCTGGGCGGGGTGATGGTGTCGGACAGGGTCGCCGAGCCGTTCCTCGACGGCGGCGAGACGTTCCTGCACGGGATCACCTTCGGGGGCCACCCGGTGGGCTGCGCGGCAGCCCTGGCCAACCTCGACGTCTTCGAGTCGGAGGACCTCATCGGCCACGTCCGGACCAACGAGCCGGCGTTCCGTGGCGCCCTGGAGTCGCTGCTCGACCTGCCCATCGTCGGCGACCTGCGGGGCATGGGCTACTTCTACGGCATCGAGCTGGTGAAGGACCGCGACACCCGGGCCACCTTCGACGAGACGGAGTCCGACCACCTGCTGCGCGACGTGCTGTCGCCTCGGCTGTTCGAGCTCGGACTGGTGTGCCGCTCCGACGACCGCGGCGACCCGGTGATCCAGCTCTCCCCTCCCCTGGTGGCCGGGCCGGCCGAGTTCGAGCGCATCGCCGAAGTGCTCCGCCAGGCCCTCACCGAAGCCACCGCGGAGATGCGTCGCCAGTAGGTGCAGCCGGTTGCCGCACCGGCCGATCACCGGCGGAGGATCGACATGAGCCACATCGCAGCGACCACACGGAAGGAAGCCCCCCGATGACCTCCCTCACCGTCGGCGTGCCCGCCGAGATCAAGCCCGACGAGTACCGGGTGGCGATCACCCCCGACGGCGTGCGCGAGCTGCACCTGCACGGCGCTCCGGTGCTGGTGGAGGCCGGCGCGGGTGCCGGCGCCTCGATCCCCGACGACGACTACCGGCGCGCCGGGGCCGAGATCGTGGACGACGCCGCCGAGGTGTGGGAGCGGGCCGACATCGTCTGCAAGGTGAAGGAACCCCAACCCTCGGAGTACGCGCACTTCCGCGACGGCTCGGTGCTGTTCACCTACCTGCACCTGGCGGCGTACCCCGAGGTGGCCGATGCGCTCCTCGAGCGTGGCGTCGTCGGCATCGCGTACGAGACCGTGCAGCCCGACGACGGCAGCCTGCCGTTGCTGGCACCGATGAGCGAGGTGGCCGGCCGGATGTCGGTGCAGGTGGGTGCCCACTTCCTGGAGCGGCACAACGGCGGACGGGGGGTGCTCATGGGGGGTGCTCCCGGGGTGCGGCCGGCGAGGGTGGTCGTCCTCGGCGCGGGCAACGTGGGCTGGAACGCCGCCTGGATGGCCGCCGGGCTCGAGGCCGAGGTCGACCTGCTGGACAAGAGCGTCGAGCGGCTCCGCTGGATCGACCAGATCCAGATGGGACGCATCACCACGCTCACCTCCAACCGGGGGCAGGTGGAGCGGGTGGTCGCCGAGGCCGACCTCGTGATCGGCGCGGTGCTGGTCCCCGGCGGCCGGGCTCCGGTGGTGGTCTCCGAGGAGATGGTCGCCAACATGCGGCGGGGCGCGGTGATCGTGGACATCGCCATCGACCAAGGTGGATGCGTGGAGACATCGCACGAGACCACCCACCACGACCCGGTCTTCGAGTCCCACGGCGTGGTGCACTACGCCGTGGGCAACATGCCCGGAGCCGTCCCCCACACCTCGACCTACGCGCTCACCAACGTCACGCTGCCGTACCTGGCGGACCTGGCCCGCCTCGGGGTGCGCGACGCCGTGGCTGCAGATCCTGCGCTGGCCCTGGGGGTCAACACCGCCTCGGGCGAGATGGTCAACGCCGTGGTCGCCGAAGCGCTCGGCCGGCCGGCCACGGACCTCGCCGAAGTCCTGGGGCGGACGTGAGCGCGCGGCGGGCCGGCGGGCCGACCGAGAGCGTCGTCCTCGACGACATCGACAAGGCCATCGTGCGCGAGCTGCAGGTGGACGGCCGGATGCCCTACGCGCAGCTCGGCCCCAAGGTGGGGCTGTCCCAGGCGGCGGTGCGCCAGCGGGTGCAGCGCCTGATCAGCTCGGGGGTCATGCAGGTGGTGGCCGTCACCGACCCCCTGCGCCTCGGGTTCACCCTCCAGGCCATGGTGGGCATCCGCGCCACCGGGGACGTCCGGGCGCTGGCGGAGCGCCTCGCCAAGGTGCCGGAGATCGACTACGTGGTGGTGGCCTCCGGTCGCTTCGACCTGCTGCTGGAGATCGTGTGCGAAGGCCATGAAGAGCTCTTCGCGCTGCTCAACGAGGAGGTGCGCAGCGTGGAGGGCGTGCTGACCGCCGAGGTGTTCACCTACCTGCACCTGGAGAAGCAGACCTACTCCTGGGGCACCCGCTGACGGGTCCGCCGCAGCGTGGATCGGATCGCAGCTCTCACCTCTCTCGCAGCGCCGCCGGTGTAGGGTGCTCCGAGGTGGTTCCGCTCACCGCGGGACGAGGAGAGGACCATGGAGGGGAAGCCATGAGAAGGTTCGTTCGCATCGTCGCCGTCGCCACGGGGGTGATGGCGGTCCTGGCCGGAAGCGCGTGCACCGCGCTCTCCGAGTCGACCCGCTACCCGCTGAACTACGCCGCACCCGGCCACTTCGAGTACCTGGCGAGCGACGGATCATCCACCTGGGGCGGCGGCGGGCCGATCGCAGCCGCGCTCAGCACCCTCACCTGCGCGCCCACCGCGGGGTGCCAGTCGAACCGAGCGGTCTCCGGCCACTTCGACACCGGCGCCGGGTTCACCGGTGACCCCGGCCGGTACCCGTTCCGCATCGTCAAGCACTGCGAGTGGCGGACCTACCAGCCGTCCCCGCACCTCGGCACGGTCAAGTGGTGCGAGACCACCGACATCGTGCTGGAGGAGCTCCGCACGCCGGACGGCACCGACAGCATCGGCGGCATCGTCGCCGCCACCAACACCTCTGGATGCCTGAACTTCGACGGCACCAGCCCGCTCGCCTCCGATCCCGCCGTCGAGGTCGCCATCGACCTCTCCGTGTGCAACGACGACCTCATGTACGAGCTGCACCCGGAGGACCCGGCGTCGGGGCCTCCTCTGTGAGGTGGCGGCAGCTCGAGGAGCGCCGGAGGGCAGGTGGAACGACTCGGAGTGGACGGATCGAACTGATCAGGTCCGATCGAGCTGCTCGATCACCGAGCCGACAGCAGCCGGCGTCGCAGAGGCAGGGTGCGCTGATGCGACCCCGCGCACTGCGGGACGGAGAGACATCGCGAGGGACGATCATGAACACGACCATGCGAGCTCCGCAACCCTGCCGACAGCGATGGTCTCACCACCAGCCCCCCTGTCTACGGAGATCTGATCGACGGGACCGACGGCTGCAGCGGCGAGGGCGTGAAGTTCGACGCCACCCGAGCTCTGCAGTCCGACCCCTCGATGCCGACCACCGTCCACCTCGTGATCTGCAGCCCCGGTCTGGCCGCCCACATGGCCGCGACGCGCAGCCCAGGATGAGGAAGCGCGCTGCATCGTCAGCCGTCGCCCGGTCATCACCGAGTGGTCGACGTCCCCCAGCGCCGAGGATGTAGGGTGCGCCCACGCGGTCCCGCGCGATGCGGGACGGGGGGAGCAACGGGAGGGATGACCATGAAGAAGTCCGTGCGATTCGTCGTCGGGGCGGTGGGGATGGCGGTGGTGCTGGCCGCCAGCGCCTGCACCGAGGTGGTGAACGCCGTCATCCCGACCTGGACCAGCGACGGCACCTTCGACTACCTGGCCCACGATGGGGGGACGACCTGGGGCGGCGGTGGCCCGGTGAAGGCCACGGTCCACGGCGCCGGCGTCCTCGACGGCATCAACGAGTGCCCTCCGGGCCCGTGGGAGCTCTCCTACTGCAGCCGCCTCTACCAGGGCACTCTGAGCACCCTCCCGGGCTTCGACGGTGAGCCCGGGAGCTGGCCGGTGGTGATGCGCACCTACCGGTATGCGTGCACGTTCTCCGACTGCAGCCTCCAGATCTACCTCGAGGAGCTGACGACACCAGACGGCACCGACGGCCTGTCGTCGGGGATCGCCGGGGAGGTGATCGACGGAACCGACGGCTGCGCGGGGCGCGGCGTGAAGTTCGAGGGCACGAGCGACCTCATCTCCAATCCGTCGATCGAGGTGGACGTGGCGATCACCATCTGCAGCCCCGGCCTCGCAGCCAGCATGGAGGCGACCCGCACCATCTGACGGACGCCGGCAGCTTCACACGTGTGGAGGCGCAGCCAGCACCAGGTCCACCGCCAGACCCCACATCGTCAGCGGTCTCACGGTCGTCACCGCGTAGCCGGCGGCCTCCAGCGCACCCGGCGCGTCGATCGGGCGGCAGTCCACGAAGCTCGGGAAGTGCTCGTGGGACCACTCGTAGAGCTTCTCCATGGCGGCGTTCCCGCCGTGGCCGGACATGCAGGCCACGCACAGGCGCCCGGTCGGCTTCAGCACCCGAGCGCACTCGGCGAGCACGACGGGTATCTGGTCGTCGGGGAAGAGCTCCAGCGTGAAGCTCATGAACACAGCATCGAACGTCGCCGGTGCGTAGGGCATGTCCGTCGCGCTGCCGACCTGCAGGTGGATCCGATCCGCGAGGCCGTGGTGCTCCAATCGGTGGCGTGCCTGAGCCACCATCCCATCGGAGATGTCGATCCCCTCGACCCGTCCGGTCTCGCCCACGCCGGTGGCCAGGGCCAGCAGCGCCTGACCGGTGCCGAACCCGGGCTCGAGGATCACCTCGCCCTCCTCGGGCCGCAGCAGCTCCTCGATGGCGTCCTTCACGAAGCGCTTCTCGCTGCTGTCGGAGAGCATCCCGTAGACGTGGCTCAGGCGGTCGTAGCTGCGGCGGGCCCGGGCCTGCTGCTGCGCCTCGTCGCCCACCCGATCCCGTTCGTCCACCCCATCCTGGGGTGCAGAGGTGTCGCTCATCCTTCGACGCTACCGGCGGCCCTGCGAACCGGCACTCCTCACGCCGGCACGGGTCGGCACCGGACGCGCCGATCACGACAACGGCACCTCCGGCTCAGAGGCGGCCGAGGAGGAACTCCGCCACCTCCGTCGCGTCGGGGAACGAGCCGGACATGCCCGAGCTCATGTAGCCGAGGTCGGTGACCATCGTGATGCCGTTGATCGCCACGGCAGCGTCGCTGCAGAGGAACAGCAGCGGGTAGGCCTGGTCCAGCGGGGTGGAGGGCTCCACACCGAGCTCGCCCCGGTAGTCCGAACCGAACCCGAGCCACATGTCCTTGTTGGCCTGCGCCAGGGGCGTGTCGGTCGGACCGGGGCAGATGGCGTTGATGCGGATGCCCTGCTTGAGGAACGCGAACGCCTCACGCGCGACGTAGGCGCACATGACCTGCTTCATCGACATGTAGTCGGCCTTGCCGTGCGCCTCGACCCACGCCACCGCCGAGTCGAAGTCGCCGACGTCGAGCAGCTCATGGATCCAGGTGAGGTTCGGCTCCCAGCCGAGGCCGGCCGCCGAGGAGATGAAGCCGATGGCCGAACCCCGAGGCAGCATCCCCCCGGCCACCATGCGGTCGATGAGGTGCCGGTGGCCGATGAAGTTGATCCGCTCGATGCCGGGTGTGCCATCGGCGACGCCGGCGCACGCCATCAGGGCGTCGATCGGCCCGCCGCACTCGTCGACGGCGGCATCGATCGAGGCCCGTTCCGCCAGGTTCACATGGATCGCCTTGGCCCCCTCGAGGGTGACCTCGGCGTAGTCCATGACCACCACCTCGGCGCCGGCGTCCATGGCCAGCTGGGCGGCGCCGGCGCCCATCCCTGTGGCGCCGCCGACGACCAGCACGCGCTTGTCGTCGAATCGGAACGCATCGAAGAGCGACGCCATGGTTCCTCCTGTGGGGTACGTCATCAGGTGACGACGTTGCGGACCTTCAGATCGATCACGGTGTCCCAGTCGAGACCGAGCTCAGCGAGGATCTCGTCGCCGTGCTCGCTGAACTCCGGCGCGCGCGAGGTCTTCGCCGGCCGGCCGCCGTACTGCACAGGAGCGCTCACCAGCCGGAACTTGGCTCCAGCAGCTGTCTCGCAGTCCTGGATGTAGCCGTTGGCCACGCTCTGGGGGTCGGCGGCAGCCTCCAGGGTGTCCTGCACGACGCACCACTGGCCGTCCCACCCGGCCAGGCGGTCACGCCACTCGGCCAGCGGCGCAGAGCCGAAGACCGCCTCCAGGATGCCCATGGCCTCGAGGCCGTTGGCCAGCAACGACTCCTGGTCGGCGAAGCGCTGGTCCTCCTTCAGCTCGGGTCGACCGATGAGGTCGCAGAGCGACGGCCAGTACGCCGCCGCCTGGAGGCAGGTGAAGGCGAGCCACCGGCCGTCGGAGGTCGCGTAGTTCTGGGTGAGGGGATTGGAGAACATGTCCCTGGACGGAGGGGCCCAGGGGAATTCGAACAGGAGCGACAGGGCGATCGCCTGGCCCATGGCCCACAGTCCGGTTCCCAGCAGCGACACGTCGACCTCGGTCGCCTCGCCGGTGCGCTCCCGGTGGTACAGCGCGCCCATGATCCCCCCGGCGATGGTCATGGCACCGATCGAGTCCCCGAAGCCGGGGGCGGGCGGGACGGGGATGAGGTCGTACTCCGGGCGACGGCCACCCAGGGCGACCCCGGCGCGAGCCCAGAAGGCCAACGAGTCGTAGGAGCCGCGGTCGGCCTCGGGACCATGCTCTCCCTGGCCCGTGCCCCGCACGTAGATGATGCGCGGGTTGTGGGTCCGGATCTGCTCGACGTCGATGCCGAGCTTCTCGCGCACGGAAGGCAGCTTGTTGGTGAGGAACACGTCGGCGGTGGCCACCAGCTGGTGGAGGATGCCGAGGCCCTCGTCGCAGCTCAGATCGAGTCCCAGGCTCCGCTTGCCCCGGTTGGAGTGCTCGAGCAGGGGATGGACGTCACCGCCCATCAGGGCCAGGCCCGAGGAGGCGAGGCCCCGCATGGCGTCGCCCCGGGTGACGTGCTCGATCTTGATCACCTCGGCACCCCAGTCCGACAGCAGCGCGGAGGCCGCCGGAACGAAGGTGTGCTCGGCGACCTCCACAATGCGGACGCCTTCGAGAATCGCGGTCATGTGCTCGTCCCCCTGTGTTGATCGGCGATGGCCGTACGACCGAGCCGACACCGCCCTCGATCACTGACGCCTGTGTCAGGTTGAGGACGCCGCGCATCGTAACCGAACGGCGACTCGCCCGCGCCGCGACCCCCGCCGCAACCCCCGCCGTTCTGTACGCCCTGGCGCACGGCAGGTGTGTCTGAGGACGTACAGAAGCGCCGGTTCAGCTGTCGAAGCCGACGCCCAGGCGGTCGAGCAGGCGGAGCCAGGGCCCGCGGCGGCCGTGATGCGCGTCGGCGTTGGCGATCGCCCGGCGGGTGATGGTGATGCCCGCCCAGCGGACGGGCTCGGGAGGCCACGGCAGCGGGGCCCGGCGCACCATCGCCAGGCGGGTCCGCTCGTCATCCGCTCCGGCCAGCAGGTCGAGGGCGACCCTGGCCCCGAAGCGGGATGCCCCGACCCCCAGACCGGTGTAGCCCACCGCCCAGGCCACCCGGCGGTCCCATCGGTGACCGACGGTGACGGCGAAGCGGGTGGTGGTGGCGATCGGCCCGCCCCAGCGGTGGGTGATGCGGATCCCCTCGATCTGGGGGAAGCAGTCGAGCAGTTGGGCAGCCAGCATCGCCTCGGTCGCCGGGTTGGCCTCCACCGCCGGGCCGATCCGGCCCCGCCAGTGGTAGATGGCGTCGTAGCCGCCCCAGAGGATCCGGTCGTCGGGGGTGAGCCGGAAGTAGTGGAACTGGTTGGCCGAGTCGCCGACGCCCTGGCGGTGCCGCCATCCGATGGCGTCCCGTTGCGCCGCGCTCAGGGGTTCGGTGACCAGCACGTGGTCGTAGACCGGCACCACCGCGCGGCGGATCGGGGCCAGCAGGCCCGGGAAGGCGTTGGTGGCCAGCAGCACCTGGCGGGCGGAGACCTTCAGTCCGGGGCCGTGCAGGTCGACCCCCGCGCCCCCCGGCCCGGCGGTGCCGGCCCGGCCGTCCCGACGCTCCAGCGAGGTGATCGGGGTGTTGTCGGCCAGCCGGGCACCGCGACGCGTCAACGCCTCCCGCATCCCGAACACCAGTCGGCCGGGGTCGACGAGGCCCACGTTGCTGCGTCGCCACAGCCCGCCGACGAAGGTGGGCGAGTCCACCTCGGCGCGCACTGCGGCCGCGTCGAGCACCTCGACGTCCTCCCCCATGGCCACCAGCGCGTCGACGTGCTCCTCGAGGCCCTCCAGCTGCCAGGGAGCCGTGGCCACGTCCAGCTCGCCCACCGGCTCCCATCGGGCATCGATGGAGTGGCGATCGAGGTCTGCCAGCAGGCCGGCCAGGTTCTCGTTGCCGAGGCGGTGGAGCTTCGGGTACTCCTCGGGCCACTTGTCGAGGCCGTTGGCGATCCCGTGGGTGACCGAGGCGTCGCAGAACCCGCCGTTGCGGCCCGAGGCCCCGTCGCCGGGGACCGAGGCGTCGAGCACCAGGACGTCGCGATCGGGGTCGTCGTCGAGGGCCTGGTGCGCCGCCCACAGGCCGGTGAAGCCGGCACCGACCACCACCAGGTCGGCGTCGTGGTGGCCGCGCAGGCTGGGTTCGGGAACGGGCGCCGGCACGTCGGGACGGTGCAGCCAGAACGGCGCCAGTTCGGCGTCGGCCAGCATGGCCGCCACGGCGGCATCGTCCGGACTGCGGTGCTGCGGCACGGGCGGCATCGCGTCCTGGCCCTATCTCCCGCGCGCCACGGCGCGCAGCGACTCGCCGGTGACCTCCACGATGCGGTCGAGGTCGTCGTCGCCGATCACCAGCGGCGGGCAGAACGCCAGGGAGTGCGGCCCGAGCGGGCGGGGGATCACCCCCCGGCGGAGCATCTCGTCGCGCACGTCCATGGCCGACACGCCCTCGAGCATTCCCACGCCCCAGACCGCCCGGGTGCCCCGCAGCTCGGCTGCCAGGCCGTCGTCGACCAGGGATCTCAGCCCCGGCTCCAGCCGGGCGCCGATGGCGACGGCCCGCGCCAACAGGTCCTCGCGCTCGAGGATCTCCAGGTTGGCGACCCCGGCGGCGCAGGCGCTGGGGTGGCCGGAGTAGGTGAAGCCGTGGCGGAGCCAGCGGGAGTCGTCGGACTCCAGCACGTCGAGGACCTTGCGGCCCAGCACCACCCCGCCCACCGGCAGGTAGCCGGAGGTGGCGCCCTTGGCGAAGGTCATGGCGTCGGGCACCACGCCGTAGTGCTCCGCTCCCCACCACTGGCCGAGACGGCCGAAGGCGCAGATCACCTCGTCGAAGATCAGCAGGGCGCCGTGCTCGTCGCAGAGGCGACGGAGGCCCTCCAGGTACCCCGGCTGGGGTGTGAACACCCCGCCGGCGCCCTGCACGGGCTCGGCGATGACGGCGGCGACGCGCTCCCCGTGCTCGTCGAAGATCGCTTCCACCTTCGCCAGGTCGTCGGCATCGGCGTGCACCACGTCGGCCAGCAGCGTGCCCCAGTGCTCCTTGTTGGGGGGCAGGCCCTGAGCGCTGGTGCCGCCGTAGGCCACGCCGTGGTAGGCGCGGTCGCGCGACACGATGACGGTGCGCTCGGGCTGGCCCTGCCAGCTCCAGTAGAGCCGGGCCAGCTTCATGGCGGTGTCCACCGCCTCCGAGCCCGAGCAGGTCAGGAACACCCTCGCCCGATCGATCGGGGCGCGCTCGGCCACCATGGCGCAGAAGCGCTCGGCGGGGCCGTTGGTGAACATCTCGAAGGTGTGGAACGCCTCGATGGTTCGCATCTGGCGGTCGACGGCGTCCGCGATCTCGGCCCGGCCGTGACCCACCTGGCAGTACCACAGCGAGGCCAGCGCATCGACGTAGCGGTTGCCGTCGGCGTCCCAGACCGCCGCCCCGTCGCCCCGCACGATCTCGATGAAGTGCTCCGCCGACGGCCGGGCGAACGGGTGCAGGAAGCTCGTGCGCATGGTCCCAGCGTAGGCGCGGCGACGGATTCGCACATTCCGATCGTTGGATTCGCCCAGGACCCGTGAATCACTCGTCTCAGTCGGACATTGCAGCGAAATCGCTTGCCAGGTGACGCGCTCCCCGGGTGCCCGCCGGGTCAGGAGCTCACGGCCGCCACGGGGCAGGGGCCCCGTGT
>CAYQQQ010000017.1:0-49083 GCA_964420125.1 uncultured Microthrixaceae bacterium
CCTACCGAGAAAGCCGCCTGAGACCCTTGACCCCCGTTAGGAACTCACCGGAACCGGGCGCCGGTCTCCCCGCCCGCGCTCCCGCGGGAGCGCCCCCGGACCGCGTGCCCGAACGCCTCGCAGCCAGCCGGACCCATCCGTCGAAGCTCCCGCGGGAGCCACCCGAGGCCGCTCGGCTCAAACGCCCGCCCGTGCGAGCCACCTGGCCAGCTCGCCGCTCAGATGCGCTCGAAGTTCCGGCGCAGCTCCCACTCGGTGACCACGTTGTTGAACGCCCGCCACTCCATCTCGGCGGTGTGCAGCAGGTGGAAGTGTACGTCCTCGCCGAACGCCGCCACGGCCAGCTCGGAGCCCCGTAAGGCCTCGATGGCCTCCACGATGTTCCAGGGGATGCGCTCCACATCGAGCGCCGTGTACCCGTTGCCCTCGTAGGGCGGACCGCAGTCGAGGCCGCGATCGATGCCGTCGAGACCGGCGGCGATCACCGCGGCGAAGGCGATGTAGGGGTTGCAGTCGGCGCCGGGGATCCGCGACTCCACCCGCAGCCCTGCGCCGTGGCCCACCAGCCGCAGCCCACAGGTGCGGTTGTCGGGCGACCACACGACCGCCGTCGGGGCCCACGATCCCGGCTGGTAGCGCTTGTAGCTGTTCACGAACGGGGCGAAGCACAGCGACAGCTCCCGCGAGTGGGCGAGCAGCCCACCCATCCATGCGCGGAACACCTCGCTGGTGCCGAACGGGCCGTCGCCGGGGCTCAGCGGCTCCCCGGCGCTCGACCACAGCGAGCTGTGGATGTGGCAGCTGGATCCGGGCTCGTCGATGCGGGGCTTGGCCATGAAGGTGATGGCCTTCCCCTGGAGGTGGGCGATCTCCTTGGCGCCGTTCTTGTAGATCGCGTGGTTGTCCGCCATGGTGAGTGCGTCGGCGTAGCGCAGGTTGAGCTCGTGCTGGCCCGGTGCCGCCTCGCCCTTGGAGAACTCCACCGGCAGCCCGGCGGCCAGCATCTGGTTGCGCAGCTCCCGCAGCAGCGGCTCGTCCTTGGTGGTCTGCAGCACGTGGTAGTCGAGGTTGTACCAGCTGCTGGTGCGCTCCGCGAGGGTGCGGTAGTGGTCGCGGGCCAGCTCGTCGTACCCCGCGTGGTAGGCGAACAGCTCCAGCTCGGAGCCGATCATCACCTGCAGACCCCGCTCAGCCGCCCGCTGCACCTGGCGAGCCAGGATCTGGCGGGGCGACACGGCGACAGGGTCGCCCGTGGTGTTGTCCAGCACGTCGGCGAGCACCAGGGCGGTCCCCTCCAACCACGGCGTGACCCGCAGGGTGGCCAGGTCGGGCCGGGCCCGGAAGTCGCCGTAGCCGGCCTCCCAGTTGGCGAACCGATACCCCTCGAGGACGTTCATGTCGACGTCCACCGTGAGCAGGTAGTCGCAGGCCTCGATGCCGTCCCCCGAGGTCGGGTCGCCACCGGGGCCGAGGACGTGGTCGAGGAAGAAGCGGCCGGTCACCCGCTTGCCCATGAGCCGTCCCTGGAGGTCGGTGAACGCCACCACCACCGTGTCGATGGTTGTGTCGGTCACCAGCGCCTCGAGGGTCGCCACGTCGATCAGGCCCTGGGTCGGGGTGTCGCTCACGGCGCTCCTGTCTACTCGCTCGCTCGCCCGGCCGCGTGGGCCCGCTACTCGGGGGTCGTGTAGGCGGCGGTGATCCCCCCGTCGACCAGCAGCGACTGGCCGGTCATGAAGGACGACTCCTCCGAGGCGAGGAACAGCGCCCCCGCCGCGATCTCCTCGGCCCGGCCGAAGCGACCCATCGGGATGTGCACCAACCGCCGCTGCCGCTTCTCCTCGGTGTCGAGGAACTTGGCCAGCAGCGGGGTGAGCACCGGGCCGGGGCAGAGGGCGTTGACCCGGATGCCCGCTCGGGCGTGGATCACCGCGATCTCCCGCGTCATCGACAGCACCGCTCCCTTCGAGGCCGTGTAGGCGATCTGCGGCGTTGCGGCACCCACGTGGGCCACGAAGCTGGCCACGTTGATGATCGATGCGGTGGTCTCGCGGCCCGACTCGCGCTCCGACTCGATCGTGGAGAGCATCGCCGGGATCGCCCACTTGCAGCCCATCGCCACGCCCGTGACGTTGACCCGGAGGGTGGTGTCCCACACGCCCTCCTCGGTGTTCACGACCCCGTCGTCGGCGGCGAGGGACACCCCGGCGTTGTTGTGCAGCACGTGGAGGCCACCGAAGGTCGCCACCGCGAAGTCGACAGCCGCTCGGACCGACTCCTCGTCGGTCATGTCGACCTGCGTGCACGCCGCCCGACCGCCCTCGGCGACGATGGCCTCGACCGCGTCGGTGCCGTCGGCCAGATCCGCGATCACCACGGGCGCACCCTCGGCGGCGAAGCGCTCCGCGGCCACCCGGCCGAGGCCGCTCGCCGCACCGGTGATGAGGCTCACCCTTCCGTCCAGTCGTCCCATGCGCTCCTCCGATCGTCCCGCGCCGCCCGCCGACTCTAGAGGCGCCGCCCGTGGCCCGTGACCGCCGAGCGCTCCTACACTCGCCGGTCATGTCCGGCCCCCACCTCCCGACCGTCCCTCTCCTGATCGCCGGCCGGCACCAGCAGGCGGCGGAGGGGACCACCTTCGAGGCTCACGATCCGTCGACCGGCGAGGCCATCGCCACGGTCGCCCAGGCCGGACCGAACGATCTCGACACCGCGTTGGACGCTGCCGTCACCGCCTTCGACGACGGCACGTGGTCCTCTGTGCCGGCGACCGGGCGCGGCCGGGTGCTCCTCCGCGTCGCCGAGCTGATCCGTGAGCGCGCCGAGGAGCTCGCCCTCGCCGAGGTCCGCAACGCCGGCCACACGATCGCGGATGCGCGCTGGGAGGCCGGTGCCGTGGCCGAGGTCTTCGAGTACTACGCGGGCGCCGCCAACAAGCACCTCGGCGCCGTGGTGCCGACCCCGGACGCCGGCCTGGGCCTGGTGCTCAAGGTCCCCGTCGGGGTGTGCGGGCTCATCGTGCCCTGGAACTTCCCGATGCTCATCGCCACCTGGAAGGTGGCGCCCGCGCTGGCGTGCGGGAACCCGGTGGTCCTCAAGCCCGCCTCCCTCACACCGCTGACGGCGCTGATGCTGGGTGACGTCCTGGTGGAGGCCGGGGTGCCGGCTCCGTGCGTGTCGGTGCTGCCGGGCCCTGGGGCCACCGTCGGCGAGGCGATGGTGGGGGACCCCCGGGTGGCCAAGATCTCCTTCACCGGCGACTCCTCCACCGGTGCGCACCTCCTGCGCACGCTGGCGCCCAACATCACCCGTGTCTCGCTCGAGCTCGGCGGGAAGTCCGCCGCGATCGTGTTCGACGACGCCGACCTGGACGTCGCCGTCGACGCCATCCCGTTCTCGGTGTTCGCCAACGCCGGCCAGGACTGCTGCGCCCGCAGCAGGGTGCTCGTGCAGCGTGGCGTCTACGACCGGGTCGTGGCCGACCTGGCCGAGCGCACGCAGCGGCTGGTGGTCGGCGACCCCCACGACGACGCCACCGAGGTGGGGCCGATGATCTCCGAGGGCCAGCGCGCCATCAGCCTCGACTACCTCGACATCGGCCGGGCGGAGGGTGCGGAGGTGGTGTGCGGCGGCGAGCCGTTCGGGCCAGGCTGGTTCCTGCGCCCGGCCGTGGTGGCCGACGTCGACAACTCGATGCGCATCGCTCGCGAGGAGATCTTCGGACCGGTGGTGTCGATCATCCCCTTCGACGACGAGGCCGAGGCGATCCGCCTCGCCAACGACAGCGACTACGGCCTCTCGGGGACCGTGTGGACCCGTGACGTCGGTCGCGCCGTGCGGGTCGGCACCGCCGTCCGCACCGGCGTGATGTCGGTGAACACCAACCGCAGCGTGCGCCACGAGCTCCCCTTCGGCGGGTTCAAGCGCTCCGGGATGGGTCGGGAGCTGGGGCTGGCCGCCCTCGAGCACTACACGGAGACCAAGACCCTCTTCCTCTCCGCGGACTGATCCCGCCGAGCCGCCGGAACGGCCGGACGTGCATCCGATGAGCGTGACGCCGGCGAACTCCTCCATGACCACGGGAACCCCCCCCGATCCATGGAGGAACCATGCGCAGATCACTCATCGCCCTCACCGTCGCGGCGCTCGCCACCGGCGTCCTCGGAGCAGCCGGACCTGCCGGTGCGCAGGAGCAGCCGGGCACCATCGTCGAGGTCGCCCAGTCGAACCCCGACTTCTCGACGCTCGTCTCCGCCGTCGGCGCGGCCGGACTGGCCGAGACCCTCTCGGGCCCGGGGCCGTTCACGGTCTTCGCCCCCACCAACGCGGCGTTCGAGAAGCTCCCCGCTGGCACGCTCGATGCCCTCCTTGCCGACCCGCAGGGTGCGCTCACCGACGTCCTGGGCCTGCACGTGATCTCCGGCAACGTCGGCTCCGAGGCCGCCATCGCTGCTGCTGGGACCAACGTCGAGACCCTCGGCGGCCCGGTCGCCGTCGAGCTGCGGGGCGGGGACCTGTACGTGGGTGGCGCCAAGGTCGTCACCACCGACATCCAGGCCTCCAACGGCGTGATCCACGTCATCGACACCGTGATCACCGAACCCGCCTCCTCGGCCGTGCCGGGTGCCGTCAACGCCGGTGACTCCGGCCTGGCGACCGCGGGCGGAGTGAACGGTCTCGTGCTGGCGCTGCTCATCGGTGGTGCCCTCGTGACGAGCGGGTCTGCCTCTCTGGCGCGGGTCCGGGCCCGGCGCCAGAGCTGAACGCCCGCCTGACGCCAACGTCCACGAGGGGGAGAGCCGATGCTCTCCCCCTCGTGTCGACGATCGGAGGACCGTGAACGCACACCGATTCAGCTCGATCCTCGTGCTCTGCGCACTCGTGGTGCTGGCCGCAGGGGCGGTGTGGCTCTCCGAGGGAACCGCCGAGGCCCGCGTGGACCTCGCCGGGCCGTCGGTGGTCGCCGACCCTCGTGGCGCCGCAACCGCCCCGCGGACGCCGACGTTGCCCCGGGTGGAGGGCTCGCCCGCGACGGGCACGCCGACGAACCGGATCCCCGAGTCTGCCCAGGATGACGGTGCGCCGGCATCGCCGGCCCCGGGGCTGCCGGTGCGGGTCGGCCTCCCGACCCTCGGCGTCGAAGCTCCGATCGTCCCGGTCGGCCTCGAGCCCGACGGCACGATGCAGATCCCCGGCGCCCAGGAGGCCGGCTGGTACCTGCCGGGCCGTCGACCGGGAGCGGCCACCGGGAGCGCGGTGATCGCCGCCCACATCGACTACGACGGTCGTGAGGGGGTGTTCTTCCGCCTGCCCCAGCTGGCGGTGGGGGCGGAGGTCTCGGTGCAGGACGACGGGGGGACCGTCCGTCGCTTCGTGGTGACCGAGCGCTTCCAGGTGGGGAAGGCCGAGCTCCCCGTGGACGAGCTCTTCCGCACCGGCGGCGATCCGGTGCTGACCCTGATCACCTGCGGCGGCGCGTTCGACCCCGACGAGCGCCGCTACCGCGACAACATCGTGGTGCGGGCGGCACCCCTCTGAGGAGCCGGCCGAGTCAGCGCGAGCGGACCGAGGAGCCCTCGACTCGTCGGATCGTCGCGGCCTCGGACGGATCCGGCCCGGTCGCGAGGAACGCCGTCAGGATCTCCTCGGCGACCGCCGGGCTGGTCAGGCGCAGACCGAGCGCCACCACGTTGGCGTCGTTCCAGCGCCGGGCGCCGCGAGCCGTCTCCGCGTCACCGCACAGCGCGGCACGGACCCCCGGCACCTTGTTGGCGGCGATGGACACGCCGGTCCCGGTCCAGCAGCACACCACGCCGAGGTCGGCCTCTCCGGTCGCCACCGACCGGCCGATGCTCCGACCGACCTCCGGCCACTCCCCGCCGACGGCGAGCTGCTGCACCTCGTGGCCCTGCTGAGCCAGCCAGCGACGCACCGCGTCGGAGGTCGCCGTGTCCTCGTCGGTGCCGAAGGCGACTCGCATCCCGCCGAGGCTACCGGGCACCTCGCCGAGGCGAGCACGTGCCGAGCGCTCGGGCCCGCGCCGAGAGCACCTCGGTCAACCGGCGTGGGCGCCGTAGCGATCGAGGAGGTTCGCCCGCTCCCTCGTCGCAGCCACCGGGAAGGCCGATCGCTCCGGCACGACCTCCTCAGGTGCCGCTCGTCCCAGGAGGAACCCTTGCGCAGCGGCGCACCCCAAGCCGGTCACCACGTGCAGCTGGCGCGGGGTCTCGATCCCCTCGGCGGTGACCTCCAGACCGCAGGCGTCGGCCATCTCCACCATCGCCCGATAGAGCCCGAAGCCCTGCGGGGTCGCCAGACCCAGTGCGAAGGCCCGGTCGATCTTCAACCCGGCGATCGCGAGCTCCTGCAGCCGCGCGAGGGACGTGTACCCGGTGCCGAAGTCGTCGATCACGACCTGCACCCCCAGAGACGCCAGCGCCTCGATCACGCGACCGGCGCCCTCGTGGTCCTCCAGCAGCGCGCCCTCGGTCACCTCGACGATCAGCCGGTCACCCGTCAGGCCGTGGAGCTCCAGCGCGTCGCTCACCTCGGTGTGGAGCTGCGGGGTGAACTGACGCACCGAGCAGTTGACCGACACCCGCAGCTCTCGGCCGGCTCGATGCCAGCGGGCCGCAGCAGCACAGGCCTCCCCGATCACCCACCGTCCGATGGGCGCCATCAACCCGGCCTGCTCGGCCACGTCGAGGAACTTGGTGGGGGGCATGAGCGCCGCCCGATCCGGATGCCAGCGCAGCAGCGCCTCGACCAGGTCGACCCTGCCGGCCCGGGGCCCCTCCAGGGGCACCACGGGCTGGTAGTAGAGCTGGAGCTCCTGTCGCTCCTCGGCCGCGGCGAGCTGGTTGGCCAGGCGGTCCCGACGCTGACGGCGCTCGCGGAGGGCCACGTCGGCCGCGACCACGCAGTTCCCTCCGGCCCGCTTCGCTGCCTGGGCAGCCTCCTCTGCCAGGGCGACGAGATCGGCGCCCGACATCCCCACCGAGCTCGCAGCGATCCCGACGCTGGCCGTGACGGCGTGCTCACCCACCTCCAGCCGATAGGGGCTCGCCAGCGTGCGACGGATCCGCTCACCCAGCTGCCGGCTCTCCTCGACCCCGACGTCGCTCAGGAGGACCGCGAACTCGTCACCGCCGCGGCGGATGGGAGTGGCACCCTCGGGAAGCACGGCGCACAGCCGTGCCGCCGCGGCCACGAGGAGCTCGTCGCCGCGTCGGTGGCCTGCCGTGTCGTTGACGGTCCGGAAGCGGTCCAGGTCGACCACCAGCAGCGCGACGGGCACCCCGGCACCGAGCTGCGCTTCCAACGTGGCGTTCATCAGGCGCCGGTTGCCGAGGCCGGTGAGCGGGTCGTGCGCTGCCGCTCGCTCCGCCTCCAGCTCGCTCGCCCCGCCTTCACCGAGCCGGGAGACGATCACCAGGAGGGCGTCGCTCCCCTCGAAGCGCAGCGGAGACATCGCCAAGCGCACCTCGAACACCTCGCCGTCGCGTCGCCGGTGCAGGAAGCGGCGGCTGTTCCAGAACGTCAGGGCGAGCGAACGGTCGATCGCCGCCTCGTCCCGGGGGAGGCTGGCGATCGTGGCGGAGACGAGCTCGGCCTCCCGGGCCGCCAACAGGTCGAGGGCCCCGAGGTGGGTCAGCTCCTCCGACGACCACCCATAGGCCCGAACCGTGGCCTCGTTCACCCGAACGAAACGTTGGGTGGAGAGCTCGAGCACGCAGGCGGGGCTGTCGAGCCCACCGAGCAGCTCGTCGAAGTCGGCTGCCGAGGAGATCGTGGCGGCGAGGCGCTGGACCCGCTCGACGTCGGCGGGATCCGCAGATCGCCGCCGCCGGTGCAGCTCCACCAGTCGATCCACCTGTCGTGCCAGCGCTCGCAACAGGTCGATCTGCTCCGTGCTGCGCACGCGCGGGCGCACGTCGAGGACGCACAGCGCCCCGAAGGGCAGATGGCCGATGTGGACCGGGACGCCGGCGTAGGACCGTATGTGCGGGGCCCCCACCACGAACGGGTTGTCCCGGAACCGTGGATCCGCCGCGGTGTCCTCCACCACCAGCGGTCCGAGACCGCGGATCGTGTGGTCGCAGATCGCCACCTCACGGGGCGAGGACTTCGGGTCGAGGCCCACCGTGCACAGCAGCAGCTGGGTCTCCTGTTCGATCAGGCTCACGGCTGCCATCGGAGAGTCCGTGACGCGAGCCGCCAGCCACACGACGTCGTCCAGCTCCGAGGCGAGGCGCGGATCCGTCACCTCCGCCGTGCGGATCGCCCGCAGCCGCGCGTCCTCGGTCTCGCGGCGGACAGCATCGCGTCGGACAGCATCGCGTCGGACAGCATCGCGTCGGACAGCGCGGTCGTCGTTCACGTCGCTCCTCCCGCCCCTGCAGGGCGTCGCCCCCGAAACGACATCGCCGTCGCCCCCACCGTCGCGCATCTGCGCCCGGTTCGCAACGGGCGCCGCTCAGAGCGTGCGGCTGTACTGGAACTGCTCGTAGCCGATGGCGTTCACGTTCAGCTCCTGGTCCACGACGGCGTGCACCACCGCCGGCCGGCCAGACTCCACGCAGCGCTGCAGGGCAGCCGGGATGTCCTCCACAGCCTCCACGTACTCCCCATGGCACCCCATGGACGCGGCGAGCAGGTCGTAGCGCACCTCGGGGGCGATGTCGGTGCCCCGGTGCATGTCGGCATCGACGCCCTTGAAGCGGTGTGCGCTGCGCTCCATCCCCCATCCGCTGTCGACCGCCACGATGCAGGTGATCGCCACGTCCTCGCGGAGGGCGGTCTCCAGCTCCATGGCGCTGAACCCGAAGGCGCCGTCGCCGGTGATCAGGTACACCGGTCGCTCGGGCGCGGCCAACTTGGCCCCGATGGCGAAGGGCAGGCCGGTGCCCAGGTAGCCCATCTTCACCGAGTACAGGAAGGAGTCCGGCTCGTAGATGGGGTTGAGCGCCACGCTCCACAGCGTGGTGTTGCCGCCGTCGACCACCGTGACCGCGTCGCGGGGGAACGCCTCGCGCACCGCCATCACCATCTGGCCGGGGTTCATGCCGGCGGCGCCCTCGGCGAGCACGAAGGGGGTGGCGTCGGCCACCGTCTGGGCGTTCATCGCCGCGTACCGCTCGGCGTCGACCATGCTGGCACGGGGTTCGCATCGCTGCTGCACCGCCTCCAGCAAGCTCCGCAGACCCGCCCCCGCGTCGGCCAGCACCGGCAAATCCACCGGACGGTTCAGCCCCATCGACATCGGATCGACGTCCACCTGGATCGTGCGCTGACGGGCGGGGTCGCCCCAGGCCGGCGGCATGCCCCACCCGTCGTACTCGCCGAGGCGGGCGCCGACCACCAGCACCACGTCCGCGTCGTTGCGCACCGCCTGGGTGGTCTGCATGTCGAAGAGGTGGAAGTAGTTCGGGTGGTCCTCCGGCACCACTCCCCGCGCCCCCAGGCTGCTGCTCATGCCCGCGCCGAGGTGCTCGCCGAGGGCCACGAGGTCCGATGAAGCTTCCGCCCACAGCACGCCCTTGCCGGCGAAGATGAACGGGCGCTCGGCGGCGGCCAGCCACTCCGCGGCGGTGGCGATGGCGTCCGGGTCTCCGGCACCGACGGTGAGCATCCGGTTCTCCGCCGCCGGGGTGAGGCGCAGGCCGTCCACCTCGACCACCTCGGAGAGCATCTCGTCGGGGATGGCCAGCAGCACGGGACCCGGTCGCCCCGACGTCGCCGCCCGGAACGCCGCCCTCACCATCTCGGGCACCCGGTCGGCACGGGTGATCAGCTCCGCGTACTTGGTGACGGGTCGAGCCATGCGCACCAGGTCGGTGGCCTGCCAGGCGCCGCCGCGATCCGGCTGGGTGGTGGCCGAGCGGCGGGTGCAGGTGAGCGCCACCACCGGGTGGCCCTCGGCGTGGGCGCTGCTCAAGCCGGCCACCATGTTCGCACCGCCCGGCCCGGGGTTGCCGATGACCACGCACGGCCGGTGGGTCAGCCGGCCGTAGCCCTCGGCGATGTGGACGGCGGCCTCCTCGTGGTGGGCGTTGACGTAGCGGATCCTGTGGCGGCCCGTGTGCATGACGAACGGGATGTGGGCGCCGTCCACGATCCCGCTCATGAAGTCGACGCCTTCCAGGGCGAGGCATCGCACCAGCAGCTCCCCCACCGTCGTCGTGCTCCCTGCAGTGTCCCCGTTGGTTTCCATGCGGGGAGTATCACGGCTCCGACGACCCGACGCCAGGATCGCGGCGAGCCGGCCACCTTTCTCGCCCCGAGAGCCGACCGGTACCATGCCCTCCAGCGCCCCCACCCCCCCGAGGACCTACATGTCGCAGCACCCGACGCCACCGAGGGTCGCCGTCATCGGCGGTGGCATCACCGGACTGGTGGCGGCCCGATCCCTGGTGGAGCGGAGCTGCCAGGTGACGGTCTTCGAGGCATCCGACCGACTCGGCGGCCAGGTCCGCACCGTCGAGGTGGCGGGCCACCTCGTGGACGTGGGAGCCGAGGCGCTCCACCTGGCCGGACCGCACGTCGGCACGCTCGTGGACGAGCTCGGCCTGGACATGATCCACTCGAACCCCGGCTCGGCGTGGATCTGGACCGCCCACGGCCTGCGCCGCCTTCCCGCCGGCGTCGGCCCCGCAGGACCCACCCGGCTCGGACCCGTGATCACCTCCAGGATCCTCTCGCCGCTCGGCATGGCCCGGGCGGCCATGGAGCCGCTCATCCCCAGGGAGCGGACCGGCCATGACACGGGTGTCGGCCCGTTCCTGCGCCGTCGCTTCGGGCGCCAGGTGGCCGAACGGCTCGTGGATCCCGTCCTCGGCAGCCTGCACGCCGGTGACGTGGCGGGACTCAGCCTCCAGGCCGCCACTCCCTACGTGGCGGCGCAGCTGGAGCGGTCCCGCTCGCTCCTGTTGGCCCAGCGCAGCCGCGCCGCATCCGGTCCGCCGTCGTTCGTGTCCTTCGGCGGCGGCCTCGGAGAGCTGATCGATGCGCTGGCCGCCGACCCACGCGTCGCCATCCGCCGCTCCGCGCCGGTCCAGGGGCTCTCCCGCGCCGGTTCGGGCGTCGAGGTCCGCACCGGCACCGCTCCCACCGCTGCCGCGCCGGAGGCCGCCTTCGACGGAGCGGTGCTCGCGGTCCCCGCGCACGTGGCCGCCAGGATCCTCCGACACGACGCGCCGCAGGCCGCCGAGGGGCTCGACTCGCTGCGCGCGGCGTCCGTGGTGACGATGGTCGCCGCCTACCCTCGCGACGAGGTGCTCGCCCGACCGGCCTTCGCCGGCACCGGCCTCCTGCTCCCCTCGTCCGCCGGCCGGGTGCTCAAGGCCGCCACCTTCCTGTCCACCAAGTGGCCCCACCTCCAGGACCCCGACCTCTTCCTCGTGCGGATGTCGGCCGGCCGAGCGGGACTCGAC
Organism: uncultured Microthrixaceae bacterium; assembly: GCA_964420125.1. GTDB lineage: Bacteria > Actinomycetota > Acidimicrobiia > Acidimicrobiales > Microtrichaceae > CAYQQQ01. The sequence continues at coordinate 11,433 of CAYQQQ010000017.1, forward strand.
CACATCGCACGACTGGACCACGACGAGCTGGTGCACCGGCTCCACTCCGACCTGGCCCTGGCGACCGGCCTGCGCGCTCGCCCGACCGAGGTCCACATCGAGCGCTGGCCGAGCGCCATCGCCCAGCTCGAGGTGGGCCACCTCACCCGGCTCGCGGCCATCCGCGACGGCGTCGAGCGGATTCCCGGCGTGGTCCTCGCCGGTGCCCCCTACGAGGGGATCGGCCTGGCCACCTGCATGCGCTCCGGGCAGCAGGCGGCGAGCTCGCTGCTGGAGCGACTCGACGCCGTGGCGGTGGCAGGATGACCGGCGAGCCCGGCAGCCGTCCCATCCGGACGTTGCACCACGACGTTGCCGAGAAGCCCTTCATCGTGATCTGGGAGGTCACCAGAGCCTGCCAGCTGGTCTGCGCCCACTGCCGCGCCGACGCCCAGCACGACCGTCACCCGCTGGAGCTGAGCACCGAGGAGGGGCGCGACCTGCTGGACCAGCTCGCCGCCTACGAGCCGCCGAGGCCCCTGGTCGTGTTCACCGGGGGAGACCCCTTCGAGCGGAGCGACCTCGCCGAGCTCGTCGCCCACGGGACCTCCGCCGGGCTCCACATCGCGCTGTCGCCCTCGGTCACCCCCCGCCTCACCCGGGATCGGCTGGCCGAGCTGCGCGCCGCCGGCGCCGGTGCCGTGTCGCTCTCCCTCGACGGCGCCGGCGCCACCACCCACGACGGGTTCCGGGGCGTGCCCGGCGTGTACGACGCCACGCTGGCCGCCGCCGCCACGGTGTCCGAGCTGGGCTACCGGCTCCAGATCAACTCCACCGTCACCCGCGCCAACGTCGAGGAGCTCCCCCGGATGCTGAGCACCGCCGTGGAGCTGGGCGCAGGGCTGTGGAGCGTGTTCTTCCTGGTCCCCACAGGGCGGGGCGAGCAGCTCGACGCCCTCGATCCCGAGTCGATCGAAGAGGTGATGCACTGGCTGCACGACGTGTCCGACCACGTCGCCATCAAGGCCACCGAGGCCCCCTTCTTCCGCCGCATCGCCCTCCAACGGGCGGCGGTCGACGACGTCGACATCTCCTTCCCACCGGGTTCCTTGCGGCAGGGGCTCCGAGACCGCACCGTCGAGCTGCTGGGGAGCCTGCACGGTGCCCGTCGGGCCCCTCGTCCGCCGCTGGACGTCAACGCCGGCCGGGGGTTCGCCTTCGTCGACCACCAGGGCGTCGTCTACCCCAGCGGGTTCCTGCCCCTCCCCGCAGGCTCGGTGCGCCTCCAGGGCTTCGCCGACGTCTACCGGGACTCGCCGCTGCTGCAGGCGTTGCGCGACCCCGACCGGCTCGGCGGACGGTGCGGTCGCTGCGAGTTCCGTGCGATGTGCGGCGGCTCCCGGTCCCATGCCTTCGCCGTGTCCGGAGACCCTCTCGCCGAGGACCCGTCCTGCGCCTACGTCCCCACAGGAGAGGTCGCGCCGATCCGACGTTGACACGGGCGCGCGCCGCGACCAAGCGCTCGACAGGACCAGGCCTCGGGCGCGAGGCTCCTCGGACTCCCGTGGACGACGGGAGCCACAAGGTGAGGGGGAAGAGGCCCATGACGTCGTGGACGCGCCGCAGAGGAGGGCTCCGCCGAGCGATGGTGCTGGTGGCTGCGGTGCTGGTGACCGTCACCGCAGCGACAGGCTGCGGTGACGAGGGGACGGCCGACGACGGTGCGGATGGCTCCTCTGCATCCACCGCCTCCTCCACCGGGCCCCGGCCCACGGAGGCGCCCACCACCCCGGCGCCGGCCAAGCTGGAGCTGGTGGCCGTCGACCACGCCTTCGAGTCGGCCGCAGCGCTGCAGGCGCCGTCGGGCGCGCTGGAGATCACCCTCGAGAACCGCGGCGCAGAGGACCACGCCGCCACGGTGGTGCGCTACAAGCCCGCCAAGAGCTTCGACGACTTCGCCGAGGCCCTCACCCGACCCGACGCCATCTACGACGTCATCGAGACCTTCGGCGGCCCCAACGCCGTGCCACCGGGCGGCATCGGCACCGCCACCGTCGATCTGGAACCAGGCGAGTACCAGGTCTTCTGCATGATCCCCTCGCCGGGCGACGGCATCCCCCACCTCGCGAAGGGGATGCAGGTCCCCCTCACCGTCACCGCCAGCGAGGACCCGGCCCCGCTGCCGCTCGCCGAGGAGACGATCACGCTGCTCGACTACTCCTTCGGCACGGCGGAGGAGCTGCCCGCCGGCAGCACCGTGGAGGTCGTCAACGGCGGCCAGGTCCCCCACGAGCTCGCCATGTACCGACCCGCGGGAGACGAGTCGGCCGAGGAGGTGCAGGAGCTGCTCACCAGCGAGCCGACCGCCGGCGGCGGACCGGTGCCGGCGGTCGGCGTGGGGGGCGTCTCGCTGCTGGACCCCGGACGCTCCAACACCACCACGCTGCCCTCCGAACCCGGGGAGTACGTGCTGCTGTGCTTCCTGCCCACCCCGGGCAGCGGAGCTCCCCACCACACCCAGGGGATGGCGAAGGTCCTCACCCTCACCTGAGGGCCCGGCGGCGCAGTCGTCGGGCAACTCGCCGACAGGCGTGGCGCGCACCCGTGTGGTCCCACACCTGCCACCTCCAGCCGTGGCGCAGGGAGGCTGCGCGGACGCGACCCACCGATGTCAGGACTTCAGCGGGAGATCGATGTCACTCCGGTCACCTCAGCCACTTGGAGCGGTCGCGGCCATACTGTCGGTGCGAAGGAGGTGGCGTCCGGCATGCAGGATGCGACGATCCAGCTGCTCGGTGACGTGTCGGTGTCGACGGGTGTCAGCGCGCGCACGGTGGTGCGCGGTGCACAACCCCGTGCGACGCTGACGCTGCTCGTCATGGAACGGGGACGATCCGTGAGCCGCCACGAGGTGGCCGACCTGCTCTGGGGCGGCCGCCTACCGGCGCACTGGACCGGCGCCGTGCGGGGTGTCGTCGCCAAGGTGCGAGCCGCGATCGCCGGGCTCGAAGCGCAGGGCGTCACCCTCTCCACCAACTCCGAGGGATGGCGGGTGGACGTGGCGCCCGAGGCGTCGGTGGACCTCCACACGGCGATGGGACTCCTCGAAGCGGCCGAGCGTGAGGCGGAGGGCGCCACCCCGGCCGACGCCGCGCGTGCAGCATGGGACGCGGCGGAGCTCCTCGCCGGCGAGCTGGCCCCCGGCGCGACGGGCGACTGGCTCGATCGCCATCGCCACCGGCTCGAGCACCGGCGCCGCCGAGCGCTCGCCCTGGCCGCCGAGCTCGGCACGGTCTCCGGCCGAACCGACATCGCCGTGCCGGCAGCCGAGGCGCTCGCTGCGCTCGACCCCTACGACGAGCGGGCCGCGCTGCTGCTCGCCGGCGCGCTGGCACGAGGCGGCGACCGACGAGCGGCCCGCGCCGCGCTGGTGGAGCTCGCCAGGCGGCTGCGCCACGACCTCGACGCCGACGTGTCGGAGGAGGTCGTCGCCATGGAGCGCCGGCTCGACACGGGTGAGCGGCCCGTCGCGAGGACCTCGGCGACGGGTGCACCGCGTCCGGTGCTCGCCATGTTCGGCCGCGACCTCGAGCTCGCCGAACTGTGGTCGCAGTGGCAGTCGGTGGCCGAGCACCGACGGGCGCGGCTCGCCGTGGTCGAGGGGGAGCCCGGCTCGGGCAAGACCCGCCTGGCCGCGGAGCTGGCCGGGGAGGTCCACCGCGAAGGAGCCACCCTCCTGTGGACCCACTGCAGCCCCGATCGGGGTCTCAGCTTCGAGCCGGTCGTCCAGGCGGTCGGCCGTCTGCGTGGCGACGATCCCTTCGGTTCGGCACGGGCCGGCGCACCGAGCTGGGACTCAGCCCGGCTCTCCGAGCTCTACCGGGCGACCACGACCTTCCTGCGGGTGGCGCTCGACCGTCCCACGCTGTGGGTGCTGGACGACCTCCAGTGGGCCAACGGGGACACCGCCGGGATGCTGAGCCACCTGGCGGGAACGCTTCCCGACCTCCCGGTGCACCTGGTGGTCGCCACGCGTGGCCACGACGCCCCTGTCGCCGAGACGTTGTCGAACCTCAGCCGCAACATCCCCTCGGTCCACGTCCCCCTGAGCGGCCTCGACCTGGCGGGCGTCACCGCCATGCTCGCCGAAGCCGGCATCGCCCACCCCGACCAGATCGGCGAGGAGGTGCTGGAGCGCACCGGCGGCAACCCCTTCTTCATCACCCAGCTGCTCGGCGAGCGCGACGCCACCGGGCGCATCGATCCCTCCGCACTGCCCCCGAGCGTGCGCAGCTGGTTGGGGCACCGACTGGACACCTTGCCGTCGGCGGCGGCCGACGTGCTCGCCGCCGCCGCGGTGTGGGGGATGCAGGTCGACGTCTCCGGGCTGGCGGCGGTCACCGACGCCGACCCGCTCGCCATCGCCGGGGCCTGCGACGTCCTGGTCTCCCAGCGATTCCTTACCGAGACGGCCGAGGACGGACGCCTCGCGTTCTCACACGCCATCACCCAGGAGGCGGTCTACGACCGCATCGGCGCGATCCGTCGCCAGCTGCTGCACGCTGCCACCGCGAAGGCGCTCGACGCACGCGAGGACGCCGACCTCGCCTCGCTGGCGCACCACCTCTCCCGCAGCGGGTCCCACGCCCACCGGGACCCCGTCGAGGTGCTCCTCGCCGCAGGGGACCTCGCGCTCTCGCAGGCGGCGTGGACGACCGCCCGGCACTGGTTCGACCTCGCCGAGCAGCACAGCCCGGAGTCCTCGCTGCAGCGGGTGTTGGCGTCGATCGGCGCCGGCCACGCCCGTCGCGGTCTCGGTGACCGACGGGCTGGACGGAAGGCGTTCGAGTCGGCGCTCACGACCGCGCAGGCTCTACCTGCGCCCCGCCAGGTGGCGGAGGCCACCCTCGGCCTGGTGGGGGGCGGCGCCCGCGGCGTGGCCGACGACCTCCCCGACGACCACCGAGCCGCGCTGCTCGAAGCGGCGCTGGACGGCCTCGGCCCCGACGACGACGACCTGGCGGTGCCGCTGCAGCTCGAGCTCGCCCTCGCCCTCCTCCTGACCGACGAGGTCGACCGGCGCGACCACCTGGCCGTCGACGCGGTCGCTCGGGCCCGCGGCCTCGAGCGACCCGATCTCGTGGGGTCGGCACTCCTGGGCTCCCGGATCGCGCAGATCGACCCCTGCCAGACCGAGGAGCGGTTGGCGGTGGTGGACGAGGTGCTGGGGATACCCGCGCCCCATCGGTCGCCGGAGCTCACCGTCCGCGCCCTGGTGGCCCGCCACGAGGACGCGCTGCTCTGCGGCGATCGGCGGCTGGCCCGAGAGGCCCTGTCTGCGGCCGAGCACGTCGTGACCGACCACGACCACCCGTACTGGCGATGGGTGGTCGCCACGTGGGGGGTGCTCGACCAGGTGATCGACGGAGCGCTCGACGCTGCCGAGTCCGCCGCCTTCGCCGCAGCCGAGCTCCAGGCCGACCATCCGGAGTCCCTGGCCTGCCTCGGGGTGAACCTCGTCGACATCCGGCTCTTCCAGGGCCGCGCCGGCGAGGTGATCGACCTTCTGGGCGCCGCCGCCGACGACAACCCGCAGATCCCCTGCTACCGGGCGGTGCTCGCGCTGTGCCTGGCCGAAGCCGGCGACCTGGCCAGGGCGCGCCAGGAGTTCGAGTTCTTCGCCCGGCACGAGTTCGCCGACATCCCCCGCGACACCAACCGGCTGCTCACCCTCGCAGTGCTGGCCGACGTGGCCGCGACGTTGGAGGAGCGCGACGCGGCACCCGCGCTGGTCGAGCTGCTCGCCCCCCACCGCCCTCGTCACGTGGTGCTCAACTGCTACGCCGGTGGCGGGTCCTACTGGGGTCCGGTCGCAACCCAGCTCGGTCGCCTGGCCCGCCTGCTCGACGCGCACGACGATGCAGATCGGCTGTTGGAGGAGGCGACCTCGTCGGCCGAGGCGTTCGGGGCTCCGCTGGCCCGCGCCCGCGTGCCCCACCGTTGATGCCGACCGTCCCCCGGTTCACGCCGGTTGTCGTCGGGTGCGTCGCGTCACGATCCCCGACGCTGCCTCCGCCAAGGACAGGAACAGGGTGGTGGCGTCCTCGGCGAGCTGCCGGCGGTCCACCTCGATGCGTCCCGCCAGCCACTCCGCCAGCAGCTCGCCGAACCCACCCACCACGATCGCCGCCCCCATCCGCCCGACCTGCTCCCCCGGCGCCACCTCGACCCGTGACGTGGCGTCACGCTCGACCAGCTCCACCAGTCGCATCCCGGTCTCCAAGCGGCGGCGGTTCAGGGTCTCGTTGCCGAGGGCCACGACGTAGAGGATCCGCCCCCTCCTGCGGTCCTCGTCGACGTAGCGGAGGATGGCGTCGATGGCGCTGCGGAGCTGATCCCGCACGCTCGGACCGGCCCGCAGGACCGCATCGGTGACGGCGGCGGTCAGCTCCTCGACCACCCGGTCGTACACCGCCACGAGCAGGTCGTCGAGGGTCTCGAAGCTCTCGTAGAAGTAGCGCGGGTTCAGCCGGGCCGCCTGGCAGACCGATCGCACCGACGTGGCGGACCAGCCTTCGCTGGAGAGCAGCTCCAGCGCGGTGTCGAGCAGCAGCGTGCGACGCTCGGCACGCCGGGAGTCCGGCGACATCCCGGCCCAGCGCGAGGCGCGGCGGGTGGGTGGTTGATCCGACAAGGCCCAGAACCGTAGCATCGGGCCGCCCTGGAAACATCTGTTGCCAGTTGAGCGCCTCCGGCATCGCCCGGACCCGCTGGCGAGGAGGACACAAACCGCATGTCGCAGCCGAACGAGGTGCGGGAGCGCACCGTCGCCACCAACGGCATCGAGCTGCACGTGCTCGAAGCGGGCGACCCCGAAGCACCGACCGTGGTGCTGGCCCACGGGTTCCCCGAGCTGGCCTACTCCTGGCGTCACCAGATCCCCGCCCTGGTGGGGGCCGGCTACCACGTCCTCGCCCCCGACCAGCGGGGCTACGGGACCTCCAGCCGCCCCTCGGAGATCGACGCCTACGACATCGTCCACCTCTGCGACGACCTCACGGGTCTGCTCGACGCCGTGGGCGAGCAGGACGCGGTGTTCGTGGGCCACGACTGGGGCTCCATGGTGGTCTGGAACCTGGCGCTGCTCGCGCCCGAGCGGGTGCGGGCCGTGGTGGGCATGAGCGTGCCGTTCGCACCTCGGCCCCCGATGCCCCCCCTGGAGCTCATGCGGAGCATCGCCGGCGACTCGTTCTTCTACATCGTGTACTTCCAGGAGCCCGGCGTGGCCGATGCCGACCTGGCCGCTGATCCGGCGACCACCCTGCGACGGATGCTGGCCGGTCTCACCACCGGCCCCGAGGGCCAGCCGTCGATCGACCAGCTCATGTCGGCGCTGGCCAACGACGGCCGGGGGTTCGTGGAGCGCTTGCCCGAACCCGAGCAGCTGCCCGCGTGGCTGTCCCAGGAGGAGCTGGACCGCTACGTCGAGGTCTACGAGCGCACCGGGTTCACCGGCGGCATCAACTGGTACCGCAACTTCGATCGGAACTGGGAGCTGACCGGGCACCTCACCGATGCCCACGTGACGGTCCCCTCGCTGTTCATCGCCGGTCGGTCCGATCCGGTGCTGGTGATGGCACCGCCGGAGATCGGTCGCCCCTGGCTGGACCACCACCGAGGTGACGTCCTCATCGACGGCGCCGGCCACTGGGTGCAACAGGAGGTCCCCGAGCCCGTCAACGCGGCGCTCCTGGCCTTCCTGGCCGGCCTCGACGATGGCCCGACCCCCGGAGGTTCGGCCTCATGAGCGACTCCACCGCCGCGATCGTGCCCGGGCGCTTCGAGGGCAGGGCCGCCCTCGTCACCGGCGCGGCCCGCCCGAGGGGGATCGGCCGAGCCACCGCGCTGCGCCTCGCGGCCGAGGGTGCCGACGTCGCCTGCCTCGACATCGCCAGGCCCTACTCGGATGCCCCCGCCCACGGCGTGGCCAGCTCGGACGATCTCGACGAGCTGGTCGCCGAGATCGAGGCGATGGGCCGACGATCCGTGGGCGTGCGGGCCGACGTCAGCGATGGCGCGCTCGTGGAAGCCGCCGTCGCCGAGGCTACCGACGCCCTGGGGACCGTCACCGTGGTGGCCAACGTGGCCGGCGGCAGCGGGGTGGGCTTCGGCCTGGGGCCGTTGATCGCCCTGGAGGAGTCGGAGTTCCGTCGGGTGCTGGAGGTGAACCTGGTGGGCACCTGGCTGGTGTCCAAGGCCTGTGCCGCCCGGATGTCGGCCGTCGGCACGGGCGGGCGGATCTGCAACGTGTCCAGCCAGGCGGGCAAGCGCGCCTTCCCGATGCTCGGCGCCTACTGCGCCGCCAAGGCGGGGATCATCCTGCTCACCCAGTCCATGGCCCTCGAGCTCGGCTCGCTGGGCATCGCCGTCAACGCCGTCTGCCCGGGGACGGTCGACACCGACCTCACCAACCCCAACGGCATGATGGCCATGTTGATGGGCGGCGAGGACGGGCTGGCCCGCTTCGTCGAGCGGGAGATCCCCCTCGGCCGGCTCCAGAGCGCCGAGGAGATCGCTGCGGGCATCTGCTGGCTGCTCTCGGACGACGCTGTCGGGGTCACCGGCGAGGCGCTGAACGTCAGCGCCGGCCAGACGATGGTCTGACCGGCGCCGATTCACAACTCGCGCTCCGAGCGCTCCCGTCCGCCGCGCTCCGTTCCCCAACTCCCTCCCTTCCCACCGCGCCCACCGCGCTCCCTGGGCCGGCCTTCGCGCTCTGTGCCTCCAGATCACCTCTGGAGGCTCCCAACATCACGGGAGACACGCTCCGCCTCCAGAGTCCATCTGAAGGCGCTCCGCGTCGACCGAACGCTCCGGAGCGACGCTCCAGAGCTCAGCCCACCGCCGGCTCGACGTCCACGCGGGTGAGGCGGTCGAACGGCGCGGGCTGCCACTGGAAGGGTGTGTAGCGCAGATGCCCCCAGCCGTGGACCAGGTGCAGCCACTTGACCATCCCCGCCTCCACCTGGGTGGCGTCCGCCCACTCCTCGAACCCGTAGGGCTCCCAGGAGGCGTAGAGGATGACCTGCTCGGGGCGCACCGTCGGGGACAGGCGGGCCTGCACCACGAAGGAGCCGAGGTCGTTGGACACCCGCACCCGGGCGTCGTCGTCGATGCCCTTGCGCTCCGCCACCCGCTGGTTCAGCACAAGGGTGGGGTGGGCGCGGGTCGTGTTGAGGATGACCGGGTTGGTGGCGTTGCAGGCGTGGATGCTCCATCGGGGATGGCCCCCCGTGAGCACGAACTCCCGATCCGGGCCACCCGTGCCCGGTGCGGGCTTGTGGGCCGGGAGGTGCTCCCCCGCCTCCAGGAACCAGGGGTGGTCCACGTAGAAGGTGGCCCGGCCGGTGGTGGTCGGGTAGGCCACCCCTCGCTCCACCCTCCATCGGCTGGAGACGAAGACCTCATCCGCGGAGAACCCCCCGCCGAACATGTTGCCGCTGGGGAACACCCCGTTGCCCACGATGGGCTCCCAGCCCACCTTGCGGAGCTTGGCCAGCGAGGCGTCCTCGGCCACCACGCCGGTCAGCGCCGTGTCGCGCACCAGCTCGTCGACCATGGCCTCGTCGGATGCCAGCGCCCCGTCCAGGGTGAACGCCTCCCACATGGTCGACAAGGGCCGCCGCCGAGCACGACCGACCTTGCGGTCCCCCATGCCCCGTGCCACGGAGCGCTGCCCGATGGCCTTGCAGATCCCCCCGAAGATCTGCCAGTCGCTGCGAGCCTCTCCCGCCGGCTCCACCGCCTTGTCGGAGAAGACCATCTCCACGGTGTGGCTCACCGGGTACTGGATGTTCACCCGCTCCGCCTCGTGAGCGGCGGGCAAGATCAGGTCCGCGTGCATCCCCGCGCTGTTCACGCGGTTGTCGAGCGACACGATCAGGTGCAGCTTGGGCCACAGCTCCCGCAGCAGCGTGCGACCCCCGCCACGGGTGCGGCGCAAGGCGTTGGTGCCCACCTCGAACAGCACCCGGGGCGTCTGGTCGGCGGCGGGGCGCACCAGCGGCGCCCACTCCGAGAGCGCCTCCTCGACGTACTCCCGGAACGGTCGGGGGCTCGCCCCCCATTCCGCGGTCTCGAAGATCTCCTGGTACCCGCAGTGGTTCCACCAGAAGAAGAACGGCGGCGTGGTCGAGCCCTGCAGCGACGCCAGGTGCATGAACTGCTGGAAGGCCATCGCCGGGTAGAAGCCCAGGCCGTCGGGGTCGCGCTGGGTGGCCAGCATGGCGCTCACGCCCTGTACCCGCTCGTGGAGCTGCTCGGCGGCCTCCAGGCCGGCCCGATCCTTCATCTCGATCAGGTAGGCGCCCTCGAAGGGCCACCCGACCAGCGTGTCGAGGCCTCGTCCGGGGCGCCCCCAGTTCCCGGTGAGGGCGAGGAGCAGGTCCATGGCCCGCTCCATCAGGTCGCCGTGGTAGTGCTTGGCGGTGTCGAAGCCCTCCCAGATCTTCGTGCGCCCCGTGGCCGCCTTGCGCGCCAACATCCGGATCACCTCGGGGTTCACCCCGCAGTGCGGTGAGGCCAGCTCCGGGGTGTACTCGGCGAGGCGCTCCACCAGCAGCTCGAAGGCGGTGGTCACCTCGACGGACTCCCCGTCGTGCAGCTCCACCTCGAAGCGCCCGCGCAGCGGCACCTCGAACTCGAAGCCCAGCCGGTCCTCGGCCACCAGCTCAACCGCGCCGGCATCGGCGTTCCACACGTGGAACCGGTGGTTCCTCCCGGTGGCCACCAGGTGGTGCTCTCGCAGCAGCTCCCCGGTGTCGGTGCGCACCAGCAGGGAGAGGTCCGTCTGTGCACAGACGAACTCCTCGTCGATCAGGCCCTCCTCCACCACGACCTGGCACATGGCCAGCCCCAGCGCGGCATCACCGCCCGGCACCACCGGCACGAAGACGTCCGCGTGCGGAGCCGAGGGGCTGAAGTCGGGCGCGATCAGCACGATCTCTGCCCCCCGGTAGCGTGCCTCGGTGAGGTAGTGGAACACCGGGATCCGTGTGTACGCCGGGTTGGTGTGCCAGATCAGCACGAGATCCGAGTGGAAGGTGTCCTCCGCAGACGAGCCCACCGCCATCGACCCGAAGGTGAGCACGTGGCCGGCGGGGACGTCGTTGACGGTGGCGTTGCCGTCGATCGACACGGCGCCGATGGTGTTGGCGAAGCGCATGTAGCCGCCGATGGTGAGCATGCCCCCCTCGGGGCCCTCGTCGACGATGACCGCTTCGGGGCCGGACTCCTCGATGGCGTCGAGGACGGCGTCGGCCACCATCGCGTTGGCCTCCTCCCAGGAGATCTCCTCCCACTGGCCGGATCCGCGCGCACCCACCCTTCGAAGCGGGTGCAGCACCCGGTCCGGCGAATCGATCTGGGCGCTCCACGCACCTCCCTTCTGACACCCCATGGGATTGCGATCGGGAACTCCGGCCTCGACCGGGGGGAAGTTGCCCGCCTGCTCCTCGAAGCGGACCTTTCCGTCTCGGCAGTACACGCGGTAGGAGCACGTGGCGATGCAGTTGGCGCAGTGGGAGCCCCACGTCACCTTGTCGTAGGAGAACCGGCGACGGTAGCGGTCGAGGGTGTCCTCCGGCGGGCTGATGGGTTCGCTCGACACGGGCATGTGCGGCTCCTCTCGGGCGTCGCGGTGTTTGCTATGGTCTCTATCACAACTCTGGCAACGAGCGTAGCCAATCCTGCCAGCCACCCTCGCTCCCGCACCTGCGGCCGCGATGAGCACGATCGGGGAACCCCATGTACGACAAGCACGACGCCGGACGGCTGGTCGCCCGCACCCTCGCCGCCTCGGGCGTGGACCACCTCTTCTGCCTCCAGGGCGGCCACATCGACTCGCTGCTGTACGGCTGCCAGAACGAAGGCATCCGCATCGTCGACACCCGCCACGAGCAGGCGGCGGCCCACATGGCCGAAGGCTGGGCGCTGGCCACCGGCCGCACCGGCGTGGCAGCGGTGACCGCCGGGCCCGGCCTGTCCGACGCGGTGACCGGGCTGGCGAACGCCTACATGTCGCTCAGCCCCACCCTGCTGCTCACCGGCGCCCGCCCCCTGGCGCATGCCGACACCTGGCCCCTCCAGGACCTCAACCAGCTCGAGATGGTGCGTCCCATCACCAAGTGGGCTCGCGTGTGCACCAGCGCGGAGCGCGCCGGCGAGTACGCCCAGATGGCGCTGGCCGAAGCTCGCAACGGCCGGCCGGGACCGGTCTACCTCGAGCTGCCTCTGGACGTGCTGTTCAAGGAGGTGCCCGACGGTGCCAAGGCCCGCGCCGCGGTGCAGCCTGCGGCCCCGGGCCCCGACCCGGTGGCGCTCGACCGGGTCGCCGCGGTGCTGGCGGAGGCGGAGCGCCCCATCGCGATCGTCGGCAGCGGAGGCCACTGGTCCGGCGCCTCGACGGCGCTGGCGCGGCTCACCGAGACCGTCGGCCTGCCGGTCTTCTCCATCAACGCCGGACGGGGCGTGCTGCCCGACACCCACGAGTGGTCCTTCGGCCCCACCCTGCCCTTCGGCACCGCCTTCGGTGAGGCGTTGATGGCCGACGTGGTGGTCGTGCTGGGCGCCCGCCTCGGCTTCACCATGCTCAACGGCGCCTTCCTGAAGGGCAAGACCGTCATCCGGGTGGACATCGATCCCGGTGAGACCGGCCGCAACCTCGAGGGCACCCACAACCTCACCAGCGACGTGCGCGTGTTCTGCGAGACCCTTGCGGAGGGCTGGGAGGGCGGCATCTCCCCCGCCCGCGCGGCCTGGGGCGACCAGCTCCGCCAGGCCGCCGACCGCAATCGGGCGGCCCTGGTCGAGAGCCACGCCGCCGCACCCGACAAGCCGGTGCACCCCTACCAGCTGGTGCAGGCCATCGAGGATGCCGCCGGCCCAGACGCCACCCTGGTCTCCGACGGCGGCGACATCATGACCTGGTCGGCCATGGCCTTCACCGCCCGCGGACCGGGACGACTGCTGTCGATCAGCACCTACCTCGGCTGCCTGGGCATCGGGATCCCCTTCGCCCTCGCAGCCAAGCTGGCCCGACCCGACAACCCCGTGTTCCTGTTGGAGGGCGACGGCTCCTTCGGCCTCAACGCCATGGAGTTCGACACCGCCGTGCGCCACGACCTGCCCTTCGTGTGCATCGTGGGCAACGACGGGTCCTGGGGGATGTCCCGCCACGGCCAGGACCTCATGTACGGCTCCGACCAGCACGTCGGGGTCGATCTGGGGGTTCGCCCGTACCACGAGGTCGTCCGAGCCCTCGGTGGCTACGGCGAGTTCGTCGACAGCGCGGACGAGCTGCGCGGCGCCATCGACCGGGCCCTGTCCTCCGGCCTCCCAGCCTGCATCAACGTCGGCATCGACTCGGCGATCTACTCCCCGATGACCCAGGCGATGGCCAACTTCGGCCTCTCCTGAGCAAGCTCACCCTCGCCAGAACGGGGGAGATGCCGCCTCCCTCGAGCAACTCTGCAACGTGGCCATCCCACGACGAGGGAGGACACGGCCTGCGCGACACTCGCGACGGCACGCAGCTCACGCGCTCGCATCGCCCACCGGCTTCGAGGACTCCACGAACGGCCGGTTGCCGAAGCGGTCGACGTGCACGACCTCCCCGATCGGCGTGCGGGTGGTGGGGCCGTAACGGCCCTTGGCCCAACCGATGGGGACGATGCACACAGGGTCGACGTTCCAGGGGAGGCCGAGGATCCGCTTGGCCTCCGGGAGGAGCCAGATGGGCAGGGTCTGGATCGAAGCGCCGAGTCCGACCGCCCGGCACTCCAACAGCAGGTTCTGCACCGCCGGGTACACCGAGCCGTAGAAGGACGACACCGAGATCTGCGGCCATCCCGTCGGGCGGTGCTTGAGCGTGCGCTTGTAGCACGGGATCACGAAGACCGGGATGTCCTCGAAGTGCTCCGCCTGCCACTTGCCCGGCGCGAGCTGGCGGCGGGCCTGCTCGTCACCGTCGGCCTGGCGTTCCACCACCGGAGAGAACGCACGGTAGAGGACCCGGTACACCCGTCCGAGCCGCTTCTTCTGCTCGCGGTCCTCGACGACCATGTAGATCCAGTCCTGGGAGTTCGAGCTGGTCGGCGCCTTCAACGACAGCTCCAGCAGCGGCAGCAGCACCTCGTGGGGGACGGGATCGCTGTGCAGCATCCGCACGGCGCGCTGGGTGCTCATCGCGTCCCGCATCGGCATGTCCAGCCTCTCCAGCGCTTCTTCGGAACTGGGTGGACGGAACTGTTCCGAAGCGTGGTCTCTGGGCATGGACGGGCAGCGTAGGGGCTGCGCCGGGAGGCGGATCCCCCGATGCGAGCGATCAGTCCTGCGGACGCCTGACCCGCTCGTTCCGTGGCAAATCGCTGCATATTCGTGCGAGGATTGCGAGATGATCGAACTGCAAGCTGACCCCGACGCGCTGACCCCGGAGTGGCTCACCGCCGTGCTGCACTCCTCCGGTGCGGTCGGCGAGGGGGCGGAGATCACCTCCTTCACCCACACCCGCATCGGCACCGGCAAGCTCGGCGACAACATCCGCTTCGAGCTCCAGTGGGACGGCGAAGCACAGGGGGCTCCGACGAGCATCGTCGGCAAGTTCGCCTCGATGGACCCCACGAGCCGACAGGCCGGGTTGATGACGGGCATCTACGTGCGGGAGATCTGCTTCTTCAAGGAGCTCGCCGACCGGGTGAAGATGCGTATCCCCCACTGCCACTACGCCGACATCGACATGGAGACCGGTGCCTTCGCCGTGATCATGGAGGACATCCGCCCCGCCCGCCAGGGCAGCCAGGTCGATGCCTGCTCCGTCGACGAGTCCGCGCTCGCCATGGAGCAGCTGGCGCTGCTGCACGCCAGCATGTGGAACGCCACCGACCTGCACGACCACGAGTGGCTCACGGCCCGCAGCGAGAACGGCGGCGAGGGGTTGTCCGCCATCTACGAGGCGCTCGTGCCGCAGTTCCTCACCCAGTACGAGGACCGCCTCTCCGATCGCGCCGCGTTGGCTGCGGAGCGCTTCACGCCGGTCGTCGGGTCATGGCTCTGCAGCGACGACGGAGGACCGCTCACCCTTCTGCACGGCGACTACCGGCTGGAGAACATGCTCTTCGGTGACGGCCCCGGCGCTCCGGCGCTCACCACGGTGGACTGGCAGACCGTGGGCATCGGAGCGGGCCCGAGCGACGCCGCCTACTTCCTCGGCGCCGGCCTGCACACCGAGGACCGACGCACCCACGAGCAGGAGCTGCTGGAGGTGTACCGCCAAGGCCTGACCGCCCAGGGGGTGGAGCTCAGCGAGGACGACTGCTGGCGCTCCTACCGGGTGAACGCCTTCGCCGGCCTGCACATGGCGGTGGTCGCCTCGGTGCTCGTCGGTCGCACGGAGCACGGAGACGAGATGTTCCTGGCCATGGCCGAGCGCCACGCCGCCCATGTGGAGGACATGGATGCCTGGGCTCTGGTGAGCGCCTGACGCTCGCCGCCGGTCGACCGACGGGGATCAACCGCCGGTGAGCGCCGCGGCTTCGGCGTGGACCAGCTCCTCGAGCAGTGCCGTGGCTCCGGCATAGAACGCGGGTGGGTCGAGCCGGGCCACCCGCTCTCGGATGACGGACGCGCCACGGACGAGGTGCCGCTGGAGCAGGTCGCGTTGGGCGCGACGCTCGTCGTCGCCCCCGTTCGGGTCGAGCTGCTCCCGCTCCACCAGGTAGCCGAGGAACTCCAGCACCGTCGGGACCGAGTCCGGCAGGTCTCGCTCCTCGGCGTGCACCACGCTCAGGCCGAAGTGGCGGTAGAAGCGAAGGAGGTCCTCCATGGTGGTCCGGCGGTCGCCCCCGAGCGCACCGAGGTAGAGCGGGCACGGCGTGCCCGCGGACGGCACGTCGAAGAGCCTGATGAACTCCGAGCCCATCCCGGGCGGGTCCGGGGGCAGGTCGTCGAAGGCGGGAACGTCGAGCGGATACGGCAGACCGGCAGCCGCCCCTGCGATGTCCGAGGTGAGGCGACCGCTGCGGGCCGACTCGACCAGCCCGTCCGTGGGGTACTCGAACAGACCGACGAGCTCGAACCACATCGCCGCCCTGGCCGGGCCTGCGGCCCTGTGGGCGGCACCGTCGACGACCATCGCAGCCACCATCGGCTCAGGTCCTGGCGCTCGGCGGGGTCGGCGGCACCATGGCCCCCGGATCCTGCGGATAGGGGCCGAGCAGGTCGTTCCAGTCGTGGGAGATCAGGATGTCCATGAGCTCGGAGCGGCCACCGCCGCGCACCTTCTCGCGCTCCTCCTCGATGGTCGCCAGCGCCTGGTCGACGCCGGGACCGAACAGGTCTCGCAACTCCTCCATCGGCATCCGCGACCCCTCCTCGTCGAACTCGCCGTCGTCGCCGAAGGCGGTGGGCAGGGTGGGCGGCACGTAGAACACGTTGGGCTCCACCTCGAAGTCGGGCCTCAGCGGGAGAGCGACCTTCCACTTCTTGACCAGCTTGTGGATGTGGCTGGAGCGGTCGTCGAGGTGGCCGACGTGGCGGATGCGGCCGGGGCACTGACGCACGCAGGCCGGTGCGACACCGTGCTCCAGACGAGGGAAGCACGAGATGCACTTCTGGGCGATGACCCGCTGCTCGTTGAAGTAGATCCGCTTGTAGGGACATGCCTCCATGCAGAACCGGTAGCCGTGGCATCGCTCCTCGTCGATGAGGACGATGCCGTCCTCCTCGCGCCGGTAGATGGTGTCGCGAGGGCACGCCTCGAGGCATGCCGGCTTCGAGCAGTTCATGCAGATCATGGGCAGGTAGAAGAAGTACGAGTTGGGGTACTCGCCGCCTCCGATGTCCTCGTCCCAGTTCGGGCCCCAGGTGGGCGCACGGCCGTCGTGCTCGCGGGGTCGCAGGTACACGCTGGTGTCGCCCCCGTAGAACACGTCGTCGTAGTCGAAGTCCCACGCCTCGCCCCACTCGCTCTTCGGCGGGATCTCTCCAGGGACCGGCTCGCCGTTGCGGTAGCCACCGCCCAGCTCGAGTGCGTTGCGGGGAGTGCCCTTGCCCGGCATCGTGTTCACGATGTTCCACCACATGGCGTCCATGCCGTTGCCACGGGTCCACTGCGTCTTGCAGGAGATCGTGCAGGTCTGACAACCGAGGCACTTGTTGAGGTCGAACACCATCGCGAACTGGTGCTGTGGTGCGCCCGCCGCCGCCTTCGGTGCCGCCTTCTTCGGTGCAGCCTTCTTCGGTGCAGCCTTCCTCGGTGCGGCCTTCTTCGGTGCGGCCTTCTTCGGTGCAGCCTTCTTCGGTGCAGCCTTCTTCGGCGCGGCCTTCTTCGGCGCGGCCTTCTTCGGCGCGGCCTTCTTCGGTGCAGCCTTCTTCTTCGCCGCGGTCTTGGTCGTCATCGCGTCAGCCCCCGATCACCAGTTCGTGCGCCTGCGGCGTGTATGCCTTCAGGCCGGCTCGTTCTCCCGCCGCGCCTGACCACACGGCGAACGCCACCGGGATCCGCGCCGTGCGACCCAGCTTCACGCCGTCCGCGTCCAGCGGTCGGGCCAGCACCACCTGCCATCTCCCGTCGTCCCAACGGGACGAGCCGACGACCTGATGGGACCGGGCACGCTCGACGGTGCCGATCCCCGTGGCGGTGATCTCGAAGGGCTGCTCCGTGCCGGCACGCCAGTGCCAGGCTTGCACCGGGTGCTCCGGACTGCCCATCGTATCGTGCTCGAGGTGCTTGCCGTCGAGAGGGAGCAGCACCGCGCACGCGTCGGCGTACACGTTGATGTCCGAGATGCGTCGCTGGGGGCGCGGCACCGCCCACTCGAGGCGGAACGCCAACGAGTCGGAGCCGCGCAGAGCGCTGACCTCGACCTCGCGGATGTCGCCCCGGCGACGCTCCTTCCAGGCCGTGCGAACGTAGGCCGAGGGCTGACGGTCGAGCGGTGTGGGCTCGAGCGAGACCGTCACCGCCTCCGCGGACTCCCAGTGCTCGGACGTCGGCGAGAGCATCGCCTCCAGCGACGCGCTCACGCTCCGGCCCGGCACCACGATCGATCCTGTTGCGACGCTCACAGCTCTTCCCTCACTCGTTCGACGTCCACCGAGACCTCCTTGGGCACGTGGTTCATCGTCATGTAGGCACCCCGGTACTGCAGGTGGCCGTAGTCGCCGACCATGTTGTTGGGCTTCAGCGGACTGGCAGCGACATCGTTCTGGGTGGCCCCACCCGGGAACTGGTAGCCCTCCCACGCGTGGTAGCAGATGACCTCACCGGGCTGCACCGCCGGGGACACCTTGGCTCGCAGGATGAACTCGCCGATGTCGTTGAACACCCTGACCTGGTCGTGGTCGGCGATGCCGCGAGCCTGTGCGTCGGCCTTGCTGATGAAGCACTCCGGGCTTCCCCGCTGCAGCCGCAGCAGCTGAGGGTTGGCCCGGAAGATGGCGTGCTGGCTCCAGCGGTTGTGGCCGCCGGTGAGGCGCAGCGGGTAGGGACCGCCGGCGGGCAGCGGTTCCTTGTGCACCGTCAGCTGCTCGCCCACCTCCAGGAACCACTCGTGGTCGATGTAGAACTGCTGGCGACCCGTCAGGGTCGGCCAGGGATCCTTGCGGTTGATGAACCAGCCGAACTGGTTCATCGGCTCGCTCGTGTCGAAGTCGCCCATCATGGACGACAGCCCGATGGCCAGATCGATCGGCTTCACCTCCTCGATCTTGACCATGCCGTCCTCGGCGGCCTTCTGCCACGGCTGCTCACCGAGATCCGTGGCACTGGTGATCTGGGAGTAGCGCATGATGTAGTCGAGGGCCTTGCGCTCCCCCTCCGGGCCTGCGCCGTAGTGGCCGTCGGCCGACATCTCGTCGTAGATGTTGTCGATGCGGTGCTCAGCGCCCTTGGCGTCGGTGAAGCTCTCGATCCCGCGGGCCGTGGCCCGATCCTGGATCTTCCGGGCGAGCATGAACATGATGTCCCACTCGTGCTTCGACTCATAGAGCTCCGGTACCGCGCGCTCGCCCACCACGACCCAGGGGATGTAGGACTGGACGTACTTGATGCCGGGCTTCTCGTAGTACCCGCAGGACGGCAGGATGTAGTCGGACCACATGCCCGAGGTCGACATCCGGAAGTCGGTCGTGACGATGGTCTCGATCTCCTTCCAGAGGCTGTCGCGGATCGTCTTGGGGTTCGGCCACCGGCGAAGGGGGTTCGGCCCGGAGTAGTAGAAGAAGCGCGGCTTCTTCGGCGGGCGCGGGTAGATCGGCATCCACTCGTTGTCGAAGACGTCCTGCATGTAGTCCGCCACCGGTCGCGGCAGCGACGGGTCGGCATAGGCGTCCTTGCCGGCGATCTTCGCCCACTCGGGGTCGTGGGCGTAGAGCCAGGGGATGAGCGGCGTCGCCCGCATGGCCTGGCCCATCATGTCGAACATCATCTTCGACACGTCCTGCATCTGGGCGCGGTCGATCGGCATCGGGGGCGGCGGTTCGTCGGCCAGCCGGGGCCCGAAGGTGCTCGACAGCACGAATCCGGGCATGGGCCACCACGTCGACACCTTGATGCCGGAACCGGGCTTGCCACCCGTGTTGCCGGTCAGCGCCACCAGGTAGGCCATGCCCCGCTGGAACAGGTCCGAGTAGTAGTGCTTGCAGGCACCCCATCCGCTCTGGATCATCGCCGACTTCGCCGCCGCGAACTCCCGGGCGACGAGGCGGATGTTGGCGGCGGGCACCCCGCAGATCTCGGCGGCCTTCTCCGGGGTGTAGTCGGCCAGGTGCTGCACCAGGTGCTCCCACACCGGGCGGACCCGCACCTTGGAGCCGTCGGCCAGCTTCACCAGGTGGCTGCCGTTGAGCGCCGGCACCTCGTCGTCGTCGAGCTCGAGGGTCATCACCTCCGAGCCCCACGTGCCCGCCGCGAGGGTGAGCGATTCGGTGGCCAGGTTCCAGTAGTAGAACTCGTCCTCGGCGCCGCCTTCTTCCACATCGCACTCGCGCAGGAACCGACCGTCGTCGTCACGCACGAGGAACGGCAGGTCGGTCTGCTCCTTCACGAAGGCCTCGTCGTAGAGGTCCTCGGTCACGATCACGTTGGCCATGGCCAGGGCCAGGGCGGCGTCGGTGCCGTAGCGGAGGTTCATCCACCGGTCCGCGTGCACGGTCGAGGGGCTGAAGTCGGGGGCGATCGTGACCACCTTGGCACCGCGGTAGCGGGCCTCCCAGAGGAAGTGGGCGTCCGGCTGACGGGTGTAGCTGGGGTTGGCGATCCAGATGAGGATGTAGTCCGAGCGGAACCAGTCGTCCGCCGTCCCCTCGCTCATGTAGGTGCCCCACGTCTGGATGAGGCCGTTGGGCAGGTCACCGACACCCGCCCAGGAGTCGATGCTGGCCGAGGAGATGCAGTTGCCGAAGAAGTGCATCTCCAGCATGGAGCCCAGGCCGTTGTCGATGTTGGTGGTGCCCTGGTCGTAGACCACGCTCTCCGGGCCGTCCTCCACCACGACGTCGATCAGCTTGTCGGCGATCTCCTCGAGCGCCTGGTCCCAGCTGAGCCGCTCCCAGCGGCCGCTGCCCCGCTCACCGATCCGCTTCATCGGGTAGCGGATCCGGGTGGGATCGTACATCTGCACGCTGTAGGCGCAACCCGAGGAGCACCCCCTCGGGTTGAAGTCGGGGATCCCCTCGAACTGCTGGGGGAAGTTGGCGTTCTGCTCCTCACGCCAGACGATGCCGTCCTTGACGAAGGCGTCGAGCGAGCACGTGGAGATGCAGTTCGTGCGCAGATGGGAGACGTGGACCACGTCGTCCCAGGTCCACTGCTCTCGGTAGACGTCCTCCCAGTCGCGGTAGTCGTAGGGCCGCGACATGAGGTCGTTCAGGCGGGTGGAGACTTCGGCGGGGGCGAGGCGCCGCAAACCGGGCCGCGCGGGAGCAGAGGTGGATGCCATCGGATGGGGTGGGTTCGTCAGCCGCTCAGGCGTCGGTGCCCTTGGCGCCGTCGGTCTCGGCCTCGGCCTTGACGGCCTTCTTGGCCTTGTCGGACGCCTTCTTCTTGCCCTTGTCCTCCGAGTCCTGGAGCTTGTCGAGGTCCAGGTTGAGCGACGGTGCAAACATGTTGATCCCCCTTCAGGATGACGGTGCGAGGAGTCGCACTTCTAACTCACGATATCCTCGCTACACTTCCCAACATATCTGGCGATGGACGCTTTGCCAAGAACCCCGGCAAGATCCCGCAGGTGCTCTGCGTCACCTCACCCCCGCTGGGGCAGACGAACACCAGGCACGACCTCGGGTTGGTGGAACGGCAGGCGCGGACCGAGGTGGAAGCACCCGAGGATGGAGCGGAGACGGTGAGCAACCAGCGAAACCGACGGGACGCACGTGCGGCAGAGGAGCCGGAGGGCTACCGCCGCCTCCAGATCGAGGAGTTCCGCATCACCGAGGAGCCCTACTACCTCCCGATCGCCGACGAGGTGGAGCTGTTCGAGGCGGCCTACGAGGAGCAGATCCCGGTGGTCCTGAAGGGCCCGACGGGATGCGGCAAGACCCGGTTCGTGGAGTACATGTCCTGGGAGCTGCACCGCCACCTCGGCGACCGTGACCAAGAAGGCGTGCCGCTGATCACCGTCGCCTGTCACGAGGACCTCACCGCATCGGACCTCGTGGGGCGCTACCTGCTCGAGAGCGACGAGACCCGTTGGATCGACGGGCCCATCACACGAGCGGTCAAGTTCGGGGCGATCTGCTACCTCGACGAGGTGGTCGAGGCCCGCAAGGACACCACCGTCCTCATCCACCCCCTGGCCGACTACCGGAGGTTGCTGCCGGTGGAGAAGCGGGGCGAGCTCATCGAGGCCGCACCGGGATTCCTGCTCGTGCTGTCGTTCAACCCCGGCTACCAGTCGGCGCTCAAGGACCTCAAGCACTCGACGCGACAGCGCTTCATCGCCATCGAGTTCGACTACCCGGGCCGCGACCAGGAGGCGGAGATCATCGCCCGGGAGTCGGGCTGCGGCACCGACGTCGCGGAGGGCCTGGCGAAGCTCGGCGAGAAGGTCCGCAACCTGCGGGAGCACGGGCTGGAGGAAGGCGTCTCCACCCGACTCCTCGCGTACGCCGGAAAGCTCATCGCCCGCGACATCGCGCCGCGTCGTGCGTGCGAGTCGGCCGTCGTGTGGGCCCTCACCGACGACGCCGAGGTGCAGCGCTCGATCGAGGAGGTCGTCTCCGCGATCTTCGTGGAGTGAGCGCCGTGGGCACCGCCGGCACCAACTCCGCTCACCAACGGGCCGACCGCGAACAGGGCGACCGCGGTCAAGCCGACACCGAGCGCTACCGGGTGCTGCTCGACCGCCTGGGGGCAACCTCGGCGAAGCTGGCCTCGGCCTTCATGGACATGGCCCCGGCCGTGGCCTACAGGGCCGGCTACGACGCCCTGGGGCTGTGGGCGGACATGGGCGAGCGCCTGGCCAACGGAGGATGGACCAACCTCGGGCTGGCCACCCGTCTGTTCCACCAGACCCCTCGCCTCCTGGAGCTGATCGACATGGAGGAGCTGGACCTCCTCGTGCGGTGCGTGACCGCCTTGTCCAGCAGGGCGCCGGAGATGGCGGTCACCTGCCTCCGGGATGCCGAGGTGACCCTCGAGATGCTCGCCCCGCAGGACCGTCGCTCGTTCCTGGTGCTGCTGCACCAGGTCGTGCAGCGCAGCTGGGCGGAGGCCGACCGCTGCCTCGAGCAGGTGCCGAAGCTCCTCGAGGGGGTCGACCCATCCGTGCGCACACCGCTGCTCGGCCTGGCCGCCGCTGCGGTGCAGGCCGAGGGACCGGGCGCCTTCGCCACGATCCTCGCCGCGACGGAAGCGCTCGGCGGTCTGCCGGTGACCCTCCAGGACGAGCTCATGGCCGAGGGCTGCGCCATCGTGGCACCCCATCCCCTCGTCGGCCTCGAGCTCCTCGCCGGCGCGCCCGCGGTGGTGGAGCGCCTGGAGCCCGATGCCGCTCGCCGTTGGCGTGCAGCCGGCTGCGAGCTCCTCGGGGAGCCCGGCGGTCACGACAGGGCCACGGCCTGGTTCCGCCTCGAGTCCGCCCAGGCCCGGGACCTGCTCGCCGCCCTCGCCGGGCGTGTCGAGCTCGCCGAGGTCGCGTCGCTGCTGCGCCTCTACGCCCAGGCGCTCACCGGCAGGGAGCTCATCCTGCAACCCGTCGGGGTCCTGGCGGCCCGAGGACTGGGATGGTCGGCGTCCAGCGGGGCGACCACCGACGGCACCTCGGTGTTCCTCCCCCCCAGCATCGACGCCTTCGATGCCCACGACGCCAACCTCGCGGCCTACAAGGTGCACATCACCCTGCAGGCCGCTCGCCTCACCCACGGCTCCTTCGAGTTCCGTCTCGGCGTGGACGGGGCGCACCTGCCGGCGGAGGTGCAGGGTCGCCCGACGGTGACCCCGACGGATCCCCGCTGGCCGGACATGCACCAGCTCTACGCCCGATTCCCGCGTCGCCGGCTCTTCTCCTGGCTCTTCGCTCTGGCTGAGGGCACCCGCATCGACGCGGTTGCGGCACGCGAGTACCCGGGGATCCGCGCCGCGCTCGATCGGTTGCGGGACCGGGCGGCCGCCGACCGCGCAGGCCGATCCCGCTGGAGCGCGCCCCAGGCGTTCGCCGAGAGCCTCGTGCTCGAGTCGCTGGGCCACCCGTCGTCGGCACCGATGGAGCTGCCCGGTACCGCCAGAGAGCTCCTCCACCTCCTCCGGCTCCCCGGTGCCACGGTGCAGGACGCCGCCGAGGTGGCAGCTGCGCTGTACGACCTGGCGGTGGCGATCCCCGAAGAGGTGCCCCGGGCCGACCGATCGGCAGGACAGCCCACCGGCGAGGCACCGCTGGGCGAGGAGCTCGCGCAGCCCGACCTCCACGGCGACTACCGACCCGAGACCGTGCAGGTGCTCGACCTGTTCGACGACGTCGACGAGCACGACCGGATCGCCCTCACCCACGACGAGCTGGCGGACCTGCTGAGCGACGTCGTCGAGATGCAGGGGGAGGACGGTCCCCTCGATCGGGCCGAGGTGGAGGCGCTGCTGGAGGAGCTGGAGCGCCGGGTCGCCGAGGAGTCCGAACAGGCCGAGGACGCGGCGCAGGCGGACGGCACCGACGCCGAGGAGCCGGAGGACCCTGACCACGGAGCCGATGCACCTGAGGTCACCTGGTTCCACTACGACGAGTGGGACCACAAGGCGCACGACTACCGGCACGGGCACTGCCGCCTCGGCGAGCGCGCCGCACCCGAAGGTCCTCCCGGCGCCTACGAGGACTCCCTCTCCCAGCACCACAGCCTGGTCGTGCAGACCCGCCGCCGCTTCGAACAGCTGCGACCCGAGGCGTTCCGCAAGATCAACCGCCTCGAGGACGGCAGCGACATCGACCTCGACGAGGCCATCGCCTTCCACGCCGACAAGCTGGCCGGAGCGGGGCCGCTCGCGCGCTTCTACACCCGGCGCAACAAGATCGTGCGCGACGTGGCGGTGGCACTGCTCATCGACCAGTCCGCCTCCACCAGGGAACCGGCGGCCGACGGCGAGCGACGCGTGATCGACGTCGTGCGCGACGCCACCGTGCTGATGGTGGAGGCGATCGAGGCGACCGGCGATGCCTACGGCATCTACGGGTTCTCCGGCCAGGGCCACCAGAACGTCGAGCTCCTCGTCGTGAAGGAGCTCGATCAGCCCCTCGACGACGTGGTGCGAAGGAGGGTCGGGGGCATCGAACCGCTCGGGGCCACGCGGATGGGCCCTGCCATCCGCCACACCGTCGCCAAGCTGAACGACGTGGCGGCCAAGGTGAAGCTGCTGATCCTGGTCTCCGACGGCCGGCCCGAGGACGAGGACTACGGCCCGGAGCGAGGCAGCATCGACTACCCGCTGCACGACACCCACAAGGCGCTGCTGGAAGCGAGGCGCCGGCGGATCGAGCCCTTCCTCATCACCGTCGACAGCACCGGAGCGGACTACCTGGCGCAGATGTGCGACGACCTGGGCTACGAGGTCGTCGCAGACGTGGAATCCCTGCCGAGGCGCTTGACCCGCCTCTACCGCCACCTCACGACCGAGTAGCTCCCACCCGCGGGCTCAGGCGAGCGTGGCGACCAGGACCGCCTTGATGGTGTGGAGGCGGTTCTCCGCCTGGTCGAACACGATGCTCGCCGGCGAGCGGAACACCTCGTCGGTGACCTCGAGGCCCTCGGCCATGCCGGTCTCCGCCATGATCTGCGCCCCCACGGTGGTGTTGGCGTCGTGGAAGGCCGGGAGGCAGTGCATGAACTTCACCGCCGGGTTCCCCGAAGCCTCCAGCAGGGCGCGGTTCACCTGGAACGGCGTGAGCAGCGCCACTCGGTCGGCCCACACGGAGTGGTCCTCGCCCATCGACACCCACACATCGGTGTGGATGAAGTCGACGCCGTCCACAGCCTCCTCGGGTTGGTCGGTGACGGCGATCCGGGCACCGGTGCCTGCGGCGACCTGGCGCGCGGTGGCCACCACGTGCTCTGGTGGTTGGAGGTCCCTCGGGCCGCACAGGCGAACGTCGGCGCCCATGAGGGCGCCCATGACCAGCAGCGAGCGGCCCATGTTGTAGCGGCAGTCCCCGCAGAAGGCGTAGCGGAGATCCCGGTACTCCTTGTTCGAGGACTCGTGCATGGTCAGGAAGTCCGCCAGCATCTGCGTGGGATGCCACTCGTTGGTGAGCCCGTTGTAGACGGGGACCCCAGCGTGCTGCGCCAGCTCCTCGATGCCCGACTGCTCGCTGCCCCTGAACTCGATGGCGTCGTACATCCTCCCGAGCACCCGGGCCGTGTCCTCGATCGACTCCTTGTGACCCAGCTGCGACCCGGATGGGTCGAGGTAGGTGACGTGCGCTCCCTGGTCGTGGGCGGCCACCTCGAAGCTCGCCCTCGTTCGGGTGGAGGTCTTCTCGAAGATCAGGGCGATCTCCCTGCCGCCGAGGCGCTGCTCCTCGGTGCCGGCGTACTTCGCGGCCTTGAGGTCGCCGGACAGCCGCAGCAGGTAGCGCAGCTCGTCGGGGGTGAAGTCGAGCTCCTTGAGGAAGCTCCGGTTGCGGAGGTTGTACACGGTGGCTCCCGTGGGTTCAGAACGCCGGATCGCGTTCGATCGGACAGGTCATGCAGTGGGATCCGCCACGACCCCGGCCCAGCTCGAAGCCCTCGATGGTGATGACCTCGACGCCGGCCTTGCGCAGGGCGGTGTTGGTCCCGACGTTGCGCTCGTAGGCCACGACCACCCCGGGCTCCAACGCCACCACGTTGTTCCCGTCGTCCCACTGCTCCCGCTCGGCTTCGAAGTGGTCCCCTCCGGTGGGGATCACCCGCATGCTCCCGACCCCGAGCGCGAGCGACATCGCCTCGACCAACGAACCATGTTGCTCCTCCACCACCAGGTCCTCCGGGGAGTCCCCCGGCCGGACCCTCCAGGTTCGAGCCCCGCCGACCACCTCGGGGAACAGCGTCACCAGGTCCCGGTCGCACATCGTGATGACGGTGTCGAGGTGCATGTAGCTGCGGGACTTGGGCAGGTGCACGGCCAGCACCTGCTCCATCGCCCCGGCCCTGAACAGCTCGCGGGCGATGACCAGCACCGCCTGGGGGGTGGTGCGCTCCCCCATCCCGATCATGACCGTGCCGTTGCCGATCGGCTGGACGTCGCCGCCCTCGACGTGGCAGCTGCCCCAGTCCTCGGACGCCCCGCCGAGCCACACCGAGAGCTGCTCGCCGCGGAACATCGGGTGGAAGCGGTAGATCGCCTCCATGATCGACGACTCGGGCTTGCGCGCCGGCTTGGTCATCGGGTTGAGGGTGTACCCCGCGCCGATCCAGCACGACGGATCGCGCTGGAAGAGGAAGTTCGGCAGCGGCGGCAGCAGCATGGCGTTGGGGTCGCTCGACTGCCAGACCAGCCCCAGGTCCGAGGTGACGTCGTCGCGGGTGACCCCTCCGATGAGGAACTCCGCCACCTCGACCGGCGTCGCCTCGCGGACCCAGCGGTGGGCCCGCTCCACGGCGCCGATTCCGATCTGGCGCTCACCGAGGATGTGGGCGAGGACCCAGTTCGCGGCATCCGCGCCCTCGAGGGCCTCTGCCAGCAACGTCTCCGCCTCGAAGACCTCGATGCCCCGCTCGCGCATGACCTCGCAGAACGCGTCGTGCTCGCGCTTGGCCTGGGCGACCCACATCACGTCGTCGAAGAGCAGCTCCTCCGCGTTCGACGGCGTCAGCCGGTTGTGCTCGAGGCCGGGGCGGTGCACGATCACCTTCCGCAGCGCTCCGACCTCCGAGTAGACGCCGAGACCCATGGTCAGTCCTCCTTGAGAGACGTTGGTGGCGGAGTCGCCGGGACCGGGGTGGTGGCGACGCCGTCGAGCTGGCTCGAGATGCAGGTGCCCGCGGTGCCGGCCACGAGGCCGTCGATGTCCCGGAGCCGGCCGATCATCGCCGGACGACCGGTGGCACGGGCGAAGTCGCAGGCGGCGGTGACCTTCGGGAGCATCGAACCGGCAGCGAACTCCGCCGAGTGCCCCGACAGCAGGGCATCGGGGTCCGCGGCCGTGACCAACCGCTGTTGGGGGGTGCCGAAGCCCAGGAACGCCCCCTCGGTGTCGGTCGCCATCACGAACGCATCGGCATCGAGGTCGCGCGCCAGGAGCCCGCTGGCGTGGTCCTTGTCGATGACGGCCTCGACCCCTGCGAGGCGTCCGGCCCCGTCCGCGGCCACCGGTATCCCACCGCCACCGGCGCAGATCACCGCGCAGCCGGCCTCGACCAGACGACGGATCTGGGCCTCCTCGACGATGCGCACCGGTGCCGGCGAGGGCACGACCCGCCGGAGCGAGTCGCCGTCGGGCCGGAACGCCCAGCCGTGCTCGGAAGCGAGCTCAGCAGCTTCCGCTGAGCCGTACAGGGGGCCGATCGGCTTGGAGGGATCCTGGAAGGCGGCGTCCCCGGGATCGACCTCGATCATCGTCAACAGGGTCGCCAGCGGTGGCTCACCGTCCAGCCGGTTGCCCAGCTCCTGTTCGATCAGGTAGCCGATCATCCCCTGGCTCTCCGCGCCGAGCACGTCCAGCGGGTAGGGCGGCACGGGCGTGTAGGCGGCCGCTTCGAGCGCCAGCAGCCCGATCTGGGGCCCGTTGCCGTGGGAGACCACGAGCTGGTGGGCGCGGGCGACCGTCGCCAGGTGATCGCAGGCGACCGCCACGTTGGCGCGCTGGTTCTGCACCGTCATCGGCTCGCCCCGCTGCAGCAGGGCGTTGCCGCCGAGCGCCACCACCACCCTCATCCGCCACCTCCGCTCGCGACGGCCTCCTGGGGCCTCCACGGCGGAGCCGGCTCCGGCTCGCCCATGCGGCGGCGCTGGAACCGGTACACGGGCACGCCCAGGACGAGGGCACCGCCGGCCATCAGGTACGGCGCCCAGTACACCCACGCGCTGTGGCCCGTGTTGCGGGAGTAGACGATGAACAGCACCGAGAACACCAGCGCCACGACGGCGACCACCGCATCGCGGACGAACCTCGGGGTGTGCAGCTCCCGGTGGTCGATCCACCGCCACTTCAACTGCGCCAGCGCCGAGAACCCGTAGGGGATGGCGGAGGTGATCCCGGTCATGAGCACGAGCGTGGTGAACACGGTGGCACCACCGGAGCCCAGGTAGTCCAGGATCATGGCGACGGAGGCCAAGGCGGTGGACAGCACGATCCCGAAGGCCGGCACACCGCGCCTCGAGACCCGCTGGAACTGCCGCGGGAACAGGCCATCGGTCGCCGCGGCCAGGGGCATCTCGGCGCAGATCATGGTCCAGCCGTTGAGCGCGCCGATGCCCGAGACGATCACGGCGAGCGCCATCACGTCGCCAGCCCAGCTGCCACCGAAGATCTGGTCGGCGGCCACCGAGAACGGCGCCGAGGCCTTCGCCAGCTCGTCGCTGGGGACGATGCCGAACACGGCGGTCAGCGAGAGCAGGTACACCACGGCGGTCGCCAGGGTGCCCAGGATCGTGGCTCGTCCGATGTTGCGATCGGGATCGCGCACCTTGCCCGCCGCGACCGCCGCAGTCTCCACACCGAGGTAGGAGAACAGCGCGATGGCCATGCCGCCCCCGATCGCCGTGACCGCGCTGTCGCCGCTGGCGTTGAAGGGGGTGAAGTTGGCGCGCCGCACGAAGAACAGCCCGACGATCGCCATGAACGCGAGAGCGGCGAACTTCACCACCGTGGTCACCACCTGCATCGAGCCCATGTTCTTGACCCCCGAGAGGTTCACCAGCGCGGGGATCCACAGGCCGACCAGCACCAGCGCCACCGAGACCACCTTCTTGTGGTCGGTGTTCACGAACTGCTCGACGTAGAGCACCCATCCCACGGCGATGGCGGCGTTGCCGGCCCAGGCGGTGATCCAGTAGGACCAGGCGTTGGCGAAGCCCACTGCGTTGCCGAAGGCGGTGCGGGCGTAGGCGTAGGGACCGCCGTCGGCCGGCATGCGGCGTGACAGCTCGGCGAAGAGCAGCGCCAACGCCAGCGCCCCCACGGTGGTCAACGCCATCGACACCAGGCTGATGGGCCCGTAGGCGGCCAGCGAGGTGGGCATGTTGAAGATGCCGACGCCGATAATGCTGCCCACGATCAGGGCGATCGCCACGGGGAGTCCGAAGCGAGGCGGGCCGGGGGGGCCGCTCCCGGCGGTGAGGGGCTGCTCGCTCACGTCACCCGCCGCGGCGGGCTCGGCGCAGGAGGCCGGCCAGGTTCGATGGCGGTCGGACACGAGGCCGGCTGCACGGTCACCAGAAGGACGATAACGACCAGGAGCGCGGATGCGCGGCCCTCGGAAGGTTTCACCTCGAGTTCACGGCGAGGCCACCGATCATCCACGCCGAGCTCTCGGGAGGGGACCGGTCTCAACTCGGGGCCGGGACCTGTGCGCTCGGCGCGCCCAGGGCGACGGACACCTCATGCGCGGCCACCGTCGCCGCTCGTCCCAGAGCCCGTAGACGCGACTTCGGCACCCGGTCGACCGGTCCGCTGAGCCCGACGGTCGCCACCACCGACCCCCCGAGGTCGAGCACCGGCGCGGCGACGCATCGCACGCCCTCCTGCAGCTCCTCGTCGTCGACGGCGTAGCCCCGTCGCCGCACCGCTCGAAGGTCCGACTCCAACGCCACCTGATCGCAGATGGTGCGGCGGGTGTAGGGCTCCGACGTCCGGGGCAGCCGAGCGCGGCGCTCGGAGGGCTCCGACCAGGCGAGCAGCACCTTGCCCGTCGCCGAGGCGTGCAGCACCGGTGCGGCACCGAGGTCCGTCTCCACCGACACACGGCCCTCCGGACGCTCCTGCAGCACGTAGAGCCCTCCGGTGGCGGTGGCGACGGCGAGGTGGGCGGTCTCGCCCTGCTCCAGCACCAGCCGCCTCAGCACCGGGGCAGCGGCCTGGCGCACGTCGAGCGAGCGCAGGACGCGTCCGGCCAGGCGCACGACCGCCACCGACAGCGTCCAGCGCCGACTCGTGGGGTCTTGGAGCACGTAGCCCCTCCGCTCGAGCACGACGAGCAGGCGATGCACGTTCGCCTTGTCGGCACCGACCAGCTCCGCCAGCCCGGTGACCCCGACGCCCTGGGCCGGGTCGGGCAGCATCGAGAGCACCTCGAGCAGATCCAGTCCGGTCTCGAGGGTGCCCCCTCGACGAGGCTCCGTCATCGTCCCCACACCCGGCGACCCTACCGGGCCGTTGTCATATCGGCAACCTCGTTGACAGTCCGTCAACGCTGCACTACACCTCCTCGCGGTGAGCACCGACGATCGGGCACGGGCAGTGGTGGAAGCGGGTGGGGTGGCCGCCGCGCTCGATGCCGGACTCATCCCCCGAGTCGCCACGATGACGACCACCGAGGCCGTCGTGCTCGGACTGCTCGCCCAGGACGTGCGCACCTTCGTGGGCGTCCTCGGCCACGGATCCACCCAGCTGGGCGAGACCCTGCGGCGCTACCAGTCCCACGGTGCCCTGAAGGTGGTCAACCTGCGCCACGAGACCGAGGCGTCCCACGTCGCCACGGCGCTGCGGTGGATCACCGGGGAGAAGGCGGCCGTGGTGACCTCGATCGGCCCCGGAGCCCTCCAGGCCTTCGCCGGCTCCCTGGTCGCGGCATCCGACGGCATCGGGGTGTGGCACCTCTACGGCGACGAGACCACCGAGGACGAGGGCCCGAACATGCAGCAGATCCCTCGATCGGAGCAGGGCCTGTTCGTCCGGCTCTGCGCCACCATGGGGGCCGCCTACAGCCTCCACACTCCCGCAGCCCTGCCCACCGCGCTGCGGCGAGGTGCCGCGACGGTCGACCACCCCCACCGCGCCGGCCCGTTCTTCCTCCTCTTGCCCCTCAACACCCAACCGCTCACCACCTCACTCAACCTCGAGGAGCTCCTCACGGGCCCGCCCCCACCGCTGGGGGCCGCAGCGGACCGCGACGGCGCCTACCTCCGGGCCGCAGAGATGCTGCTCGACGCCGAGCGGGTGGTCCTGAAGGTCGGTGGAGGGGCACGGCGCTGCGGGGCGGAGCTCGCCGGCCTGGCGGACGCGGTCGACGCGGTCGTCGTGCACACCCCCGTGGCAGCCGGCGTGCTCCCCCACGACCATCCCCGCAACATGGGCGTCGGCGGCTCGAAGGGCTCGATCAGCGGCAACCACGCCATGGAGCGTGCCGACCTCCTCCTCGCCGTCGGCACGCGGGCGGTGTGCCAGTCCGACTGCAGTCGCACCGGCTACCCGGGTGTCGAGCAGGTGATCTCGATCGACGTGGACGCCGCCGCCGCGCTCCACTACGGCCGCAACCTCCCAATGGTGGGCGATGCGGGCGCCACCCTGGAGCGCCTGAGCGCCACCGTCGCCCAGCTCGCCGCCGAGCGACGACGCGCGCCCGCCGAGGAGGCGACGGACTGGCTGGCCGAGTGCACCGACGCGAAGCAACGCTGGGCGTCGCACGTCGACGCCCGCCTCGCCGCACCGCAGCGGTTCGACCCCGCCTGGAACCGGGAGGTGCTGACCCAGCCGGCAACCATCGAACGGATCACGACTCGAGCCCGCAGGCATCCCGGTGCCGTGTGCGTGTTCGACGCCGGGGACGTGCAGGCCAACGGGTTCCAGATGGCCCGTGACGACCGTCCGGGCCGTACGGTCACCGAGACGGGTGCCTCCTACATGGGCTTCGCCACCTGTGCGGTCCTCGTCTCCGCGCTCTCGGAACGTGCCGTGTACCCGGTGGCCGTCACCGGCGACGGCTCGTTCACCATGAATCCCCAGGTGCTCGTCGACGGTGTGGCGCACGGTGCCGTCGGCTGCATCGTGATCCTCGACAACCGTCGCATGGGGGCGATCTCCTCGCTGCAGGTCGACCAGTACGGACACGACGTCGCCACCGCGGACGGCGTGGCTGTGGACTACGCGCGGTGGGCCTCCGCCGTGCCCGGGGTGCTCCCCCTCTGGGGGGGCACGACCATCGAGGAGCTCGACGAGGCACTGGAGCGGGCGTTCGCCCACCCCGGGCTGTCGGTGGTGCACGTCCCTGTGTACTGGGGCCCCGACCCGCTGGGCGGGCTGGGGGCCTGGGGACGTTGGAACGTCGGGAGCTGGGTCGAGGAGACCCAGTCGATCCGCCACGAGATCGGGCTGTGAGATGAGCGAGACGGGGGAACCCGCGACGTCGTCGCCCGCCGGGAGCGCCCGCGTCGTGCACGAGGCGCGCATGCTCATCGGGGGCGAGTGGGTGTGCGCCGCCGACGGTGCGGTGGTCGAGGTCGAGGATCCGGCGACCGGTCTGGTCGTCGCCACCGTGCCCGCCGCCACCCCGGCGGACCTCGACGCCGCGCTGGCGGCCGGCATCGAGGGGTTCCAGGCCTGGAGATCGGTGGACCCCTGGTCGCGCAGCGCGGCGCTGCGGCGCGTCGCAGAGCTGGTGCGGGCGCGCGCCGAGCGGATCGCCCGGGCGCTCACCGAGGACGCGGGCAAGCCGCTGGGCGAGAGCCGGGCGGAGGTGCTCGCGGCGGCCGACCAGTTCGACTGGTTCGCGGATGCCGCCCGGCGAGTCGACGGCCGGGTGGTCCAGCCACGTTCCCCGGACCTGCATCTGCAGGTGCGCCGTGAACCGGTCGGCCCGGTGGCCGCCTTCGCCGCGTGGAACTTCCCGGCGCTGCTCCCTGCGAGGAAGCTTGCCCCGGCGCTCGCCGCCGGGTGCTCCGTGCTCCTCAAGCCCGCCGAGGAGGCACCACGGGCCACCCTCGAGCTGGCACGTGCGTGCCTCGACGCCGGCATGCCGGCTGGTGCGGTGGGAGCGGTGACCGGCGACCCGGCCCGCATCAGCCGTCACCTCATCGGCTCCGGAACGATCCGCAAGGTCTCCCTCACCGGCTCGGTGACGGTGGGGCGGGCGATCGGTCACCTGGCCGCCCAGCACCTGGTGCCCACCACAATGGAGCTCGGCGGCCACGCCCCCGTGCTGGTGTTCGAGGACGCGGATCTCGACCACGCCGCCGAGACGATCGTCCGGGCCAAGTTCCGCAACTGCGGGCAGGTGTGCATCTCCCCCAGCCGCGTGCTGGTCCACCGTTCCCGCCACGACGAGCTCGTGGAACGCCTGGTCGCTCGCTGTGCAGAGCTGACGGTCGGGGCAGGGATCGACCCACGCACCGACGTCGGCCCGCTCGCCAGCCACGGCCGCCGCGACGCGGTGGAGGCGCTCGTCGCCGACGCCCTCGAACGCGGCGCGGTGGCGGCGATCGGTGCCTGCCGTCCACCGGAGCAGAGCCAGGGCTGGTTCTACGAGCCGACGGTGCTCGACCTGGCGACCGACGACATGGCCGTCATGCGAGAGGAGCCGTTCGGACCGCTGGCGCCGGTGAGCACCTTCGAGGACACCGAGGAGGCGGTGGCCCGGGCCAACGCCACGCCCTACGGTCTCGCCGGGTACCTGTTCACCCGCGATCTGCGAACCGCCTTCGGGGTCGCCGAGGCCCTCGAGGTGGGGATGGTGGGCGTGAACGAGCTCGTCATCGCCACCGCCGAGATGCCCTTCGGCGGCGTCAAGCACTCGGGCTTCGGCCGAGAGGGAGGAATCGAGGCCATGGAGGCCTACACCTGCACGAAGGCGATCACGATCCGGACATGACCGAACCTCGCACTCCCGGCCCCGGAGCCGACCCCGACCCGATCCGGGAGGCGCACCAGGGCGTGCTCGGGTTCGACCGAGGCCTCACGAGCTACGGCGACCCCGACTTCTCCCGGTTCCTGCGAGGCGCCTTCCTCGCGTCGGCCGGCTTCGACGCCGACGACCACGACCGCCCGGTGATCGGCCTGGCCGACACCTCGTCTGGCTACACCACCTGCCACCGCAGCATGGGCGAGCTCCTCGACGCCGTCGAGCGAGGCGTGCTGGAGGCCGGGGGTCTCCCCGTGCGCTTCCCGACGATGTCGTTGCCGGAGATCCTGCTCTCACCCACCTCGATGCTGTTCCGCAACCTGGCGGCGATGGAGCTCGAGGAGCAGTTGGCGGCGCTGCCCATGGACGCGGTCGTGCTGGCCGGCGGATGCGACAAGACCGTGCCCGCCCAGCTCATGGCCGCCGCGTCCTCGGACCGCCCCGCGGTGTCGTTGGTGGTGGGCCCGATGCAGACCGGCTCCTGGCGAGGCGAACCCCTGGGCGCCTGCACCGACTGCCGTCGCCTCTGGGCCGAGCACCGCGCCGGCAACCTCGACGAGAAGGAGATCGCCGAGGCGCAGGGCGAGCTCTGCCCGACCGCCGGGACCTGCATGGTGATGGGCACCGCGTCCACGATGGCCTGCCTGGCCGAGGCGCTCGGCCTGATGCCCCCCGGTGGCGCCACACCACCGGCGCCCACCGGAGATCGCCTGCGGGTGGCCACGCGGACCGGCCGCGTGGCGGTGGACCTCGCGAGAGAGGGCGTGCCGTCCCGTCAGCTGTTGAGCGCGGCGTCGTTCGACAACGCCGCCACCGTCCTCGCCGCCATCGGGGGCTCCACCAACGCCGTCATCCACCTGCTGGCGATCGCCCGTCGCTGCGGGATCGATCTCACCCTCGACACGCTCGGACAGCGGGCCGCCGAGGTTCCGGTGCTGGTCGACTGCAAGCCCGCCGGCTCCGGCTACCTGGCCGACTTCGACCGGGCCGGCGGGCTCCCGGCGCTCATGGGCGAGCTGCGTCGCGCCGGACTGCTCGAGCTCGGCGCCCGGGTCGTCGAGGGGGGTACCGTCGGGGACCGGCTCGACCGGCTCGCCGGGAACGGGCTCGACCACCCGCGGCGGGGCACCTGCGCCATCCGGTCCACGGACGATCCGGTGCACCCGCCCGGAGGCCTACGGGTCCTGCGCGGATCGCTCGCTCCCGACGGCGCCGTGCTCAAGGCGTCGGCCGCCACGATCCGCAGCCACGAGGGGCCCGCCGTGGTGTTCGAGTCGGTGGCCGACGCCGAGGCGCGCCTCGACGATCCCGACCTGCCCGTCACCGCCGAGTCGGTGCTCGTGCTGAGGGGCGCCGGCCCCGTCGGCGCGGGCATGCCCGAGGCTGGCTCGCTGCCGATCCCCCGCAGGCTCGCCGAGCAAGGGGTGTGCGACATGGTGCGCGTCTCCGATGGCCGCATGAGCGGGACCGCCTACGGCACGGTGGTGCTGCACGTGTCACCTGAGGCGGCCATCGGGGGGCCGTTGGCGTTGGTGCGCGACGGCGACCGCATCCGCTTGGACGTCGACGCCGGGCGTCTCGATCTGCTGGTGGAGCCTGCAGAGCTGGAACGCCGACGCGCCGCCTGGGAACCGCCGGCGGTGCCCGAGCGGGGATGGCGTCGCCTGCACGCCCTGGACGTCCTGCCCGCTCACCTGGGCGCCGACCTGGGGCTGATGGCCCCCGACCACCCCGCCACCGAGGAGGACTGATGGACGACCTGCGCGTGGGGATCGTGGGCGGTGGGCGCATCGCGGATCTGAACGTGCTGGGGTGGCGGGAGCACCCACGAGCATCGGTGAGCGCCGTCTGCGACCTCGATCCCAACGTTCGGGACCGACGATCCCAGGAATGGGGCTGTCGGTCCTACGAGCGGCTCGAGGACCTCCTGGCCGATCCCACGGTCGACGCCGTGGAGGTCCTCACCCCCCACCACCTCCACGTCGAGCACGCTGTGGCGGCCCTGGAGGCCGGCAAGCACGTGTCGCTCCAGAAGCCCCCCACGCTCGATCTCGCCGAGTTCGACGTCGTGGCCGCGGCTGCCGCACGCTCGGGGACGACCTTCCGGGTCTACGAGAACTTCATGCACTACCCGCCCCACGTGCTCGCTCGCCGGCTGGTCGAGGAGGGCGAGGTCGGCGACGTGCTCAGCGTGCGCATCGTGACCGCCGGCGGCCGTCTCGGGGCGGGCCGGGGGTGGGACGTCCCGGTCGAGTCGAACATGTGGCGGGTCGATCCCCGCCTGTGCGGCGGGGGGATGATCACCTTCGACCACGGGTTCCACTGCTTCCAGCTGGGTCGGATGTTCGTGGACGACCCCATCGAGAGGGTGCACGCCTTCATCCACCGCATCGAGCTGGGTCCGGGACTCGAGCTGGACATGCCGGCACTCGTCACCTGGCGCTACCAGGGTGGCGCCAGGATGGGATCCTGGGAGGTGATCGGTTCCCTCGACCTCGACGTGGCCTCCGAGTACTACGTGAGCGACGACCGCGTCGAGATCCGTGGAAGTCGTGGGATCATCTGGGTGAACCGTTGCTCGGGTCAGCTCCTCCAGGAGCCTCCGGTGGTGCTGTACCGCGACGGCGAGCTGCGGAGCTTCCACCGGGTGGAGGCCGACTGGGCGGCCTCCTTCCGAGCTGCGACGTTCGACTTCATCGACGGGGTCCTCGATCGGCGCGAGGTCCAGCTCACGGCATCCGAGGCCCGCCGAACCCTGGCCTTCGCCCTGGCGGCCCAGCTCAGCGCCGCCGAGGGGCGCGAGGTCGACCCCACCGAGCTCGGCTGAGCCCCCCGGGGGCCGCGCTCGCCCCCACTCCCGATGAACGGTGTTCACCCGAGCGGATCGCGTCACACCGCCTCGCTACCATGCCGCCCGTGGAAGGATCGCTTGCCCAGCACGCCGTCGAGGTGCTCGATCGCGTGCTGCAGGCCAGGCTGGAGGAGTTCCCGCGAGCCCTCATGGCGGCGTTGGCCGAGGTCATCCCCGTCCTGTTCGCCGGCTACTACGAGGTCGACCCCCGGATACCCCGCATCCACCTCGAGGTCCACCCCGAGGACTTCGACTATCCCGAGGAGCTGCGCCGACGAGGTGCCGAGCTCCAGGCCGAGCACCCTCTCGCTCGGCACCACTACGCCACCGGCTACGGCGGGGCCATGCGGATCTCGGACGTCATGTCCGCAGCGGAGCACCACGGCGCCCCGATCTACCGGGACCTGCACTCGCGCCTCGGGGTGGAGCACCAGATGGCGTTCCGGTTGCCCGGCCCTGAACCCCTCCGCCTGGTGGTGGCGTTGTCTCGGTCGGATCGCGACTTCAGCGACGCCGAGCGCGACCTGT
>CAYQQQ010000017.1:49183-56858 GCA_964420125.1 uncultured Microthrixaceae bacterium
CGTCTCCACCCGCACCGCCGCCGCAGCCACCGCCTACCACGCCATCACCGGCACCGGCGAGAGGTGAGTCGGGGGCGACGGCGAGCCCGGGGCAGCGCAACGCCAGGTCACATGCCGCAGCCGCGGGCCCGCACTGGGGCGAAGCACGGGCCCGCGGCCACGAGAACCGATGGCGGACGGGGTGACATGCACCCCGTCCGCGCCCGCGCGTCCTCACCATCCGTGACGTGATCCTCTTCGCCACGATCGTGCCCCACACAACAGGCGCGTGCTATACGCCGTTCGGCGTATCCGGTGCCTCGAGCGACTCCGTGGAGCCACGGGCGACGACAGCGGCCATGCCGAGCCGGCGCGCCAGGGCAAGACCGGTGCGGTGCAGCTCGTCGATCCGCACGACATCACCCCCGCGCTGGCGGAGGAGCCTCGCGTAGGCGATGCGGTCACGCGCCAGGAACGGCAGCGCGCCCAGCCGCTCGTGGATGGAGATCGCCGCCTCGAAGTGCATCGCTGCACGATCGGAGCTCCCGGCCAGGACGCTCAACGGCCCGAGGAAGCGATGGACGGAGCCCCAGCAGACCGCCCCCTCTGCAGCGACCACCACCCGCGACGCGTGCGGCAACAACAGCTCGTAGAGCTCTACCGCCGAGCGGCGATCCTCCAGGAGCACCACGGTCCAGGCAGCCACCGCCAGCGACAGGAAGAAGAGCTCGTCACGCGGAACCGCGTCGAACTCCGAGGCGACCACCGGCGACAGGGTGCGTTCCGCCGCGTCGAGCTCGCCGAGCTCTGCCTGCAGCACCGACAGACCGAGGGTCCACGCCACGCGGGTGTCCCGAGCGGCCCAACCCTCCACCGCCTCGCGAACCTCCTCCAGTCGGCCCTGTTCGAAGCGGAGCCCGAACAGCTGCACGGCGAACCCCTCCAGGAACTCGGGCAGCGGCTGCAGCGCCACCGTCTCGGTGGCATGCGCCTCCGCCTCGGCGAAGCGGCCCTGCAGCAGCGCCATCATGGCTCGACGCTGCTCCACCCCCGCCATGAACCGTGGGACGCGCACGGACGACACGAGCTCCTCGTACTCGCGCGCAGTCTCCTCACAGGCCACGATGTCGGCGGCGGCGAGCTGCACCCGCCGAAGGACGCTGAGCGCCTCGATGACCTCGAACTCGTTGCCCGACTCCCTGGCCTCGACGACCACGCCCCTCGCCAGGTCCACCACCCGCTCCGCGGGACTCGACGCGGCGATCACCGAGATGCAGTACTCGGTCACCGCGCGCCGATCCGCCGGCTCCAGTCGGGAGACCCGGGCCATGGCCCACTCCGCCAGCTCCTTGGCCCGCTCCCCCGGCTCGCGAGCGCGGACGTAGCAGAGGATGGCCGTCAACATCACCCGCCGATCAGAGTCCTCCTCCAGCCGGGCGTGCACCTCCTCGGCGCGCAGGACCCAGGGCTCGCCCGGATCGACGGTGGCGGCACAGCCTTCCAAGATCACGTCCGCCCGAAGCTCCTCCGAACCGATGGCCGACGCCCGCGCCCATGCCTGCTCGAGCAGCGCCGTTCGCTCGTCGTAGGCGCCGGCCCGTCGAAGGGTGCGCGCCAAGGCGATGGCCAGGCGACACACGAGGCCGACGTCCGCTGCCGGTCGGTCGGTGATCGCCGCCCACGCAGGCTCCAACAGGGCGATGGCGTCGTGGTAGGTGTACTGGCCCACCGCCCGGCGGGCGGCGACCAGGGCGGCCTCCACGCCGGGCACCACGTCGCTGCCGTCCTCTGCTGCCGCGAGGAGATGGCGGGCGACCTCCCCCGCGTCGCCGTCGAGCGCGGCGAGCGCCTCGCCGTAGCGTCGATGCACACGTGCCTGTCGAGCCGCCCCCAAGCCCTGGCGCAGAGCCGCCGGGATCAGCGCGTGGGTGAAGGCATACGATCCCGTCGGCTGGCTGTGGTCGCTGACGATGCCGGCTCGGCTCGCCACGTCCAGCGCGTCGTCTGCGGCATCCACGTCGATCCCCGCAGATCGTGCCACGACGTCGAGGCGGAAGGCGCGACCAGCCACGGCCGCCACACCGAGCACCCTCCGCGAGGGTTCCGGCAGCCGCAGCAGACGACGGGCGATCGTGTCGCGCACGGAGTCGGGCAGACCCTCCTCCGACGCCTCGTCGCCGCTCTCCGCGAAGTGTCGGACCAGCTCCTCGATGTAGAAGGGGTTGCCCTCGGTCATCTCGAACAGATCCGAGACCCCCCGATGGCCGCTGCGCGCCGAAGCCAGCGCCGCGGTCTCCTCGGCATCGAGGCCACCGACGGGGATGAGATCCAAGCGGCGCTCTCGGCGGAGGTCGGTCAACATGGCGGCCAGCGCCTCGCTCGTCTCGGTGTCGCGGGCCGTGGCGAGCACCAGCAGCGGCCCACGCTCGTCGTCGTGCAGCACGTGGATCAGCAGCTGCAGGGCAGCGGGCGCCGCCCAGTGCAGATCGTCGAGCACCAGCACCACGGGCCGCGACAGCCCACGGCTGTCCAGCAGTCCGCTCACGGCCCGGAACAGCAGGTAGCGATGGGCATCGGCGTCCAGCGAGGCGAACGGCACAGCTCGCTTCGACAGCCCCGGGACGAGCCCGGCCAGCACCGTGACGTCGCCGGGAGCCTCGCGCTCGAGCCGCTCGCCATGCTCGCTGGCCAGCCGGCCCACCGCCTCGGCGAAGGGCTCGAGGACGTGCAGCGGCTCCTCCACGCAGCGCCCACCCAGCACCACCGCCCCTCGCCGAACGAGCTCGCGCGCCGCCTCGCGGATCACCCGCGACTTGCCGATGCCCGGTTCGCCGGCCACCACGGTGAGGAGGCGCTCGCCGCGGACCGACCTCTCGAAGGCGTCGACCACCGCGTAGAGCTCGCTCCTGCGTCCGACGAAGGCATCCTCCGGGGGTTGCAGCCAGCTCGGCAGAGGTATGTCGATCGCTTCGGCGCCCGGCGTCGCGGACGGCCCGTTCGCGTGCCCACCGAGGCCCGGCGCATGGCGCAGGATGTCCACCTCCAGGGCGCGCAGCGCCGGTCCGGGCTCGATGCCGAGCTCCCCGACCAGCAGGGCGCGCACCTCCTGGTATCGACGGACCGCCTCCGACTGGCGGCCGCTTCGGTACAGGGCGAGCAGCAGCAGCTCCCAGCACCGCTCACGCAACGGCGACGCCTCGACCATCACCTCCAGATCGGCGATCGCGCGTCGATGGTCCCCGGAGGCGACCAACGCCTCGCAGCGCTCCTCCATCGTGAGGTCGCGGAGCTCCTCGAGTCGGACGACCTCCGGACCCAGCGCCGACGGATCACGCAGGTCGGCCAACACCGACCCCCGCCACTCGGCGAGTGCCTCCTGGAAGAGCTCTGCGGCGCGCAACGGCTCACCCCTGGCCATGGCACCGCGTCCGGCCGAGGCGAGCCCCTCGAACCGGCGCGCATCCAGCTCGTCGTCGGCCAGCTCGAGGACATAGGCATCACCCTGGGTGACGAGTCGTACCGACGGCTCGCGGGGCCGACGCTTCGGCTCCAGCGCCTTGCGCAGCCGCGACACGTGGGACTGCACGGTGCCCTCCCAGCTGCGAGGTGGACCCTCCGGCCACAGCAGGTCCGCCAGGCGGGCGCTGCGGACCGGTGAGCCTGCGTGGAGGGCCAGCACCGCGAAGGCGACCCGAGCCTGACGCAGGCCCAGGTCGATCGTGCGCCCGCCCTCTCGGGCCTCGAGCGTGCCGAGGATCCGTACGTCCATACCCCACTGCTCCCTGGCTTCCCGCCATCCTCACACCGACCGCAAGTGGATCACAAGTGAGGAGGAGGAGAGTCGGTGCCATGGGGGAACCCCTGCACCGCGTGCCAGAGGACGTCGACCGCGAGACCTCCGCGCTCGAGCGGCTCTTCGAGGGCGCAGCCGATCCCGTCCCGTCGCCCCCGTCCACCCCGGACGCCAACGTCCCTCCCGATCCGGAGCGCTCCGATGCCTAGACGCGCACTCACCGCCACGGCCGCCGCGGTCGTCACCCTGCTCCTCACCATCGGCCTGCCCGCCACGGCTGCGGCCACCCCGGCAGCGGCTGCCGCGCCCACTGCTCCGGCCACGCCTGCAGCACCCAGCGCCCCCGCCGAGTGCACGGTGAAGTGGTACGGCGACGCCCACACCCCCGACTGGCACGACGCCGGCAACTGGAGCACCGGGGCAGTGCCGAAGTTCGACGACGTGGTGTGCATCGAGGACGGGTTCTACGTGCTGCACTCCACCGGCACGACCTTCGTGGGCGAGCTCCAGGTCAGCGGCGACCTCACCGTCTCCGGCGGCTCCATCGCCCCGGCGACGTCGTCCACGGTGTACGACCTCCACCTCGCCGGCGGGTTGCTCGCCCCCGTCACCGAGCTCACGATCACCCACGCCCTGGACTGGACCAGCGGTGTGCTCGCCGGCACCGGCTCGACCGTCCTCGCCGCCACCGCGACCGCCACGATGAACGGCACCGGCACCAAGACCCTCAGCGGCACGCTGGTCAACCAGGGCACGCTCACCTGGTCGAGCGGCCTGTTCGAGATGGCCACCG
The DNA here is from genome assembly GCA_964420125.1 of uncultured Microthrixaceae bacterium. Classification (GTDB taxonomy): domain Bacteria; phylum Actinomycetota; class Acidimicrobiia; order Acidimicrobiales; family Microtrichaceae; genus CAYQQQ01. The sequence goes on from CAYQQQ010000017.1 coordinate 53,749, forward strand.
GCGGCGACCCCCACCTCGACAACCACGGGACCTTCGAGATCGACGGCGCGGTGACCTCGCCGAGCGTCGGGGAGGACCTCCCGCTGTTCACCAACCGGCCCGGCGCCACCATCGTCAAGCGCGGCCCCGGCGCCGCCAAGCTCGGCGACCAGCGCGCCACCCTCGTCAACGACGGCACGGTGCAGGTCGACGGCGGCACGCTGTGGATCGACACCCACCTCGACGGCTTCGGGGGAGCCGACCTGAACACCGGCACCTGGGTGGTGGCCGACGGCGCCACCCTCAAGCTCTTCAAGGCCAACGACCTCTCCACCAACTCGGCGGACATCTCGCTGCTGGGCCCCTCGGCGGCGTTCCAGGACGGTTCCGGCAACGACGCCCTCACCAAGCTCGCCACCAACTCCGGCTCGCTCACCCTCGTCGGCGGCCGTGACCTGGCGGTGGCCGGCGAGCTCACCAACAACGGCACCCTCCACCTGGGCCCCGGATCCGAGCTGAGCGTCGTCGAGGACTTCTACGCGGCCAACGGCCGCCTCGAGCTCGAGGTCGCGGGTCTGTCGAGCGATTCCCACGGTCGAGTGAGCGCGACCGGCACGGCCTGGCTCGGCGGGACGCTGGCCGCGAGCCTGATCGACCCCTTCGTTCCCGCACCGACCGACGAGTTCGAGGTGATCAGTGCAACCAGCCTGTCGGGCTCCGTGGCGACGGTGGAGGGAGGGCTCTTCGTCGTCTACGACCGCCCCGATGGGCGCGTGCTCCTGACGCCGACCGAGCCGGCTCCGGGGTGCGACGCCACCTTCGACGGCGGCGGCGGCACCGAGCTGTGGGGCAACCCCGCCAACTGGAGCTCGGGCACGCTCCCGGGCCCGGGCGACGTGGCCTGCATCTCCGAGGGCTGGAGCGTGAACTTCCTCTCCGGCACCGCCACCGTCGGCGCCATCCGCGCCGACGGCTACCTCCAGGTCTCCGACGGCTCGCTCGAGGTGCTGGGCGAGTCCACCATCCACCACCTCCACCTCGGCGGCGGCACCTTCACCGGCAGCGGCGACGTCACCGTGACCAGCGAGCTCGTCTGGTACGGCGGCACCCTCGCCGGCACCGGCACCCTCACCCTGGCCCCGGGCGCCACCGGCGACCTCCGGGGATCGCTCCTGCTCAGCCGCCACCTGCGCAACGAGGGGACCATGAACTACTCCGGGTCCTCCGGGTCGATCGGGCTGCGAACCGACATGGACGGGGCCGCCCACCTCGACAACGCCGGCACCTTCGGCATCTACGCTGACTTCGAGACGCAGCGGTGGAGTGGAGAGACGCCGCCGGCCATCACCAACCGCCCCGGTGCCACGATCCTGATGCACGGCTCCACCACCCAGGAGGGCGTCCTCGGCGACTACGACGTCGGGTTCATCAACGACGGCACCGTCACGGTGAGCCGCGGGACCCTGACGGTGAGCGCCGGCATGGGCAGCGGATCGGGAGACTGGCTGGTGCCCGGGGGCACGCTGAAGTTCGACGACGGTGACTGGGAGCTCACCGGCGACGTCGCCGGTGCGGGGACCGTGCAGGTCGTCGTCGAGGGGTTGCGGATGGCGGGCGACGGCCGTTGGGGTCCGGTCGGCACCACGGTGATCGACGACGGCGAACTCGACATCGACAGCACGCCCGCCGAGCCCAACACCACCGGTGCGCTGATCGTCGACGGGACCCTGGACGGCGACGGCGACCTGCACGTCACCGGGACCCTCACCATGCCCACCGGCTACCTCGGAGGATCCGGCGCGCTGGTCATCGACCCCTCGGCCACGGCCGACATCGACGCCTCGTCGATGGTGCGCCTCGGCCGCCACCTGCGCAACGAGGGGACGCTCACCTGGTCGGCCGGCACCATCACCGCGTGGTCCGGAGAAGGCTTCTACCCTCACCTCGACAACGCCGGCACCCTCAACCTGACCGGGACCGTGGCCATCAACTGGATGTGGGGAACCACCCCGCCCCAGTTCACCAACCGCCCGGGCGCCACGATCGTCAAGTCGGGCCCCTCGGCGAGCACCGCCACCTTCGGCAGCGGTGAGTTCTCGAACGAGGGGACGGTCCGGGTCGAGGACGGCGGCACCCTGACCATCGATGCCACCCTCGCCCAGATCTCGGGAACCACCCTCACCGGCGGCAGATGGGAGGTGGTCGACGGCACGCTGAAGCTCGGCGGACTCAGCTACCTCGCGACGAACCAGGCCGAGATCGAGCTGTGGGGCAACTCCAGCTCCATCGCCAACGGGTCCGACAGCGATGCCCTGACGGGTTCGCTCGTCAGCAACGCAGGGATCCTGTCGCTGCACGACAGGATCCTCGACGTCTCCCCCGGCTTCGCCAACAGCGGCACCATCCGGCTCGATCCCCGATCCGAGGTCCACGGCCCCGACGGGTTCTCTCAGTCCGCGACGGGCCGCCTCGTCATCGAGATCTCCGGCGTGGCTCCGACCGGCTCGAACGGCGCGATCGAGACGAACCTCGCGTCGCTCGACGGGGTGCTCGAGTCGGTCCTGGTGCCGCCCGACGGGCAACAGGAACCCTACGAGCCCAGCGCGAGCGACGAGTTCAAGGTGATCCGGGCCGATGCCCTGATCGGCACCTTCTCGTCGGTCGAGGGGCCTCTCGCTGCCACCTACGACGCCGCCGAAGGTGACGTGCTCCTCTCGTTGGGCGGCTCACCCACGAGCTGCAACGTCGAGTGGGACGGCTCCGCCGGCGACGGCCGCTGGGACACCGCGGCCAACTGGAGCACCGACGCCGTGCCGGGTGCGAACGACTGGGTGTGCATCCCCGAGGGCGCCACCGCCAACCACGTCACCGGCGCCTCCGCCGTCGCCGCCGTGACCGCGCCGGGCACCCTCCGGATCTCCGACGGCACGTTGAGCATCAACGGCGACTCCTCCGTCACGGATCTCCAGCTCGCCGGCGGCACCCTCGACGGTGCCGGCGGCATCGACGTGCAGGACCAGTTCACGTGGTCCTGGGGAAGCCTGAACGGCACGGGCGACCTCACCCTCGTGGGCAACGCCACCGGGACGGTGTCGGGGTCGGTGAGCCTGGCCCGTCACCTGGTGAACGAG
>CAYQQQ010000017.1:56958-86267 GCA_964420125.1 uncultured Microthrixaceae bacterium
CCTGGTCCGGCGGCAACCTGAACGGCACCGGCGTGCTGCGGGTCGCCCCCGGCGCCACCGGGACGGTGTCGGGGTCGGTGAGCCTGGCCCGTCACCTGGTGAACGAGGGGACCCTGGTGTGGCAGAGCGGGACCATCGCGCTCAACGACACCAACGGCGTGCACGCGCACCTCGACAACCACGCCACCTTCGAGATCCGCACCGCCGACAACTCCTACGCCGTGTGCTGCACCGCGCATCCCACCATCACCAACCGGCCCGGCGCCACCATCACCAAGACCACCGCCGGCATCACCACCCTCGGCTCCGGCAACACCGAGTTCGTCAACGACGGCACCGTGCGCGCCATGACCGGCACGCTGCGGGTGGGCGGCGGCACCGCCAGCGGCGGTGCGGGCACCTGGGTGGCCGACTCGGTCCTGACCCTGCACTCCGGTGCCTTCGCGCTCACCGGGGCGGTCACCGGCGGAGGCCAGTTCTCCAGCTCCGGTGCCAACGTTCGCTTCACCGGCAGCAACCAGATCACCCCCGCAGAGCTCGCCGTCACCGCCGGCAGCCTCGATCTCGACAACGATCCCGACGGCGGCAACACCGTCGGCACGCTCTCGCTCACCGGCGGCGTCCTCGACGGCAACGCCGAGCTCACCGTCACCGACACCCTCACCTGGTCCGGCGGCAACCTGAACGGCACCGGCGTGCTGCGGGTCGCCCCCGGCGCGTCCGCCACGATCTCGGGCGCCATCAGCCTGGCCCGTCACCTGGTCAACCAGGGAACCCTGGCGTGGCAGAGCGGGAACCTCGCGCTCAACGACAGCTTCGGCGTGCACGCGCACCTCGACAACCACGCCACCTTCGAGATCGGCGACTCCACCAACGCCTACACCGTGTGCTGCAGCGCGCACCCCACCATCACCAACCGGCCCGGCGCCACCATCACCAAGACCACCACCGGCACCACAAACCTCGGCTCCGGCAGCACCGAGCTCATCAATGACGGCACCATCGAGATCGGCTCCGCCTCCACCCTGAGCCTGGGTGGCACGTTCGACCAGGGCTCCACCGGTCGCCTCGATCTCTCCCTGGCCGGCACCAGTCCCGGCACCACGCATGCCCGATTCCTCGTGTCCGGGGTCGCCAACCTCGACGGCGCCATCGCCACCACCGCCGCCGGCGGCTTCGAGCCCTCCGACGGCGACGAGTTCCTCGTGCTCGACGCCGCGTCCCTCTCGGGCACCTTCGCCACCGTCGACAGCCCCCTGACACCCCACTACGACACCGCGGCGGGCACCGTCACGCTGGTCGACGAGGGGTTCGTACCGGTGCCGCCCACCGTGTCGCTGTCCCCGCAGTCGGCGGTGGAGAGCAGCGGCACCTTCATGATCGAGGTGCACGGCGTGGGCGGCAACGTCGCCGACGTGGTGCCGGTGCAGGTGCTCGACGGCACCGCCCTGGCCACCACCGACTACTCGACCGCGTTCACCCCCACCACCGTGGCGGTGGTGCCCGACGGCCTCACCTACGTGCCGGTCACCATCGAGGCCGACGCGCTCGACGAGGACGACGAGACCTTCACCGTCGTGGTCGGCACCGCGACCGCCACCATGACCATCGTCGACGACGACGCCCCGCCCCAGGTGGTGATCGACGGCCTCAGCATCACCGAGGGCGACGAAGGCAGCGTCGACGCCGAGCTGAGCGTACGGCTGGTGGACCCGACCTTCGGATCGCTCCCCCAGCCCTCCAGCCGGGTCGTGACCGTGGAGGCCTCCACCCAGGACGGCACGGCGGTGGCCGGCTCCGACTACACCGGCACCACCGACACCCTCGTGTTCCAGCCGGGTGAGACGACGCAGACCTTCACGGTGCCGATCCTCGGCGACGCGGCCGACGAGGACAACGAGCAGTTCAGCGCCACCCTCCAGGGCGCCACCAACGCCACGATCCCCGACGGTGAGCTGGCCACCGTCACCATCGTCGACGACGACGCCACCGGCGGCGGTCCGGTCGCCGACCAGCTCGCGTCCGGTGGGGCGCAGCTCTTCGACCTGCTCGACGACTGGGGCACCGAGTACGACCTCGACCGCAACGGTCCCTCCCCCTTCGAGCTGCCAGGCCTCACCGACGAGCTGGCCAGCCTGTACGAGCCCCAGGACGAGCTCGACGCCCTCGACAGCCCCTTCTCCGGCCTCGACGACGACCTCGAGGCGCTGTGCGGTCAGCTGCAGGCCCGCGGTCTGACCATCGACTGGGTCGAGGGCGGCGTGTGCGGGCACCCGGCTCCACCCACTGCCGCCGACATCATCCAGGTCCGCTACACCACCCGGCTGTCCGAGCTGGCCGAGGCTCTCGGGTTCACCGACGACGAGTTCAACGACGACGCCGAGGGCATCCTCGACGGCCTCGCCGCCGATCTCGGACTGGACACCGACTTCGACTCCAGCGCCGATCTCGTCGTCACCCTGGTGGTCGGCGTGGACGAGACCGGCTTCTACGTGGCCGACGAGAGCGGTCTGCGCCTCGAGGTGGGAGCCACCGCCACGGTGAGCGGAACCGGCGACGTGGGCGGTGTCGACGGCCTCGACCTGGAGGGCCCGGCCACGGTCGACGTCGCCGTCCTGCTCGAAGCGAACGGCGGGCCCGCACGGCTCCGGGCGGCCGAGCTCGCCGGATCGCCGGCCGCCTACCTGCGACCGGCAGCCGAGGGCACCGTGGGCCTCCACCTCGACGCCACGCTCGACCCGGTCGCCCTGTCGTGGGACAGCACCTTCACCCTCGCCATCGACGCCGACTTCACCACCGACATCGCAGTGGACGCCCGCTTGGAGGGCACCCTCACCCTCCCCGGTCTCACCGACGCCGGCCAGCCCGCCACCATCGAGATGGTCGGCACCTTCGACGGCACCACCTGGACCCTCACCGGTGAGGGCGCCTCCGCCGCCGAGTACGCCCTGGCCGGCTTCGAGGTCGACGAGCTCGGATTCCAGGTGGTCCTCTCCCCCACCACCTTCACCGGCACCGGTGCCGCCTCCTTGCACGCCGATCTCGGCGACGGCGCCCACCCGGTCGACATCGCGCTGACCGCAGGCTTCGACCACACCGCGTGGCACGCCGAGGGACATCTCGCGCTCGGCGACGTCACCCTCGGCACCGATCCCGCCCTGGCATGGCTGCACGACGTGACCCTCGACGCCGCCTTCGACGGCGACATCACCGCCGGCTCCCTCGGTGGCGGCGTGAGCGTGGCTGCCGGCGTGGTGGTGCTCAACCCGGAACCGGCAGGCGGCGGCGACGAGCCCGAGGGCGTGGCCCGGGCCGAGGACGTCTCGGGCACCCTCACCGCGGATGGGCGCCTCGTGCTGCACGCCGGCGCGCTGAGCGCCCGCATCGGCGATGCCATCGACGTCGCCGCCACCGACGTCGACCTCACCCTCGGCTCCGGCGCCACCGACCCCGTCCTCACGATCGCCTCCGCCACGGCCACGGTGCCCTCGCTCAACGGCCTCGGTGTGACCTTCACCGGCCTGCACCTCGACCGCGACGGCAGCTGGGGTGCGGAGAGCGTGGAGGTCGCCTCTCAGGGACTCCTGCAGACGATCGGCCTGGGGGGCATCGTGCCCTTCGACATCACCTCCGTGGCCCTCGACTTCCCCGACCTCGAGGACCTCGACGCCTTCGAGGTCTCCGTCACCGGCAGCATCGACTTCGCCGCCATGGGCGCGCTGCCGTTCACCCCGTTGATCGGCCTCGGCGGTCCGGCGATCAGCCCCACCTCGCCTGCCGAGGACAACGTCTTCACCTTCTCCATCGCCGTCGAGTCGCTGAGCGAGGGTCGGATCCGGCCCTGGGACCTCGGCCCGATCACCCTCGGCTTCGACGACCTGGACGTCGGCGGCGTCACCCTCGGGTCGCAGCTCACCCTCGGCGGCTACCAGGACGGCCTCTGGACCGGCGACGCCTGCGGCTCGCTGTCGATCCTTGCCGGCCTCGAGGACCTGCAGGGCGAGACCACGATCGACGTGTGCGGATCGCTGGACATCAACCCCGACGGGGCCAGCCTCGACCTCGACGGCACCTTCTCGCTCTCGGCGACGCTCGGCGACGCGGTCACCATCGAGGGCGCGGAGCTCGCCTTCGGTCTCGGGATCGCCGTCGACGACCAGTTCGGCTTCGCAGTCACCGGGCCCACCTTCGAGGGCCTCGGTGTCGACCGGATCGCCATCGCCTTCGGAGATCTCATGCGCCTCGTGGGCACCGAGGTGGACCTCGACTTCTCCCCGGCACCCGGCGAACCGCTCGTCGCCTTCGGCGGCACCCTCGGCGACGGCTCCCTGGCCGTGGAGTTCGACGACGCGGACGTGTTCTCCGGCTGGGGTGGCGAAGCCGGCAACATCGGCATCGCCGCGGACGGGACCGTGCTGCTGCTGCCCGGCTTCTTCGTCGACATCACCGTGCCCGACGCCACCCACTTCGGCCTGCCCGACTGGCTGCCGCTGAGGGTCGACGAGGTCGGCATCCGCTTCCCCGACGTCGACCTCGACAACATCCCTCCCGAGGGCCTGCCCATCGACGACCTCGCCAACTTCGCGATCCGCTTCTCCGGTGGCCTCGAGGCCACCGCTGCCTGGCCCATCGCCGCGGCCGTGGACGGCCTCGAGGTCGACCTGGGCAAGCTGTCCCGGGGGGAGTTCCCCATCACCAACCTCGACGGGTTCAAGATGGGGGTGGAGCCCTTCGAGCTCGTGCCGGGGTTCCGGGTCGGCGGCGGTCTCGAGCTGGGCAGGATCGACGTCGACGGCGACGTCGCCCCCGGTGAGCAGACCGAGGAGGTCCTCTACGGCCGGATCTTCGGCGAGTTCAACTACGAGGGCATGGGCGCCGGAATCGACCTGGTGGTCAGCCAGTACGGCCCGGTGCTGGCCCAGCTCCAGGTCCCCCTGGCCATCCCCCTCGACGGCGGCGCGCTCGGCGGCGTGATCCTGTCCTCGGTGGAAGGGGGCATCAACTTCGGTGGGCCGGCCTTCCCCGATCCCGAGCGACCGGTGGACATCCTGCACGACCCGGCCTTCGACACCGACTTCCCGGTCAACGACGACACCATCCGCAACTCGGTCGAGCCCGCCGTGCAGAACGGCAACCTCACCTGGGACAACGGCTTCACCCTCGCCCTCTCCGGCAACCTGACCCACGCCCTGGCCCCCGGCATCGTCACCGGTGACGTCACCCTCGGGGCCAACATCGGCCTCGTCCCCGGCCAGCAGGGCCTGAAGTTCCTGGGCAGCGGCGACATCTCCGTGTGGGGCATGTCCTACGCCGGCACCGCTCTGCTCATGGACCTCACCGACCCGGTCAACCCGAGCTTCGACTTCGCCTTCGAGACACCGCAGGTGGGCAACCCGCTCAGCTTCCTGATGCCCGCCCAGGCCGTGCTCGAAGCGAGCCTCGACACCACCGGGATCCTCTCGGGCTTCGGCCTGGGGGTCGGCACCTTCGTCGATCGGCTCAGCACCGGCACCCTGGAGGTGGGCCAGGGCTTCTTCGACACCACGATCGACGCCCTCGTCGCCGACCTGGAGGCCGACCACAGCCGCTACCTGGCGCAGGTGGTGCTCGACACCGACCGCGACGGCTTCGTCTCCGCCGACGAGGACGCGTCCGTGATCACCCGCAACCACCTGATGGCCACCCTGTCCGCCCTGCTGGGCACCGCGGCCGGGCTGCCGGGTGATCCGCCCGGCGCGGGTCGGATCGGGCAGATCTTCCTCGCCGAACTGCTCAGGACCGCGAACACGGTGCTCTACGACGTGGGCTCCTTCGACCTGGCCGACGTGTTCACCAAGGCCGACTACGTGGCCTTCGCCCAGATCCTCGGTGCGGGCAACGAGGCCGTCGCCGCCGTGCTCGGGGTGATGCGCGACTCGGTGATCGAGGCGGGCGACGCCTTCATGTCGCAGTTCGACCCGTCGTTCCACCTGCGCGGTGCCCTCCAGCCCATCATCCTGGGGATCCCCTTCGGGGAGCCCCAGCACGAGGTGGAGCTGATCATCACCAAGGACGGCCTGGGCTTCGGCTTCGACACCAGCGTCGTCGACATCGGGATGCAGCTCTGCGACCGCATCGTCCCCTTCATCAGCGGAGCGCTCTGCCGGCTCATGTCGCTGGGCATCGAGGACCACCTCGGCATGACCGTCGAGCTGCCCCTCGGCGGGATCGTCGAGGGCCTCTTCGGAGGGTCCGGGCTGCCCACCATCGATCCGATGAGCGGCGACTGGGCCATCGAGCTCCGAGGAGGTCTGCGCTGGCTCGACTTCGAGGTGGGCCAGATGACCGGCCTGGCCATCGCCCCCGGCAACCAGGCCTTCCTCGATGCGCACGTCCAGAAGCTCTACGAGGACCCCGATGCGCCGCTGGACGTCTCCCGCATCCCGATCCAGAGCGAGGACCACTACAACGACCTGCTCACCTACGGCGGGATGCTCCTCAACGGTCGGCTCCTGCTGCCAGAGCTGCTCACCGACCCCGTCGCCCTGCTCGGCTCCCTCGACCTCCCGGTCCCCGACGACCCCTTGGAGATCCCCGCCTGGGTGTCCTCGGTGGCCGAGCACCTGAGCCGGGTGGCGCAACCGGCCACGGTCCAGCTCTACCTGCCCAGCTTCGCCTCGGTGCTGCTGCCCAACTACGACGCCCCCACCGAGGCCGAGCGACTCACCCCCGTCGGCTCCGGCCAGGAGCTGGCCGACCGCTTCAACGAGGTGTCCGAGGCGGCCTACCTGGAGGGCACCTTCGACGGCACCCTGTTGAGCATCCCCTTCGGCAAGGCGCGGGTCTACACCGGCGTCGGCACGCTCGGAGTGGAGGGGCAGCTGCCCCTGATCGGCCTGCGAGCCGACTTCCAGCTCGACACCAGCCCCACCCTCGGCACGAACGGCACGGTGGAGCTGCCCCGGGCCATCGCCAACGTGACCATCGACGAGGCCGACCTCGATGCCGTGCTCGCCAACCTGGGCCTGCCGCCCGTCGTCGGCGGGGTGGCCGGCATCGACGCCACCTTCCGGGCGGTCTCCTCCGCCTACGATCCGGCCTCCACCGACCCCCTGCTGCGCACCGGTGGCATCGAGCTGGCCAGCCACCTCGACATCGCGGGCCTCGTCGACGACGCCGACTACCGCCTCGCCATCACCCCGTCGAGCACCGGCGGCCTCCCCGACGTGATCGGCACGGCCAGTGTGGGCCGAGTCGGCCTCGCCGGCGTGGAGCTGCGCCGCGTGGACCTCACCATCGCCCAGCAGGCCGGGCGGCTCTCCTTCGGCCTCGACGGCACTGCGAGGATCCTCGGCGCGACGGCACACGTCCACGGCGAGCTCAACCCGGATCTGACCGGCACCCTCCAGGTCGACTTCGACAGCGGCGGCCCCCGTCTGGCCGGCTTCGACGTGCGCACCGGCTGGGCGCTCACCTTCACCCGTGTCGACGGCGAGCTGGTCTCCACCTTCACCTACGACGGGATGGTGGGGCTGCCCGCCTGGCTGTCCACCGCCACCGGCCAGGGCAGCGTCCATGCCACCGGAACCGTCGACTCCAACGGCACGATCGAGCTGAACCTCGACATCGACTCGCTGAACCTGTTCGGCTTCCAGCTGCACGACGGCACCTACTCCGTCGTGGGCGACGCCACCAGTGCCCGGATGGACTTCGATGCCCGCGTCTCCTTCCTCGGTGCCGAGCTGCACTCGACGGGCTCCCTCGCACTCGGTCGCCGCGGTCCCTCGGGCTCGCTGGCGCTGAGCTTCCTGTCGGGCAACTCCTTGGCCTTCGGACCGGTGGCGGTCGAGGGAGCGCTCGCGCTGTCGGTCAGCCCGACCTCCGCCAGCATCAGCGCCACCGGCTCGGTCGACGTGCCCGGCGTGGCCAACGACCTGGGGATCACCGGCACGATCGCCGCCAACGGCACGGGCAGCCTCGCCCTGACCGGGAGCTCTCTGGGGATCAAGGGCTTCGGCCTGACCCGCCACACCACCAGCCCGCCGCCGCCCCTGGCGTCCATCACCCGCACGCTCAGCGCCACCACCATGACGGTCGACGCCCGGTTCAACTTCCTGGGCTACGTCCTCGACGTGGACGGCAACCTCTCGCTCTCGCTGAGCGGGCCGAGCGGGTCGCTGGCGCTCACCTACGGCGGGTCGACCAACATCCCATTCGGCGGCTGGACCCTCGAAGGCGGGGTCACCATGGCCATCAGCCCGACGGCGGGCAGCATCGCCGTGAGCTCCAGGATCGACATCCCCGGCCTGGCCAGCAACGTGACCACCGCCGGCAGCCTCGACTCGTCCCTGCGGGGCTCGATGACCGTCAGCGCCGGCTCGCTGCTGCTCGGTCCACCCGGGTCGCCGTTCTCCATCAGCGGCTCCTACACCCTGAGCCGCCTGGGGTCGCCGGCGGTGATCGCCCTCACCGCATCAGGGGTGTCGCTCAACTGGGCCGGCGTGAGCGCCTTCACCGTCGACACCTTCTCCATCGCCACCGACGGCCACTTCGACGTCGAGGTCACCGGCAAGACGGTGACGGTCTCCCAGTTCTCCTGGACGCTGCCCGACTTCGACCTGCACGTCGGGGCCGTCGCCGCCGGCGTGGAGCTGCAGATCGGCGAGTCCTCGCTGTCGATCAACAACATGGGCACGCTGACCATCCCAGGTGTCGACGTCGACACGACCGGCGACTTCACCAAGACCCTGGTCAGCACGCGACTCGACATGGCCGCCCTCCAGCTCCAGGGGAAGCTGATCTTCGAGCGCCAGAGCGGTGTGTTCCGGCTGCGGGTGACCGGGATCTCGGGGTCCAAGCCCGCCAAGTTCTCGATCCCGAACTTCGCCACGATCAACGTGGCGGACTTCACCATCTCCTCCAACGGCACCTTCAACGCAGTGGCCACCACCACCCGGCTCGGGCCCTCCGCGCTCAGCATCCGCAACGCCTCGATCTCGGTGAAGAAGACCGGTCTCGGCATCGGCTCGTTGGAGGTGCGGGTGGCCGGCGGAGAGCTGCATCTGCCCGTGGGGGACCCGATCGACCTGCCGACGCTGCACATCGACGGCGACGCCGAGTGGAGCCAGTCCTTCACCGCCAGCGGCCTCGACTTCGGACCGGCCCTGCGCACCAGCAACAACCCGTCGTTCACGGTCTCGCTCTCCGACGGCGTGCTCGCCCTCGACCTCGACGAGACGCTGTACGTGAGCGTGCTCGCCGGCAGCATCGACATGCGGCTGCGCGAGCTCCACGTCGACTCCGCCGGCGGCTTCGACGGCAACGTGCGGGGCCGGCTCAGGGCGCTCGGCTACCTGTTCGCCGCCGCCACCTTCGACGTGAGCCTCTCCAACGGCCGGGTGCGGATGCGGATCCCCTCCTCGGATCGGGTCAGCGTGGACCTGGGGCCGGTGAGCGGCAGCTTCTACGGCTCGATCTACTCCGACGGCGACTTCCACTTCGCCGGCTCCGCGGCCATCGACCTGACCTACGCGTCCGTCGGGCTCAAGGGCACCGCGTCGGTGGACCTGCGTGACAGCGGGCTCTCGGGCAGCTTCACCGGCGAGGCGTGCGTGGCCGTGTGCATCGACGTGGTCGGCGGTTCCATCAGCAGCACCGGCCGGCTGACCGTGTGGATCGCCGGGATCCGCTACCGAGTCCAGATCTTCGACCGTCCGGAGTAGCCGCGCACCTGCAACCGGTCCCCGGACGCGTCGGTGGGGGTTCCGTCGCTTCGACGGAACCCCCACCGGCAAGTCGGCGTGCTCTACCGGAGTCGGGCGACGTCGGCGACCACGATGCCAGTTCCCCCGCCGAGCCCCGCGTCCAGGGAGCCCTGGGCCGTGAGCAGAACCAGGCCGCTGTCCTGCTGGCCCACGCTCTGGGAGGCCGGTCCGGCCAGGAGGACCCCACCCTGGTTGTCGACCGAGAGGCTCAACGCTGCACTGGAGTAGGCGGCCGCCTGCACGCTGCGGACCCCTCCGACCCCGAAGGACTGGTCCAGGTCGCCGGCGGGGGTGAAGCGTCCAGCCGACATCCGGCTGCCTCCCACATCACCGGCGAAGGTGATGACACCGTGGTCGATGGCCACCGCGTTGACCCGCTCCTCGGCGTAGAGCTCGGACGAGGCGACGATGTGGATGCCATCGGAGGAGAACGTCGGGTCCGGCTGGCCGTTCGGCAGGAGTCGAGCGACTGCGTAGTCCGCAGCGGAGCCGTTGGCGTAGTTGGCGTAGGAGTAGCCACCGACGGCGATCGACCCGTCATGGTCGACGGCGATCGAGGTGAGATCGTTGCTGAACCCCGGCACCGTGGTGTAGCCGCCCTGGCCGATCGACGGATCGGGTTGGCCCGAAGCGGTGTAGCCGAAGAGGGTGGCGTAGAAGTGGCCGTCCGCAGCCAGGGAGGTCCCGGCGACCAGGATGGCGCCATCGGGACGCAGGTCGACGGCTCTGGCGGAGCTCGGGGAGCCGACTGCGGTGTTGACGCCGAAGCCGTTGGAGCCGAAGGTGGCGTCGAACTGCCCGGTCGGGCTGAACCGCATGACGACCTGGGCCGTCCCGGTTCCGCTGAGGGTGCCCGAGGCGGCCACGACCACGCTCCCGTCGGGCGCCAGTGCGACATCGTGGACCGCGTCCACGACCCCGTCACCGAACGGGCTGGACTGCGCGGGGCGCCCGTGGTTGAACGTCGGATCGACGACGAGCCTGTGGGTCCTGGCGTCGTAGACGTAGCGGACCGCGAACGCCGCACGCTTCGTCGTGCCGTCTGCTGCGGTCACCGGCTGCGTGCCGGCCACGACCACCGACGTGGCGTGGTCGCCCGTCGAGACGTCCAGTCCTGCGGAGCTGGCATCCCGCACCGGTACGGTCAGCGTCTGAGCGGGTGATCCGTCCGGGTTCCACACGACCGTGCGCACCACGCCGGGCTCGACGTCGTGGGTGGTCACGATGCACCCGTCCGGCAGCCGTGCGACATCGGTGGCGACGTCCATGATGTTGCTTTCGGCAGCTCCCGCGGTCTGCGGATGCACCGCGAGGCGCAGGATCCCCGATGACAGCAGGATGGCTCCCAGGACGACGGCGCGGATGGCGTTGCGCACCACGCATCGCACCAAGAACCTGGTGAGGACTGGGGTGTTGGGGGAGTTCATGGCTGGTGGTTCCTTTCCGTTGGCACCACTCAGCGTGGCCCCATCCCCACTTTCCGTCATCGGCCGAAGTGGCTCATCCCGGCCCAGGGCGCGACTTCCTTCCGCTCCCGAGCCATCGGAGCGCTCCAGCCCCGGCGTCACGGCGGTGGATAGGTGGGAGGCCGCTGCGCCTCGGGAACCTCCTCGACGACCGTGATGGCGCCGTCCTCGTCGAACGCGGCCAGCTCCTCATCGGTCATCTCGCCGGGCAGGTACCTTCGGCCACCGTTGGCGTAGCGCCACATGCCGGTGCCGCTGTTGCCCTGCTCGTCCGGGCCCACCGCGTTGGGATCCCACCAGATCTCGGTGACATCGTCGGTGGCGAGGTAGTCCACCCGCGGCTCGGCGCTGGTGCAGTCCTCGCCTTGGTCCGGATCCATGCGGAAGTAGCCGTGATCGCCGAAGCTGACCTGCGGCACGGTCACCCCTCCTCCGCTGGGAGGGTACTTGAAGAGGCCCTCGGCGAAGGTCTCGGGCCGCAGGTCAGCTCCGGCCATGTGGATGCCCAGGAACAGCACCTGCAACGGCGCGTAGATCAGGGCGTTCGTGTTGGCGGCGGCGGGCGGGGTGCCGTGGAACCACTCGTGCAGTCGCCACGGGTCGCCCTGCTCGCGTTCGGTGCGTGCACCGAGGGAAGAGATCCCGAAGGCGTGCCGCCACTGCTCGGGGTCGTACATGCGCCCGAACACGGTGGTGTCGGTGAGCGCCGTGCCCGACACGATCCACTCCGGGTGGTAGTCCTGCTCGGTGGCGGCCCGCGTCAGGTGGATGGGCATGATCGGGTCACCGAGGTAGATGATGCTGGTCACCCCCTCGGCCTTCATCTTGGCGACGATGGTGGTGGCCCGCTGGGCCATGGCGCCGAAGTCCAGCAGGAAGGTCTCGGTGAGCGTCGGCTCGTACCCTGCCGCCGAGCCGCACTCGCGGGTCCGATCGCTCACCTGGTCGAACACCGGCGGGCTCTGCTCGATGTGCACCACGCCGAACGTGCGCTCGCTCCGGCGGAGCTCCTCGTCTCCGGCGTGCTCCGCCGGACGACCCACCAGGCGCCGGGTGATGAAGTCCCCCAAGCTCACGAGGAACTCCTCCGCAGTGGGCTGCAACCCCCAGATGTAGGGAGCATGCTCCTGGTAGAAGCGGTCGGGCCCGATGCCGCTGCAGGAGATGCACACGATGCCCCGACGTGAGAGCTCCTCGGCGAACGCGGAGGAGCGGTCGGGGCCTCCCAGCACCGCGAAGGGCCGGACGGTCTCGGCGACGGTGATGGCATCCGCCTGGGCGGCGGTGTTGTCGTCGCCTGCACCGGTGCCCTCGAAGCGCACGATCTCCACCGATCGGCCGTAGGTCTCGAAGCGGTCCTCGAACATCTCCACGTAGGCGTCGCGGGTGGCGGCCACGTCGTCGGGGTCGTCCAGCAACGCGGCGAACGAGTTGAGGAAGTCGGCGTTGGGGGACGGCACGTAGACCGCCACGGTGATCGTCTCGGCGGTCACTCCAGGTGCGGTGGCACCACCGTTGTCCTCCGGAGGTGCGGGAAGGCACGGAGGCGCGTAGACGCTCGGCACACGGATCCGCCCGGTGGAGGGATCGCAGGACGCCATCCACTCGATCCCGTCCACGTCGCCACGTTCGAGGGCCTCCTGGTAGGTGAGGGGGGTGTCGACCTCCCCCGCCGCCTTCGAGCTGTGCTGCCCGTCGGCGGAGGAGGGGGGGTCCCGACGCTGGCGATCGTGGCGATCACGCCGAGCGCCACCACGATCAACCCCAGCGGCCCGTACTTGACCACCGGGCCGAGTCGCCGGCGTTCGGGTCCTCCGAGGGCGGAGCTCACCACCGCCGCCCTCCGCCAAGGTCCGAACCGGCGACCTCGTCGGCGACCTCCCCCAGGTAGGAGGCGACCACCGCAGGATCCCGGAGCACCTCCGACGGCGCTCCGCAGGCGATCACGCTGCCCCCGTCGAGGGCCACGACCCGATCGCTCACCTCCGCCACCATCCCCATATCGTGCTCGATCACCACGATGCTCGCACCCGTCACGTCGCGGACCAGGCGGATCAGCGGAGCCAGGGCCTCCGCCTCCCGCTGTGCGATCCCCGTCGACGGTTCGTCCAGCAGGATGACCGACGGCCGGTGGGCGAGGATGCAGGCCAGGTCGACCACACGCCGCGAGCCGGTGGAGAGCTCACGGACGAACATGGATCGCATCGGCGCGAGACCCATGAGCTCCACCAGCTCGTCCACCCGCTCCCCCACCTCCCACTCCGAGCGCTGCTGCACCGGAAGCCGCAGCGCTGCGTTGAACGGGTCGCGCACCTCGACGGTCCTCTCCAGCGCCACGGCGATGCACTCCTGGACGGTGAGGGACGGGAAGAGCCGGGCGTCCTGGAACGACCGCCCGAGCCCGAGACGGGCCCGCGAGTGGGGTGGGAGACGGGAGACGTCGGTGCCCTCCAGCACCACCCGACCCCGCTCCGGCCGGGTGTACCCGCTGATCAGGTCGAACAGGGTGGTCTTGCCCGCTCCGTTGGGGCCGATGATGCCGACGATCTCTCTCGACGCCACCTCGAGGTGGACGTCGTGCACCGCTCGGATCCCGCCGAAGCGCACGGACAGCCCCTCCAGCGCCAGGGTCGTGGCGGTGTGGTCGGCGACGACCGGCGCCGGAGTGCGATCCGGATCCGTCCGACGTTCCTCCAAGCTCTCACGGGCGCCCTGGAGGAAGATCGACCGCAGCACGTCGGGCCGCTCCAACAGCTCGGCCGTCGGCCCGCGGAAGCGGATCTCGCCCTTCTCCATGAAGTAGGCCGTCTCGGCGACCCGAAGCGCCAGGTTCACGGACTGCTCGACCAGGATCACCGTGGTTCCCGCAGCGGCCAGCTCCCTCACGACGGCCAGCAGCTGCTCGACCACCAGCGGGGCGAGTCCCATCGAGAGCTCGTCGATGCACAGGAGCTCCGGCTCGGACAGCAACGCCATGCCGAGTGCCAGCATCTGCTGCTGGCCACCCGACAGGTTCGCCGCCGGGTCCTCCCAGCGCTCCCGGAGCACGGGGAACACCTCGAGCACCGACTCGACGCCGACGGTGCCCCGGGAGCTCCGGCGGCCGCGCCGGTCGTGGCCGAGCATCCACCCCGCGACCCTCAGGTTCTCCGCCACCGTGAGCGAGGGGAACACGCCATGTCCGCCGGGCATCATGGCCACACCCAGCTCGGCGATCTCGTGTGGCGGGGCATGGGTGATGTCCCGTCCGTCGAGCACGACCACCCCCCTGCTGGCTCCGTTCAGTCCGGTGATGGCCCGCAGGAGGGTGGACTTGCCGGCGCCGTTGGTGCCGAGCAGGGCCACGATCTCCCCGCGCTCCACCTCGAGGTCGATCCCGAAGAGCACCTGGACCTCGCCGTAGTGCACATCGAGGCCGCGGACGAGGAGCTGGGTGATCCGCCCTTCCCGATGGGCCAGCAGGAGCTCCGAACGCGCCGCCGTGGCGGTCCACACGTTGCGGACGTCGTCGTCGAGGAAGCGGTGTGCCGAGCTCACGATGAGCCCGCCGATCACGAAGACCGGGGTCATCACCAACATGCCGGTGCGGATGCCGAGCTCGTCGCTCACCCATCCGATGAACGGCAGCGTGAGGAGGCCAGGGATGACGTACAGCGCAGCGAGGGAGAACCCCGAGGACCGAGCGCGCGCCGGGATGGCCAGCGACAGCGCGGCGAACACGCTGGGGAGCACGGCGGCGAGGGCGGCCGCCAACGCCACGCGCACCGCCACCGCGACCCACACCGAGGGTGCCAGCGCGAAGCCGGCCGCGAGAGCTGAGCAGACGAAGGCCACCACCCCGACGAATCGGATCACCAGCGCGGGATCACGTCGAACGAGCCGTGTGCCGACGATCCCCGACACCACCAGCCCTGCCAGCTGCCCGAGCTCGGCGATGGCGTCGTAGAGACCCCGCCGGGCTGCGTCGAGGGCGAACTCCTGCTCGTAGAGGAGGTTGGCCAACGAGCCGAACCCGATGAACGCCACCGCGAAGAACGGGATCGCCGAGTAGATGCGCTGCAGGCTCTTCACCCGCTGCACCATGGCGAACGCCTCCTCGAAGGACGGCGGCGGCTCCTCCAGCTCGACCACCGACTCCTCGGCTCCCATCGCCCGCCGCTCGAAGTGACCCCGCACCGGCTCTCGCAGCCGCATCCCGACCACCACCATGGCGAGGCACGGCAGCGCGAACACGAAGTAGGGGGCTCGCCAACCGAACCTCTCGCCCAGCAGGCCGGCGAAGATGAAGCCGGTGAAGATCCCCAGCGCCTCGGCGGCCCGGTGCACCGCGTAGACACGAGGTCGGTAGGGCACGTCGTAGTAGTCGGCCAACAGCGAGTTGTGGGTGGGGAGCACCGTCGCCAGTCCGACTCCGGCACCGGCGCGCACCACCAGGAACGTCACCCAGGACATGGGCAGCACCCACAGCCCGACCATCGAGGTGGCGATGGAGAACAGAGCGAACACCGTGGCACCCACCAGCATCAGTCGCACCCGGTCGGTGCGATCGGCCAGCACGGCGATGGGGACCGTGAGCACGAGCGACACGAACGCCACCACCCCGGTGACGGCCAGGATCCCGGTGTTGGACAGGCCGAAGGCGTCGCGGATGTCCGGCAGCAGGACCTGTCCGGTGGCGCGGTCCATGGATTCGAACAGCGCCAGCCCGAACAGCACCGCGAGGGGCAGGCGAGCGGCACCACCCAGCCAACCCCCGGTGGGCTGCACCCGAGGGGTGGCGCCCGCATCCCCCGGCTCGCCCATCAGCATGCGCGCGACCTCGCGACCCTCGGGAGCCGGCCCGGCCGACCGGGGGTCACCCATCGGCCAGACCTCCGGGCGCTCCGTCACCCACGAGTGCACCGGCGTCGGCCGCCTGGCCGTCCGACACCGCCGCCTCGGCGTGGGCGGCGACGTCGTCCAGTTCCAGCACCGGTGCCCCCACGCCGAGGCTCGGCACCTCGATGCTGCGGCGTCGGGCCAGCGACGCCAACCACCGGTCCCGCCAGGAGAGCAGCAGCCCGCCGAGCCCGCTGGGGAAGGCCAGGAGCACCACCAGCACGCCGACCGCGGAGGGCAGCAACCTCCAGTAGCCCTGCAGGAACCACGTGCCCCCCCGCTCGAACACCGCCCCCAGGATCCCTCCGGCCAGCAATCCCACCCCACCGACGACGGTCGCGGTGAACGCCGTGACGCTGGGCAGCGCGCCGTAGTCCGCGGCGTCGAACCGCTGGGTCACGTGGACCAACAGGCAACCGGCCCCGGCAGCCAAGGCGCCGGAGAGGGCGAAGGCCGTCAGCTTCGTGCGGGTGATGTCGATGCCGAACGCCTGAGCTCCGCGCTCGTTCTCCCGAAGGGCCAGCATGGCGCGCCCGGTGCGGCTCCTGCGGATCCCGGTCATGGCCGCGACGACCGCCACGAGCGCCACGATGCAGAGCCGGTACATCGTGGCCTGGGGCTCGAGGTCGATCACCCCGAACAAGGGAGGCCGCTGCACCCGTCCGGTCGGGATCCAGGCGAAGTACTGCGGGTTGAGCAGGTACGCAGAGGCGGTGATGGTGAAGGCGAGGGTGGTGACCGCCAGGAACAGGCCGCGAGCGCGCAGCGCCGGCAGTCCCACCACGAGCGCGACCGCTGCGCCCGCCACGGCGGCCAGGGGCAGCGCAGCGCTCAGGTCGAGGCCCCACCGACCGGTCGCGACTGCTCCCACCGCAGCGCCGGTACCCGCGAAGCCCATCTGCCCGAGCGACACCTGCCCCGCCCAGCCCGTCAGCAGCACGATCGAGATCCCGATGACGCCGAACACCACCACCGCCGAGGCGAGCACGAGCCGACCCGAGCTCATGGCGTTCCACTCGGGCAGCCACCAGGCTGCCATGGCGACGAGGCTCGCCAGGCCCCATCGGGTCAGCTTGACCTGTGGAAGGTCACGCAGCTCCGGCGGCAGCGGCCTCGCCTCGTCGGTGGCCTGCCAGCTGCTCGAGGTGTCGGTCTCGGCACGCGACCGTCCGGGCCGCTGCAGGACCATCGACGCGAGGATGATCACCGCCAGCACCGGGTACACGAGGGCAGGGTCGTCGCCGTTGCTCCACACGACCACCTGCTCCACCACGCCCACGGCCACCGCCGACGCGGCGATCGTCCCGAGCTGGGTGAAGCGACCGAGGCTCAGCGCGGTGAGGGCGGCCAGCAGTGCGCCGAAGCTGGTGGCACCGAAGCCGTCCTCGACGGCAACCGGCACACCGGCGATCCCGGCGCGGAGGAACACCCCGATGAACGACAACGCCGCGGCCAGGCACCACACCGTGGTCTGCACGCGCTTCACCGGCACGCCCAGCAGCCCGGCGCGATCGCGCCGCTCTGCTGCGGCCCGGATGGCGACCCCGGTGTCCGTGCGATGGAGGAAGGCGATCACCCCGACGAGCATCAACGGCGCCACCGCCAGGGCCACCAGGTGGTTGGCGCCGAACACGATGGGCTCCAGCGCGATCGACACCTCGAAGGGCTGCACCGGGCTCAGGCTGACCGGATCACGTCCCCACAGCGCGGGTGCCGCCAGCGCGCCCAACGCCAGCAGCTGTGCCACGCCGATGGTTGCCACCGTGAGGATCAGACGCGAGGCGCGAGCGAACCGTCGCACGACCAGCAGGTCGACCACCCCACCCAGCACCACCGACAGCAGCAGTCCGAGCCCGAAGGCGACCAGCGGCGGGATCCCGCTCCAGGACACGAGGGCGAGCGCCACCACGGTGGGAAGGAGTCCGAGCTCGGCTTGGGCGAAGTTGAGCACGTGGTTGGCGCGGTACACCAACGCCATGCCCACCGCCACCAGCGCCCCCATGAGCCCGACGACGGCCCCGTACAGGTAGAGGCCGGGTTGGGTGAGCGGGTCGACCCGGAAGACCGCCAGCTGCACCACCAGGACGACGATCGCCGGACCCAGGGCGCGCCACAGGCGCGCGCCGAACGCCGCCGTCGAGGACGGCGCCACTCCCGGCGTGCTGCCGCTGCGATCGGTCCCCCGCTGCGTCGTACCGAACTCCTACCACACCCCGGCGGCGCGCCTCGGCTTCGATGCGGCAGGCCGGCTCGTCGGGGAGCAGCGGCGAGACATCGACGATGCGGAGGTCCAACGGCCCCAGGCCGCTCAGGCCGTGGACAGCATCGGCTCCCTGAGATCCAGGAACTCCACCCCGGCCATCATGTCCTCGAAGTCGCCCATGTGCTCCGCGAGCGACTCGGGCAGTGGCTTGCGCTCTCCTTCGCGCGCCTCGGCCTCGCTGGTGAAGTAGGCAGCCTCGACGTAGGTCTCGGCCCCGGTCCAGATGCGACGCAGTCCGAGGATCTCCGGTCGGAAGTCGCTCATGTGTCGCTCGTAGAGCCGGTCCAGCTCCGCCACGCGGCCACGGTCCCCGGATCCCTTGAGGATCTGCACGAACCCCGCAGCGGTGCTGCCCGCCACGCCGACGTCCTCCACCTCCTCGGATTCGGTGAAGCGAACCGGCCCCTCGAAGCACCGTTCCGTCTGGGTCCACCACGCGTCCTGCTCGGGTCGATCGCTGTTGCGCCGAGCTGCTGCAGCGTCCTCGAAGCACGCCAGGAGGATCCCCCGGCCATCCGGAGTGACGCCGCCGGTGCTGCCGAGGTAGCCCTCGGCACCCGGTCGAACGTCCTGGAGCCAGCGCTCCATCTGTGACACGAGGCGGTCGCGGTCGGCGACCTGCCCCTCGATGATCTGCACGAACATGTCGGGTTCCCCCTTGGTGGTGGTCGGACCTCCGACGCGTCGCCACCACCAGGATGTGCCCGATGGCACATCGATGCAACGCGGCCCCTGTGGCAAACGACCACGACATGCCCTCGAATGAGTGAGTGCTCACTCACTATCCTGACCAGATGCCACGCCGTGGGGGGAGCGCCCTCTCCGCAACCTCCGAACCCGACCCGACGCCGCAGTCCGGCGCGAGCCCGCGTCGGCGGGCCCCGGCGCTGCCCCCGGAGCAGCGGCGCGCGGCGATCGTGGAGGCCGCGCTGACGCTCCTCCTCGAGCACGGCGCCGGCGTCACGACGCGCCAGATCGCCGAGGCCGCGGGCGTCGCGGAAGGCACCCTGTTCCGGGCGTTCCCCGACAAGCCTGCCCTCCTGGCAGCGGTGCTCGACACGGTGTTCGACCCCTCGCCGGTGCGAGCCGAGCTCTCCCTGATACCGCTCGAGCTCCCCCTCGAGGAACGCCTCACCCGGGCAGTCGCCATCCTCCAGGAGCGCGTCAGCGCGATCTGGCAGGTCATGAGCGCCGTCGGCATCAACGAACCACCCGCCCGCCACCGGGCTGCCGTGCTGCGCGACGCCCCCGACAGCACCGCGCTCGCCGCGCTGTTCGAACCGGATGCCGAGGCCCTTCGCCACTCCCCTGTGGACTCGGCGCAGCTGCTGCGCGCGCTCACGTTCGCCTGCAGCTTCCCGGTCTTCGTGGCCGACCGCCCCCGGTCCCCCGCCGAGATCGTCTCGCTGCTGCTCGACGGGCTCCGGCGCCACCCGGCTCCCGACGCGTCCCCTGAGGTCGGAGAACGATGCTGAACCGCCTCCTGCTCTCGCACCTGCACCCCTATCGCGGCCTGCTCGGGGTGATCGTGGCGCTGCAGACCGTGCAGACCATGGCCACCCTGACCCTGCCCACCCTGAACGCCGACATCATCGACAAGGGCATCGCCCTCGGCGACACCGACTACATCTGGCGTATGGGCGGCGTGATGCTGGCGGTCACCCTCGTGCAGGTGGTGTTCGCCATCGGGGCCACCTACTACAGCGCCCGGGTGGCCATGGCCTTCGGGCGAGACGTACGCCGCGACCTCTTCCACGCCGTGACCGGGTACTCGGCCCGCGAGGTCGCGCTCCACGGTGCTCCATCGCTCATCACCCGCCTCACCAACGACGTCACCCAGGTGCAGATGCTCGTGCTGATGGGAGCCTCCATGCTGATCGCGGCACCGATCATGATGGTGGGCGGGGTCATCATGGCCGTGCGGGAGGACGGCTCCCTGTCGCTGCTGCTGCTCGTGTGCGTGCCGGCGCTGGCGGGCTTCGTGGGGCTGCTGGTGGTGAGGTTGGTTCCGCAGTACCAACGCATGCAGGAGCGGATCGATCGGATCAACCAGATCCTCCGGGAGCAGATCACCGGCCTCCGCGTGGTCCGCGCGTTCGTGCGCGAACCCGAGGAGTCCGCCCGCTTCCGAGCCGCCAACGACGAGCTGACCGTCACGGCGCTGCGTGCGGGACGGCTGATGGCGTTCGCGTTCCCCGCGGTCATGGTGATCATGAACCTCTCCACGGTGGCGGCGCTGTGGCTCGGCGGTGATCGCATCGCCGACGGTCAGCTGCAGATCGGCTCGCTGATCGCCTTCCTCTCCTACTTGATCCAGATCCTCATGTCGGTCGTGATGGCCACGTTCGTGGTGGTGATGATCCCCCGTGCGTCCGTGTCGGCAGAGCGGATCCAGGAGGCGCTCGACACGGAGTCCTCGGTGCGGCCTGCCTCGGCGCCGATCGCCTCGCTGGCGACCCGAAACGCGGTCGTGTTCGACGGTGCGGAGCTGCGCTACGCGGGCGCGGAGGCCCCTGTGCTGTGCGACATCTCCCTGCGCCTCGAGCCGGGCACCACCACCGCGGTCATCGGCAGCACCGGCTCCGGCAAGACCACGCTGGTGAACCTGATCCCCCGGCTCTTCGACGTGACCGACGGAGCTGTCCTCGTCGATGGCACGGACGTGCGCGACCTCGACCTCGAGGTGCTCTGGAGCCACATCGGCCTGGTGCCCCAGAAGCCGTACCTCTTCTCGGGCACGGTGGCCACCAACCTGCGCTTCGCCAAGCCCGACGCCACCGACGAGGAGCTGTGGGACGCACTGCGCATCGCCCAGGCCGCCGACTTCGTGGAGGCCATGGCCGAGGGCCTCGACACACCCGTCACCCAGGGCGGCACCAACGTCTCCGGTGGCCAACGGCAACGGCTGTCGATCGCACGGGCCCTGGTGCGACGGCCGCCCATCCTCCTCTTCGACGACGCCTTCTCCGCGCTGGACCTGGCGACCGACGCCCGCCTGCGTGCTGCGCTGGCGCCGATGGCCCGGGAGTCCACCACCCTGGTGGTCGCCCAGCGGGTGACCAGCATCATGCACGCCGACCAGATCCTGGTGCTCGACGACGGCCGGGCGGTCGGACTCGGCACTCACCGGGAGCTCCTCGAGTCCTGCGCCACCTACGCCGAGATCGTCGACTCGCAGCTCTCCGCAGAGGAGGCGGCGTGAACGAGGCCGACGACCGCTCCACCCCGTCCACCGCCGCCGCCGAGGCGCGCTCGGGGATGGGCGCCCGCATGACCGCGGTGGGAATGCCGACGGAGAAGAGCCGCGACCTGCGTGGCTCGACGCGTCGCCTCATCGCCCGCCTCCTCCCCGAACGGCTGGCGGCGATGGCCGTGCTCCTGCTGTCGGTTGGCAGCGTCGCCCTCACCGTGGCAGGGCCGAAGATCCTGGGTCGGGCGACCAACGTGATCGTCGCAGGCCTGTTCGGCCCTTCCGGCATCGACTTCGGTGAGCTCCACCGCATCCTCTTGACCGTCGCCGCCATCTACGCCGGTGCGTCCCTCCTGGCAGCCGTCCAGGGTCGCGTGCTGGCCGGCATGCTCCAGCGCAGCATGTTCCGTCTGCGCGAGGACGTGGAGGCGAAGCTCCATCGGCTCCCCCTCAGCTACGTCGACCGCCAGCCCCGTGGGGACCTGCTCAGCCGCGTCACCAACGACATCGACAACGTCGCGCAGAGCCTGCAGCAGACGCTCAGCCAGATGCTCACCTCTCTGCTCACGATCGTCGGGGTGGTGATCATGATGTTCACCATCTCGCCGCTGCTGGCGGTCATCGCCCTGCTGACCGTCCCGCTGTCCATCGGCACGATGCAGGGCATCGCCAAGCGCTCGAAGAAGCGCTTCGTGGCGCAGTGGGCCCACACCGGCACGCTCAACGCCCAGGTGGAGGAGACCTTCACCGGCCACACGTTGGTCAAGGTGTTCGGCCACCAGCGCGAGTCCGAGGAGCGCTTCGCCGACACCAACGACGAGCTCTACGCCTCCGGGTTCGGAGCGCAGTTCCTGGTGGGGATCATCCAGCCCGCCATGATGTTCTTCGGCAACCTCAACTTCGTGGCCATCGCCGTCATCGGAGGGGTCCAGGTCACCAACGGGGCCATGACGATCGGCTCCGTGCAGGCCTTCATCCAGTACTCGAGGCTCTTCACCCAGCCGCTGACCCAGGTGGCGTCGATGTTCAACGTGCTCCAGTCGGGGATCGCGTCGGCGGAACGGGTCTTCGCCCTGCTCGACGCCCCCGAGGAGTCCCCCGACCCCGAGGAGCACGACCGAAGCACCGTACCGGTGCGCGGCGAGGTCGCCTTCGAGTCGATCGCCTTCTCCTACCAGCCGGATCGGCCGCTCATCGAGGACCTCTCCCTGGTGGCGCGACCCGGCCACACCGTCGCCGTGGTCGGCCCCACCGGGGCGGGCAAGACCACCCTGGTCAACCTGCTGATGCGCTTCTACGAGATCGACCACGGCCGGATCACCCTCGACGGATCGGACATCGCCGGGATGCCCCGGCGGCAGCTCCGCGCCAACATGGGCATGGTCCTGCAGGACACCTGGCTGTTCTCGGGCACCATCCGCGACAACATCGCCTACGGCAACCTCGCTGCCGACGAAGCCGCCATCCTTGCCGCGGCCAAGGCGACCTACGTGGACCGCTTCGTGCACGCCCTCCCCGACGGCTACGACACCCTCGTCGACGACGAAGGCGGCTCCCTCAGCGCCGGCCAGAAGCAGCTGCTGACCATCGCACGTGCCTTCCTGGCCGATCCCGGCATCCTCATCCTCGACGAGGCGACGAGCTCGGTGGACACCCGAACCGAGGTGCTCGTCCAGGAGGCCATGGCTGCGCTGCGCTCCAACCGCACCAGCTTCGTGATCGCCCACCGGCTCTCGACGATCCGCGACGCCGACACGATCCTGGTGATGGAGCAGGGCAGGATCGTGCAGCAGGGCAGCCACGACGAGCTGCTGGCCAGAGGCGGCGCCTACAGCGACCTCTACCACGCCCAGTTCGCCGCTCCGGCGGTCGACATCGACAACCCCTGAGTCGCGCCGAGCACAGCGCTACCTCAGAACGGCGGGCCCGAGGAGGTGATGGCGAACATCGCCGAGCGGTTCCGCTCCGCACACGTCGTGGCCCCGTCGGCCACCTCCACGACGAGCCCCGCCAGCTCCTCGGCCACCTCCGGAAGGCTGCGGCCGTGCATCACCCCGCCCGCATCGAAGTCCATGTCGTGAGCCATCTTCTCGAACAGCGCGCTGTTGGTGGAGATCTTCACGGTCGGGGCGATCGGTGACCCGGTCGGGGTCCCACGACCGGTGGTGAACAGCATCACCTGCGCGCCGGCGGCCAGTTCGCCGGTGAAGGAGAACACGTCCGACCCCGGCGCATCCATCACCACCAACCCCCGCTCGCTCGGAGACTCTGCGTACTCCACGACCTGGCGGATGGGGGTGTGCCCACCCTTGGCGAACGAGCCGAGCGACTTCTCCTCGATGCTGGAGAGCCCTCCTTCTGCGTTGCCGGGAGCGATGACCAGGTGGGCGAAGGGACCGAGCTCCTCCTTCACCAGCTGTCGCTGCTGCGCCAACATGCCCAGCAGGCGATCCCTCACCTCAGGAGTGGCGCACCGCTGCGCCACCGCGTCCTCGGCGCCGATGAACTCGGTGATCTCCGCGAGGATGATCGAGCCCCCCTCGCCGACGAGCCAGTCGGCGACGAGCCCGACCGCCGGGTTGGCGGTGATCCCCGACATCGAGTCCGACCCTCCGCACTCGAGCGCCAGCATGAGGTGCTCCAGGCCCGCCGGCTCCCGTCGCTCCTGTCCCGCATCGGCCAGCATGTCGCGCACGACCTCGATGCCCGCCTCGACGCTGCCGGGTGTTCCCCCCGTCTCCTGGATCACGAGGTGCTCCACCCGTCGGCCGCCTTCGGAGGCCCGTTCGGCGATCATCGCCGCTTGGATCACCTCGCATCCGAGTCCCACGACCAGAGCGGCGGAGACGTTGGGATGGCGGGCAGTGCCCACGAGGGTGCGGATGGCCAGGGTCACGTCGTCGGGCCCCCTACCACAGCCCTCCGTGTGGGTGATGGGCACCACCTCCGGCACCGCCCGCCCGATCGCCTCCACCACACCGTTGGCGCAGCTCACCGAGGACATCACCGCCACGTGGTTGCGCACCCCGACGGTCCCATCGCAACGGTGGTACCCCATGAACTGCGACATGTCAGAGCTCCTGGCCGGTGAGGTTGTGGGTGTGGACGTGCTCGCCTGCGGCGATGGGGCGGGATGCGACGCCGATGACGTGGCCGTACTTCACGATCGCCTCGCCGGTGTCGATGGCGCTGAGCGCCACCTTGTGGCCGGTGGGGATGGTGGCGCCGGCGACCACGTGGCAGCTGCCGTCGTGCGCCACCACCTCGGCACCGGGAGCGAGCTCCTCCAGCACGGTGGCGACGTTGTCGGTGGGATCGATGACGAGGGCGTTCGAGCGCATGTGGTGCCAGCGTATTGGGATCCGTGCGATCCACCCATGCCCGCACATCACGCCGCCCTGGCCCGCCGACCTCCCGGCCCCTGGAGCAGCGCGCTAGGCGAAGCGGGAGATGACCTCCGCACCGAAGCGCTCGAGGCCCTCTCGTTGGTGCTCGAGCGAGCTGGAGTCCCCCGGGTAGTAGTACCAGGGCGCCACCATGGCGTCGGTCACGCCGAGCTCCTCCAGGCGCCGGAACCCGTCGTAGTCGAACACGTCCGAGCAGATGGCCTTGATCTCGAAGGGCACGTCGCCGCGGCCGTACTCCTCGCGCAGCTCCGCCAGCTTCGGGATGATCTCCGCCAGCTCCGCTTCGCTGTTGAGCACCGAGATCCACCCGTCGCCCAGTCGCGCCGCTCGGCGGAGCCCGGGTTCGGAGAGCCCTCCGACGTAGATCGGCACCGGCTCGCTCGGCGCCGGTCGCACCATGAGCCGGCCGAAGTCGTAGTGCCGGCCGTGGTACTCCACGAACTCCCCGGTGCACACCAGGCGGATGATCTCGATCGCCTCGTCCGTGCGCACGCCTCGGGTGCGCATCTCCTGGCCGAGCCAGGCGAACTCCTCGGGGATCCAGCTCAGCCCCACGCCGATGCCCACCCGGTTGCCGGAGAGCACTGCGGCCGAGGAGACCGTCTTGGCCATCAGCAGCGGCTCACGGATCGCCAGCTTCACCACGTTGGTGTAGAAGCGCAGCCGCTCCGTGACCGCCGCCATCGCCGGGATGGCCACGAACGGGTCGAGGAACGGGGTCTCCGGTGCCCAGAACCGGCTGCCGTCGTCGGTGTAGGGGTACCCGGCAGACACGTCCTCGGGGAAGAACACCGATTCGGGCACGGCGACGGAGCCGTAGCCGGCCGCCTCCGCCGTCTGCGCCAACGGCAGGAAGTGGTCGGCCTCGATCATCGGGAACGCCACGGTGAACTCCACGGCTCCTCCTAGGTGTCGGTTGGGGCGGATCGTCGTCTCGAAGGGCGAGCGGGGACGCCGCCGGTTCAGGGTGCGGGCAGGAACTCCGTGTCGTCGAGCTCCCAGAAGCCCCTCAGCGATTCGATCTTGCCGTCGTCGTCGACCCGGTAGACCCCCACCAACGGCACCGCGGCGCTGCTGCCGTCGGGGAAGGTCGTGGTGATGGTCATGACGTTGGCCACCTCCTTGCCTCCGGCGTAGCTGGCATGGATGTCCATGTGCACGGGGTTGGCGGAGATCACCTCGTCGTAGAAGGCGGCCCGGGCCTCCGGGCCCCGGTGCCCCTCGCCGGTCGCGTCGAACATGGAGATCCCCACAGGATCCTCCACCACGGCATCCTCGGTGAACAGCGAGAGCCAGCGCTCCCGGTCTCCGGCGTGCACCGCCGCCCGGGATCGAAGTGCCGCGGCGCGGGCGGAGCGGTCGTCGTCGGCGGGATAGGGCAGATCCAGCGCCGGTGGTCGTTCGGAAGGGCTCTTCATGTCATCATCCTCGGCTGGTCCGTGCGGGCCGAACAGTAGCGCCGGGCAGGTGATCCGAGCCCCTCACGCCCGCCGCATCTCGTTGAAGGCGACGGTGCGCGTCTCGTCGAGCTCACGGGGCAGGCCGAGCACCCGTTCGGCCGCCATGTTCTTCTGCACCTCGTCCGTCCCGCCCCCGATGCGGATGCCCGGGGTGATCAGGAACAGGTTGCGCCAGCGGCTCTGCTCGGTGACCGCAGCCGGCCCGAGCAGGTCGAAGGCCGCTTCGCCCGCCCGTGTCAGGACGCGCACCATGGCCAGCTTGGCGATGGCGCCTTCCGCGGTGGGGATCTCCCCCGCCGCCAACTTGGACAGGATGCGGAAGTTCAACAGCTCGAGGCACTTGTCGTCGATGTACACGCGAGCCAGCTGGTCGCGCTCGGTCGGGCTCAGGTCGCCACGACGTCGGGCCAGCTCTGCCAGCTCCTCCCAGTGGAAGATGCCCAGCGAGCCGCCGAGGGTCATGCGCTCGTGCATGAGGGTGGTCATCGCCACCTTCCACCCCTCGCCCGGATCGCCGATCCTGTTGACGTCGGGGATGCGCACCTCGTCGAGGAACACCTCGTTGAAGTGCACGTCGCCGTTCATCTGGCGCAGCGGCCGCACCGTCACGCCGGGGCTGGACATGTCGACCAGGAAGAAGGTCAGGCCCTCGTGCTTGGGCAGCGTCGAATCTGTCCGGGCGAGGAGGATCCCCCACTGGGAGAAGTGGGCGCCCGAGGACCACACCTTCTGGCCGGTCACCACCCAGTCGTCGCCGTCGCGCTCCGCGCGGGTCGACAGCGCGGCCAGGTCCGAGCCGGCGCCGGGCTCGCTGAAGAGCTGGCACCAGATCTCCTCGCCGCTGAGGATCCGGGACAGGTGGCGCTCCCGCTGCGCGTCGGTGCCGTGGGAGAAGATGGCCGGACCGGCCATGCCGATGCCCACGATCCCGATGGGAGCGGGCACCCTCACCCGCTGGCACTCCTGGTTCCAGATGATCTGCTCGACCGGTCCAGCTCCTCGACCGCCATGGGCCTCGGGCCAGGTGATCGCCACCCACCCGTTCTCGAACAGGAGGCGCTGCCACGCCCTCAGGGCGGCCAGCCGCTCCTCCCAGACCTCCTCCCGCTGGACCTCCAGGTCGGGAGGTGCCTCGTGGTGGTGGGCGTCGAGGAACGCCCGAGCCTCGGCCCGGAACGCCGCTTCGGCAGGCGAGTCGGAGAGATCCATCGCTCGGTGAGCCTCCTGGGCGCGTCGAGGGGCGGGTGGCGAGCTTGCGAGGCCTCAGGCGACGGTGCCGCCGTCCACCACGAGGATGGTGCCCGTGGCGTGGCGCATCGTGTCCGCAGACAGGAAGGCGATGGCGTCGGCGATCACGGACGGCTCGATCATCTCGCCGTTGAGGGGGAGGATCCGCGCCAGCAGCTGCTCCTCGGCGCCGTCGGGCATCGCGAACCCGTCGATGATGGGGGTGACCACGCCGCCGGGGCAGACCGCGTTCACGCGCACACCCCGAGAGGCGTACTCGCACGCCAGGGTCTTCGTCAGCTGGATCAGGCCGGCCTTCGAGGCGCTGTACGCCGCTCCGTAGGCATGGCCGGTGATGCCGGCGATGGAGGCCACGTTCACGATGGCGCCCTTCGTCTCCAACAGCGCAGGGACGGCCTCCCGGCAGGTGAGGAACGGACCGGTGAGGTTGACCCTGAGGATGCGGTCCCACCACTCGATGGTCTCCTCCTCGGAGCGGGAGAAGTGCCCGATGCCGGCCACGTTGGCGAGGACGTCGAGCTTGCCGTAGCGCTCGAGCGTGGCCGCCACCAGCGACCGCACGGTCTCCTCGTCGCCGACGTCGCCGGCGGTGGCGAAGGCCTCCCCGCCGGCGTCGGTGATCATCGCGGCGGTCTCGTCGACGCCGGCCTCGGCCAGGTCGAAGCAGGCGACCTTCAGGCCGTCCTCGGCGTAGCGAACGGCGGTGGCCCGACCGATGCCGGACGCCGCGCCGGTCACCAGGGCCACACGGTCGTCCTTGTCGGGCGTCTTCGTGCTCATTGCGTGTTCCCACCTTCTGTCGAGGCGACGACGGGTCGAAGGGCGTGCGGGTCGACGCGAGGTCGACCAGAACTGTAACCTGTTCTACTTCGGGACCCTAGCAGCGGTCTCCGAGGCGACGCTAACCTCCTGCGTCGCCACGTGGGCACGGCGATGGGCGCCGCATCCGACCCTGGTCCCACCGGCCTGCCGAGGGCGCCGCTAGGGTCACCGAGCAGTGAGGATCACGTGAGAGAGACGCGCTGGGTCGACGACTTCAGCGAGGCATGGGCCCGGGAGTACCCCGACGCGGACGACACCTCCGGCATGTTGCTGGTCACCCGCCTCGCGCGCCTCAGCGTGCTCATCGAGGCGTTCCAGGCCGACACCCTGACCCCGTTCGACCTCATGCCCAGCGACTACGCCGTGCTCACCCTGTTGCGACGCGTCGGCCCGCCCTACGAGCTGGCCCCCACCGAGCTCTCCAACACCCTCGAGCGATCCTCCGGCGGGATGACCAAGATGCTCAAGCGGCTGGAAGCGCTCGAGCTGGTCGAACGGGTGCCCGACCCCGACGATCGCCGCAGCAACCTCGTCCGCCTGACCGAGGCCGGCAAGGAGCTGGAGCAGAAGGCCTTCGAGACGTTCGTGGCTCGCACCCACGAGCTGCTGCACGCCGCGTCCCCGGACGACGTCGGCACCATCAACGAAGCGGTGCACAAGCTCCTCGGCATCATCGAGGCCGACTTCCGCCGCTGAGAGGTGCGGACGCGCTCGGCCCGGTGCGGGCCGGGTGGCTCCCGCGGGAGTGGCGGCGGGGTGGGTGCCGGTGCTCGTGCGGGTTCCGGTGAGTTCCTAACGGGGGTCAAGGGTCTCAGGCGGCTTTCTCGGTAGG
>CAYQQQ010000018.1:0-19276 GCA_964420125.1 uncultured Microthrixaceae bacterium
GTTCATGGTCCGCAACACCTACATCTACCCGCCGACGCCGTCGATGCGGATCATCGCCG
This sequence comes from uncultured Microthrixaceae bacterium, assembly GCA_964420125.1. GTDB lineage: Bacteria > Actinomycetota > Acidimicrobiia > Acidimicrobiales > Microtrichaceae > CAYQQQ01. Next base: position 60 of record CAYQQQ010000018.1, read on the forward strand.
ACATCTTCGCCTTCACCTCGGCCAACATGCCGCGGTTCAACTCCATCTCCATCTCCGGCTACCACATGCAGGAGGCAGGGGCGACGGCCGACATCGAGCTGGCCTACACGCTGGCGGACGGGTTGGAGTACGTGCGCGCCGGACTGGATGCCGGACTCGAGGTCGATGCCTTCGCCCCGCGCCTTTCGTTCTTCTGGGCGATCGGCATGAACTTCTTCACCGAGGTCGCCAAGCTGCGTGCCGCACGACTGCTCTGGGCGAAGCTGATGCGGGAGCGGTTCGCACCGCGTGACCCGAAGTCGCTGAGCCTGCGGACGCACTCGCAGACCTCGGGCTGGTCGCTCACGGCCCAGGACGTGTTCAACAACGTGATGCGCACCTGCATCGAGGCGATGGCCGCCACCCAGGGCCACACCCAGAGCCTGCACACGAACGCCCTCGACGAGGCCCTGGCCCTGCCCACCGACTTCTCCGCTCGCATCGCCCGCAACACCCAGCTGTTCCTGCAGCAGGAGTCCGGCACCACTGCGGTGATCGACCCGTGGGGGGGCAGCTACTTCGTGGAGCGCCTGACCGCCGAGCTGGCGGGCAAGGCCCTGGGCCTGATCGCGGAGGTGGACGAGCTCGGCGGCATGGCCAAGGCGATCGAGGCGGGGATCCCCAAGCTCCGCATCGAGGAGGCAGCGGCGCGCACCCAGGCCCGCATCGACTCGGGGCGGCAGCCGGTGATCGGGGTGAACGTCCACCGCCCCGAGGTGCACGAGGACATCGACGTGCTCAAGATCGACAACTCGGCGGTCCGTGCCGGCCAGATCGCCAAGCTGGAGCGACTCCGTGCTGACCGTGACGCTGCCTCCGTCGTCCGGGCGCTGGAGGCGCTGACCCGCTGCGCCGAGAGCGGTGGCGGCAACCTGCTGGATCTGGCGATCGCCGCCGCTCGCGAGAAGGCGACCGTCGGGGAGATCTCCGACGCCCTCGAGAAGGTGTTCGGACGGCACCGGGCCGACATCCGCTCCATCTCCGGTGTGTACCGCAGGGAGCTCGGCGAGTCGGGAGGAGCCGTGGACGACATCCGACGACTGGTCGAGCAGTTCGAGGCCGCCGAGGGTCGTCGTCCTCGGATCCTGCTGGCCAAGATGGGCCAGGACGGCCACGATCGCGGCCAGAAGGTCGTCGCCTCGGCCATGGCCGACCTCGGTTGGGACGTCGACATCGGCCCGCTGTTCCAGACCCCGACCGAAGCCGCACGACAGGCGGTCGAGGCCGACGTGCACGTCGTGGCGGCATCCTCGCTGGCGGCAGGCCATCTCACGCTCGTGCCGGAGCTGAAGGCCGCGCTCGTCGAGCTCGGACGTCCGGACATCATGGTGGTCGTGGGTGGCGTGATCCCGCCCCAGGACTACGACGAGCTCTACGCCGCAGGAGCCGAAGCCGTGTTCCCACCCGGCACCGTCATCCACGAGTCGGCCCGAGAGCTGCTGGAGAAGCTGGCGGAACGACGCGAGTCCTGACGACGGACGCATCCTTCGTCCCGACGGAGCCCCGGCTGCGTCGCAGCGACGCTCGGGAAGCCCCCGCTGAGAGGCTTCACGGGCTGGGGCCTCTGCCCATTGAGAGGTCGCGGCCCCGGCGGCCATCCTGCTCGGGTGGCGAAGCGAGGGACCTGGGCGCGCGTGGCACTGCCCTGCTTCGTCGCGCTCGCCGTGGTCGCCACCACCTCGGCCCGCGCTGCCGCAGAGGGAGAGCCCCAGCCCTCGCCCACGGTCGTGCCGATGGCGCCCGCACCGGCGTCCCCCGAGCCGGCGGCTGCCGCGCCGGCCGCACCACCGTTGGACGAGTCGGCGCTGCTCACGCTGGCGGCACTGCGACGGGAGGCCGCGGTCGCTGCCACGCGATCGGCGGGAGCGACGGCGAACGCCATCGCCCGGACGACCTTGGCCGCGGCCCAGGCGCGTCTGGACCAGGCTTCGGCGGCGCTCGGCCCCGTGGCAGCGGAGGCGGAGGCTGCCGACGAGGCACGGACCGCAGCTCGTGCCCGACGGGAGCGCGTCGAGTCCCAGCTGGCGGTGGTCCTCTCCGAGACCTTCCAGCTGTCCAGCACCAGCGCCGACGTGATGGCCGAGGATCCGCTCACCTTGTTGGAGGGAGGCGATCGATTCGCCGATCGCTCCAACAGCGCGGCGTTCGGCGAGGTGGCGCTCCGGACCCTGCGACAGCAGCTGCTCGAGGCGCGCGACGCCACTGCGTCCGCCGATGCGGTGCATGCCGCCGCGATCGGGTCCCTCACCACCGCACAGGTGGAGCAGGCTGCCGCCACCGCGGCCGTGAGCGTCGCGGACGCAGAGGTGCAGCGGGTCGCGGCGGACGCGGAGGCGGCGGTGGAGAGAGCTCGAACGAGCGGGCAGCCCGAGCCGGTCGGTGCGGACGGACCGTCGATCATGGGCACGTCCGTGGTGAGCGCCGTGGACATGGCTGCGTTCGTGCAGTCGCGGGGGCACCCGCACCCGTCAGTGGATCTGGTGCAGCTGGCGCGAGCGTTCCTGGTCGAGGGCGACCTGGAAGGCGTGCGGGGGGACATCGCCTTCGTCCAGGCGATCATCGAGACCGGGTGGTTCTCCTTCCACAACTCGATGGTCGATCCCGAGGACCACAACTACGCGGGCATCGGCGCGTGCGACAGCTGCTCTGACGGCTTCGGCTATCCGACGATGGAGCTGGGTGTGCGGGCGCAGATCCAGCTGCTCGCGGCCTACGCCCAGCCGGGCATCACCTCCGCCGACTACGCACGCCCCGCCGTGCGGACGGTACCGGAGCGACTCGGCGTACGAGGGTGCTGTGGCACGTGGATGGCGCTGTCGGGCGTGTGGGCCACCGGTCCCGGCTACGGACAGAAGATCCTGAAGCTCTACAACGAGCTGCTGGCGTCCGCCGTGGCTCGTGCCGCGGCCCACTAGGGGTCGGGCTCAGGTCGTCAGCCGAGCGGTCCACCGCCCTGAGGCGCGCCGCTGGGCGCATCCCGCAGGTCCACGACGATCGGACCCTGATCAGCGGCACCGGAGCCGCGTTCGCCGGACCGTTGGGCGACCCCGCTGCTGCGTCGGACCGGTGCCCGGCGATCCGCGCCGTGCTCCTTCTCGTACCACCGGAACCAGATCACGCCCATGGCAGCCCAGATCACCGGCACGTTGCCGATCTTCATGAGCACACCGGCGAGCTGCTGGTCGTGGAGCGCCGACATGCCGACTCGTGGAGCGAGCTCGTAGGTGGCGAAGAGCGGATTGGCCGAGAAGGTGATGAACCCTCCGGGGATCATCGGCAGCACACCGGCGGCGATGAACAGGTAGACGATGCGCAGCGGGTCGGAGGTCATGCGCTCCGAGGGCACGGGGTTGATGACCGGAGCCCACAGGACCAGTCCCGAGGCCAGCCAGATCATGTCCATGGCGAAGGAGCCGAGCTGAGTGGATCGGAACCGGTCGACGGCGAACGGGGAGTGGGTCGCGATCAGGATCGTGTTCGACACGATCACCGCCACCAGCGGCTTGGACAGCACCGCCCACACCTTGTGCAGGTGGAGCCGGTCCAGCACCCGCTCGGCCATCCACTGCGGGGTGCCGAGCATCAGCAGGGGAGCGGCAGCGAGGGTGTACAGGAGGTACTGCGCCATGTGCAGCGACATGAGGTAGCCACCGGCCAGCGCCCCGACGGGCCAGTCCGACGCGATCCACAGCGCCACGATCCCGGCGGCGAAGCGGCGCATGTAGGAGCTGTCTCCCGCGGCCCGCCCGGTGCCGCGGCGTCGGTGTGCTCGCCAGGCCAGTGCGTACCACCCGCTCAGGGCGAGGCACAGCACCCACACCCCGGTGAACGGGCGCGGCGTCCAGCTCCACGGTGCTTCCACAGCGGAGCACCACCAGCGCATCAGTCGGCCTCCGCCGCGGGGTGGGCTGCCGAGCAGATCACCTCGGGTACCGTTCGTTGAGGGATTCGAGTGCCACGATCGGCACCTCCAGCTCGACGGGTTCACCGCGGTCCAGCTCCAGGCTCACCTCGATGGTGGAGCCTTCACGCAGTGGGGCACGCAACCCTTCGAGCATGATGTGGGAGCCGCCCGGGCGCAACTCCACGGTCTCGCCGGCGGGCACGGCGATCGCGTCCACTGCCGTCATCATCGACACACCGTCGAGGTCCTCGGTGAGGTGGAGGCTGGCGCGCTCGGCGCACTCGCAACGGACACCCTGCAGCCGGTGCTCGCGATCGTCGTCGTTGTGCAGCGCGAAGTAGACGGCTGCGGCATCGCCCTCGACGGCACCTGCGACCGGGTCGGACGCCCGCAGCGCCGGCGCGTCGGTGCGGGTGCAGGCGACCAGGAGGAGCACGCCGACGGCGAGCCGGGCGCGACCTGGACGTGGTCGGGTCGAAGCGGGGTTCACTGCGCCGGCCGTTCGCCGTCGATCAGGCGAGGGAGGTCGCGGATCCAGTCCTGCTGGCGTGTGCCGAAGGGGTACACGGTGCGGGCCGTGCCGTCCTCCTGGTAGGCGATGATCTGGGTGGCGTGGCCCACCGTGTAGCCGCCTCGTGCGTCCGGCTCGTCCAGGATCGCCACCGGCACCTGGGCCAGTCGCTGGGCCTGCTCGACCTCGGCGACCTCGCCGGTCAGCCCGACGAACTCGGTGCTGTAGCTGTCGAGGTAGCTCCTCAGGACCTCGGGGGTGTCTCGCTCCGGGTCCGCGGTGATGAACACCACCTCCACCCCGTTCGCCATCTCCGGACCGAGCTCTTCCAGGGCGGCCTCCAAGGTGGCCAGGTTGATCGGGCAGACGTCGGGGCAGTTGGTGTAGCCGAACATCAGGAGGGTGAGCTTGCCCTCGGTGGCATCCAGGAGGTCGAATGGCTCGCCCTGTGTGGTGGTCAGCTGGATGGCCGGCTTCTCCTGGGGCTCCGGCAGCACGGTCCCCGCCCAGGATCCGTCGTCGTCGCCGGTACGGGACGGCTCATCGTCCCCCCGTGCGACGAGCAAGCCGGCGACGACCACCAGCAGCGCCGCCAGCGCCACCAGCACCGCGGTCCGGCGCACGATCGGCTCGTGTGACATCGGCGTCGGATCGTCGCTGGAGGAGCGCGCAGGGATGCGGGTGCCATCAGGATCGTCCCGGGGGGAGGCCTCGGGCTCGGAAGAGGTCGTCAACGAAGGGCTCCACCGTCGTGACCACCGAGGTGTTCGGTGGGGTCGACGCTCCAGAGTGGACCTGGCGCCGGCTCGCGGCCAAGTCGCCCCGATCGGCGTTCAGAGCGCGCTCAGGCAGCGGTGGCGGCTCAGGGACGGAAGCGCATGAGGTCGCGGGCGACGCTCACCTGGCCCTCGTAGCCTCCGGCGCGGAGGTCCTCGACGAACGCCTGCTCGGCTTCCGGAGTGTCCGGCTGAGGGATGAGGTGGGTCAGCACCACGTGGGGAACCCCGGCCCTGGCAGCCATGGCACCCAGCTGCACCGAATCGGCGTGGTAGTCGAAGATCGACTCGAAGACCGTGCCGGCGATCGCCGGGCCGAGGAGGTGGGTGCGGGCGACCTCGTGCACGAGCAGGGCCGCCCCGTCGGTGAGCGCCTCGACCTCCTCGCAGACACGGGTGTCACCCGAGATCACGATCGCGCCCTGGGGTGCCTCCACCCGGTAGGCGACGGCATCGGGCACCGGCTCGTGGTGCACCCCGACAGCCGTCACCACGACGGTCTCCGAGGGGTCGCTCCAGACCTCGGCCGGTGTCGGCTGCACCGCGAAGCCCCGCACCCGGGGTCGGTCGAAGCTCCGCCCGGTGTGCAGCTCGCGCACCTCTATGTCGGCGGCGTAGGGATCCAGCATGTGCCGGGCGAACTCGGCGGTCGGGCCCTCCGGTGCGACGATCTGGAGCTCCCCGGCGGGTCGCAGCGTCGACTCCACCCAGCGGGTGAGGACCACGTCGGCCAGATCGACGACGTGATCGCTGTGGAGGTGGGTGAGCAGCACCGCGTCCAGCTGACCGCAGTGGAGCGCCGCCTCGGCCAGGCGCATCACGATGGCCCGCCCCGCGTCGAAGAGGAGCCGGACGCTCCCGATCGACACCAGCACGCCTGCGCCGGCGCGACCGGGCTCCGCGTGTGGCACTCCGGTTCCGAGGACGACGACCTCGGTGGTCACGGCGTCGCCGCCATCGTCGTGGTCATGGTGCCGACACCCTCGACCCAGCTCTCGATCACGTCGCCGGGCCGTAGGTACCGAGGTGGCGACATCGCCATCCCCACGCCGCCGGGCGTTCCGGTGAAGATCAGGTCGCCGGGCAGCAGCGACGTGATCGACGAGAGGTGCTCGACGAGACCCGGGACCCCGACGATCAGGTCGGAGGTCCGAGCACCCTGGCGCTCGTCGCCGTTGATCGAGCAACCCAACGCGAGGTCGTCCGGATCGACCAGCTCGTCGACGGACGTGATCCACGGCCCGGTCGGGGCGAAGCCGCGGTGCGACTTGCCCAGCGAGAACTGGCCGCCGGCGGCGAACTGGAGGGTGCGGTCCGACAGGTCCTGTCCGATCGTCACCCCGGCGACGTGCCACCAGGCGTCCTCTGCTGCCACCCGGTCGGCTCGACGACCGATGACCACCACGAGCTCGACCTCCCAGTCCACCGTGTCGCACGGGAGCGGCACCGTGGCGTTCGGACCGGTCACGCAGGTGGGGAACTTGGTGAAGGTCGCAGGCGATCCGGGAACGTCGATGCCGGACTCCTGAGCATGCGAGGCGTAGTTGAGGCCGATGGCGAACACCTGTCGAGGAAGGGGGACCGGAGGGCCCAGCTCCTCGGGGCGGAACGGTTGGGCGACTCCCGAGGTGAGCTCGCCCGCCTCGGCGACGAAGCTCCCCCAGCCCTCGAGCACCTCCATCGTGGACGGGCCGAATCGGCCGTTGGAGGCGTCGTGCACGTCGACGGCGGCGCCGTCGCCCACGACCAGTGCGGCTCGGCCTGCGAGGTTGGCGAGTCTCATGGGGTCCTCCTGTCGGCGAGTACGTGGCTCGCCAGGCTAGGAGCGCAACCGGTGGGCAGATGCCGCAACCGCCGGATCGGCGTCGTCGGCGTCCGTCGGCCCCCCGGTCACCGCAGCGCGATCTCGGTCTGCACGTTGGGTGTACCCGCGGGGTCGAGCACGGTCCCGGCCGGCACCTCGACCTCGATCTCAGCGTTCGGGGGCAGGGAGACAGGGAGGCAGAGGTCGAGGATGTTGTCACGGTCGCCCTGGTCACCGAAGCCGACGGGCGCAGTCGTGCCCGACGAGCTCGCGGCCGTCCAACTCACCTCGAAGTCGCCGAAGTCCCCGGCCTCGAGCGCAGCGCTGGCGTCGTCCGCGTCGGTGATGCCTCCGGAGAACACCAGTCGGACGGCGGTGTTCGCCGGGTCGTTCGCGCACTGGTCGTCGGCGAGGTCCCAGGCCGCAACCTCGGTCAGCCCGCCGGTGGGGGGTACCGACGCTCGGGTCCGGCGCTCTGCCCACACGAGCCATTCGCCGGGGTTCAGGGTGGTCGATGTCACGGAGGTGCGCACGACCTGCCCGCCGATCGTCCGCAGCCCGTCGATGTCCACTCGGAGGTCGTCCTTGCCGCTGGCCCCTGCGGTGGCCCTCGAGTCGCCGAAGTCCCCGATCAGCAGGACCGTCATCCGCTCGTTGGGCTCCGCCGCAGGCTGGAGGGTTGTGCACGACGGTGCCACGCCGTCCACTCGGAACCGGCCGGGTTGCACGGACGCTGGGTCGATGCGCTGCGAGAACGTGATCGGCATGCCGTCATGTGCGTCGGGGTCGGTGCAGATCGGGACGCTGGGGCCACCGGGCACGTTGATCGTCTCGTCGGCTCCCCAGTAGGCCGACAGCACCTCCACGGGCGACTCCTCGGGCGGTGCCGCCGCGCAACCGGTCATCAGGGCGGCTCCGACGGCGAGGGCGGCGGCGATCGTCGATCGGGTGCGGTCGTCTCTCGGCATGGCGGACCTCCTGGTTCGGCACGTGGTCGTCGGTGGGGGAGCGAGAGGGGCCGCACGCCGGTGGCCACACCGACCTCCGCCGCGTGGGAGGGGGATCGTGGCGGCGATGGTCTGGTCTGGCTGACCGTGACCACCGGCGTGTGGGTCATGGGCTACGGGCAGCTGGCGCCCGCGCAGTCGGAGAGCTCGATCATGCGGGAGGACATCTCGTCGAAGGTCGCGGAGTTGGCCGCTCGCCCCTCAGGGGTGGCGAGGAGGTTGTCGAGCTCGTAGGGATCGGCGTCGAGGTCGTAGAGCTCCCACTCGTCGGTGGTGGTGCCGTTGCTCCCGGCGTCCCAGCGGATCACCTTCCATCGACGGTTCCGCAGCGCGGTGTAGCTCGGGATCTCCTGGGCGGTGAGCTGGACGAAGAAGTAGTAGTACATCTCCGGGGTGAGCTCGGCGCCGATGCCGTTGGCGCCGCCGCCGGTCTCGTACTGGGCGAGGATCTCGGTGCGCCACCCCTCCGGTTCGACGCCTGAGCCCAGGAGCGGAACGAGGGAGCGGCCGTCGACCGTTCCGGGCATGGTGGCGCCTGCCCATTCGGAGAAGGTCGGCGCGAGGTCGGCGTGGGTCACCATCGCGTCGGTGGTGCCGTGGCCGATGCCGGGCCCGGCGATGACCATCGGCACGAACAGGGACTCCTCGTAGGGGGCCATCTTGTGGATGAGTCGGTGCGAGCCGTTGTTGTAGCCGTTGTCGGAGGCGAACACGATGATCGTGTTGTCGAGCTCGCCCGTGTCGCGCAGCTCGTCCACCAGTCCGACGACCATGTCGTCGAGCGCCATGAGGCTGCCCATCCGGTTGCGGTAGTCGGTGTCGACCCAGCCCATGGCGGCGGACCGGGCCTGGGCCGACTGGCGGAGCCACGTCGGCTTGTCGCTGAGGTCGGGTTCGCCGAAGTTCGGCGTGCGGGGGGCGATGTCGTCGGCGAACTGGTTGTTCGCGTGCCGTGGTGCGGGAGGTAGGGGGAGGTGCGGTGCGGTGGGCGTCATCATCAGGAAGAACGGCCGGTCGTCGTTGATGTCGTCCGCCCGCTGGATGAAGTCCTTGCCCTTGCGGGCCAGCACGTCGGTGGCGTAGTCCTGCGGAGAGGTGCCGTAGCTGATGATCCGACCGTTCTCGTTCAGCTTGTAGCCGTAGCCGGCGTAGAGCAGGTTGTCGACGCCCACGTACCATTCGGTCCAACCGGGCGGGATGTGGGTGGGGTCCTCCTCGATGCCGTTCATGTACTTGCCCATCATCGCGGTGCGGTAGCCGGCCGACTCGAGGGCGACGGCGATCGACTCCTCCTCGTTGCCTTCGCGCACGAAGGTCTCCCAACCGCCGTGTTCGCCGCCGTTGGTCAGCACGCCGGTGTTGTGGCCGAGCTTCCCGGTCAGGATCGTGGAACGAGCCGGGCAGCAGATGGGGGTCGGTCCGGCGGCACTGGTGAAGGTGAGGCCCCGGTCGGCCACCAGCTCCTTCGTCCGGGGCATGGCCTCCCAGACCGGGCTCACCGCATCGAGGTCGTCGGCGAGGACCATCACGATGTTCGGAGCGCCTGCGACCGGCAGCGGTCGGTCGATGTCCTCGGTCGGCCCGGGAGGCGCCACCGTGGCCGTGCAGGCGGCTGCGATCAGCGCCGTGGCGATCACGGCGCCCACGGCGCTCGAGATCCACCTCCGTCGCCGTGGTGACGTCGAACGGTGCGTGACCTCGCTGCCCGGACGCGCTGCGCCGCAGGGGGTGACTGGACTCCAACGCATCATTCCGCCAGTGTTAGTCATGTGACTAAGACTGTCAACCCGGAGAAGCCGCCGCTCGGGCGGGGCACTACCCCTCCTCTAGTGCTCCCTGTCGGGAGAGGCGCCCAGCGCAGAGCGCCACAGCAACCCGATCTGTCGCAAGACCTCCTCCTGGGGGAGGTGGCCGGTGAGGCCGTGCTGGAAGACCGGTTGGAGCACCAGCGCGCCCCACAGCAGCGACGCTCCCACCGAGGCGATGACCTCGGGGTCCACCTCGGCGGTGATGTCGCCCCGGTCCTGCCGAGCACGGATCGCCTCCACCAGCAGCCGCAGTCCGGGCGTGCCGGGCATCAGCAGATCCTCCTGGTAGCCGTCGAGCAGCGCCCGCACGACGACCTTCCAGCCGTCGTCGACGGTGACGGTGTCCCAGAGCCGCGTCGCCCAGAAGCCCTCCTGGTCCATCTGGATGGTGGTGGACGCGGCCAGCGCCTCCGACATCACCCTCGTGGCGCGTTGGCGCACCACCTCCCGCAGCAGTCCCTCCTTCGACCCGAAGTAGTGGTGGACCAGTCCGTGGTTCACCCCAGCCACGGCGGCGATCTGGCGGACCGACACGGCCTTCGGACCCTCCTCGGCGAAGAGCCTCGCAGCCGCGTCGACCAGTGCCGCCCGCACCTGCTCGGGGCCGTGGGGCGTTGCCGCTGGCTCCGGGCCCTCCACCTGCTCGCTGACATCGCTCACGGTGGTGGATCCTACGCACCGGGCTCGGGGATGCTCGTCGTTGACTGCTCCACTCCCCGATGCCATCTTCCCGATCAGCTCAGGTACGCGCGGATCCGGTCCGGCGAACACGATGCGGAGGCTTCATGAACGACGTCAGCACCACCGATACCGATGTTCGGAGACAGGCGCTGCGGGAGCGCTATCGTGCCGAGCGCGACAAGCGCCTCCGCGCCGACGGCAACAGCCAGTACCTCCAACCCAACGGGCGGTTCGCCTCTCTCCTGGAAGATCCCTACACCGAGCGGCTCCCACGAGATCCCATCGCCGAGGAGCTCGACGTGGTCGTCGTCGGCGGCGGGTTCGCCGGGTTGGTCACCGGTGCCCGACTCCGCGGGGCGGGGATCGACGACCTGCGCATCGTCGAGGGCGGCGGTGATGTCGGAGGTGTGTGGTACTGGAACCGCTACCCCGGCGCCATGTGCGACACGGCCGCCATGGTGTACCTCCCGTTGCTGGAGGAGACGGGGTACATGCCCACCATGAAGTACGTCTACGCACCCGAGATCTTCGGACACGCCCGACGAATCGCGGAGCAGTTCGATCTCTACAGGGGTGCGTTGTTCTCCACGCTGGTCACCGCGCTGGAGTGGGACGACCGAGGGGATCGCTGGATCGTGCGCACCGACAGGGGCGATGAGCTGCGCGCCCGGTTCGTGGCGATGGGCACGGGGCCCTTGCACCGACCGAAGCTTCCCGGGATCCCCGGAATCGACTCGTTCGAGGGCGAGTGCTTCCACACCAGCCGATGGAACTACGGCTACACCGGTGGGGGACCGGACGGCGCACCGATGACCGGGCTCACCGATCGCCGCGTGGGGATCATCGGCACCGGGGCGACGGCGGTGCAGTGCATCCCGCCGCTGGGACGCGACGCCGGAGCGCTGTACGTGTTCCAGCGCACGCCCTCATCGATCGACGTGCGCGACAACCACCCCATCGACGAAGCGTGGTTCGCCTCCCTGGAGGAGGGCTGGCAGCAGGAGTGGTACGAGAACTTCGCCACGCTGCAGACCGGCGGCTTCGCGGAGCAGGACCTGGTGAAGGACGGTTGGACCGACATCGCCCAGCGCATCCGGGACCGGATCTTCGCAGAGATGACCGATGTGGACGCCACCTTCGGCCCCGAGCGCATCCTGCAGGCCTACGAGGACAGCGACGACGAGAAGATGGAGGAGATCAGGGCCCGGGTGGACGCGATCGTCGAGGACCCGTCCACTGCCGAGGCGCTCAAGCCGTGGTACCGCCAGCTGTGCAAGCGGCCGTGCTTCCACGACGAGTACCTCCAGAGCTTCAACCTCCCCAACGTGCACCTGGTGGACACCGATGGCAAGGGCGTGGAGAGGATCGACGCCCGGGGTGTGTGGGCGAACGGGCACCACCACGACCTGGACTGCCTGATCTTCGCGTCCGGGTTCGAGGTCGGCACCGAGTACGCACGCAGGAGCGGCTTCGAGACCACCGGCCGGGACGGCGTCACCCTGTCCGAACGCTGGGCAGAGGGCATGCAGAGCCTGCATGGGACCCACTCCCACGGCTTCCCGAACCTGTTCGTCGTGGGGATGAACCAGGGCGCCAACCTCATCTCCAACATCACCCACAACCTGGTGGAGTCCGCCACGACCATCGCCGCGGTGATCGCCCACGCGATCGAGGTGGGAGCCACCCAGGTCGAGGTGACCGCGGATGCCGAGGCGGAGTGGGTCGCGTCGATCGAGGGAGCCGAGTCGGCGTTCCTCGGGAACCCCGAGTGCACGCCCGGCTACTACAACAACGAGGGCGGTCCCATCGGGCGTCGCGAGCGCCGGAACTTCAGCGGGTACCCCCAGGGACCGGTGGCGTACTTCCGCTACATCGACCGCTGGCGCAGCTCCGGGGACTTCCAGGGACTCGAGTTCCGGTCGTCGCGGTCGACTCGTTGAGCGCCGCCGCCGAAGGCTGGATCGCGCTGGTGTTCACGCCGCCGCCACCGAAGCGGGTGCTCCGCGACCGACCCGAGATGGGGATCGGGTCGATCGCGGAGGCCGCGGCGGGAGCTCTTGGGGGCAGGTGCGGGGGGCTGCGATGACGAGCCGCCGCCTGGATCAGCTGTGGGGCTGGACCTCGATCACCGGCTGATCCACGCTGGCGTCTACGCCGTGACGAACGCTCACCTGGCGGGGCTTGGCGCTCTCGCGCAGGGGGATCCGCAGCGTGAGCACGCCGTCGCGGTACTCGGCGTCCACGTGCTCGACGTCGAGGGTGTCGCCCAGCATCAGGCGGCGGGACACCTTCAGGTCGGCGCGCTCGCGCACCAGGTACTGGGCACCCTCGGGTGCCTGACGTCGGCGCTGGGCGGCGAGTCGGAGCTCTCCGCGTTCGACTTGGAGGTCGATGCTCTCGGGGTCGATGCCCGGGAGGTCGAACTCGACGGTGATGACGTCACCCAAGCGGTAGGCGTCGAGGGCGGCCGGGCCCGGGGAGCTGGGCTCGAACACGCGGTCCCACTGCCGGAAGGGGTCGGTTCGCATGAGCATCGGGTTCCTCCTTGAGGTTCGAGTGTGCAGTGCGGCTCCCATGTGCTGGCATGATGGCGATGCCATGAGAGACCTTGACAATATAGCAAGCATGTTTTCTGTGAACAACGGGTGTGTTCCCGACGGTCGAGGTGATTCTGAGAGAACGGCGCGTCGAAGGTGGCGCGGGCCGTCGGCACCGCGACGTCCCTTGCGCGGGCGTGTCGACGGCTAGGTTTCGAGCCGTCTGCCACCAGAGACCGAGGGGAGCCGGCGATGACGAGCATCGAGGTCGAGGTCGAACCCGATGAGGTCGGTCTCGACGCACGACGGCTGGCGCGGATCGACGACCACTTCCGGCGCTATGTGGACGACGGTCGGCTGCCGGGTTGGCTGATCTGCGTCAGCCGGCACGGCAAGGTGGCCCACCTGACGTGCTGCGGACACCGCGACCGGGAGGCGGGTCTGCCCGTCGAGCGCGACACGCTCTTCCGCATCTACTCCATGACCAAGCCCATCACCTCCGTGGCGGCGATGATGCTCTACGAGGAGGGTGCGTTCGAGCTCAAGGACCAGGTGAAGTGGTACCTGCCGGCCTTCGGTGGCACGCGGGTCTTCCGCGGGGGATCATCGATGAAGCCGGTGACCGAGCCGGTGTCCGAGCCCATGCGCATCTGGCATCTGCTCACCCACACCGCCGGGCTGACCTACGGGTTCAACTACGTCCACCCGGTGGACGCCATGTACAGAAGCGCGGGGTTCGAGCTGGGGGCTCCGAAGGGGGTGGACCTGGAGGAGGCCTGCGAGCGGTGGGCCCAGCTCCCGCTGGTGTTCCAGCCGGGTTCACGATGGAACTACTCGGTGGCCACCGACGTGCTCGGCCGGCTGGTGGAGGTCCTCTCCGGCATGAGCCTCGAGCAGTTCTTCACCGAGCGGATCCTGACGCCGCTCGACATGGCCGACACCGGGTTCTTCGTCGAGGAGGCCCGGCGTGATCGGCTCGCCGAGCTCTACGTCCCCGGACCGGATCGCTCCTGCGCCCCGGCGGGTGCGCTCGGCAAGGTGCCGCGATCCACACCCACCTTCTTGTCGGGGGGAGGGGGACTGGTCTCCACCGCCGGTGACTACCGGCGCTTCTGCCAGATGCTGCTCGGGCGCGGGGAGCTGGAGGGCGACCGGCTGCTCGGACCACGCACCCATGCCTACATGGTGCGCAACCACCTGCCGGGCGGCGTCGACCTCGAGGCCTACGGCCAGTCCACCTTCGCCGAGACCACCTTCGACGGCGTCGGGTTCGGGTTGGGCTTCTCGGTGGTGCAGGACGGTGCTGCCACCAAGGTGGTCGGCAACGAGGGCGAGTACGGCTGGGGCGGAGCCGCCAGCACCGCCTTCTGGGTCGATCCGCTCGACGATCTCGTCGTGCTGTTCTTCACCCAGCTGCTGCCCTCGAGCACCTACGCGATCCGTCCGCAGCTGCGCCAACTCGTGTCCCAGGCGGTGATCGACTGAGATGGTGGGCATGAGCGAGCACGGTGGCGAGGCCCCGGACACGAACGACGTACCGGCCGAGGCCGGCGGTCCTGTCCCCCTCCATGCCCTCCTGGGGCTGGAGTTCGAGGTGCCCGAGGAGGGTTCCCGCATCGCAGAGGTGCGGATGCCGGCGCGGCGAGAGGCGATGGGCTCCATGGCCAACCTCCACGGCGGGGCGATCGCCACGCTCGTCGACCTGGCCTGTGCGTTGGCTGCGGCGCGGTGCCGGGGCTTCGACCACACCAAGGAGACGCTGGTCACCTCGGACATGCACGTGCGCTACCTGGGAACCCACCGCGCCGACGAGGTCGTGGCTCGTGCCGAGGTGGTGAAGGTGGGGTCCCGCCTCATCGTGGTGGAGTGCAAGGTGATCAGCGGTGTCGGCGAGGACGGCAGCGAGCACGTGATCGCCGTGGCGGACTTCTCGATGATGGTCGTGGCCAAGCGGGCGCCGTCGGCTCCGCTCGCTGACGCCCCACCCGCCAGCTGACCTCCGGTTCGATCCACGCGGCCCCGGTTCAGGAGGTGAGCTCCCTGACCGCACCGTCGATGGCGTGCAGCGTCAGGTCGATGTCGTGGTCGGTGTGCGCGGTGGACACGAAGAACTTCTCGTGGGCCTTCACCACGCCTCGGTCGAAGAGGGCCTGGGCGAAGCGGGACCGCGTCACGGGGTCCGCAGCGAGCGAGCTCCGGTGGTCGATGACGTCCTCGTCGGTGAACCAGGCCTCGAACGCAGGCGGTTCGCCGGTCACCCTGACCGCCAGCCCGGCGTGCTCGCAGGCGATGCGGATCCCCGCCATGAGCCGGGCACCCCGCGCGAAGAGCGACTCGTAGATCCCAGGTGCCCGGAGCTGCTCGAGCACGGCCAGACCCACGGCACACGACACCGGGTTCCCGCTGTAGGTGCCGGTCAAGGCGACGTAGCCGCCGGTGAGTCGCCGGATCCCTTCGGCGTAGCGCATCAGCTCCTCCGACCCGCACACCACCCCGAGCGGGTGACCACCCGAGAGGCTCTTTCCCAGGGCGCAGAGGTCGGGAACCACGCCGTAGTGCTCCTGGGCTCCTCCGTAGGCGAGCCGGAAGCCGGTCACCACCTCGTCGAAGACCAGTGGGATGCGGTGGTGCGCGGTGACGTCCCGCAGGGCCTGAAGGAAGCCGGGCCGCGGCGGGATCGTGCGCTGCAGGGGCTCGACGATCACCGCGGCGAGCTCGTCGGCGTGCCGCTCGACGAGCTCGGTGGCCGTGTCGAGGTCGTTGAAGGGGGCGACGAGCACCTCGTCGAAGGTGGAAGGCGGTATGCCCTCGGAGTTCGGCACCGGCTCCGGCCACGGCGCCGGCTCCTGGGTCCACTGGTTGCTCATGGACACGGCGTCGCCCTGGCCGTGGTAGCCGCCCTCGAACTTGAGGATGCGCGACCTGCCCGTGTGGGCCCGGGCCAGTCGGAGCGCGAAGAAGGTGCTGTCGGAGCCTGTGCTGCAGAAGGCGACCCGTTCCGCGCAGGGCACGGCGCGCACGAGCTCCTCGGCGAGCAGGATGGACGGCTCGTTGGGCAGGAGGAAGCTCGTGCCGCGGCCCACCTGATCCCGGGCCGCCGCAACCACCGCGGGATGCGCGTGGCCCAGCAGCATCGGCCCCGACCCGAGCAGGTAGTCGAGGTACTCGTTGCCGCTGAGGTCCCAGATCCGAGGGCCCTCACCCCGCGCCACCACGATCGCCGAATCGAGCGACATGGTGGACGTGAGGGCGCATGCCGGCAGGAAGGCCATGGCGCGATCGAGCAGCTGCTGCTCCTGTTCGGTCCTGGGGAGCCGTTCGGCGTCGCTCATCTCGTTCACATCCCGAAGTGCTGCAGGTACCCCGAGAATCGGTCGCGGATCTCCGCCTCGCTGACGCCCATCGCCGCCGCGTCGTAGCGGTGGCCGCCGTGGCGGCCCTGTGGGTGCTCCGCCTGCCAGTCCCGGAGGCGAACCTCGGCGGCGTCGGTCAGCTCGTGGTCGAAGTGCGCGCAGATCGACCGGACGGTGGCCAGCGGGTCGGCCACGAAGTCCTCGAAGTGCACGTCCAGGAACTGGTGCGAACCGGCGTGCTCCCTCCTGGCTGCCAGGCCGGCGTCGGCGGCATCCGCCCAGCTCGCTGTCAGCTCCCGGGCCAGCTGTGCAGTGTCCACGTGCGTCTCGTGGAGGGCCCGGATCCGGCTGATGAAGCTGGTGTAGGAGGCGATCACCTCGACGGGATCACGGTGGGTCTGCACGATGCAGGCGTCCGGGTACACCGCGAGCAGGCACGGCAGCTGGCGCAGGTGGACCGGGTACTTCAGCAGCCACCGCCGTTCGGGATCGTTGGCGCCGATGAGCTGCACCAGCCGTCGATGGCGCTCGTAGGCCTCCCTGTGGGGGGTGTGGTGGTACCAGTCCGCGTAGGTGGGCACGGTGGCCGCCACCTCGAAGCGGTCGTCCACGAAGCTCTGCTCGAGCAGGTGCCGGCACTCCTCGGGCCAGTCGGCGCGCATCTCGTGCACCGCCATCAGCTCGGGGGCGTGCTCGTAGAGGAACGACAGCTCGGCTTCCGAGGAGGAGAAGTCGGGGTTCGACGCCCAGTCGTCGTGAGGCGGGCGGGGCTGGGGATGGGCGGCGAGCCAGAACTCCAGGCTCTGGAGGTTCGGGTCCCGTCCCATCAGGTAGTGCAGGGCGGTGCTGCCCGTGCGCACCAGGCCCGTGATCACGATGGGTCGCCGGATCTCCGGCCGGTCTCCCTCCGGCACGCGCTGGAGCAGCCCCTCGGAGCGGAGCCGGTTGACGAGCGTGTTGACGAACTGGCCCCGCATGAGCTCGGCGCCCGTGGTGCTGAGGTGGGCGTCCCGGTCGAGCGAATCCAGCAGCACGCCGAGCGCCTCGCGGTAGTGGGGGTCGCCGAAGTCCTCCAGACCGGCTCGTCGCCGGGCCTCCTCGTGGAGCTCCTCGACCTGTCCGCCCAGCGTGTCCGTGCACATGCGGTCTGTCTAACAGCGGGCCGCGAGCTCGTCGATGCCTGCGACGATCCCCTCGGCGAGCACGGAGACGTCGGTTGCCGTGTCGTAGTCTCCGGTGATGCCGAAGGCGAGCTGCCCGTTGTAGGAGAGGATGGCGGTGCCGACGCGCACCCCGTGGAAGATGGGCACGAACGGCAGGTACTGCAGCATCTCGTGGCCGAGGCAGTACAAGGGGAACTGCGGTCCCGGCACGTTGGTGGTCACGGTGGTCACGGAACGCTGGAGGAGCACGCGAGGAGATCCGATGCCCAGCTTCGTGATGGAGGCGACCAGCGCAGGAGGCGCCAGGTTGCCGATCTCCGTGACCGCCTCGCCCGCCTCCGCCATGTGGGAGCCCTTGAGCTGCTCCATCGAGGCGTGCACGTCCCGCAACCGCTCCACGGGATCCGTGATCCCCACGGGGAGGTCGAGCAGCATGGCCGACACCCGGTTGTCCACTGCGCCCGCGCCGTCGGGGCCGCGCACCGAGACCGGGACCAGCGACCGCACCACGCAGTCGGCGGGGTCGTCGCCGCGCTCCTCCAGCAACGCCCGATAGCCGCCGGTGACCGCCGCCAGCACGACGTCGTTGACGGTGCCGCCGAGGGACCTGCCGATCGTCTTGACGGTGTCGAGCGGTGCCTCTGCATGGCACCAGACCCGATGAGGGCCGATGCCCCCCTCGATCGACGAGTGGGGGGTGAACACCAGGCGGCGGGCGAGACGAGCCAGGCCGCTGCCCAGCTCGCCGGCGCGCTTGGCCGCACCTCCGGGATCGTGCAGCAGGTTCGGGGCCTGGCTCAACCAGCGCGCCGACTCCGCCACCGAGCCGCCCCAGGCGTCGGTGACGAGACGGAGGGTCGACGGCTCGGGCTCGGGCGTCCATGGTTCGGGCTCGGGCAGCGGGGTGTCGGGGTCGAGGTCGAGCAGGACGGTGAGCAGTCCGACGCCGGCGATGCCGTCGACCATGCTGTGGTGCACCTTGAGCACGAGCGCCCAGCGACCGCCGTCCAGTCCCTCGACGAGCCAGGTCTCCCAGAGGGGCCGGGCGCGATCGAGCGGTTGCGACATCAACCGGCCCACCAGGCGGCACAGGTCGTCATCGCCGCCGGGAGCTGGCAGAGCGGTGTGTCGGACGTGGTAGGCGAGGTTGAAGTGCGGGTCGTCGGTCCAGACGGGCCGCCCGAGCTCGAGGGGCACGGTCCGGACCCGCTGGCGGTACCGGGGGATCAGGTGGAGCTTCGAACCGATCAGCGCGGTCAGCTGGTCGATCGTCGGAGGCGGGTCGGCGAATGTGCAGACGCCGGCGATGTGCATGTGGGCCACGCCGTCCTCCAGCGTGAGGAACTCGGAGTCCAGGGTGCTCAATCGGTCCACGGCGGGGACCCTACCGTCACCGGGGGCGGCCCGCTCGGGCGCGCCAGGCGATGGTCGGGACGAGTCTGCGGGTGTGCTTCAGCCGACGAGTTGCGTGACGGCGAGCAGGGCACCTGCGACGGCCACGATGGCGGTGAGGAGCCACCGCGTCTGGTTCCGCAGCGCGCGCTCGAGGTGCGTGCCCTGCTCCTCGAGGCGCTGGTCGACTGCCCCGAACCGATCGGCCAGCTCGTGGCGGAGCTCGGCGATGCCGGTGTGGA
>CAYQQQ010000018.1:19376-86112 GCA_964420125.1 uncultured Microthrixaceae bacterium
GCTCGTCGCGGAGCCCGGCGATGCCGGTGTGGAGCTCGTCGCGGAGCCCGGCGATGCCGGTGTGGAGCTCGTCGCGGAGCCCGGCGATCTCGGTGTGGAGCTCGGCGCGCAGCAGAGCGACCGCCGTGTCGAGGTCGTGGCGAGTGGCGACGTCCGCCCAACCCACGGGTGGCAGGTAGTTCATCAAGGTGTCGGCGTTGTCGTCACCCACGGCGGCGTCCAGTGCGTGGTGCAGCTCTGTTCGAGCCCTGTCGTCTGTGGTCATCGTGCACTCCCTCGTCGAGTGGGTCAACGGCGATGGCGGCAGAGCCTGCGAGCCGGCCCCGGCCTCGCAGCGCGCCGGGGCGGTGCCGGAGAGCATCGCGCCGAAGTGTGACGGCGCCGCGCGGCGATCGGTGACGTCGGGGACGTGGAGCTCGGCGGAACGTGTCACACCTCGCGGCTACGGTCGCCGGCGATGCTGGAGTTGCACGCTGCGGGGAACCTCTCGGTGCTGGCCCGACGAGTGGGCGAGGTGCTGGCACCTCCTCCTGTCGATCCGATGCTCGCCGACCTCGTGACGGTCCCCTCTGCCGGCATGCGGACTTGGCTGTCGTTGCAGCTCGCCCGGCGGCTGGGTGCGGCGCACGATGCATCCGGGAGCGGCGACGGTGGTCGTGGCGACGGGGTGAGCGCCAACATCTCGTTCTCCTTCCCGGGAGTCCTCCGTCGTCGGGTGCTCGAGGCCTGGTCGGTGGGCCGATCGGGTCTCGGGGAGTCGGGTGAGCCGGTCGACCCATGGTCGGTCGAACGACTGGTGTGGTCGATCCTGGAGGTGGCCGACGCAGCCGGATCGGGGGTCGGTGGCGGGGACGGTGCGCTGCCCCGGCCACTCCTCGACGCGTCCCCGGGCACCTCCCGCTACCTCGCCGCCCGCCAGGTGGCAGATCTGTTCGACCGATACCACGTGCACCGTCCGGCCATGGTCGAGTCCTGGCGGATGGGCGCCGATGTCGACGGGGTCGGAGGAGAGCTGCCCGTCCACCACCGTTGGCAGCCTGCGCTGTGGCGGGAGGTTCGCGGTCATCTCGGGGTCCCCGCCCCGCCGGAGCGCCTCGGGCCTCTGCTGGAGCGCCTGCAGTCCGGCGAGCTCCTGGTCGAGCTGCCCCAGCGGATCTGCGTCTTCGGCATGTCGTCACTTCCCGGGGGGCCCGGGTTCATCGAGCTGGCCGCCGCGCTCGCCGCCACACGGGAGGTCCACCTGTTCCTGGTGGAGCCGTCCGGTCTGCTGATGCAGCGGGTCTCGGCACGGCCACCCTCCGGCGCGAACGCGCCCTGGTACCGGCTGCGGGCCGACGTGGATGCGGCCGGACTCCTCCACCATCCGCTGTTGCGCTCGTGGGGGCGGGTCCACTGCGAGACCGCGTCGATGCTCGCCGATGCCCGGAGCGCGGGTGCGTTCAGCCGGGTGGCGATCGGGCAGGTGGGCGACGACCCTGCTCCGGGTCTGCTGGGCCGGCTCCGAGCCGACGTCGGCGCCGATCGGGTGTCCACCGCCGACCTCCTCCCCGGTGAGCTCGGCGCCGTCGACGGCCGTCCAGCCACGATCGAGTTCCACTCCTGCCACGGCCCGGCCCGTCAGGTCGAGGTGCTGCACGACACGATCCTGCGCCTGCTGAACGACCACCCACACCTGCAGGAGGACGACGTCCTCGTCGTCTGTCCGGCGCTCGAGTCGTTCGCTCCGCTGATCGAGGCCACCTTCGGTCGCTCCGCACGCGCCGGTGGCAGGCTCATCGGCGGCGTCGGGGGGCCACCGGCGTTGCGCTACGAGCTCGCCGACAGGTCGCTGGGCGTCGCCGCACCTCTGGTGGGAGCCTTCCGTGCCCTCATCGGGCTCCTCGGAGGGCGGTTCGACGCACCGGCCGTCCTCGACTTCCTCTCGCTGGGTCCGGTGCGGAAGCGCTTCGATCTCGACGAGGATGCGCTGGCGCTGCTCGCCCAGTGGGTGTCGGAGGTCCACATCCGCTTCGGCCTCGATGCAGGGTCCCGAGCCGAGTGGGGCATCCCGGTGTCCGTCACCGCCAACACGTGGCAGGCGGGCGTGGATCGGCTGCTCTTCGGAGCTGCCGTCCGGGGTGCCGGATCGGAGCCCTTCCTCGACACGGTCGGCCAGGTGGTGCCCCACGGCGTCGAGGGCTCCGCCGTCGCCGTCGCCGGAAGGCTCGCCGACGCCCTTCACCGACTCGGTGAGCTCGCTCGCCGGGTCGAGGGTCCACGCGAGCTGGAGGGCTGGCTCGACCTGCTGACGGGTGCCGTGGCCGAGCTCTTCGAGCTCCCCCGCGAGGACGCCTGGCAGCTCGATCGCCTGATGCGGACGCTGGGCGACATCGCCGACTCGGCTGGCTGCGGTGGTCGACTCCCGAGCACACCGTTGGTGCTCGACGACGTCCGTCAGCTGCTCGACGAACGTCTGCACGACCCCGAACGGGGCCGGCCCTCGTTCTTCCGAGGTGGCGTCACCATCAGCTCCCTGACCCCGCTGCGCTGGGTGCCCCACAAGGTGATCGTGATGTTGGGGATGGACGCTGCGGCGCTCGCCGGCGCCGGCACCGATGGCGACGATCTCACCGTGCTCGCCCCGCTGGTGGGCGACGGCGACCGGCGCAGCGAGCTCCGCCAGTCGCTGCTGGAGACCGTGCTGTCCGCCGAGGAGCACCTGGTGGTGATCCGCGACGGACACGACGTGCGCACCAACCAGGAGATCCCGATGGCCGTACCGGTCGCAGAGCTGCGAGATGCCGTGCTGGCCATGGTCCACCCTGATCACCGCAGCGCCGTCGCTGAGCGGATCGAGGTCCACCACCCCCGACAGGCGTTCGCGGAGGCCTACTTCTGCGACCTCCCAGAGGTCGACGGCGCCGGGTGGTCGACGGTTCCGGCGCCTCCGAGGTCGTTCGACGTGTCGGCGGCATCGGCAGCGAAGGCCCGTCGTCGGCGGACGGTCCACGACGGAGCGTTCCTCCATGCACCGCTGGTCCCGGTGCCCGTCGAACGGATCGACCTCGCCGATCTTCGCAGACTCCTGAGGAATCCGATCCGCTACTTCCTGGAGCGACGCCTCGAGCTTCGCCTGCCGCGGGACGACACCCTCGTGGAGGGCACCATCCCCACGAAGCTGGAAGGTCTCGGCCGCTGGGCGCTCGCCGACCGGCTCCTCGGCATGCGGGCGCATCACCCGGACGACCCGGGAGTCGGCGACGGCCTGGTGGAGCGGGAGGCGGCGATCGTCGCCGAGCTCGAAGGCCCGTGGCGGACCGCGGCGATCCGGACCGGGGCGGTCCCCCCTGGCCGGTTGGGCGCCGACTTCCTCGACGACGCGGCGTCGCTGGTCGGCGCCATCTGCCGATCCGCTGCACGAGAGGGCGTCCGGCTGGGTCCCGCCCCAGCGAGGCGGTCGGTCGAGGTGGTCGCGTCGGACGGCACGAGCGTCGCCGGGCAGGTGGAGCTCCGGGTGCGCGACGGTGCAGGGGAGATCGGTCCGGCGCTGGTCTCCTGCAGCCGACGAAAGGGCTTCCACCGACTCGCCGTGTGGCTCGACCTCGCCGTGTTGACGCTGACCGACCCGTCCACGTCCTGGCGCGGGGTGGTGGCCACGCGGCATGCGTCGAAGTCGTCAGAGGAGGAGGTCAGCTCGTACCTGTTGACCGGGGGGGATCCGGCCGACGTCGCCCGAGTGGTCCTCGACACCGTGGTCGACCTGCACCGGCGCGCACTGTGCGAGCCGTTGCCGTTGTTCGAGACGGCGTCCGAGGCGCTCTGGCGCCACCCCGATGCCCTCCCCGTCTGGCCGGGGAGGTATCCCGACAGGGCCGAGGAGGTGGTGTACGGCCGTCTGAGCCCCGCAGAGCTGTGCGAGCTCCCGCTGCATCCTCTCGACCCGCCCGGCTCCGCCGGAGATCGCGCCCGACGTTACGCCGAACACCTCTACGGGTCGCTGGACGACACGCTCGAGGCGGTGCACCAGTGAGCCCTTCGTCGCCGACGACGGTCCCGTCGGCAGCCTTCGACCCCTTCGAGGAGCTGACCGGAGTCCTCTCGGTCGAGGCCAGCGCCGGGACGGGGAAGACCTACACCCTCGCCAACCTCGCCACCCGGTTCCTCGCAGATGGCAGCACCTCCACCTCGGAGCTGCTGGTCGTCACGTTCACCCGCGCCGCCACCGGGGAGCTGCGCTCCCGACTGCGCACGCGCGTCGCCGAGGCCGTCGCCCACCTGCAGGCACTGCTCGGCGGGACAGCACCCGCCACCGACGACCCGTTCCTGCATGCCCTCGCGTCGAGCGATGCGGCCACCACGAAGACCGAGCAGCGTCTGGACCGGCTCGAGCGGGCGCTGAGCGACTTCGATGCCGCCACCATCACGACCATCCACGGATTCGCCGCTCAGGTGCTGGCCGCCCTGGGCGTCGGCTCCGGAGTGCCGGTGGGTCTCGGCCTCGCCGACGACGGAGAGCGACGGATGGTGGAGGCGTGCTCCGACGTCCTGGTCCGAGCCGCCGTCGATCCCACGCTGACCGGTGCGCTTCCCACGCTCGGCACCCTCCTCACGAAGGTCCGGACCGCTGTGGCCACACCGGAGATGGACGTCAGCCCCCCAGCCGACGATCCGCACGCGCCCGAGTGGGCGCTCGTGCTGGCAGAGCTCGTCCGTTCGGCGCGAGACCTGATGACCGAGCGGCGACGGCGCGACGCGGTCCAGAGCTTCGACGACCTCCTCGTGCGTCTCCGCGACGCCCTGGGGGGTGTGGCCGCCGACAGATCGTCGACGCCAGGCGATCCCACTCCGCTCGCCCGCTCAGGGTCGGGACCGGCGGCCGGTGTCGCTGCGGCGTTGCGGGCCCGGTACCGCATCGCCCTGATCGACGAGTTCCAGGACACCGACCCCGTCCAGTGGGGGATCTTCAGGACGCTCTTCGCACCCGAGGCGGCCAGCGGGATCGGGCCGTCCTCCACGCTCGTGGTCGTCGGTGATCCCAAGCAGGCCATCTACTCCTTCCGAGGGGCCGACGTGCACATCTACGTCGAGGCCGTCTCGTGCACCGCAGGCGCGCGCCGGCGAACCCTCGGGACCAACTGGCGATCCGACGCCCGGGTGGTGGCGGCCACCTCGACGATCTTCGAAGGGGTGGCCTTCGGCGATGGCATCCCCTTCAGCCGGGTGGAGGCCGCACCGGTGCACCGGGACACCTGTGCCGTGGTGGAGCTGCCGGATGGCCGCACCGAGACGATCGCCGCGCTGGAGCTGCGCTGCGGCTCGAGTCCCGGCCTGCTCCCCGCCAAGGAGGTGATCACGGCGGGCGCAGCCCGCGAGGCGGTCAACGCTGACCTGGCCGCCCACACCATCCACCTGCTCCGCACGTGCCGGATCCCCGACGACCGCCCGGGAGCCGACAGGTCCGATCGACGCGCCCTGCGACCCCGCGACATCGCCGTGCTCGTGCGGTCGAGCTCGGACGCCGAGGCGGTGCAGTCGTGCCTTCTCGCCGGCGGGGTGCCGGCCGTGCTGGCCAGGGGCGCCAGCGTGGTCGACAGCCCGGCGGCCGACCAGGTGCGGTGGCTGCTCGAGGCCCTCGTGCGACCTGCGGACGCGCGCCGGGCCCGCACGTTCGCCCTGTCCTGGTTCGGAGGTTGGTCGCCCGAGCGGTTGGCCGAGGCGACGGAGCACGAGCTGCTGGAGGTCCAGGAGCGCCTCCACGACTGGAACACCGTGCTCACGACGAAGGGACCGGTCGAGCTGTTCCGAGCGGTGCGGGACGACTCGGACGTGGTCGCCCGCGTCCTGACCCGACCCGACGGTGATCGATCGGTCACCGACCTGGACCACCTGTGCGAGCTGCTGAGGGGCGAGGTCGGCGACGCCCCGCTCAGCGCGGCGGGCCTTCTCGGCACCTTGGCCGAGCTCCGCACCGGAGTGTCGACGCAGCTCGACACCGATCGCGACACCGACCTCACCTCCCGACGCGTCGAGTCCGACGCCGAGGCCGTGCAGATCATGACGGTGTGGGTGGCCAAGGGCCTCGAGTTCCCCGTCGTGCTGTGCCCCACGCTGTGGTCCGCGCCCATCGGCCAGATCCGCTATCACGACCCCGTGTCGGGCCGTCGGACGCTGGACGTCCGCACTCGGTCGAGGATCACCAAGAAGCAGCAGATGCACGAGGCACTCCGCCTGGCGGACGCTGCCGCCCTCGCCGAAGAGCTCCGGCTGCTCTACGTGGCCCTCACGCGGGCCCGCCACCACACCGCGCTGTGGTGGGTGCGACACCGCGACGCGCACAAGAGCGCCCTGGCCCGGGTGCTGTTCTGCCGTGGGGTCGACGGCTCCTACACCGCCGACGTCGCCGACACCGGCGACATGACGGAGCTGGTGCCCGACCACGACGACGCGCTGGAGCGCCTGCGACCGCTGGTGGAGCGGTCCGCCGCCACGATCGGCCTCTGCGCCTTCGGTGCACCGCTGCGTCCGGGGCCGGTGTGGGACGGTGCCGACCGCCCCCGTCTGCCGACCACGCTGCGCGCTGCCACCTTCCGCCGTCCCGTCGACCAGCCGCTCGATCGTTCCCGGTCGCGCTGGTCGTTCAGCGCCATCGTGAGCCGGGACGCCGGGGGCGGGGACCCCTGGGACCTGACCATCGAGGACGAAGGGGCCGACGACGAGCAGCGCCCCCCTGACGCCGTCACCTCCGACACCGGCGCCTCACCCGACGACCGAGCACTTGCCGCTCCTCTGGCATGGCTCCCTGCCGGTCCGGCGTTCGGCACGCTCACCCACGACGTGCTCGAACGGGTCGACTTCGCTGCCGATGATCTGTCCGGCGAGCTCGAGCGGGTGATCGAGGTCCAGCGCCGCTGGCGATCGGTCGAGCTGCGACCCGTCGACGACGTACGGCCGCGCGGTGATCCCGACGCCGAGGCCGACGGGGCCGCGTTGCTGGCGGTCGGGCTGCAGCAGGTCATCGGGACGCCGCTGGGTCCGCACTCCGTCCAGAGCGAGGGCGTGGAGCGGTGCCTGCGAGACCTCCCACTCGAGGACCGGCTGAACGAGCTCACCTTCGAGCTCAACCTGCACGACCCGGCGGCCGCGCCCGGGCGTCGTGCGCCCACCGACCGCGACATCGGCGACCTGCTGCTGGGAGCGCTCCCCGCCGACGACCCCTTTCGGCCGTGGGCCGCCCAGCTCGCTGCGGGGCTCTTCGGGGTGGACCTCTGCGGTCACCTCACCGGATCGATCGACGCGGTGCTGCGGTTCCGGGGCGTCGACGGAGCCGGCGATCGGTTCGTCGTGGTGGACTACAAGACCAACCGCCTCCACCAGCACGGCGTCGAACCGCGTCCTGGCGACTACGGGCCCGGATCGATGCAGCGGGCGATGGTCGAGCACCACTACCCGCTGCAGGCGCTCCTGTACCTCGTCGCGCTGCACCGGTACCTGCGGTGGCGGCTGGCCGACTACGAACCGGACACCCACCTCGGCGGAGCCGCCTACCTGTTCGTGCGGGGGATGACCGGGGGGTCGGTGCACACGACGGCTCATCTTCCGGCCGGTGATCGCCACCCCGAGGGCGTGTGCTGGTGGGCTCCGCCGGCTTCGGCGGTCGTGGAGACCTCCGACCTCCTCGCCGGCCACCGCGGGCCCGGCTCCCCGGGGGGATCCCGGTGAACCGCCGCCCGCCCCTCGATCCACGGGGCATCGTGGCCGTCCCCGGGGCAGGAGGCGTCCGACGAACCTCGGTGCCCTCCACCGTGGCGGTCCTCGAACCGTTCGTGGCAGCGGGCGTGCTGCAGGAGGCGGAGGTGCACCTTGCCGCGGCCGTCGCCCGCCTCGTCCCCTCGGCCGCAGCGGAGGTGCTGCTCGCCGTCGCGATGGCAGCCCGGGGGCCGCGCCTGGGCCACGTGTGCGTCGTGCTCGACCAGCTGGCCGGCTCCGTGGTGGCCGAGGGGTCCGACACCGACCTCCCGTGGCCCGAGCCGACCATGTGGCGGCGCGCGCTCGACTCGGCGCCGGAGGTGGTGGCCGCTCCGGGCCGAGCGAAGGGCACACGTGTCGCTCCGCTCGTGTGGGACGGCACCCACCTCTACCTCCAGCGCTACTGGAGCTACGAGTCGGCGGTCGCCGACTCGCTGCGCCGGCGGGCCCGACCCTGCGGACTGGACCCGCTCCTGCGAGCGGAAGCCGTGGCGGCGGCGCTGGACGCCCGCTTCGGCCCACCCGCCGATCCCGGGGGGCCGCCCGACGTGCAGCGGCGCGCCGTGGAGACCGCGCTCGGCTCGCATCTGTCGGTGATCGCCGGCGGCCCCGGAACGGGCAAGACCACGACCGTCGCCGCCCTGCTGCAGGTGCTCGTCAGGGCCGCGGAGATGACGGGCGAGCCCCTGCCGCGCATCGCCCTCGCCGCGCCGACGGGCAAGGCCGCTGCCCGCATGAGCGAGGCGACGGGTGCCCTGCTCGGCGCCACCCCGATCGGTCCGGCCACGACGCTCCATCGCTTGCTGGGATGGGCCCCCGGGACCCAGTTCGCCCACCACGCCGGTGATCCTCTGGCCGCCGACGTCGTCGTGGTCGACGAGACGTCGATGGTCGACCTGTCCTTGATGGCGCACCTGCTCGAGGCGGTGCGTCCGGAGGCACGCCTGGTGCTCGTCGGTGATCCGCACCAGCTGGCCAGCGTTGAGGCGGGCACGGTGCTGGGCGACATCGTGGCCGCCGCGGCGCAGTCCGGCTCTCCGCTCGCGCCCTACCTGACGGTGCTCACCCGTCAGCACCGCTTCGGCGAGGGCTCCTCCATCGCCCGACTCGCCGAGGCCGTGCGCGCCGGCGACGCGGACGCGACGATCGCGGCGCTGGGTGCCGAGCCGGCGCGGCCGTCCGAGGTGGGGATCGCCGATGCCGAGCCGGTGACCGACGCCGTCGGTTGGTTGCGGGAGGACGACCACGGTGGGCTGGAGGTGCTGATGGGGAGGCTGGCTCTCTGCGGTGCTCGGATGGTCGAGGCGGCCGGCTCCGGCGACGGCGACGCGGCGCTCGAGGCGGCGTCGGCGATCAAGGTGCTGGCTGCGACACGACGTGGGCCCCTCGGACTCCACGACTGGTCCGAGCGCATCGAGTCCGCTGTTGCCGTGTCGGTCGAGACATCGCTCACCACCCTGCGACGGGGTGAGCGCTGGTACGTCGGCAAGCCGGTGCTGGTGACGGCCAACGATGCCCTGCTGGGTGTGGCCAACGGCGACGTGGGTGTCGTGGTCCTCGATCCCGGCTCGGGCGATCGCCTGGTCGCCCTGCGCGCCGGAGGGGCGCTGCGGCACCT
Organism: uncultured Microthrixaceae bacterium; assembly: GCA_964420125.1. Lineage (GTDB taxonomy): Bacteria > Actinomycetota > Acidimicrobiia > Acidimicrobiales > Microtrichaceae > CAYQQQ01. Next base: position 28,720 of record CAYQQQ010000018.1, read on the forward strand.
CGCCCCCGGCCGCCTCGACCGGGTGGAGCCCTGGTGGGCGATGACCATCCACAAGAGCCAGGGCTCCGAGTTCCCGCACGTGGTCGCATCGCTGCCCGCCCCCGGTTCGCCCGTCCTCACCCGGGAGCTCCTCTACACCGCCGTCACGCGCGCCAAGCGGTCGGTGACGGTCGTCGGCAGCGAGGCGTCGATCCGCTGGGCGGTGGAGCACCCCGTGGCGCGCGCGTCCGGTCTGGTGGATCGGCTCCTGGATCCCCGATGACTGAACCGACGATCCGGCGTGACGCTGCGGGGCCGGACGCGTCGAGGGGGCCCGTGACGGGCCCCCTCGACCAGCTCGATGTGGCGGAGCTCAGTTCGTCACGAAGGTGTAGCGGTGGTCCGCACCGGAGCCCACGAAGGACTGGTTGGAGATCGTGCTGGCGCTCGTCGCACGCACGGTGATGCCGTCCACGTTGGGGATGCCCACCGACGCCAGGTCGGCGTTGAAGCCCGCCAGGTTGACGCTCGCCGCGTTGATGGCGCCCGCGAGCGTGCCGGTGGAGCCGACGTAGATGTACATCTTGCTCGAGAGCACGTCGTCGCCGAGGCCGAAGAGGAACCCGCTCAGCGCGTTCAGCAGGCTGGAGCCGCCGATGGCGATGGCGTCGCCGATGTTGTCCACGATCAGCTGCGCCAGCAGGTTCGGATCGTTGGGCACGGAACCCGTGGCCAGGGTGGCGTTGAGCGCGCTGGCGATGATGCTGGCCAGCGACCCGGGAGTGAGGTTGGGCATGAGGTCCTCCTCCATGGCCCAGGTCCACACGCCGAGCACCTCGAGCTTGTTGTTGGTGTTGAGCAGGTCGGCCACGTCGAAGCGCGGGACGTTGCCCCAGGTCACCTGGGCGGTCTGGGCGGTGTTGACGAAGCTGTAGTACTCGTCGCCGCTGTCGCAGTAGCCGATGCCGCCCTGGTTGCCGACCTTGCACACCGACGGCTCGGGGGAGGCGCCGCGGGATTCGACCACGGAGGCCGACGCCGAGTTCGGCTTGCCGATCTTGACGCGGAACTGGATGTTCACCAGGTACGGCTCGTCGTGGGTGTTGACGGCCCAGGTGAACTCGGTCTGGTCGATGGCGGTGACGTCGGTGGCTCGGAAGCTGAACGGCGGATGACCGGTGGCAGGTGCCGGCTGGATGCAGGCCACCGACACCAGGCTGATGACCGCGACCAGCGACGCGAGCACCCCGGCGCGCCGACGAACGGAACGTGACTTCATGGTTTTTCCCTCCAGGAATCGGGACGAGCCCGTGCATGATTCGGCCACACACCGTGTCGTGACGGCCACCTGAGACCCTAAGCCGATCCTCAGACGAGGTCAACGCCCTCCGTGAGTTCGGTCACATGCCGGGGTCAGCCCTGACCGCTCTGCGTGCGGACCAGCTCGATCAGGTCACCCTGAGCGAGGTTCACGTCCATGAGATGCAGGCCCCACTCCGGCGTGAGACGGCCGCCGAGGTCGTCAGGGAGCGCATCACCCTCCTCGGAGGTGTTGGTGATCTCCAGCCAGTTGAAGGTGCCGTCGGTGCTGCAGCCGCCGGTGACGAGCCCCCGGTAGTGGATCCAGGGCGTGCCCACCTGCGGCGCGTCGGGGGCGTGGCCCGCCAGGTAGTAGGAGCTGAGCGGCGCGGAGCTGTCGTCGTCCAGCGCTGCGGGGTTGCTGCACAGCGCCGTCCCCTCTCCCGTGCGGGGCTTGCCGAAGAGGCTGTCGGCGGGTGGGGGTTCGCCGGCGGCGAAGCTGGCGTAGGACACCACGCAGCCGGTGTCGGCGGCGTCCTGGCAGGCGCCGACGTTCTCGAATCCGTCCTCGCCGCTCACCTCCACGGAGGTGCCGATCAGCATGGCCGAGAGCATCTGGTCCCGGAGCTGCTCGTCGCCGTCGATCTCCTCGGAGATCAGGGCCCGGAGGTGGCCTGCTCCCTGCGAGTGACCGATCAGCACGAAGGGCCGCCCGTCGTTGTCGTTGGCCAGGTAGTGGCGGAAGGCGTCGAGCACGTCGGCATAGGCGATCTCCCACGGCTGCGGCGGTCCCCCGGCGACGGTGGTGGTGGTGACCCCGCCGCTTCGCACCCGATCGAAGAGCGCCCCCAGGGGCACCTGCCGGTAGGCGGGCGCATAGACGTTGCACACCTCGCCGAAGCGGGCCGCCTGGTTGGCGGCGATGTTGCGCTCGGCGTCGTCGGGGACGAGGTCGGAGTTGTCGCCGGGGTCGGTGGAGATGGTCGGGTAGACGTAGAAGCAGTCGACCGGTGCGTCGGTCTGCGCCTCGAAGGGCTCCACGGTCTGCGTGCCGTCCGCGTCGACCAGGGTGGCGTCGAGGTCGATGTCGCACGCGTCCCCCTCGACGTCCGGCCGACAGAGCCAGTGGGCGGGATCGGCGTACACGTCGCTGCGGTACGTCCGGTCGCCCGCAGTGGTCGTGGTGTCGCTTGCGTCGGTGGTGGTGGAGGTCGTCGAGCCGGTGTCGTCGCTGCTCGACTCCTCGTCGGCGCAGGCGGCGGCCAGCGTTGCGAGTGCGCTCACGACGACGGCAGCGACCAGGAGAGCGGATCGGCGGTGGCTGAGGTGCATCCGTCGAGTCTCCCACCCCGGGGGCGTCGGTGTCCGGCGTGGACGGATGCCGGTGCGTCAGAGCCGGTCGAGCAGGAGGGACTGGTTCGAGCGGCCGACGGCACCCCCGCGGTCCCAGATCGATGTGTCGCTCGCCCCGATGCCCTCGGCCGAGGTGCGGGTCACCGCGTCGAGGCCGATCCACTCGCCCTGCGGCTCGCGCCACAGCGTGAGGGTGAGGTCGGGGTTGATGAAGACGGTGGAGCCGTCCCACGGCACCACCGAGCTGATCCCGTTGGCGAAGTCGGCGGCGGCGGCGGCGCGTTGCCATCCCGTCGGGACCTCTCCCGGCACGACCGGAACCCGGAGGCGCACCCAGTCGAACGCCGGGCCGGGTTCTCCGAAGATCCCTCGGGCGAAGCGGTGCTCGACCGCGGCGTTGTGAAAGGCGCGGTAGGTCTGCTCGATCGCCTCGGGGTCATCGGGAAGGGCAGGCGGTGCCGCGCCGGTGGTGGCGCCGTCGGGGAAGTCCACCGCTGCGGTGCGGATGCGTTGCGCTCGGGCATCGCCACCAGCTGGCCGTCGTCGGCCCGTCCGAGGGACGCCTCCAGCATCCCGACCTTGCGGCCGGGGCGGACGACCGCTGCGCTCAGCCACAGCGGGGCGATCGGCACCGGCCGCAGCAGCTCGACGGTGACCCTGCTGAGGCGCATGGGCACCGGGGCCTCGAGCCGCTCGAGGGCTCTGGTGAGCAGCGCTGCAGGGGGTCCGCCGTGCAGCGCCTCCGGCGACCAGGGTCCCCGTGCGAGATCCGTCGGGAGCCAGTGCTCGGTGTCCTCCGCGGCCCCGGGTGGCGGGTGGAGGGGTTGGAACAGCGAGTCCATCGGGACCGCAGCCTACGAACCGCGTCGTCCGATGCCGGAACTGGTCCGGTGTGGGAGCACAGGGGTGCGGCCGACGCCGGTCGGCTCGTCGGGGCGCGGGCTTCGGGTCGAGTGGTGGGCGCGGGGCCGCTTGTAGCCTCTGGCCGATGGCCGCACCCCTGAGCGTCACGGACCACGTCGAGGGCGTGCTGGCCGCAGATCCGGCGATCCTCGCTCGCACGATCACCCTCGTGGAGTCCCGGCGGCCGGACCATCGGCGGCTCGCTCAGGAGGTGCTGCGCTCGCTCCTTCCGCACACCGGAGGTTCCCATCGGGTGGGCATCACCGGCGTTCCCGGCGTGGGCAAGAGCACCTTCATCGATCAGCTCGGGATCAACCTGACCGCCGAGGGCCACCGCGTGGCGGTGCTGGCGGTCGATCCCACGAGCCGTCGCAGCGGTGGCTCCATCCTGGGCGACAAGACGCGCATGGAGCGGTTGTCCGTCGACTCCCGCGCCTTCATCCGCCCGTCCCCCGCCGGCGACACGCTCGGTGGGGTGGCACGGGCGACCCGTGAGACCATCCTGGTGTGCGAGGCGGCGGGCTTCGACGTCGTCCTGGTGGAGACGGTCGGAGTGGGGCAGTCCGAGACGGTCGTGGCCGACATGGTGGACTTCTTCCTGGTGCTGATGCTGGCCGGCGCGGGCGACGACCTGCAGGGCATCAAGAAGGGCGTCCTGGAGCTGGCGGACATGGTCGCGGTGAACAAGGCCGACGGGGACAACGTGGACCGGGCGGAGCGGGCAGCGGCCGAGTACCGCATGGCCCTCCACCTGATGTCACCTGCCAGCCCCACCTGGTCGCCGCCCGTGTTGACCTGCTCAGGGCTGGCCGATGTCGGCCTGGACGAGCTGTGGGGGCAGATCTGCCGTCACCGGTTGGCCTTGGACGCGACCGGTGAGCTCGTGCAGAAGCGCCGCGACCAGCAGGTGCGCTGGATGTGGTCCATGCTCGACGACCGCCTTCGGGACGACCTTCGCAGCCGCCCGGAGGTGATGCAGCGCCTCGAGGACCTCGAGGCCGACGTGCGGGCGGGCACCATCACCCCGACCGCGGCCGTGGACGACGTGTGGGCGTTGCATCGGGGGGCTCCACCGTCGGAGGATGGCGCGCCCGGGTAGATCTGCCCTGTCCCTGAGCCTTGCCAGTCGGACCGCACGACCGCTTCGCTGGGGAGGTGGAGCGGCGTCGGCGACGGAGCGAGGTGGTGCTGGCCCTCGCCATCGGCGTGCTGCTCGGCGTCGGGGCGTTCGCCGTGCAGGCGGGGGCGGACTTCCGGGCCCCGGTTCCGTCGCTCTCGCCGACGGCGATGCGCAGCGACCGCGAGGTCGAGCGGGCGGCTCGAGCGGGTGTGCTGCGGGCCGAGGTCGATGCCTGCCGCGTGCAGCGGGTCGGGACCGTCACCGTGCTGGGGGCCGGGGACGCTCCGGTGGGTCTGACCAACCAGCACGTGATCAGCGATGCGACGTCGGTGGTGCTCTCCGGGCAGGGCGACGCGCAGCCCGTCGAGGTGGCGGGCGCAGTGGATCACCGTGACGCGGCGCTCGTCGAGCTGCCGGGCACTGCCGGTGCCGGGTCGCTCGGCGTCGGCCTACGACCGCAGGTGGGCGACCGTGTCCTCGTGGCCGGCTTCCCCGGCGGTCGCTACGAGGCGGTGTGGGGAACGGTCCGCCGCTACGAGCAGCGGGTGGGACGGGGGAGCCTGACGGACGTGATGCTGATCGATGTGCAGGCGCATCCAGGTCTGTCCGGCGGCGCCGTGCTGGACCGGGCTGGATCGGTGGCAGGGTTGGTCGCCGCTCGCGATCCCGCCACCGGCTGGACCGTGGCCTACCCGTTGAGCGAGGTGCTGCACCGCCCGACCGAGCCGACCAGGGCGGGTTGCTGATCCGGGACCCCGGGCATCACGGCAGGGTGTGCGACACGGCTGGCGCAGGTGGTGATCAGGGCGATGGGTCCGGACCTCCGAGGTCGCCGATGCGCACCACGCCGCACTCGTAGGCGAAGATCACGGCCTGCACCCGGTCGCGCAGGTCGAGCTTCATGAGCACGTGGGCTACATGGGTCTTCACCGTCGCTTCGCTCACGTAGAGCTCTGCGGCGATCTCTGCGTTCGACGAGCCGCGTGCGAGCAGACCCAGCACCTCGTGCTCGCGTGCCGTCAGGGTGGCCAGCGCGACGGGAGCGAGCTCGTTGGGTCGGGGATCCGACAGCTCGGTCGAGGGTCGCTCCAGGAGCTGGCCGATCAGGCGGCGGGTCACCGAGGGCCCGAGCAGCGCGTCACCCCGTGCGACGACGCGCACCGCTTGGGCCAGCTCGTCGCGAGGCACGTCCTTCAACAGGAATCCGCTGGCTCCTGCCCTCAGCGCCGCGAGCACGTACTCGTCGAGGTCGAAGGTCGTCAGCACCAGGACACGAGGCGCTCGCTCCCCGACCGCGCAGATGCGTCGGGTGGCTTCGATGCCGTCCATCTCCGGCATGCGGACGTCCATCAGCACGACGTCGGGGTGGAGCTCACCGGCCAGGTCGACCGCCTCCTGGCCGTTCGCAGCCTCGGCGACCACCCGGAGGTCGTCGTGGGCCTCGAGGATGGTGCGGAACCCGCTGCGCACGACCGGCTGGTCGTCGGCGACCAGCGCGGTGATCGGCGTCACGACGCGCTTCCGGTCGGCAGCACGGCGCGCAGCTCGAACCCGCCCTCGGGTCGTTGGACGGCCTCGAAGTGGCCGTGCAAGAGCTCGACCCTCTCGCGGATCCCGTGGAGGCCCTGGCCGCTGCCGGGCGAGGTGACCGGTGCGCGCATCTGATCGGTCGGTCGCAGATCCGGGCGGCCGTCGTCGGCGACGGTGATCTCGAGGGTCCCCGACCCGAAGCGCAACCCCACCCGAGCTCTGGCCGAGCGAGCGTGCTTCATCACGTTGGTGAGCCCCTCCTGGACGATCCGGAACGCGGACAGGCTCACCGCCGGGGGCACGTCCCGCTGCACACCGGTGACCTCCAGCTCGACCGAGAGGCCGCGTCGACGAACGCCGTCCACCAGCTCAGGGATCTCGGTCACCCCCGGTTGCGGTGAGGTCGGGGCGGCCTGCTGCCCGTCGGCCATCACATCCAGCATCGTGCGCAGCTCGCTCAGCGTGCGTCGGCCGGTGGCTGCCAGCTCGTCCAACGCAGTCGACGCCGCTGTCCCCTCGCAGGCGGAGGCGCCTGCCTCCGCCTGCACCACCATCATCGACACGTGGTGGGCGACCACGTCGTGCAGCTCACGGGCGAGATGTCGACGCTCGGCGTCTCGGGCGTCGCGGATCTCCCGGAGGTGCTCCTCCTGACGGAGCCGGGCGGCCTTCTCCATCTGGACGGTGAAGGCGTTGCGGACCCGCTGACGATCGCCGACCAGCGGGGCGAGACCCAGAGCGACGACGGCCATCCACACGTCGAGCGCGTCAGAGTCGCCCGGAAGCAGGAGCGCCACGGCGGCCGCTGCCGCGGAAAGGCACCACACCAGCGCTGCGGTTCGCCGGGAGCAGCACTCGAACACGGTCGCCAGCGCGATCAGGGAACCGACGGCGACGAGGGGGTCGGGCCACTCCGCGAGCCCGTAGAGCACGCCGGCCAGACCGGTGATCGCCCACACGGCGAAGGGATGGCGACGGCGCCACACCAGCGGGGCGCACTGGGCCACCATCACGACCACGGCCAAGGGGGCGAGGTCGGGCTCGTCCGAGCGCGCCCCGAGCAGCGCTGCACCCGACAACGTGAACACGAGCGCTCCGCCGGCGAGGGCCGCGTCACCGAGCGAGGGCGGCGTTCCCATGGCGGAGCGGGCTCCGGACGGCACACGTCGACCGTATCGCCGAGCCGGCTCGGGTTCATCCACCCCGAGGTGGAGGTGCCTCATCCGAAGGGACGAGATCGGACCAGCGGAGGTGGAGTCGTAGGTGGTTCCGACCAGCGAGGTCATCCTGGCCGGTAGCGATGCAGGGGGAAGGGGTAGCCGAGCAGACCGCAGTAGACGAGGAGGAACGCCAACGGTGCCACCAGTCCGAGGATGCCCAGGGCTAGGCCCACAGAGGACCGGCTGCGGGCGCATTGGTCACCGCAGCGGTAGGCGATGGCGGCGCAGACGGTGGCGGCGAGCGATCCGATCAAGGGGAGCACCGGCAGCAGTCCGACGATCGCCAAGCCGATCGACAAGTTCGCCAGCCCGAGGGCGCCGTCGTCGCCCGGCTCCGAGCTCGCCCGGGGACCCCCGTTCCGTGCCTCGGTTACCGCGGCGGAGATCGGTTCGGGTGGTGAGGTGGGGGAGCACACGTCCATCTGTGGACCGTACGCACCATCGCGGCGGGTCCACATCGCCCGTGAGGAGGATCTCGGACCTGCGCCGACCCTCCGCAGCGCCCTGGGACCGGTCGGTCAGTCCTCGTCGCCGAACTCGATGTGGCGGAACTCCTCGTCGGTGAGTCGGTCCTCTTCCGGGACGTCCTCTTCGTAGCGTTCCCGCCGTGACCTCATGGCGAAGAAGGCGATCACGACGAGGATCGCCGCCAGTCCGAACAGCAGGATTCCCTGGAACATCCCCCCATCTCACCACGTACGGCGGTGCAGGTGCGGCAGGGGAAGGACTCTTCGGTCGCGGCGCGGCGCCGACGGACCCTCAGGCGGCCCGTCGGACTGCCGTCGCCGCGGGCTCGGCAGGGCGATCGCCCTTGGGGGCCGCGGTCGTGGAGGTGGGGAGGTTGGTGGGCCGCCAGCCGGGCGGCACCTCGCCGACGGCGTCGGGTGGAACCTCCCGCCGGGCCAGGTGCTTGAACAGGAGGTAGTACAGGACCAGCAGCGCCGGTGCCAGCACCAGCCCCCCGAGGGCCTTGCCCTTGGCCTCCGTCAGGTCGATCAGGTCGTGCATGGCCATGGTCAGCACCAGGGTGCCGAGCACGGTCCCCGACAGCGAGAACCTTCCTCGAAGGTGCCATGCCCTCCAGGCCACGGCCGCGAACACGCCGGTGATGGTCATGTGGATCACGGGGTCGATGAACGGCTTGAGGATGGCGATCCCGTACAGCACCGCCTCGCCCTGGTGATCGGCGGTGCCGCGGTAGGCGTAGGTCGCCGTCTCCACGATGCCGAACGCGGCCGCCGAGGCCAGCACCAGGGCCAGGCCGGCGCGGGGGTCGCGGAAGCGGCGGGCGCCCCAGGCGAACATCGCCACCGGGACGGCCAGCTTGGCGATCTCTTCGATGGGTCCGACGGCGAGGATGGACCAGACGTCGTCCTTGGGGAGGAGTCGCTCGGTCTGGACGATCGCCTGGCCGACCAGCCCGCCGACCACGAAGGCGAACAGGAGGTCGTCGGGCCGCGCCACCTGGTGCATCCGGATCCGACCGTCCAGGTGGACGCCGTAGGCGAGGGCCACCAGCGCGCTGGCGATGGCGACGGTGCTCACGAGCGTTCCCGTGTTCTCGATCGCCGCGTACAGCGCGGCCCCGGTCACCGAGATCACGAGGGCGACCAGCACGAGGTGGAACCAGCGATGGTGGACGAAGGCCATGTGGTGACGGGTCCACGCCGGGAGTGGGGAGGGGGGACCTTCGCCGGGTTCGATCCGGTCGGTCCACGCTTCGCCGTCCCACCAGCGGCGTGTCGTGCCGTCGGGGTCGGCGGGATCGGTGTACCAGCCGCCAGGCGCGGCACGATCGGCCGTCGAGGCGTCGGTCTCGGTCGAGCTCATGTAGCAGGGGATCGGCCAGCTGCCTGCCCGACCTGAGAAACGCCGGAGGTGTCGTCGTGTCACAACCCGACCGTCGGCGACGTCGAGATGACATGGACCGATCGACGGAGCCCGATGACCCGACCGCCCATGGTGCACGACTCGCAGCGGCGCCCGGCATCCCCCCTCGTGCCGACGCGGTCGTGGTGGGGGCAGGCCTTGCCGGACTGACCGCGGCAGCGCTGATCGCCGAGCGGGGACACGACGTGGTGGTGCTCGACGGCACGCTCCCCGGAGGCCGAGCCCGCACCGACGAGCAGGAGGGGTTCCGGTTCAACCGGGGTCCGCACGCCCTCTACGACGCGGGTGCCGCCCGACGGGTGATGACCGGCCTGGGCGTGCGGACCTCCGGCGGCCCGCCACCCACGAAGGCCAGCTTCGTCCGTCTGGGCGACGAGCTCGCCGTGTTGCCGGTGACGGCCTCGCAGATGCTCACCTCCGGCCTGCTCGGTGTGCGGGAGAAGGCCCAGCTGGTCAGGTTCCTGCGCACCGTCGGTGGAGCGCGGCCTGCGTCCGAGCTGTCCACCGCGACGTGGCTGGCGCAGTGCAGGTTGACCGGCCGCGCCTACGACATGGTGGCCTGGCTGGTCCGGCTCACCTCCTACTGCGCGGAGCTGGACCGCTTGTCCGCCGACGCGGCGGCGGAGCAGCTGGCGATCGGCCTGGCGGGCGTGACCTACCTCGACGGCGGTTGGCAGTCCCTGGTCGACTCGCTGCTGGAGCGTGGTGAGCGTCTCGGGGTGCAGGTGGTGACCGGGGTCTCGGTGCGGGCGTTGCGCGACACCGTCGGGGGCTGGGCCCTCGAGACGGCTCCGGGTGAGCTGACGTGCAGGTCGGTGGTGCTGGCCGCCGGAGGGCCCGCCGAGGCGGCGCGACTGCTGGGCTCTGCCGGTGTTCCCGCAGAGGCCCTCCCGCTGCCGGGTGACGCTCTCACGGCCGCAGCCCTGGACCTCGGGCTGCGGCGACCGCTGCGGCAGGCTGCTCTCCTGTTCTCCTTCGACGAGCCGCTGTACCTGTCCCAGCACGCCCCGCCGGCGGCCCTCGCACCGCCCGGAGGGGCCGTGGTGCACGCCCTGCGCTACGGCGCTCGCGACGCGCGCTCCGACCGGGCCGATCTCGTGGCGCATGCCGCAGCTGCGCGGATCGACCTCGACCAGGTGGTGGCGCAGCGGTTCCTGGCTCGCATGGTGGTGGCACACAGCGTGCCGACTCCCGAGCGGGGCGGTCTTGCCGGCCGACCTCCCGTGGCGGTCGCCGACGCCGAGGGGGCGTTCCTGGCGGGTGACTGGGTGGGTGGGCGCGGGCAGCTGGCCGACGCGTCGGTGGCGTCGGCCGAGGAGGCGGCCGAGGCCGTCCACCGGTTCCTCACGGGGCCGGTCCTGCGATCGAACCGCGTGGCAGGCTCGCGGCCATGAGCACCGGTGGAGGGATCCCGGGGACACCGTCGGCGCTGGAGCTGTTCGAGGCCGAACGAGCGCGTCTCACCGGTGTGGCATATCGCATGACGGGGTCCTACGCCGATGCAGAGGACGTCGTGCAGGAGGCCTGGGTGCGCTTCTGTCGAGTGGAGCTCGACGACGTCGACAACCCCTCCGCATGGCTGACGACGGTGGTGTCCCGTCTGTCGCTCGATCGGTTGAGGGTGCTGTCCCGGCGGCGCGAGGAGTACGTCGGGCCCTGGTTGCCCGAGCCGGTGGCCACGGGCGATCCGGCGGATCCCGCGGCCGCCGCGGAGCTGGCCGATTCGTTGACGCTCGGCTTCCTGGTGCTGCTCGACGAGCTGGCACCGACGGAGCGGGTCGTGTTCCTGCTGGCCGACGTCTTCGGCGAGCCCTACGCCCGCATCGCCGAGATGGTGGGCCGCTCGGAGGTGGCGTGCCGCCAGATCGCCAGCCGTGCCCGTCGTCGGCTGCGGCGTGACCCGGAGGCGCCGGTGCCCCGTCGCGCCGATCGCGAGCTGCTCGATCAGCTGGTGCACGCCGTGGGCCGCGCGGATGCCGAGGCGGTCGCCACCCTGCTGCACCCGGACGTCCGGCTCCTCAGCGACGGCGGCCCGCATCGCCACTCCGCTCGTCGGCCGGTCGTGGGACCGTTCCGGGTGGCCAGGCTGCTGTGCTTCCTGGGCAAGCGCACTCCAGCGGACTACGTGCCTGCCTGGCGCACGCTCAACGGCCAGGATGCCTTCTGCATGCACGTGGAGGGGCGGGCGGAGTTCGTGTTGATGGCCGACGTGCTCGACGACAGGGTCGTGGCCGTCCGGCTGCTGCGCAATCCCGACAAGCTCGGCCACGTCGACGAGGCGGTGCCCCTGCTGTGATCCCGGCGACCGGGAGGCGCCTCGGTCAGAAGCGGACCTCGCCGTCGGAGTAGGCGAGCAGCCACCCCCGGTAGACCTGGCCGCCGACCTCGAAGCTGCGTTCCGCAGTCCAGATCAGGCTCCTCATGGCGAACCGACGAAGTCCCCTCATCACCGCACCTCCCGTGCGGCGGCCGGCTCCTCCGGCCGCCGACCCATCCCGTCGGCCGAGAGCACCGAAGGTGAAGGATTCCTCGCCAGGTGAGATCCGGTCAGCGATCGCCCGCGACGGTCACGTCGAGCCAGTCGAAGAGCACCTCGTTGCGGTACTGCGGCGCCATCGGCGCGCAGTGGTACTGGGCACCTTCGGCCACGGTGAACTTCACCGAGCTGGTCGGGCTTCGCAAGAGCCCCTCCAGCTCCGTCGGCTGGCCGGGGTAGAACTGCTCCTGGTCGTAGTCCACGATCAGCACGGGTGATCGGATCTCTCCGGCCACCTCCCGCACCTGGAACTCCTGGATCCTTCGGGACAGCCCGTACCAGTCGGTGGGCACCTGGCCCGATCGTGCCTGTCGGAGCGCCTCGGTGCTGTAGATCTCCAGCCGCTTGGAGAGCTCGAAGCGCTGCTCCGGGCTGGCGCCGGGGATGATCCCGTCCTTCCAGGCCGAGTTGACCGCAGCCTCGTCGCCTTCGGCGACCTGTCGGAGCGGTTCGGGGAAGGCGTCGTACACGTCCACGCATCCCGGGTCGGTGACCACAGCCGCCAGACGGTGCTCGAACGCGGCTGCCCGTGCGACCAGCTCACCGCCCTGGCTCCAGCCGATGAGCGCGATCCGCCTGCGGTCGACATCTCCTCGATCCGACAGGTAGTCCACGACGGGGGTGATCACCGCCTCCCAGTCCGGCCGGAACGGCACCTCCCGGACGAAGAGCATCTCTCCCTGGCCGGGCCCTTCGAGGATCAGCGCGTTCCACCCTCGCTGGATGGCGGCGTACGCGCCCCAGGCCCAGAGATCGATGTTCTGGCCGTCGCTGCCGTTGTTGAGGATCACGGTCGGTCGACGACCGGTGGTCGCCGGCGGAGCGAGGAACCACGCTGGCAGGTCGCTGTCCTCGTAGGGGATGGACACCCGTTCCCACGCGGGCTCGAACATCGCCGCCGCGGAGGCCCACATCGACGCCATGGTCTCGTAGACCTGCTGCTCCTGCTGCGGGGTCGAGGTTCCGAGCACGAAGAACAGGGCCTGGTCGTAGTACTGGGCGGCCCGCAGGAAGCGGTCCCGGGCGGTGACGAGGTGGCCTGCGGACCGGGCCTCGCCGGCGCGCTGCGCGGTCGCGTTGCCCATCGCCACCATGGCATCGAAGTAGCTCTGGAAGGTGGCTCCTCCCTCGACGGTGTTGGCCTGGTTGACGGCGGTGACGACCTCGCCCACCTCGCTGATGAGGCCGGATCCACCGAGGGCGAACAGGGCGGAGAAGTTGATCGACTCGTCAGAGAACAGCTGGAAGCCGGTCGCCGGTGCGTCGCCGAGCACCGCCTGCTCGGTGGTGAGCTCCAAGGTCGACGGCGGTGCGGACGAGCCGGACGAGGCTCCGTCGCTGTCCGCCCCGTCCGCCCCCCCGGATGGGCGGGAGCTGCTGCAACCGAGCAGGGTCGTGGTTCCGAGGGCTGCACCCATCCCCAACAGCGCCCGACGCGAGGCGGGGCTCCCGGTCGCTGCGGGGGATCCACATGGAGTCGTTTCGTGCATCTGCGGGCCTCCTTGATGGGCGCGTTCCATCGTACGGAGGCGCCCACGAGACCGTGCCCGGCGGCGCCACGCCCACGGAGCCCGCACGCAGATCTGGATGACCGAGCTCCAGGTCGCAGGGATGCGGAAGCTGTTCCGGTGGCGTCGAGCGAAGTGCGCGAGGAGGGACTTGAACCCTCACGTCCTTGCGGACACAGGAACCTGAATCCTGCGCGTCTGCCAATTCCGCCACTCGCGCGTGGTGGAGTGCGAAGCGTAGCGCGACCAGCCGAGATCGCCCCAAGCGATCCGGGTGCTCCGCGCACACCCTCAGCGAGGTGGCTCCCTCCTGGAGCGCAGTGGCCCGGGACGGGTACCTCCCCGGTGGGTATCGTGGCGGGGTGGGTATGCGTGGATTCGAGGACCGCCTCGAACGTGCCGTCGAGGGCACCTTCTCCCGGCTCTTCCGCAGCTCGGTCAAGCCGGTGGAGTTCAGCCGCAAGCTCCAGCGCGAGATGGACGCCAACCGCTCCGTCGGGGTCAACGGCCGCACGATCGTGCCCAACTGGTACCGCTTCAGCGTGTCGCAGGCGGACTACGACACGCTGGCGGACTTCGCCCACACCCTCATCCGGGAGCTCGCGGATGCCGCCAGGGAGCACGCTCGCGACGAGAGCTACGGCTTCGTCGGCCCGGTCGAGGTGGACCTCGTGGTCGACCCCGAGGCCCGGGCGGGGCTGCTGGGGTGCGATGCCCGCTTCTCCGAGGGCGACGGCGCGCTGCCGCCGGGTTCTCTCCTGCTTCCCACCGGCGACCGTGTGCCGCTGGGGGAGTACGTCGTCAGCATCGGCCGCCAGCACGACTGCACCATCGTGCTCGCCGACCCGAACGTGAGCCGCCATCACGCCGAGATCCGTCCGTCCGGCGACGGGTTCACGGTGGTCGACCTCGGTTCCACCAACGGCACCCGCATCAACGGGAACCGCCTACCGGGGCCGCACGAGCTCGCCGACGGCGACGAGCTGCGATGCGGCAACACGATCATGCACTTCGAGGCCTCCTGAGACCGTTCACCGTCCCCGCGCCGACGAGGTGCGGTCCGGGTGCTCATGCCATGTCCGACTCGTCCTAGGGTTTCCACGATGCCCGAGCAGCTGCTCACCGTCCTCAAGATCTGCCTGCTGGCGTTGCTCTACCTGTTCTTCCTGCGCGTTCTGCGTGCCGTGTGGGCGGAGGTGAGCCCTCCCAAGGCCGCGACCACCGCCGCTCCCGTCCCGCTCGTCGGCGCGCCCCGCGGCACGAGGGCCAAGGCCTCCCGACCGGGGCGGAAGGCGGGAGCGGCCACCAAGCTCGCGGTGATCGAGCCGACCTCGCGCGCCGGCGTGGAGTTCCCGCTGGGCGACGAGGTGACGATCGGGCGCGCGCCGGGGTGCACGATCGTGTTCGACGAGCAGTACGTCTCCCAGGTCCACACCCGGGTCTTCCGTCGCGAGGGCGCGGTGTTCGTCGAAGACCTGGGATCGACCAACGGCACCTGGGTCAACGGCGTGCGGGCTGTCGGTCAGATGCCCGGGCGCCCCGGCGACCGCATCCAGATCGGCAACGTGATCCTGGAGCTCCGATGATCCGCCTCGAGGTGGCTTCGGCCTCGCTGGTCGGCCAGGTGCGCTCCGCCAACGAGGACGCCGTCCTGGCGGTCGAGGGTCTGGCCGCCGTGGCCGACGGCATGGGAGGCCATCGGGCCGGCGAGGTGGCCTCTGCGGACACCATCGAGGCGCTGCGGTCGATCGAGGGGAGCCGATCCCTCGACGACCTCGTGCGTGCCGTCCACCTTGCCAACCGCCAGGTCTCCGAACGCGCCGAGCGCGATCCGGAGCTGGCGGGCATGGGCACCACCGTGGTGGTGGTCGGGCTCGTGCGCCGCGACGGCATCGACGAGCTGGCGGTGCTCAACGTGGGTGACAGCCGCGTCTACCTGCACGCGGACGGGGAGCTGCACCAGCTCACCGAGGATCACTCCCTCGTGGAGTCGTTGGTGCGGGAAGGTCGACTCAGCACCGAAGAGGCCGTCAACCACCCGCAGAAGAACGTGCTCACCCGAGCCCTGGGTGTCGAGCCACTCGTCGTGGTCGATGCATGGCTGTTGCGGCCGTGCGACGGTGATCGGCTGCTGCTGTGCAGCGACGGGCTCACCAACGAGCTCGACGACGCGCGCATCTCCGAGATCCTCGCCGAGGGCGACCCGCCGGAGGTCGCCGCCCGCCGGCTCGCCGCAGAGGCCGACGCGGCCGGCGGCCGGGACAACATCACGACGGTCGTGGCCGACATCCTGGATTCGGGGCGGCCACCCGCCCCGCTGGGCGAGCGGTTCCGGCGGATCACCACCCCGGCGGTCGACCTGTCCGAGGAGTCGAGCGGGCCGCACACCGAGACGGTGATGGCCGTCATCTCGGAGCCACGTGAAGGAGAAGAACCCCCGTCGCCGCCGCCCGAGCCGGGGGCCATCCCCGCACCGCTCTCAGGAGATGCGGAGATCGCCGCGCTCGCCGGCACGGGGTCGGGCGACTCGGTGGAGGCGGAGCAGCTGGCCATCGCACAGGCGGAGGCCGAGGCAGCCCTCGCACGGGCCAACCGCTGGCGGACCGTGGCGTTCGTGCTCGCCATCTTCGGGGTGATCGCGCTCGCCGTGGGTGCGATCGCCTTCACCGCTCGACGGGGTTGGTACGTGGCGGCCGACGAGGCCGGGACCGTGACGCTCTACCGGGGCACGCCGGTGCTGTGGCTCGAGCCGACCGAGGTGGAGGCCAGCGAGCTCGTCGTCGCCGACATGACCCCTGCGGACCGTCGACGCGTCGAGGGGGGCAACTCGTTCTCGAGCGAGGAGGAGGCTCGCCAGATGATCGCCAACCTGGTCACCACGACGACCACCACGTCGACCACGACGTCGACCACGACCACGACGGCTCCCGCGCCGGCGACGGATCCTGCGACCGGACTGCCCCTGCCGGGCGACCCGTCGGTGACCACCACCACCACCGCCGTCGCCGGCCCGTGAGCACCCCGACCAGGGCTGCGCCCCCCGACCTGGTCACGGCGCTCGCCCGCCGTCGACGCACGACGGAGCTCGGCCTGCTCGTGCTCGCCTTCTCCGTGGTCTGCGGGCTCTACGCCCTGGCCAGCCTGGGTCGCAACGCCTCGCTCCCCGCCGACATCGGACCGTTCCTGGTCGCGGTGCTGTTCCTGGTCGTGGTCGCGCACGTCGTGCTCCGCAAGGTGGCGCCGGCGGCCGACGGCCTGCTCCTGCCGCTGGCAGCGCTGCTCAACGGCATCGGCTACGTCTTCATCGCCCGCCTCGACGACGAGCTCGCCGGCCTCCAGGCGACCTGGACCGCTGTGGGGATCATCGGCTTCGTGCTCACCCTGGTGGTGGTGAGGGATCACCGGATGCTCCAGCGCTACCGCTACACCTTCGGCCTCATCGGCGTCGGGTTGCTGGTGATGCCCCTGCTGCCCGGGATCGGCCAGAACATCAACGGGGCCCGCATCTGGGTGGCCCTGGGCCCGGTGAGCTTCCAGCCCGGAGAGTTCGCCAAGATCGCCCTCGCCGTCTTCTTCGCGGGCTACCTGGAGGAGCGGCGTGAGCTCCTCGGCGTCGCCACCTTCAAGCTGGGCCCCTTCCGCACACCGGATCCGCGCCACTTCGCGCCGATCCTCGGTGCGTGGGGGATCGCGCTGGTGGTGATGATCTTCGAGCGCGACCTCGGTTCCGCGCTGCTGTTCTTCGTGCTGTTCGTGGTCATGCTCTGGGTGGCGACGGGGCGGGCCAGCTACCTGGTTGCCGGTGCAGGGCTCTTCGCAGCGGGCGCGTGGCTCAGCTGGAGCAGGTTCGGCCACGTGCAGCAGCGCGTGCAGATCTGGCTCGATCCATGGGCCGACCCATCCGGCTCGGGCTTCCAGATCGTGCAGACGGCCTACGCGCTGGCATGGGGCGGGGTCTCGGGCACCGGGCCCGGACTGGGCATCGCCGGGCGGATCCCGTACGAGGAGACCGACTTCATCTTCGCCATCATCGCCGAGGAGCTCGGACTGCTCGGCGGCACCGCCGTGCTGTGCGCCTTCCTGCTCATGGTCGGCAGCGGCCTGCGCATCGCCCGGCGGTGCAGCGATCCGTTCGGGGCGCTGCTGGCGACCGGTCTGACCACGTTGATCGGCGTGCAGGCGTTCATCATCGTGGCGGGCGTGATCCGTCTCCTGCCCCTCACGGGGATCACCCTCCCCTTCGTGAGCTACGGAGGTTCGTCGTTGGTGGCGAACTACGTGCTGCTGGCTCTGCTGCTGCGCATCTCCGACCAGGCCTCCCGGCGCGTCCTGGATCCGGCGGTGGCACGGTGAACCGTCAGATCCGTCGACTGGGTGCTGCGATGCTGGTGCTCTACGTCGCGCTGTTCGTGAAGCTCAACCAGGTGCAGGTCTTCCAGGCCGCCGAGCTCAACGACCGCCCCGAGAACACCCGGGCGCTGCAGCGGGACTTCAACGAGCCCCGCGGGGCCATCGTGACCGACGACGGGGCGATCCTGGCCGTCTCCGAGGAGCGTCGTGCCGCGCTGCGCTACCAGCGTGTGTACCCGGAGGGGGACCTGTTCGCGCACGTCACCGGGTACTTCTCGTTCTCCCTCGGCTCCACCGGTGTGGAGCGGACCTACAACGACGACCTGGCCGGGCGCACGCCGGCGCTGGAGCTGAACCAGCTCAGCGAGTTCTTCTCCTCGGAGTCCTCCGAGGGAGATGTCGTGCTCACCCTGCGGCGAGATGTGCAGGTGGCCGCCCGCGACGCGCTCGGCGGGCGCACCGGCTCGGTGGTGGTGATGGACCCCAGGGACGGCTCGGTGCTGGCGATGTACTCCAACCCGACCTTCGACCCCAACCTGATCTCGAGCAACGACACCGAGCAGGCCACCGCCGCCAAGCAGCTCTACGAGCTGGCTCCCGGCAAGCCCTTGCTCGCCCACAGCTACCGGGAGCGGTACTTCCCGGGCTCCACCTTCAAGGTGGTGACCGCCACTGCGGGGCTCACCACCGCAACGGTGACCCCGGAATCCCCGGACTACCCCGTGGTCACGGAGTACACGCCGCCGTTGACCTCACGCCCGATCCGCAACTTCGACGGCGCCGAGTGCGGCGGCACCCTGTTCACCGTCCTGGCCCGATCCTGCAACACGAGCTTCGCGGAGATGGCTGCGGAGACCGTCGGTGCCGACGGCATGATCGCTGCAGCGGAGGCGGCGGGGTTCAACGACGCCCCGCCCCTCGACCTGCCCGCTCCCGCCGAGTCGCGCTACCCGACCGACTTCGGCAAGGTGGTGGAGGAGCCGGAGGGATCCGCACCGGTTGTGGAGGACTCCCCCAAGCTGGCCCAGACCGGGATCGGGCAGAACGACGTGGCGGCGACTCCTCTCCAGATGGCGTTGGTGGTCGCCGGCGTGGCCAACGACGGCGAGATCATGGTCCCGCACGTGATGAAGGAGGTGCGCGCCCGTGACGGTGCGGTCGTGGAGCGCTTCGAGACCGGCGGCTGGCGCCGGTCGATGGACCCTTCGGTGGCGGCCACCCTCAGGGAGGCCATGGTGGGCGTGGTGACCGACGGCACGGCATCGGTGATGCGGACCCCCGGCTACGAGGTGGGTGCCAAGACGGGAACTGCACAGCTCGGCACCGAGCCCGCCACCTCGCATGGCTGGATGATCGCCTTCGCCGGCCCGGAGGGGGGCGAACCGACCGTGGCGGTGGCCGTGGTGGTCAACAACCTCGACGGCGCGTCGAGCCAGACGGGCGGTCGGGTGGCTGGTCCGGTGGCCAAGGCGGTGATGGACGTGGCGCTCGCCGCCCAGGGATGAGCGCCCCGGTCGTGCTGAGGGTCCGTGAAGGCGTAGAGGGGCCGATGCCGGTCCGGGAGCCTCTCGCCGTTTACTGTTGGGGCCGTCATGGCTGGTGAAGACCTGCGCGTCCTCGGCAATCGCTACGAGATCCATCGCCGCCTCGCCCGCGGGGGGATGGCGCAGGTCTACCTCGCTCGGGACCGGATGCTCGATCGTCCCGTCGCCGTGAAGGAGCTGGTCGCCGAGTTCGCCACCGATCCGTCGTTCGTGGAGCGCTTCCGCCGCGAGGCCCAGGCCGCGGCCAACCTCGCCCACCCGAACATCGTCGGGGTGTACGACTGGGGTACTCAGGACGGCACGTACTTCATCGTGATGGAGTACGTCGACGGCCCGTCGCTGTCGCAGGTGATCCGCCGCGACGGCCCCCTGCACCCCCATCGCTCCGCAGAGCTCACCGCCGAGGTGGCGGCCGCCCTCGGCTTCGCCCACTCCCGAGGGGTGGTGCACCGCGACGTCAAGCCCGGCAACGTGCTGCTGACCGGCAGCGGCCAGGCCAAGGTGACCGACTTCGGCATCGCCAGGGCGCTCAGCGCCCCCGACGACGACCTCA
The DNA here is from genome assembly GCA_964420125.1 of uncultured Microthrixaceae bacterium. Taxonomy (GTDB): domain Bacteria; phylum Actinomycetota; class Acidimicrobiia; order Acidimicrobiales; family Microtrichaceae; genus CAYQQQ01. The sequence goes on from CAYQQQ010000018.1 coordinate 48,505, forward strand.
CCCAGGCGGGGTCCGTCATGGGCACCGCCACCTACTTCTCCCCGGAGCAGGCCCAGGGGCTGCCGGTGGATCCTCGTTCCGATCTCTACAGCCTGGGTGTCGTCTTCTACGAGATGGTCACCGGCCGCACGCCGTTCACGGGCGACACCCCTCTGGCCATCGCCTACAAGCACGTACAGGACCCGCCGCCTTCTCCCTCCGAGATCATCCCCGACCTCCCGCCCGGGGTCGAGGCGATCATCATGAAGCTCCTGCGCAAGCGCCCCGAGGAGCGCTACGCCTCTGCGGAGGATCTGCGGGCGGACCTGCGGCGGTTCCTCCAGGGCGAGCCGACCAACGCCGAGCGCGAGCTCGGCGCGGTGGTCGGCGCTGCCGCGGTCGGCGCCATGGCGGCGACGACCATGCAGCCCGCCACCCAGGTCGAGCCGGCCGCGACCTCGGAACCCCTGACGGAGGAGGATCACCCGAAGTCGCGCACGGGGTGGTTCCTGGCCGGGTTGGTCGTGCTGCTGGCGGCGCTCGCCGGCGGCCTCTTCTGGTTCGCCAACGACCTGAGCTCCACAGAGATCGAGGTGCCGGACCTGGTGGGCGAGCAGCGCGAGGAGGCGGAACGCCAGCTCGAGGAGCTGGAGTTGAAGGCCGAGGTCACCGAGGAGCCCAGCGACACCGTCGAGGCAGGGCTGGTCATGTCGCAGGACCCCGAGAAGGGCGCCTCGGTGAAGAAGGACTCGACGGTCGAGCTGGTCGTCAGCTCGGGCCGGGCGCTGGTGACCGTCCCGGACCTGAGGGGCATGACCCAGGCGGAGGCCGAGCAGACCCTCACCGCCGCCAAGCTGACCTTCACCCTCCAGTCACTGGAGAACCCCGACAACGATCCCGGCACGGTGCTCGGCCAGGATCCCGCCGCCGGCACCGAGGTGGCAGAGCAGACCTCGGTCAAGATCGTGGTCTCGAAGGGTCCGGGCGAGGAGATCGTGCCCGACGTGGCCGGGCAGAGCCTCAGCTCCGCCCAGGCCGAGCTGCAGGCGTTGGGCTTCCGCATCGGCGGCCCCGAGGAGCAGCCGAGTGCGACGGTGCCCGCCGGCCAGGTGATCGGCACCGATCCTGCTGCCGGCACCTCCCTGGAGAAGGGTGACCGGGTGACGGTCATCGTCTCCAGCGGTGCCGAGCAGGTCTCGGTGCCCGACGTGCGCAACCAGGCAGAGTCCAGCGCCACCCAGACCCTGCAGAACCGAGGGTTCGAGGTGAAGGTGGTGACCAAGTCCGTCCCCTCGGGCGATCCGTCGATCGGACGGGTGATCTCCCAGGATCCCGCCGGCGGCACTGCAGCGGACGAGGGCTCCACGGTGACCATCACGGTGGGCGTGGCTGCGGCGACGACCACCACCTCCACTTCGACCAGCACCACCTCCACCACGTCGCCCTGACATGTCCTGGGCACGCGGAGCCGTGGCGGTCGCCGTCGCCATCGCCGTGACCGCCGCCGGGGTCCTGCTGCTGGGCTACTCGCCGACGCTCGATCCGTGGGACGCGGTCCGGGGCCGGGGGGCCATGGTCGAGGTGCCCGACCTCGCGGAGTTGGCCCGACCCCGGGCGGTGGCCGACGTGGAGTCCGCCGGGCTGGTGGCCGACGTGGACACCGCGTTCAGCCTCAGCGCCCCGCGGGGAGCCGTGATCGACCAGGAGCCGGCACCCGGTGAGCGGGTGCGAGAAGGCTCGAAGGTGAGGGTGGTCGTCAGCCGGGGCGTGTTGAGGGTGGAGATGCCCGACGCCGTGGGCCGTCCGCTGTCGGAGGTGGTCGGCCCGCTCGACGAGGCCGGCGTGGACTACTCCGTGGAGGAGGTGGCCAGCGAGGGGGTGCCCGCCGGTGTGGTGATCGAGCAGTCGCCGGTCGCTGGACGTCGGGTGACCGCCACCGACGACGTGCGCTTCACGGTGTCGCGTGGGCCGGAGCCGCGTCCGGTGCCCCTGGTGGCGGGCATCTCCGCCGAAGGGGCTGCCTGGGCGCTCGGTCGTTCGGGGTTCCTCGTGGGGGAGGTGCGCGAGCAGGACGATCCCGATCGTCCCACCGGGTCGGTCATCACCACCGAGCCGGCTCCGGGGACGGTCACCCCTCGGGACACCCCGGTCGTGCTGGTCGTGTCCGCCGGGCCTCCGCCGGTGACCCTGCCGCAGCTCGTGGGTGCAGAGTCCGCCGAAGCGGAGCGCCGTCTCGAGGACCTCGGTCTGGTGCCCGTGGTGACCGGGGGCGGTGCATCGGGGGGCGTGGTCGCCGCCATGGACCCGGCCCCGGGCACGGCGGTGCGGCCCGGGAAGCTGGTCGAGCTCCGGGTGAGCGGGTCATGAGCTCCAGGGGTCCCGAGGGAGCCGACGAGCCGGTGCACCCGCGTCCACCCGGTGATCGGATCACCGAGATCGGAGACTACGAGCGCATCGACCCTCGCCCCCACCCCTGGGCGGCGGGCGTCGGCCTCGTGATGCTGATCTCCGTCTACGTGCTCGCTGCCGTGGGCCTCGGCGTGGTCGTGCGGGATTCCGACCGTCGGGTCGACATCCCCGATGTGGAGGTGCCCGGCATCACGGGCCTCTCCGAGGACGGTGCCCGCGAGCGTCTCGAGGAGGTGGGTCTGATCATGGTGGTGGAGGAGGCCTCCAACGAGGTCGTGCCCGCGGGCGCCGTGTACGACCAGGAGCCCTTGCCGGGAGCGAAGGTCGAGCTGGGGTCACCGGTGACCGGTCTCGTGTCCACGGGCCCTGCCGGCACGGTCGTCCCCGACACGGTCGGTCAGCAGGCCACCGAGGCCACGGCGTTGCTGCGCACCCTCGGGTTGTCCGCCCGGGAGGTGCCGGTCTACGACGAGCTGGTCCGCCCGGGTGAGGTCCTCTACAGCTCGCCTGCGACGGGAGAGCGGGTGGTTCCCGGGGGCACGGTGGAGCTGGCCGTGTCCAACGGACCGGCTCCCCGCACCGTTCCACCCATCGTCGACGCGTCCGGGCAGCCTCGAACCGCGCTGGAGGTGCTCGCGGAGCTGGGCAGGCTCGGGTTGCGCCCCTCCTCCGTCGACCGCACGACCGACCCCGGCAAGGAGGTGGGCTCGGTGGTGTCGATCGACCCGCCCGCCGGTGCGCAGGTCCAGAGGGGCACCGAGGTGGCGATGGTCGTGGTGGTCGAGGAGGACGGCTCGGTCACGGTGCCGTGGGTGGAGGGGCTGCAGGAGGCGACCGCCGTGTCGGCCATGGAGGAGGCGGGAGTCGTGGCGACGTTGCGTCGGGTGGATCTCCCGGTGGGTGACCCTGCGTCGGGTCGGGTGGTCCGCCAGGGGGTTCCCGGTGGGTCGGCGGTGCCCTCCGGTCAGCCGGTGGAGGTGGTCGTGGGGATCGCGCTCCCGCCCCCGACGACGACCACGACGGTGCCCACCAGCTCGACCACCACCACGGCGCCCCGCTGATCGGCGCAGGTCAGCTTCCCCGGCAGCCTCGAAGGAAGTTGTCGAGCATCTGGTGTCCCGCCACCGTCAGCACGCTCTCGGGGTGGAACTGCACTCCCTCGATCGGCAGCTCGCGGTGGCGCAGTCCCATGACGAGGCCGTCGTCGGTCTCGGCGCTGATCTCGAGCACCTCGGGCACCGACGCTCGCTCCACGATCAGGGAGTGGTACCTCGTGGCCTCCAGCGGGTTCGGGAGGCCGTCGAACACGCCTCGACCGTCGTGGTGGACGAGCGACGTCTTGCCGTGGACCACCTCGGGTGCCCGCACGACCCGACCGCCGAAGACCTCGCCGATGCACTGCTGGCCGAGGCACACCCCGAACACGGGGACGCGGGGTCCCCAGCGGAGGATCAGCTCGTTGGACAGCCCGGCGTCCCGGGGCCTTCCGGGTCCGGGGCTGATGAGGATCCCGTCGGGGTCGAGGCGCTCGACGTCGTCGAGCCCGACGGCGTCGTGGCGGTGGACGATCGACTCCGCTCCCAGCTCACCCAGGTACTGCACGAGGTTGTAGACGAAGGAGTCGTAGTTGTCGATGACCAGGATCCGGCCCCGTCGACCGGGCGGGTCCTCGGCGAGGGACGCAGCGAGCTCTGACACTGGCGGTCAGCGTACGAGGTGTGCCGGGCATCGGGCACCTCCGTTACTGTTGGACGATGCCCGAGAGCACTGCGAGCTCCCCCGAGGACGACGCCTCCTCCGATCCCGGCGCCGAGGCGCCCGCACCCGCCGCCGACGACGACGACGACGGAGGTACGCAGGACGAGGCCGTCGCCGACGAGGCGCTCACCGACGAGGCAGTGCCCGACGAGGTCGCCGACCGTCGGTCGACGTCCTCCGGCGCGCCCGCTGCCCGTGGTGGTGATCCCCGCAGGGACCGGGGCGGGGCTGCGACCACCTCCGGCAAGTCGCTCCCTCCTGCAGCGAAGCGCAAGGTGGCCGTGGCCCAGAGGTCAGCAGCGGACGGCGGAGCGTCGGCCAGCCGCCGCTACACCGCGCCGACGACGGTGGCGAAGAAGGGGCCCAGCCCGCGTTGGGTCCCGGTGCTGATGTTCGTGTTCTGGATCGCCGGGCTCCTGATGATCATCCTCAACTACATGGGCGTGCTGCCCGGCTCCGCGGACGGTGGCAACGGCTGGTACCTGGTCGGTGGCCTGGGATCCATCCTCGCCGGCATCATCACCGCCACGCAGTACCGCTGACCCTCGACGGCGTCGACGGTCCGACAGAGTGGGATCAGCTGCCCGCTCGAGTTGTCCACAGCCTGTGGATGGCTGGCACGTCGCATGCCCCCATCGGCCGTGTCAGGCGCGCGACGGACTCGGTCCGCGCGTGGCATCGGACAGGATGCGCGAATACCACGCGTAGTAGTGGGAACGTGACGGGGAGCGGCGGTACATGTCGGTTGAGTGAACGGACGTGTACGTCAGGTGACTACACCCAGAGTTCTCCACAGGCTGTGGAGAAGACCACACTCGGTGGGATATGGAGTGCGATCCTGCCCTCGGGATGTGGAATTCGCACGGAGAGTGAAGATCGTCACAGTGCAGGCCCACTCCCAGGATGCAAGGGGGGCAAGGCGGCGCACGGCTACCGTGGTCGTTCGATGCGGCGCACCTGCTCTGCCCGACCTGACCTCCCGGCACCCTGGGTGACGTCGTGACGGCCGCTTCCCCGTCGCGTCGGGGATGGATCGTGGTGGCGGTCTCGGCGTCGGTGCTGGCTGTGGTGCTCATCGTCCTGAGCGACATCCCCGTGGTGACGATCGTGGGGGCGCTGGTGCTCGGGTTGGTGATCCTGCGCGTGGGTTGGTTCTTCCTCCAGCAGCTCGCCACCCCTCCACCCCCTCCACCCGATCCGGGCACGCTGCGCAAGGTGAAGCTCACCTATCGCTGTGACAGCTGCGGCGCCGAGGTGCGGATGGTCACCGCCGCGTCCGAGGACCCCGAACCGCCCCGGCACTGCATGGAGGAGATGGAGCTGACCGCCACCGCCGACGACGCGTTGTGAGCAGACGACGCGTTGAACTGCTGGCCCGGCGGGCACCCGGTTCCGTGGCGGACGCGTGTCGTCCCGGGCCCGGCCGCCAGCGGCGACCGTACCCGGGACGACGACGTTCCCTTCGCGATGAGGCTCTCGGCCGCGATCCGGCCGAGGGGCCAGCAGGTCAGCCCAGGCGCTCGATGATGGTGGCGTTGGCCATGCCGCCGCCTTCGCACATGGTCTGCAGGCCGTAGCGACCGCCGGTGCGCTCGAGCTCGTTGAGCATGGTGGCCATCAGCTTGGTGCCGGAGCACCCCAGCGGGTGGCCGAGGGCGATGGCGCCGCCGTTGGGGTTCACCCGGTCCATGTCGAAGTTGTGGGCCTTCTGCCAGGCGAGCACCACCGAGGCGAACGCCTCGTTGATCTCGACGTGGTCGATGTCGGCGGGGGAGAGCCCGCTGCGCTCCAGAGCCTTGGCCGTGGCGGGGATGGGGCCGGTGAGCATCCGCACCGGATCCACACCGGCGAGGGCGAAGGTGTGGAAGCGCGCCCGCGGGGTGAGGCCGAGCTCCTTGGCCTTCTCGGCGCTCATGATCAGGGCGGCCGAGGCGCCGTCGGTGATCTGCGAGCTGTTGCCGGCGGTCACCTTGCCGTCCGGCAGGAAGGCGGGCTTGAGCTTGGCCAGGGTCTCGACGGTGGTGCCGGGGCGGATGCCCTCGTCACGGTTCACCATCTCGTCCAGCTCCTTGATCGCCCCGGACTCCTTGTCCTTGATCTTGGAGCGAACGGGGATGATCTCGTTGTCGAAGCGGCCCTCGTCGGCAGCCGTCTCGGCGCGTGCCTGGGACATGGCGCTGAAGGCGTCGAGGTCGTCACGGCTGAGGTCGTTCTCGTTGGCGATGATCTCGGCGGAGATCCCCTGGCCGACGAGGCCCTTCTGCCCGGGGATCAGCTCGACCTCCATGTAGCGCAGCGCCGCGGAACCGAAGGGGAAGCCGTGGTTGGCACCGATCGAGGCTCCCATGGGCACCAGGCTCATCACCTCCACCCCGGCGGCGACGACGATGTCGTAGGCCCCGGACATCACGCCCTGGGCGCCGAAGTGGGCGGCCTGCTGGGAGGATCCGCACTGTCGGTCGACGGTGGTGGACGGCACCGACTCGGGCCATCCGGCGGCGAGCACCGCGTTGCGGCCGACGTTGAGCGACTGCGCGCCCGCCTGCATGACGCAACCCATGATCACGTCGTCGACCAGTTCGGGGTCGAGGTTGTTGCGCTCGGCGAGCGCCTTGAGGGTCTCGGCGGCGAGGTCCACCGGGTGCCAGCCCGACAGGGCGCCGTTGCGCCTTCCCCCTGCGGTCCGGACGATGTCGACGATCACTGCTTCGGGCATGTCCCGCTCCCTTGTGTGGGCTTGTGCTTGCACTGGATGGGTCCAGGATGGGCGTCGTGCAACGTCCCCCTGCGATGACCGGCCACAACTAGACCGACCGGTCAAGAGTCTGTGCCAAGGGAGCCCACCGGTCAAAGCGGGTGCTCGGCTCGATCGGACCCCTGCCTGTCGAGGAGATCGGATCGGTCCCCCCGCGCTGCGTCTGCCGTGGCAGATCCCGCAGCCGGAGGCGGCGATACAGTGACGAACACCACACCTGCAACCCGGCGTGTCGCAGCGTCGGGTACCGCCGACCGAGGGGAAGCACCGTGAGGACAGAGACCAAGGCCGACATCGATGCCATCGTCGAAGGGACGACCGTCGCCACCCGGTTCCTCCAGACCGTGGATGCGCACGGATCCCGCACGGCGCTGCGATGGATGGACGCGGCGGAGGTCTGGCAGTCGATGACCTTCGACGAGCTCGCGCGCAACGTGGCTCGGGCCGCGGCGGGCCTGGCATCGCTGGGCGTGGGTGCCGGCGACCGGGTGGTGCTGATGATGCGCAACATCCCCGAGTTCCACTGGCTGGACCTCGCCGCGTTGAGCCTGCGGGCGACGCCGGTGTCGATCTACAACAGCTCCTCGGCGGACCAGGTGGCCTACCTCGCCGGCCACTGCGACGCCAAGGTCGCCGTGGTGGAGGACGAGGGATTCCTGGCCCGCTTCACCGAGGTGCGGGAGCAGTTGCCCACCCTCGCCGACATCGTCGTGCTGAGGGCGCCGGACGCGCTGCCCGAGGGAGTGCGGACACGTGAGGTGCTCGAGGCCGCCGATCCGATCGATCTGGGCGACGCGGCCGCGGCCACTCGGCCGGAGGACCTCGCCACCGTCATCTACACCTCGGGCACGACCGGGAACCCCAAGGGGGTGATGCTGTCCAACTACAACATCACCTGGACCATGGAGTCGCTGGTGAGGTCCTTCGAGTGGAGCCGTGACGAGATGGCCGGCAAGAAGGCGGTGTCGTACCTGCCGATGGCCCACATCGCCGAGCGGATGGTGTCGCACTACAGCCTCGTCATGAACGCCATCGAGGTCTCGACGTGCCCCGAGACCAGTCAGCTCACCGCCTACCTCGGTGCGGTTCGCCCCAACATCGTCTTCGGTGTGCCACGCGTGTGGGAGAAGCTGCACGCCGGCGTCACCGCGGCGCTCGGCGCGGATCCCGAGAAGGCCCAGAAGTTCGCCGAAGCGCTCGAGGCCGCCGAACCCATCCACGAGAAGATGACCTGGGGGACCGCCACCGACGAGGAGATCGCCACCTACCAGTTCCTGGACGACGTGGCCTTCTCGACGGTGCGCCAGCTGGTCGGCTTCGACGAGTGCGAGATGGCCGTCACCGGTGCCGCCCCGATCCCCCCGTCGCTCATCCGATGGTTCCGAACGGTGGGCATCCCTCTCGCCGAGGTCTACGGGATGAGCGAGAACACGGGACCGATGAGCTTCGACCGCACCAAGGTGAAGGCCGGTTGGGCCGGCCGGGCGATGCCGGGTTCGGAGCTGCGCATCTTCCCCGACGGCGAGGTGTGCTGCCGGGGCGGCCACGTCTTCCAGGGCTACCTGAACGACCCGGAGAAGACCGCCGAGACGCTCGACGAGGACGGTTGGCTCCACTCCGGCGACATCGGCGAGCTCGATGACGACGGCTACCTGCGGATCATCGACCGCAAGAAGGAGCTCATCATCACCGCCGGGGGGAAGAACATCTCCCCGGCGAACCTGGAGGCCGCGCTGAAGACGGTCCCCCTCATCGGCCAGGCCGCAGCGATCGGCGACAACCGGCCGTTCGTGGCGGCGCTGATCGTGCTGGACCCGGAGGTCGCACCCGTGTGGGCTGCGCAGCACGGCATCGAGTTCACCACCCTCGAGGACTTCGCCCGGGACCCGGCCGTGGTGAAGGCGGTCGACGAGGGGGTGGCCGAGGCCATGGCGCCGTTCAACAACGCCGAGCGGGTGAAGAAGGTCCAGATCCTCACCGAGGAGTGGCTCCCCGACTCCGACCTGCTCACCCCCACCTCGAAGCTGAAGCGACGGGGCATCCTGGCGCGCTACGCCAAGGAGATCGAGGACCTCTACGCCTGACCCGCGCCGGTGGTGCAGATCGCTTCCTGAGCTGCGGGTCCCTCGGCCGCAGGGGCCGTCACTCGAGACCCGCCCAGAACTCGGGCGGGATGCCCACGCCGAGCCCCTCCCAGAACTCGGGGTCGGCGGGGATCCCGATGGCTCCCAGGAACTCCTTGATCCCCTCGGGGTCCATCCGGAGCATGGCGGCCACGAAGATGCCGGCCAACGCCAACATCCGATCCTGAGAGGTGCCGTACCGGTTGGGATCGAGCTCCTCGGCGAGTCCGGGGATCAGGAACACCGCGGACGCGAGGATGCTGCCGAACACGTTGGGGTCCTCGGTGGCACGCCGCACCGCCGACGCGATCCGGGGGTCGTCGAGCAGGGCGAACGACGCCGCGATCGCCTTGATCGCCTCCGGGCCGAGCACGGTCACGATCCGGTTGATCTCCAGCACGGCCTGGGGGGTGAGGTGGTCGGCGATGTAGACCACGCCACCCAGCACCTGCTGGGTCTCCGGGGGGAGCTGGTCGAAGCGGTCGAGGGGGATCGGGGAGTCGCGGCCCATCATCGATCCCAGCACCACCGCCACGATGGCCAGCATCGAGTGGTCCTCGGAGTACTGGCCGAGTCCGTTGGGATCGGCGACCGACAGCAGCTTGCCCAGCGGTGCGGTCACGTCGGTGCCGACGACCGTGGACGCGGCGAGGATGGAGGCGAGGGCGAACACGTCGGCGGTGAGCATCGTGTCGTCGTTGTCGCCGTCGAGGAAGCCGGCGGTGAGCCCCAGCAGCGTGAAGACCGTGTCGTTGTCGGCTCCGAATCCGCCCTGGCCGTCGGCACCCCGCGTGGCCACCAGCGCGTCGCCCAGGGCTGCCACGGTGGAGGGGGTGACCCCGAGGTCGCTCAACTCCTCGACGCTCACCCCGGTGATCTCGGCGATCTCCTGTGGGGTGAGGCTGCCGAGTCGGCTGGCCAGCGTGGGGTCCTCGGCGATCGCCTCCAGCAGCTTCTCCACCACGTCCGCCCGCGTCGCCGGCCGGCGCGAGTTGGGTCCGGACCGGCCCAGCAGCCCGTTCTCGTCGAGCGTCGTGCTGGTGGCCAGCTGGGCGCCGTACTCGCCGCTGCGAGCCGAGATCTCCCCGGTGTCCACCGGCTTGGAGCAGGCACCGGCCAGGAGCGCGAGCGCCAGGACGCACCCGATCAGGCTCACTGCTGCTCGCCGCTGTCGCACGTTCCCTCCGGTGCCGGTCCGCCGGCTGCGTCGGCGGACCCGAGACCACGATACGGAGCGTCGGAGGGTGGGGCAAGGCGTCGCCCTGGGCCGATCTGCCCGCTCCTCGGGGGCGAGAGCGCAAGCCTCAGGGGCCGCTCGGGCTGTCACGTTGGGGATCGCGCACCACGAACCGGGGGTCGATCTCCCCAGGGGCGAGCGGACGCATCAGCAGGTCGATGGCGGTCCACAGCGTGCGCGACGGCGGGAAGAAGAGCATCGGCCCGGCCACGGCAAGGGCGACCTCGGTCCACAGCAGCCACGCTCCGGGGGGCTCCGGGAAGCTCAGCAGGCTCGCGGCCAGGAGCACGACGAACATCAGGGCGAACACGACGGTGGTGTTCGTGCCCAGCGAGCCGATCCAGTGGCCGTGGACGCGCTCGAACCTCAGCGTGCAGGTCGGGCACCGCTCGGTCATCCACCACCAGCGTCGGAACACGTGGCCGCCACCACAGGCAGGACACCGCACGACGGCCCCGCGCAGCAGCAGCCGCGACGGCCGCACACCCAGTTGGCGCGCCGAGGGGATCGCCCGGCGGGGACGCCATCGCGGGGTCCCCGGCTGGCCGGGGCGTGGTGGCGGCGGGTTCGACACCGGTTCACCTTCTCAGATCGTTCGGGGGGATCACAGTCGCTGCTCCGGCGGGTCGGTGGCCCGGCCCCCCGGATCCGACACGTCGTCGCCCTCCGGTCCCATCAGCTGGTCGATGGTGACGAGGTCTCGTTCGCGGGCCTGCGCCGTCAGCGAGGCGGGGAACTGCTGGGGCCCGACGCCGAGGATGACCCTCCGAGTGCCGTCGGCCAGCTCGGCCTCGAACGTCCGCCAGATGCCGCGACGCACCCTCACGGCGACCATCTCGCGTCGACCGACGCGGTGCACGCTCCGCCATGCCACCTGGTCCTCCACGGTGCCGTCCCCGTGCAGCACCACCCGGCATCCCCGGGCAGCACCGAAGCCGGCCGCGGCCACGGCACCTGAGGCAAGGACGGTGGCCCAGGCGCCCGCGCCGACCTGGCGGTCGCCCCAGGCCATCCACGAGCAGCTCGCCACGCACACGGCGAGGGCGATCGCCCCCACGAGGGTGAACGGTGCGGACACCGGTGTTCCGCCTCGCAGCACCGCCCGTGTCGGCGAGGTCGGGCGGGTGGTCGCCTCCGACATGGGTGGAGGGTATCGCCGGGGGTGGGTCCGAGACCCCTTCGGGTGCTGTTGCCGTGGTGCTCGGGCCTCTTCGCCGTCGGTGTCGCCGGGCGCCGGCCACTGCGTCCTAGCGTGGGTCGGGTGGACGAGACCTCTGGCGTCGTGCTCGTGGTCGACGACGACCGTGCGATCCGCGAGTCGTTGGAGCGGCTGCTGTCGATGCAGGGTCATCGAGTGGTCACCGCCACCAACGGTGCGAAGGCCTTGGAGGCTCACCGCCACGACCCCGCCGACCTCCTCGTGCTCGACCTCATGATGCCGGGTGTGGACGGCCTCACGACCTGCCGCGTGCTGCGCGCCGAGGGGGATCGGGTCCCCATCCTGATGCTCACCGCGCGCACCGAGACCAGCGACCGCGTGGCCGGGCTCGACGCCGGCGCCGACGACTACCTTCCCAAGCCGTTCGATCCCGAGGAGCTCCTGGCCCGCGTGCGGGCGCTGCTTCGGCGGGCTGCACCGACCGCCGGCGGCGCCGCGGGTGCCGGCGATCACCCTGTGGTGCAGGTGGGCGACCTGCGCGTCGATCCCTCTGCTCGTCGTGCCTGGCGGGGTGCTGGCGAGCTGCAGCTCTCCAAGACCGAGTTCGATCTCCTGGAGCTCCTGGCGCGCAACGCGGGCATCGTGTTGGAGCGCTCCACGATCTACGACCAGATCTGGGGGTACGACTTCGGACCCGAGTCCAAGAACCTGGCCGTCTACGTGGGCTACCTGCGACGGAAGGTCGACGACGGCCACGACGCCAAGCTGATCCACACGGTTCGCGGGGTGGGCTACACGCTGCGGGACGACCGGTGAGCGCCGGGCGCCGGCAGCGACCCCGGTGAGCGTGGTGGTCCGGTGAGCCTTCGCACGAAGCTGGTGCTGGCGCTGCTCGGCTGCACCGCGTTGGCGTCGATCACCGTGGGGACCCTGAGCTACGGAGCGACCGCGCTGCGCATGAGAGAGGAGATCGACAACTCCTTGGAGCAGGCCACCCAGGAGCTCTTCGCCGCGCGTCGAGCCCAGAGCACGCCGAGGGTGCTGCTGGAGCAGGCGGAACGGGGAGCGGGAGAGGTCGACCTGCAGCTGATCGACGCGCAGGGTCGGGCGTTGAGCGGGGTGGGAGGGGTGTTGCTGCCCATCACCGAGGCCGACCGGGAGGTGGCCGCATCCGAGGTCCGGGGCGAGCAGCTCCTCCGCACCGTGGACTTCGACGGCGTCCCCACCCGGATGCTCACCACCGCAGCGGGTTCGGGGAACGGGGCCGTCCAGGCCGCTCGGAGCCTGGAGGAGTCCCGTCGAGTGCTCGCCGCCCTGCGCACCCGCATCCTGTTGGTGGCCCTCGCGGTGGCAGCAGCTGCCGGCGTGGCCGGCTGGCTGATCGCCCGGCAGGTGACCGCTCGGCTGACGCGCGTCACCGGCGCAGCGGAGCAGGTGGCCACCGGTGACCTGGCGGTGGTGGTCCCGGTGGAGGGCGCCGACGAGGCGGCCCGCCTCGGCTCGGCCTTCAACGAGATGGTCGGGGCGCTCGCCCGGTCCCGGGAGGACCAGCAACGGCTGGTGCAGGACGCGGGCCACGAGTTGCGCACCCCGATGACGAGCCTGCGCACCAACCTGTTCCTGCTGCGCAGCTACGACTCGCTGGGTCCGGGAGAGCGGGCCAAGGTCCTCGCGGACCTCGAGAGCGAGACCGAGGAGCTCTCCCGACTCATCGACGAGGTGGTGGAGGTGGCCACGGATCGCCGCGGCGACGAACCGGTCACCTCGGTCGAGCTCGGCGCCCTGGTGCAGCGAGTCGCCCAGCGCACGTCGTCGCGCACCGGTCGGGCGGTGGAGGTGAGCGCCTCCCCGGTCGCGGTGCCGGCTCGGCCCGCTGCGCTCCGACGGGCGGTGGGGAACCTCCTGGAGAACGCCGCCAAGTTCGACACCTCCGGCGCTCCGATCGAGGTGCGGGCGGGCGGCGGCACCGTCGAGGTGCTCGATCGGGGCCCGGGCTTCGCCGAGGCGGACCTGCCGTTGGTCTTCCAGCGCTTCTACCGCTCCGACGCGGCGCGCTCGGCCCCGGGAAGCGGGCTGGGGCTCTCCATCGTGGCCGAGATCGTGGCCGCCCACGGAGGCACGGTGTGGGCGGCCAACCGACCGGGGGGCGGCGCGGTGGTCGGCTTCTCGATCCCGACGGGATGAGCTCGCCTCCGGACGGTGCGGTCCGATCGAGCTGAGCGATCCCTCCGCGAACGGCAGCTCTTACCGCGCGCTTACCTCCGTCCGGTAACGATCTCACCCAGGGCCGCCACCCTCGTGACGTGCGACGCCAGACCCATGAGGAGCACACCAGATGAGATCGAACACCCTGAACAGGAAGCTCGCCGCTGTCGGACTCTCCGCGGGGCTGTTGGCCGGCGGCGCCGCCGGCGCCATCCTCACCTCGGGTGGGGTCTCCGGCGCAGCCGTGGCCCAGGACAGCACCACGACCGTGCCGGAGCAGTCGGAGCAGCCGAGCCGACAGGGTCGGATGGACCAGTTCCTCACCGAGGCCCTGACCCCGTTGGTGGAGGACGGCTCGATCACCCAGGACCAGATGCTCGAGGTGATCGCGGCCATCGAGGCGGCCCGCCCGCAGAAGGGTGCGGGAGGAGGCGGCGGCCACGGACACCGCGGCCAGGGCCTCGAGGCGGCGGCCGAGGCGCTGGGGATGGAGTCGGCCGACCTACGCGAGCAGCTCCGTGGCGGGGCGACGATGGCGGAGATCGCCCAGGAGAAGGGCGTCGACGTCCAGGTGGTCATCGACGCCCTCGTGGCCGAGGCCACGGCACACCTCGACGAGAAGGTCGCCGCGGGCGATCTCACGCAGGAAGAGGCCGACGAACGGCTCGGTGAGCTCACCCAGCGGATCACCGACCGGGTCAACGGCACGAGCCGCCCCGACGACGGCGACCAGCAGGAGGATTGACGCTCGCCTCCCGGCGATGGGGCGGCTGACGAGCCCCTCGCCTTGCGACCGACCCGGGGCCCCGCCAACCCCGGGTCGGTCCGCGTCCGCTGACCCGAAGCTCCGCGGGGACCGCCCCGCTATTTAGCTGAGCTAATTAGTCTGGTAGACTATTCGCATGTCGAAGGAGTTGACCCGCCCGGATCGCCGATCCCCCGATGGGGATCGCTCGTCGGACGGGGGTGTCCGCACCGCTGCGGATGCCGACACCGCATACCGCCTGCAGTTCGCCATCAGCCTCCTGGCGCGCCGACTCCGCCGTGAGATCGGCACCGGGTTGACCCCGAGCCAGCTCTCGGTGCTCTCGACGGTGCACCGCAGCGGGTCCCTCACCCTGGGCGAGCTCGCCGACTGCGAGCAGGTCGCGCCACCCACCATCACCAGAGTGGTGGCCAAGCTCGAAGGGGCGGGCTACCTGGAACGTCTCCCCGATCCCGACGATCGGCGCGTGGCGCGCGTGCAGCTGACCGAGGACGCACGCCAGCTGGTCGCCGCCGCCCGACAGGCCAAGGCGGACTGGGTGCTGGCGCGGCTGGGGCAGCTCACCCCTGCCCACCAGCGCCGGCTGCTCGCCGCCGTCGATGCCATCGAAGCGCTGGCGGAGCTGGGATGAGGAGCCGACTCCGCGTGGTGGGAGCCGAGACCTTCGCCTCCTTCCGCGTCCGCAACTTCCGGCTGTACTTCACCGGCCAGGGCCTTTCCCAGGTCGGAAACTGGATGACGCTCGTCACCCAGACGCTCCTCGTCTATCGCCTCACGGGATCGGGGGTCGCGCTCGGCGTTCTGGCGGCCGCCCAGTTCGGCCCCGTCCTGCTGCTGGGTCCCTGGGCCGGGCTCGTCGCCGACCGGTCCGACAAGCGCCGCCTGCTGCTCGTGGTCCAGTCGGTCGCCATGCTCCAGTCCTTCGCCCTGGCCGCGCTCGCCTTCTCCGGGTCACCTCCGGTCGGTGCGATCTACGCCCTGGCGGCGATCGGCGGCATCACCGTCGCCTTCGACAACCCGGCCCGCCGCTCGTTCGTGGTGGAGATGGTGCCGGCATCTGACGTCCCCAACGCGGTCGGGTTGAACACGGCGATGATGACCGCGTCGCGGGTCGTCGGCCCCGCGGTGGCCGGCCTCGTCGTGGTCACCGCCGGCTTCGGTTGGGCCTTCCTGCTCGACGGCCTCTCGTATGCTGCGGTCCTGCTGTCGCTGTGGTCCATCCGAACCGACCAGCTGCACCGGGCCCGACCGGAACCCCGGGGGAGGGGGCAGGTCCGAGAAGGGATCCGCTACGTCCGAAGCGTCGACGCCCTCTGGATCCCGCTGTGCATGATGGCGGTGGTGGGCATGCTGGCGTTCAACTTCTCCACGGTGCTGCCGCTGTTCTCCAACCGCGATCTCGGGGGGAGCGACTCCACCTTCACGGTGCTCTTCGCGGTGCTCAGCGTTGGGGCGCTGCTCGGGGCGCTGTGGGCGGCGCGGCGGAAGACCTCGTCGGTGCGCTCGGTCGGGCGCTCCGCGGTCGCCTTCGGTGCGGCCTTGCTGGTCTTCGCCGCGGCTCCGGTGCTGGCGGTGGCCCTGCCGCTCTCGCTGGTGGTCGGCTTCACCAGCGTGGCCTTCCTGACCTCCTCCACGGCCATCGTGCAGCTCGAGTCGGAACCGTCGATGCGGGGCCGGGTGCTGGCCCTCCAGGCGGTCCTCTTCCTCGGCAGCACCCCGATCGGTGGCCCCATCGTCGGCTGGGTCAGCGAGCAGTGGGGTGCCCGAGTGGGGATCCTGCTGGGCGCGGTGGCCACGCTGCTCGCGGGTGCCTGGGGGCTGGCCGCCGCGTCGCGATCGGAAGGCGCCGGATCGGTCCCCCGTTGGAGGAGCGTGGGCGTCGGCCCGTGAGTCAGCCGGCGTCGAGCGCTCCGGCGACCGTCCGCGCCCAGTCGGCGGCACGTGAGGCCTCTCCGTCGAGCAGGTGGTTGTGCTTGTCCACCATGAAGCTCTCTGGTGCCACGAGTCGCCGGAAGCCGTGCTTGGCCAGGCGCTTGTCGATCCCCTTCGAGGCCCGTCCGCTCATCACCGCGCTCACGTCCACCCTCGTGTCGAAGGCGGCGGCGGGGATGCCGGCCACGGTGCCGAGGTCGGCGAACCACTCCCGGAGCAGCTCTCCTTCTGCATCAGGGTCGAGGTGGAGGTCGGGGTCTGACTCGGCCTGCTCGAGCGCCGCGTGCTGCGAGGTGGGCCGAGCCATCCCGTGGACGTGGGTCGGGCCGCCCACCACCACCAGCGACGCTCCGGCGATCAGCTCACGTGTCGCACCACCGACCGGCACCACCCGGACCTCCCCGAGCTCCGTGAGCGCGGAGCCGATGTGATCTGCGATCACATGGGTGTTGCCGAACATCGACTCGTAGATCACGACGACGATCATGCGGAACCTCCTGCGGGGTCGGAGCACCGCCATCCTCCCATCGTGTCGTTCGCAGGGCAACGAGTAGCCGGGGACTATCACGCCGTCGCGCGGTGTTGAGCCAGCAGTAGCCTCCGATCCCCGGCCCGGCCGGTCCCAACTGCAGGAGCGATGACCATGAGCGCGATCCCCGAGTCCCACGCCGACCTCCTCGATGCCGTGACCCTGGCCAACGTGGCCACCATCGGGCCGGACGGGGAGCCACAGGTGAACCCGGTGTGGTTCGAGTGGGACGGCACCCATCTGAGCTTCAGCCAGACCACGGGGCGGCAGAAGTACCGCAACGTCCGCAAGGATCCCCACGTCGCCCTGTCGATCGTCGACCCGGAGAACCCCTACCGCTACCTCGAGGTCCGCGGCGTGGTGGATCGCATCGACGACGATCCCGACTACGAGTTCATCGACCGCCAGGCCCAGCGGTACATCGAGGAGGAGAAGTACCCGTGGCACCAGCCCGGCGACGAGCGGGTCGTGGTGCGGGTGCGGCCGGTGCACACCTCCCAGATGGGCTGAGCCCCGGCGGCCCTGGGGTCGCCCCAGGAGGAGATGGGGGGGAACCCCCATGGTGGTGCCCGCTGCGGCGTCGGATGGTGGAGGTCGACACCACTCGACCTCGGAGGTCACCACCATGTCCCAGGCGTACTCGTCACCCTTCTCCGGTACCGCCCCGCCGAACCCGCGCGGTGGGGCGGGCTCGCCCACCCTCTCCCAGGATCTGCAGTCCTGGCTCGTGCAGCGCCGCAACGCGGGATCGACCCCGGATCAGCTCATGGAGGAGCTGGTCGCCGCCGGCCGGGACGCCGACAGCGCAGCGGCGATCGCCCTGCGTTCGTTGCGCAGCGGCGACCACCATCGCCTCATCTACTGGACGCTCACCTTCTCCGCCGGGTTCGGCGCGCTGGCGTTCGCCTCTGCGCTGCACCTGATCCTCGACGGCAACCCGGCGCCGCTGGCGTTGGCGAGCTGGATCACCCTCGGACTGGTCGCCGCGCCCCTGGCCGCGGTGGCGCTGCACTGGTCGCGTCAGGTCGAGGCACGGGACCCCCATGCGATCTGGTCGCCCACCCGCCGGATGCTGTTCGCGACGCTGGCCGGCATCTGCGCCTTCGTCGGGCTGAGCCGGCTGTTCGTGTACCTGTTCAACTTCGTCGCCGCAGTGGTGGGCGTCCGCGGCTACGAGACGACCGCAGAGTCCCTGGCCCAGGTCATCGTGTCGTTGTCGGTGGCGGTGCCGCTGTTCACGTGGTCGTTGTCGGAGTGGCGGCGCTCCAACGTCGTCTACCGAGGCCTGGCGAGCCCACAGCGCTCGGCCGGGTCGGCTCCGGCGGACGAGCACGGCTGAACGTGCGACCGGCGCGTCGACGACTCGTGGATAGCGTGAGGACGATGGATCGGTGGAACGCGCTCACCCGGGACCGCCCCGGGGTCACCCCGACCCAGCGCAGCGTGCTCTTCGGCCTCAGCGTCTTCAGGGTGGTCATCGCGGTGTGGGCGTCGGTGGTGGCGATCATCGATGCTCGATCGCAGGTGATGCAGCGGCCGGGCATCGGGTTCGTCGTGCTGGCACCGATCCTCGCCTGGTCCCTCACCACCCTCTGGCTCTCACGGCGCTCCCCGTCGACCTTGCTGCATCCGGTCGCCCAGTCGTTCGACCTGCTGCTCGGGGCGGCCCTCGTGGCCGC
The DNA here is from genome assembly GCA_964420125.1 of uncultured Microthrixaceae bacterium. GTDB lineage: Bacteria > Actinomycetota > Acidimicrobiia > Acidimicrobiales > Microtrichaceae > CAYQQQ01. Next base: position 67,036 of record CAYQQQ010000018.1, read on the forward strand.
CGAGTGGTCGGCCTACGACGCCCCGCACGCCCTCAACCTCGGTGCGACCTGGCAGATCGCACCGGTGGTGAGCACAGGGGTGGCCCACGGGGCGGGGTGGGGGCTCGCCGCCGGCCTCGGGCTGGGTCTCGTGAACGGCGTGGCCAGCGCGTTCGATCGGGGCGTGTCCGGTCACGTCCTGGCGACGTTGAGCACCTTCGTGCTGCTGGGCGGCGCCGGGTGGGCGGTGGGGGCGGTGATGGACCGCCTCGTGCACGCCGAGGACGAGGTGGCCGAGGCCCGTGCCCGCGAGCGCGTGGCCCGGCGGCTGCACGACGGCGTCCTCCAGACGCTCGCCGTGGTGCAGCGTCGCAGCGAAGATCCCGATCTGGTGCACCTCGCCGCGGCACAGGACCGGGAGCTGCGCCAGTGGATCCGTGACGACGTGGCCGTTGCCGACACCGGAGGGGCGGCCTCCTCGGAGGACGGCTTCGCTGCACGGCTCAGGTCGCTCACCGACCGTCTCGCGGTCGCCCACGGTGGTGAGGTGGAGGTGGTGGTGGTCGGTCGACCCCGACTCCCCGCTGCGATCGCCGACGGCCTCCTCGGAGCCGTCGGCGAGGCGGTCACCAACGCGCTCAAGCACGCCGCAGCAGATCGGATCACGGTCTTCCTCGACGAGGACGACGGTCGTCTGCTGTGCACGGTCCACGACGACGGCTGCGGCTTCGACCCGGCGACCGCCGGTGGTGGGCTCGGTCTGCAGCTCTCGGTGCGACGGGCGATGGAGGAGATCGGCGGCTCCGCGAGCCTGCGCAGCCGCCCTGGTCACGGCACCGAGGTCGAGTTGAGGGTGGGATCGCCCGGATGACGCCACTCGATGGACGGGCGATCAGGGTCGTCGTGGCCGACGACCACCAGATCTGGCGCCGTGGTCTGCGAACCGACCTGGGTGAGGGCTTCGCCGTGGTGGGCGAGGCTGCGGACGCCCGGGAGGCGGTGGAGGTGTGCCGGCGGGAGCGTCCGGACCTGCTGCTGTGCGATCTCCACATGCCCGAGGGTGGAGGCCATGCCGTGGTGCGCCAGGTGTCAGCGGACACCGCCGTGGTGATCCTCACCGTGTCGGAAGCGGAGCGCGACCTGCTCGACGCGGTGGCCGCAGGAGCGGTGGGGTATCTGGTGAAGTCCATCTCGATCGAGGAGCTGCGGCGGGCGCTGTGGGCCGCTGCCCAGGGCGAACCCGTGTTCTCGCCCCAGCTGGCCGCCATGCTCATCGGGGAGTTCCGGCGCCTCGCCGGAGGGGTCGGCGGTGCAACCGTGCTGTCCGAGCGGGAGCGTGAGGTGCTCGGTCTGGTGGCGCGTGGCCACTCGTATCGGGAGGTGGCCGACGAGCTGCACATCTCTCCCAAGACGGTGGAGAACCACGTGCGCAACACGATGGCGAAGCTCCACCTCACCCGTCGTCAGGAGCTGGTGCGCTGGGCCGTGGACCACGGCATCGGCTGACTCACCGACGCAGGCCGCACCGTTCGACGCCAGCCTTCAGGTCGACGTGCCAGCCGCTGCAGGACCTCCCGACATCCCGTGGAGGGCGAGCTCCACCCGCCGTCGCAGCACGGTCTCCAGGGACGGACGGGCACCCGGCAGCGACGACCACACCAGCAGCCCCTGCAGTAGTGCCCAGTTGAGGGCCATCGCCAGCTCGTCGGGGCGGTAGTCGCTTCGTAGCTCGCCTCGCTGCTGTGCAGCGTGGATCAGCCGTCGCAGCGCTTCCCTCGGCGGGCGCCGCGGCGGTGCGCCCTCGGGCCGGGGCCGGCCCGCGTGGAGCACGGCGTTTCCCGCAGCCTTCGCTACGAAGGACTTGGGGAACGCGGAGGTGCGGGTGGCAACCCGTTCGACGACCTTCGCCACAGCAGCGTCGAAGGGCACCTCACCCTCGATGAGCGGCTGCACCTCGTCGATGAGCGTCTCGCTGCCTTGGAAGAACACCGCCAGCAGCAGGTCGTCCTTGGTCGGGAAGTGGAAGTAGAAGGTCCCTTTGGCGATTCCCGCGGCCCTGCAGATCTGGTCCACCGACACGTCGTCGATGTCCTGCTCCATCGCCAGCGTCGCGGTGATCTCGAGGATGCGAGCACGAGTCGTCCGGGACCGCTCCTGGAGCGCCTTGGAGCGCGGTCGTCCCCGGTCCTGCATCGGCTCGGGAGGGTAGCGGACGGCGCGCCCTCGAGGATCAGGGGTTCGAGGGCGCGCCGTCGCCATCGTTCAGGGGTGGATCCCGGTGGCGTGGATGCTGCTGACCAGCTCGTTCGCTCCGATCTGGCGTCGGGCCAGCAGCAGGCCGGTGGCACACGCGGGGTCGTAGCCCGCCGAGCCGGTGCCGAAGGGCTCCAGGTCGGTGGCGGTCACACGAGCCCGCACGACCAGGTCGCCGTGCCCATCGCGGGCCAGCGACGGTGGATCGAGTGACGTCACCTCCACCACGGCGACGCCGTGGTGGGCGAACTGCTGCTGGGCCGGCAGGTAGCTGTCGGGGGTGACCAGTGCGAGCAGGCTTCCGTCCTCGTCGAAGGCGAGCTCCGCCTGGGTGAGTCCCTCGCCTCCGAGCTCGGCGGCCTCCTCGCCACCTGCCAGGCGCCCGGCGTAGCGCCATTCCCAGTCGTCGGCCGCCCCGATGGGGACGGTGGCGAACACCTCGAGGCTCGACTCGGTGAGCGTCGGCATCCCGAGGGTGTCGAGTGGAAGGCAGCGCAGCACCATGAAGAGCTCGTCGCCGTCGTGGTGCAGTGCGGGTTCGTTCCACAGCGAGCAGCCTTCGACGGCAGGGTCGAGCTCGCTGAGGTCCTGGTCCACTCCCCAGCGGGAGTCCGTGCGGGCCGCACCGAGGCTGGCCATGTCGGCAGAGGCCAGGCCGGCGGGGTCGGACGCCTGGCCCACCGAGATGCGGAAGCTGTCGGTGGGGCGGGCGGCGAACCCGCCGCTGTCGGGGGAGAACAGGTTCAGGCGCGCCGCGTACCAGGTGACCGCACCGTCCTCGCCGGCGACGGGGAGGAGGTTGGCGACCTCGTGGTCGGTGGAGCCGCTGCGGCCGGTGACGGGGTCGACGGCCGGCTCCGGAGTCCACAGGGCGTCGTCGTAGACCCACGTCCCACCACCGTCGTCGCTGTGGGCGAGGTGGATCTCCACGCTGGTGGACCGCTGGGTCCCGGATCCCTCGATGCCGGGCCAGGAGTACGCCATCCACAACCGTGACGACGTGGGGTCGGACCTGACGCTGGGATCCGCGTAGCCCCGCACCGGCGAGGGCCGGCCGTCGGACAGGGAAGCCGGCGGGTCGCCGGTCAGCTCGATGGCGGGGCACGAGGGTTCGGTGGCCGTGCAGTCGAGGGCGGGGACCGGCGCGGGGGTGCTGGTCGAGGGCCCGCTGGTCGAGGGCCCGCTGGACGTGGGAGCCGACGTGCCGCCGCCCCCAGGCGTGCCGTTGCTGCAGGAGTGCAGGGCCAGCGTGGCGACCACGACCACGGTGGTGCTCAGGAGGTGTCGGAGTCGGGATCCAGTTCTGCGTGATGGAGCCATGACGCCAGTGTGCAGGTCTCACCGCACAAAAGCGACTACAGTCGGTTTTGGCTGATCCCACGCTCAGGTTCGTGGGAGCGGACTCGTGGCCGCCGGCGGCAGGTCGTCACCGTGGCCAGCGTCCGCGAGGATGGTCGGGTGTTGCGGCGTGATCCCACCATCTCGCGTGCCACTGCGGAGGACCTGGTGCTGCTGGCCTCCGACGTCGGTCCGGCCCCGATGCAGGTGGGCGCGGTGCTCCGCCTCGCCGGAGCGCTCGATGCGTCGATCGTCGAGGACGAGATCAACCGTCGCATCGTGGCGATCCCCCGCCTGCGGCAGCGCTTCGAGGCGGTGCCGATCGGGTGCGGCCGCCCCATCTGGGTCGACGATCCGTCCTTCGCCCTCGGCGACCACCTGCGGTTCGTCGACCTGGGGGGCACCGGCGACGAGGCCGAGATGCTCGCCGTGGCCACCGAGGTGGTCGAGACGCCGTTGCCGGCGAACGAGCCCCTGTGGCGCATGGCGGTGCTCTCCGGCCTGCGCGACGGAGGGTCGGCGGTGGTGGTGGCCTTCCACCACCTGCTCTCCGACGGCATCGGCGGCCTGGCGATGCTGGCCTCGTTGGTCGACGGCGCCGAACCGATCGCAGATCCGGCGTGGCCCCGCTCGGCGCCTTCCCGTGCCCGCTTGGCGATCGACGCGCTGCGCTCCAGGCTGAACGCCGTCCGCTCGGTGGGGACGGCCCTGCGGAGGGTGCGTGCCGCGGTGATCCAGCTCCGCCCTGGCGACCGCTCCGCCGGCGCGCCGCGTTGCTCGCTCAACGCCCCCACTGGGGCGCACCGCCGGGTCGCCCTGGTCCGCGCGCCGCTCGAGGACGTGCGCGACGCGGCGCACGCGGCCGGTGTCACGATCAACGACCTGGTGCTCACCGCGGTGGCCGCGTCCTTGGGCGCGCTGCTCGCCCGGCGAGGCGAGCACGTCGAAGGGCTGGTCGTGTCGGTGCCGGTGTCAGGGCGGGATCCTGACGGTGCCGCGGAGCTGGGGAACCAGGTCGGTGCGGTGCCGGTGGCGCTGCCGGTGGCGGGCGAAGCCTCTGAGCGCCTGCGGGCCACCGCGGCGGCCACGTTCCGGGCCAAGCAGGGCTGGCGAGGGGCGTCGAACGCGTTGCTCGGGCCGCTGTTCCGCCTGCTCGGTGCGCTGCGGCTGTTCCGATGGTTCGTGGAGCACCAGCACCTGGTCAACACGTTCGTGACGAACTTGAAGGGACCGCAGGAGCAGCTGGGGTTCCTCGGGGCGCCCATCACGGAGGTGGCGGCGATCACCATCGTGCCCGGCAACGTGACGGTGTGCTTCGCGGTGCTGTCCTACGCCGGCACCCTCGTGGTGAGCGTCGTCGCCGACCCCGCGCGGTGCGGGGAGCTGGACTGGCTGCACCACGAGCTGGACCGCCGGCTGGGTTCGTTGCTCGGTCAGGGCCCGGACACGACGGCGGCGGACGGGGCGTGAACCTCGGCGCGGCGGGCTGCCGCGCCGTCGCCGACCCCAGCGTGCCCTAGCCTTCGACCGCTGGCGGGTGCGCCGGCGCCGTCGTGGACGAGGAGGCCGAGGTGGACCTGTTCGAGTTCGAGACCAAGGAGCGTCTGCGGCGCGAGGAGGTGGCGGCCGAGCTCCGCCGGCTCGCCGACCAGCTGGAACGTCACAACGAGGTGGCGGTGCGGCGCGAGGGGATGACCATCCGGGTGAAGGTGCCCGACGAGGTCACCCTGAAGTTCGAGGTCGAGGTGGGCGACGACGAATCCGAGATCGAGATCGAGCTCAAGTGGTGACCACCCGGTCCTGAACCGGCCGACCGGGTCCGTGCCGAGCGATCCGCGCGTTGCAGCGAGGATGCCGTGACTCCGCGCCGGCGGCCTCGTGTGCTGGTCGTGGGCATGGGCGACGCCGGTGTGCTCGTGGCGGCGCACCTCCCACGGCGCGTCGAGGTGGTCGCAGTGGCGGCCCGCCCGGCGTTGGTGAGCGGTCAGGAGCTGGGGACGCGGCTGGCCGATCCGCAGCGATGGCGACGCAGCTACCTCGTGGCGCTGTCGCGGTTCCGCCGGCTGGAGCGCGTGCGCGTGCTGCACGGGGAGGTCCGTCGGGTCGACCTCGTGCGACGTGAGGCCGACGTCGCGCTCGCCGACGGCACGACGGAGGTCGTCGGCTGGGACCAGCTGGTGATCGCCTCGGGGGTCGACAACGGGTTCTGGCGCCGCCATCGGGTGGAGGGCCTCGACGCCGTGGAGCGCTCCCTCGCCGAGGTGGCCACGTCGATCGCCGCCGCCGACTCCATCGCCGTGGTCGGGGGCGGTGCCACCGGGGTGAGCGCAGCGGCGAACCTGGCGCGTCGCCATCCGGCCAAGGCGGTCCACCTCTTCCACAGCGGCGACGCGCCCCTCCCCGGCTACCACCCCGAGGTGCGGTCAGCGGTCGTCGCCGAGCTGCGGCGGGCGGGAGCGGTGCTGCACCCCGGTCACCGTGCGGTGCTGCCCGACGGCTTCGCCGGCGACCGGCTCACCGTCGGGCCCGTGGAGTTCTCGACGGGCCAGGAACCCTTCGAGGCCGACCTCACCCTGTGGGCCGTCGGCGCGGTTCGGCCCAACACCGGCTGGCTGCCCGACGAGCTCCTGGACGAGCACGGGTTCGTGCGGGTCGACGCGCACCTCCGGGTGCCCGGCCATCCCTGCGCGTTCGCGGTGGGCGACGTCGCCGCCAGCGACCCCCACCGGAGCTCCGCTCGCAACTGGGGCTGGCGGATCGTGTGCCACAACCTGCGGGTGGTGACCAGTGGCCGCGGGAGGCTGCATCGCTTCTCCGCTCCGCCGCACCGATGGGGCTCGATCCTCGGTGTCCAACCCCAGGGGATGGTCGTCTACCAGCCGAACGGTCGGTCCTTCCGTGTGCCCCGGTGGCTGGTCGACCCGCTGCTGCTGCGGGGCTTCGTGGAGGGGTACCTCTACGGCGGTCTGCGTCGCCGAGCGCGGCGGCGCTGAGCGGGCTCGGCGCGGATCCTGGTTCACCGCGGCCGGGGGACCGAACGGGATCGGAGGCCGGCCCGTCGTAGCCTCGGGCTCAGTGTCCCTGCCGAACGTCCTGGTGATCATGACCGACGAGGAGCGGTACCCCCCTCCCTACGAGACCGAGGAGCTCGCGAGGTTCCGTCGGGAGCAGCTGCCCTCCCGGGAGCGGATCCGCGACGGCGGTGTGGAGCTCCACCGGCACTACGTGGGCTCCACCGCCTGCGTGCCCAGCAGGGCGACGTTGCTCACCGGTCAGTACCCGTCGCTGCACGGCGTGTCGCAGACCGATGGGATCGCCAAGCGGGCCGACGATCCGGCGATGTCCTGGTTGGATCCGTCCGGGGTGCCGACGCTCGGTGACTGGTTCCGGGCAGGCGGCTACCGCACCCACTACCGGGGGAAGTGGCACGTCAGCCATGCCGACCTGCCGGCGCCGGGGAGCGACGAGGGCCTGGCCGCTTCCGACGACGACGGCCGGGTGATCGTCGAGGCCGTCGAGGCCTACCGGGCGGCCGACCGGCTCGATCCCTTCGGGTTCTCGGGCTGGATCGGTCGGGAGCCCCACGGTGTGGCCAAGTCCAACTCCGGCACGGTCCGCGACGGCGTGTTCGCCGATCAGGTCGTCGAGACGTTCGCCGAGCTCTCCCGCCCTTCGAGCGAAGGGCCGTGGTTGACCGTGGCCTCGCTGGTGAACCCTCACGACATCGCCTTCGCCGGGGGCTTCTACGAGCTCCTGGTGGGCTTCGAACCGGCAGACGAGACGGTGCCCGACATCGCGGAGGCACCCTCCCAGCAGGACTCGTTCGCCGGTCGGCCGGCGTGCCAGGAGCAGTTCAGGGACCTGTGGCCCCGCATGGTCGTCGAGCAACCACCCGACCTCGCCTACCGGCGGCTCTACTACCACCTGCACAAGCTGGTCGACCGGGCGATCGGTCGGATCCTCGACGCCCTCGAGAGCTCGGGGATGGCCGACGACACGATCGTGGTCTTCACCTCCGATCACGGCGACCTGCTTGGTGCTCACGGGGGGATGCAGCAGAAGTGGGCGAACGCCTTCGACGAGGCCCTGCGCGTGCCCATGGTGGTCAAGGGCGCGGGGGTGGCAGCCGTCGACGGGGGTGTCGACCTGCCGACCAGCCACGTGGACCTGGTTCCCACGCTGATGGGGTTGGCGGGGATCGACCTCGAGAGCGCCGCTGCCACGCTGGCCGAGACGCATCGCGTCGTCCGCCCCCTACCCGGCCGCGACCTCAGCGGCCTGCTCGCCGGTGACGCCGGTGCCGACTCGCTGCGTTCTCCCGTCTACTTCATGACCGACGACGACGTGACCAGCGGGGCCCGCCAGCAGAACCTGCTGACCGGGGAGCCGTTCGACCCGATCGCCGCGCCCGCCCGGATCGAGTCGGTCGTCACTGAGTTGCCCACCGGCGCGGACGGAGCGGCCGAGCTGTGGAAGCTGAACCACTACCACGACGGCCTTGCAGGTTGGCATGCCGACCACGGCGTCGGCGCCTCAGGAAGGGTGGACGGCGCGGGCGAGTCGGTGTGGGAGCTGCACAACCTCACCCGGGATCCGGAGGAGCGCCACAACCTCGCCCCCGAAGGGCCCGACGCGCTCCCCGCTCTGCAGCGCATCCTCGAGTCCCAGCGCGAGGAGAAGCGACTCGTTCCCAACGCCAGGTGATCGGACGATCCGCCGGTTCGAGCACGACCGCCGGTCGAGGAACGTCGTGGTAGGAGTAGGATCAGTAAGACTCTTACCATGGAGGTAACGGCGGCATGAGGGTCACCGAGAAGGGACAGGTCACCATTCCCAAGGAGCTCCGCGACGCCCTCGGCATCGGCGCCGGCACCGAGGTCGTCTTCGAGCTCCGCAAGGACGCCATCGTCCTACGCAAGTGCGACAGCCCACGCACCCGAGGACGCCAGCTCGCCGAGCGCCTCAAGGGTCGCGGCGACGTCGTCATGACCACCGACGAGATCATGGCCCTCACCCGCGGCACCTGACATGACCGGTGGCACGCTGGTCGACAGCAACGTCTTGCTGGACATCCTGACCGAGGACCCTGTGTGGGAGGGCTGGTCTACCGACGCTCTGGCGAACGCTGCCGAGACCGGTCCCCTCTACATCAACCCCATCGTGTACGCGGAGATCTCCATCCGCTTCACGACGGTCGAGGCGCTCGAGGACGCGCTGCCGCACCAGGACTACCGGCGCGCACCGATCCCGTGGGCCGCCGCGTTCCTGGCCGGGAAGGTCTTCCTCGACTACCGGCGGAGCAAGGGCACGAAGTCGCGGCCGCTTCCGGACTTCTTCATCGGCGCGCATGCCGCGACCGCGGGCCTCGATCTGCTGACCAGAGACGTCGGCCGGTACCGGACCTACTTCCCGACCGTGTCACTCCTCGCTCCAGCGGCGCGGTGATGTCCGCGGCGACCACCGTGACCGCTCGCGGGCATCGCTCGATGCCGGCCGCTAGCGTCGGGCGATGACGCCCGCGTGGCCACCTGAGGCGCTCGACATCGCACGGGACGACATCACCGCCGCGTTCGCGTACCCGACGTTGGTTCGGTCTGTCTGAGGTGATCGGCGGGATCGCAGGATGGCCGACCTGGAGGCGAGGTGGTTCGGTGGATGTGCAGGCGGAGCCAACGAAGGAGGAGGCTGTCGACGGTCGGCGGCGCCGTGCCGCCCGTAGCCGTCAGCTGATCGTCGACACCTTCCTGGATCTGTTGGGCGAAGGCGAGGTGAAGCCGACGGTGCAGATGGTCTCGGAGCGATCCGGGGTGTCGATGAGCACCGTGTGGCGGCTCTTCGAGGACGTGGAGGCGCTGTACTCGGTCGTGGTGGCAACCCAGATCGGGCGGGTGTCGCCGTTGATCGTCGAGGTCGGCTGCGAGGGCTCCCTCGACTCGCGGGTCAGGCGGCTGGTGGACTCTCGGGCGCGCCTGTACGAGGCGATCACGCCGGTGCGGCGATTCGGTGTCCGCCTCGCGGACTCCTCGGCGACCATCCGGCGGGACCTGCGCGTGGCGAACGACTTCTTCCGGGCGGCGGTGGCCGAGGTGTTCCAGCACGAGCTGGAAGGCCGGGGTCCGGAGGCGCTCGAGGTCGTCGACGCGGTCACGAGCTGGGATGCGTGGGAGCGGCTCCGCTCGGTGCAGGGGCTGTCGGTGCGCCGTGCCAAGGCGGCGGTGGCGATGTCGCTGTTGGCACTGCTCGGCACCTCCTGACCGTTGGCCCCGCGTTCGCGGTCTGTCGTGCGTCGCCTCCGTTGGCGCGGGGACTGCAGAAAAGTATTGACAGGTAGTCTTGCGAAAGTCCATGGTGTTCGCTCCGGGACCCGATCTCGTGACCCACCAAAACGACCTGGAGCCCACCCACATGACCGCCCGATCGACCACGACACCTCGGATGCCGATGCCGATGCCGATGCCGATGCCGATGCCGATGCCGATGCCGATGCCGGACGTCGTCGTCGTCGGCGGCGGCACCAGCGGCTCGGTGCTGGCGGCGCGGCTGAGCGAGGATCAGCACCGCCAGGTGGTGCTGCTCGAAGCCGGACCCGACGACGACGCCTACCCCGACATCGTCCGGACGCCCTCACGCGAGTATGAGGCGATCATGGAGTGCGCGTTGGGCGTGCAGTGGCACGACCTCATCGGCCGAGCCTCCGCCGAGACCCTCTTCTATAGAGGCGAGGCGATGGGCGGCACCTCCGCGGTGAACTTCATGGCCACGGTGCGAGGCCAACCTGCCGACTACGACGGTTGGGCGGCGCTCGGATGCGACGGATGGGGATGGGAGCAGGTGATCGGCAGCTTCCTTCGTGCCGAGCACGACCTGGATGCCCATCCGGGCGCGGGCCGTGATCCCGGCCCCGGCATCGCACCGGAGCTGCACGGCAGCGGAGGCCCCCTGACGGTGCGCCGATGGCCCGAGCACACCTGGTCCGAGGTGCACCGGGCGCTCTACGAAGGGGCGCTGGAGCTCGGCGCGTCCCGTGTCGATGACATCAACGACGCCGCTCAGCTCCCCGGGGTCGGCGTCTTCCCGGGCTCGGTCGATCCGCACACCGGTGAACGACTCAGCGTGAGCCAGGCGTATCTCACCCCCGAGGAGCGGGCGCGGCCCAACCTCACCATCCGCTGTCGCACCCGGGTGCGCCGCGTGCTGCTGCGTGACGACGCGGTCGAGGGCGTCGAGCTGGACGACGGAGGGGTGTTGCAGGCTCCCGAGGTCGTGCTGTGCGCCGGTGCGATCGAGTCGCCGCGTCTGCTGCTCGTGTCGGGCATCGGTCCACCCGACGAGCTCGCCGACGCGGGGATCGCACCGGTGGCGGCGCTGCCAGGGGTGGGGAGGGGGTTGCAGGACCATGTCGGCCTTGGATGCCTCTACTCGACGCCCACCCACGAGACGCTCGTGGGCTCGCCGGCCAAGGTGGTGTGGATCGGCGACACGGGTCGGGCCCGTGCCCCGGACTTCCACATCCTCGTCGCCCCCATCTCGAGCAACCCTGCCAGCGGAACCCTCTTCCAGGTGTTCGCGTTCCACCTCCAGCCACGTGCCCGAGGGCGTCTCCGGCTGCGTCCCGGGGATCCGCACGGCCAGCCGCTGATCGAACTGCCCTTCCTGGACGGCGAGGACCTCCGCGACCTCAGCGTCGTGGTGGATCGAGTCGGCCAGCTCGAGCGCACCGACGCCTTCGGCTCCCTCGGAGCGACGCGCCTCACGCCAGCCGACCCGATCCCGCCCGGCATCGGCCCCGACGACGTGGCGCGACTGCTGGACCACGGCACGTTCACCTACTTCCATCAGACCGGGACCTGTCGCATGGGGTCCAGCGACGACCCCCATGCCGTGCTCGATGCACAACTTCGCGTGCGCGGGGTACGTGGCCTTCGTGTCGCGGACGCGTCGTGCATGCCGGGGATCGTTCGGGGCAACACCTACCTCGGTTGCGTGATGGTGGCCGAGCGCCTCGCCGAGCTGATGAGCAGCGGCTGATCTCGCGAGGCCACGTCGCCGACCTGGGTCGATGGTGTTCCGCCCGACGTCCCGGGGACACGGAGCAGGGAGCGCACCCGGACGACAAGCGCAGCTCCACTGCTTCCGGGGTGGTTGCGACGTTGTTCGCTTCGACGGTGAGCAGACGCACGACCTCGGTGCCCGTTCGTTGATCCTCCAGATGCGCTGGTCAGGACGCCACATCCCGACGGGAGATCCTTGGCAAACCTTGCCAAGGGTTGTGCTGGGGCCATGACCACCATGAACGTGTCGCTCCCCGACGAGCTCCGTTCCTTCGTCGACGCCCAGGTCAACGAAGGCAGCTACGGGTCCACCAGCGAGTACGTCCGCGAGCTCATCAGGCGCGACTTCGAGCGCCGACAGCTTCGAGCCGCACTTCTCGACGGAGCTCGGGGCCCGATCACGACCAATGCCGACGCCGCGTACTCCGCTGCGCTGCGGCACCGAGCGCGAGCAGCGGACTGAGCCCGGGCTCGTGCAGGCCCAACTGCGCGCCGCGGCCGAGCGCGACGTCGAACAAGCGGTGGACTGCTACCGCGACGAAGCGGGACCCCAGATCGCACTCGACTTCCTCGACGCGCTCGAGGCAGCCATCACGCACCTCTGCGAACATCCCCTCAGCGGTTCGCTACGGTTCGCCTTCGAACTCGAGATCCCCGACCTGAGGAGTTGGACCCTCCAGCGCTTCCCCCACCTGCTCTTCTACGTGCCCGACGACGACCGCATCGACATCTGGTGGGTCCTGCATGCCCGGCGCGACATCCCGACGTTCCTGACCGTCGACCCGGACCACCCCGGTTCCTGACAGACCCGGCCGGAGCGAGCAGAGCATCGAAGCCAGCATCTCTCGCTGCGGTCGCGATCGCCTGGGTGATCGGACAGCTGTCGCCGACGAGGGCGGCTTCATCCACGCCAAGGTGAGCGCGCACAGCATCGTCGGTGAGGTCGAGCACCTCGAGAGCAACGTGCACCCGTCCGACACGGCGCCGAAGTTCGAATGGATCGACACTCTCGTCGACGAAGTGGCGGAGCAATTCGGCCCAGGCCGCCTGCTCTTGGCTTGACTCACCGTCGGTCGGCCGTGACCTTCGGGGCGTGCGGCCCGTGCACGATGCCGTGCGGCGTCTTCTCCCAGTGGGAGGGCTTGACCACCACCTGGTACAGCGCCCGCCACGCCGCGATGGAGTGGAGGACCCAGTACAGGGGGTTCAACAACGCGAACGGCATCAGGTCCCAGGCCCGGCGCCGGACCGCGGCGAGCCCGGTCAGCACGATCATGGCGCCGTTGCCGACCACGAGCGTGAGGAACGTGGCGGTCAGCGCCCACGACGGCAGGGCGAAGTCGGGGACCACCCCGCCCAGGAACGTGTAGAGCCAGAACCCCCATACCAAGGGCGCGGCCAGGAACAGCGCCGGGGTGCCGGCGATGAGGCCGATGAGCCCGGCCAGCCCCCGGGCCCCGAGTCGCCGGCACGCCGTGCACGGGTTCCGGGTCTGGACCATTGCGGTCACGATGTAGCCCTTGATCCACCGGGTGCGCTGGCGGATCCACGCCCGCCACTCCGAGCACGCCTCCTCCCAGGTGGTCGAGTCGGTGATCCCGACGTGCAGGTCGAGCGCGGCAGCCCGGACACCGAGGTCGGCGTCCTCGGTCACGTTGAACGGATCCCATCCGCCGAGCTCCCGCAACGACCGGGTGCGGAAGTGGTTGGAGGTGCCGCCGAGCGGGACGGGCAGGCCCAGCGCGTCGAGCCCCGGCAGCATGTCGTCGAACCAGAAGCTGTACTCGAGCGTGAACATCCGGGTCAGGATGTTCGTCCTGGCGTTGAAGTAGTTCAGCCGGGCCTGGAAGCAGACGGTGCTCCCCGGGGCGTCCCGGAACGCGGCCACCGCCTCGCGCAGCTGGCCGGGCTCGGGTCGGTCCTCGGCGTCGTAGATCACCAGGAACTCACCCTCGGCCATGGCCAGCCCGACGTTGCAGGCCTTCGGCTTGGTCTGCGGGCCGCCGGGTGGGACGACCACGAGGCGGACGAAGTCGGGTGGCCGGGACGCCTTGGCGGCCAGCACGGTCTCGGTGTCGTCGGCCTCAAGCAGCAGGAGGACCTGGAGCTTGGACAGCGGGTAGTCGAGCGCGGTGACGTGCTCGACCACCTCGTGGACCACGTTCGACTCGCCGTAGGCGGGGACCAGGATCGTGTAGACGGGCAGCTCGTCGTCGGGGATGTCGGCTCCCGGCCCGACCCGCTCCCGATCGACGTCCTCCACCGTCGGGGGTGGCCCTCCGGACTGGCGGCCACGCACGCGGAACATGCCCACGACCGACGTCACGATCTTGAACGCGACCCCGACGGTGAACATGACGTTCAGGACCAGGAGCGCCACGAGCAGCGTCAAGCGCCAGTCGAGCACGATGCCCAGCAGCACGACGCCGGGCACGAGCAACCCGGCCACCTTCTGCCACGGAGCCACGGGGTCGGCCGCCGACAGGTCGGGCCGTCGTTCGGCCAGCTCGTAGGACGCCCGCCGGACCAGCTCGTCGCCGCAACCGGCCAGCACCGCCTGTTCGATGTCCCAGTCAGTGGTGGCCACGAAGCGCACCCGGTCGACACCCAGGCGGTGGGCCAGTCGGTCGGCCCGGTCGCGGTCCGGCTCGTCGCAGATCGCCACCGTTGCCACCAGGGTTCCGCCGGTGCCGTCGGTGACCGACAGGGGGACCCACAGGTCCTCGAGCAATTCGTCGGGGTCCACCCGTTCGAGGAGCGTCCGGTCGGGCGGATCGCTGATCAGGTCGACGTGGTCGAGCTGCCACTGCTCGGCCAGGGCTGACCACAGGTCGAGCCGACTGCAGTAGCCGCGGCTCAGCAGGATGCGGCCGAGCCGACTGTTCTCTGCGACCTGCTCGGCCAGGGCGCTGCGGAGCTGGCGCTCGGTGATCACCCCGCGTGACGCGAGCACGTCGCCGACCGGCAGCCGGACCGAACGGGCGGCCAGGCGGGCGGTGTCGGCGTCGGTTCCGCTCATGTCGGGCTCCGGCGCCGGAACACCCGGATCGTCCCGTCCGAGAAGACCTGTTCGAACGCAGCCGCGAAGCGCCGGTCCCGGCGGATGGCCCGGTCCACGGCGTCGCCGTCGCCGGCCGAGTCGGCGTAGATCCACTGCACCCGGCCCGGATCGTCCAGGGCGCGTTCCCACTCGGGTCCCGAGAACGGGGCGACGACGCGGTCGAGGTCGGCGCCGATCACCGGGAGCATCGGGTTCACCGAGTCGTCGATCAGGATCGACCCGTCGATGGCTTCGTCCCGGAGGAACTCGGCGCCCGCCCAGGCCGACTCCCCGAGCTCGCGCTGCTGTAGGCCCTCGGCGATCACCGGGACCTGCTGCCATGACGGGACCCAGGCGGCCGCGGTGGCCATCACCACGGCCGCCGCGACGGCGACGGCCGCTGCGCGGCGCACCACGGCGAGCGACCCGGCGCCGTGTCCGGCCAGCACGCCGATGCCCAGACCGCACATGGCGGCCAGTCCGGGCAGGACCTGCAGGCCGTAGCGCAGGTTGAACATGGAGGAGCCCGGATGGTCACCGAGGCGCAGTGCGATCTGGCCGGTGTAGAGCGACAACACGTAGAAGCCGACGGGCACGACGACCAGCAACCACGGCGGCAGGGCCCGCAGGCGGAGGCGCCCGACGACCAGCCACACCGCCGCGCCGACCGCTGCCGTCACCACCACCCAGACCCCGGCCCCCTCGATCGTGGCGGTCAGGAAGGTCCGCACGGAACGGGCCAGATCGCCCTTGTCGGGCAGCAGTCCGGCCCGGTCGAGGATGTCCTGCTGGGCCTGGGCCGAGTAGCGGCCGCGCTGGAACTCCAGCGGGTCGCCCCAGTGCACGAAGTTGAACCAGAACCACCACGCCGCGGCCACCGTGCTGGGCACCGCGAACGCGAGCGTGCACGTGATCGCGTAGCGCCAGTGTCCCCATCGGGCCCGGGCGACCAGGAGCACGAACAGCCCGGCAGCCGCGGCCATGGCCCAGCCGTCATAGCGGCTGAGCACGGCGGCTGCGGCGGGCAGCCCGCAGAACACCGCCAACTCGCCGCCCGAGTAGGGCTTGTCGGAGCGGATCCAGCGCCCGAGGGCGGCGACGGTCAGGAGTATCGCCGCGAACAGGACGGGTTCGCCCAGCGCGGTCGTGTGCAGGTACAGCCAGCCCGGGTTGGCCAGCAGGACGACGACGGCGATCCACGCCCCGACCCGGGACCGACCGGCGTCGAACACCACCCGGAACAGGGCCACAGCCTCGATCACCAGGCAGACCAGATTGACGGGCAGCACCGCCGCGCCCGACATCCACCACCGGGTGACCATCGTGAACGGAGTCACGACCAGGTGGGGCAGCGGCAGCCAGACAGTGCCGAGCTGCACGATCCCGTGGTTGGGGCCGTCGAGCAGCCGGCGGGAGATGGTCAGGTGAGAGCGGGCATCGGCGTACAGGAGCGGCAGACCCCGCCGATCGGCGAACCACCAGGCGACGGCGCCCGCCAGCAGAGCCAGCGCCGCCACCCCGGGCTCACCCCGGAGCGCGCGCCGCAGCCGGGAGTGACCGGGACCGGCGGCGCCGGCCGGGGCCACGACCGGGACGTCCGGGCGGTCGTCGACGTCGCCGTCTCGACGACCCGGGCGCGGGGTGGCGTCGACCAGGTCCGCCGCGCCGGGGGAGCGCAGCGCCTGCTCCATGCCTGCATCGTCGGCACCGCTCCGTCAGGGCTTGATCGTTCGCGCGCTACGGGTGCCGGCTCTGCGGGGGCGGGAAGACGTCCCCGTCCGGGCGCTCTGTCGCGAACGGATGGCCGAGTCCAGTAGCGGGGCGGTGCCGTCGAACGGGCCGTCCTTCCAGGTCACCCATCCGAACCAGAGGACCAGACGGCTTTGTGGTGGAGCTGATGGGACTCGAACCCACGACCCCCTGCTTGCAAATCTGCCCGGGGGGTCCACCGGCGTCCGCCGAGACCGCCAAACCCGCGGAATCGCAGGGATCTGTCCACCGGGGTCCATGGACGTCCGGAGGACTTTGGCACCCCCTTTGGCACCCCACGGCGTTCGGCGCGCCACCCGAGGTCCGAAGGAAGGACCGGCATGTCCCGACATTGGAGCGGATGGCCTCGGCCCTGTCAGGCCGTCGCCGGCTGTCTCTAGACTGTTCTGCATGCCGTTGACCGTCGATCTGCCCGAGGACGTGATGCGCCGCCTGGAAGCCGCCGCTGTGGCGCGCGGCGTCAGCGTCGAGGCGCTCGCCGCGGAGACGCTCGCGCAGGTCGCGCCCACTGACGGAGAGTTCGCCGAGACGGTCACTGCGACGATCGCAGAGCATCGCGAGATCCTGGACCGACTCGCCGAGACGTGACCGACGACGGGGTCGTCTACCTGTCGCTCGATCAGTGGGTCTATCTCGCTGGTGAGGTCCTCGCAGCGGATGCAGCGACGATTCGACGAGTTGCCGACCTCAACCTGATCGACTCGGCGCTGCACGCGCCTGCCGCCGGCTTCGGCGAGCGGGACTTGTACCCCGAGGTGATCGACAAGGCGGCCGTGCTGTGCTGGCACCTGGTGAACAACCATGGGCTTCCCGACGGCAACAAGCGGTGTGCCCTGGTGGCCACGGTCGTGTTCCTCCGCCGGAACGGCGTGAGGTGGACCGCACCGACCGCCGATGATGCGGTCGCGACGATGCTGGCCGTCGCCTCCAAGCGTCTCGACGTCGCCGGTCTTGCCGAATGGATCCGAAGCCACTCGGAGTGACTGCCGGTGATCCGGCACGGTGTTGATCCGGCGCTTCATGCTGGCTCGATCCTTGCGTGCGCGATGGTGTTCGCATGCTCGGTGGGAACCTGAAGACTCTCGCCCTCGTCAGAGTTTCCGTGGCATACGACTCTGCTCGTGCCAGAGCATCCCGGCGAGGTCTAATCCCGGCGGCTGTCGTCCTGACGGTTGCCCTCGTGGGCGGCTGTGGGCTCGGTTGGAGCGATCAGCCGATCGGCCAGGTTGCGATCGCCGAGGACGAGCGGACACTCATGGTCGGCTACCACTGCGACGCTGACGCGAGCGTCGCCGCCGTCGAGAGCGCCGATGAGGTCCGGCTTACCTTCCGTGTGTACGGGCGCACGGGCAACGGCTGCGCTCGCTCCGAGGAAATCCAACTCGACAAGCCACTCGGGGATCGCCGCATCGTCGACGCAGCGACGGGTGAGGAAGTCCAGCCCTGCCGTGCCTCGGCGCTGCCACCCGATCCGACCGCGTGCTTGTGATTTCAGCCGGGCAGTAGAGCGCCGCAATTCATGCCGGTCCTTGTTGGGACGAGCCGCTCTCCTCGAGTACAGCGCAGAAGCGACGGTAGACCTCGTCCTCGGAGGTCAGACGGTCGACCGGGATCATGCGCGACCCAGGCCGCTTGGCCGGCATTCGGCCGAGCCGCTCAACGGCATCGACGATGAAGCCATCAACGTCAGCGTTGGCCAGATCGCGCTCCGGATGACGCTCCCCCCGTTCGGCCATCTCGCTCCGGCGAGCACGGAAACGATCGATCGCCAACGGGGCGTCCGGCGCGAGGATCACCTCGACGAACCTCGCACCGTGCTGGCGGGCCAGGTCCTCCAGCAGGACGATGTAGCCGAGCCGACCGAAGTACTGCGGCATCACGACATCCCGTCCCGCGGCCAGGTGCTCAACCACCGCTGCCGCTGCGAGGTCGCGAGCGGTGAGCTTCGTCGTGTCGTCCTGCTCCCAGTTCGGCAGAGTCATCCGGATCGCGTCGATCTCGACGAGGACCGCAGGCAGATGGTCATCGACGTAGCGACGAGCGATCGTGGACTTACCCGAGCCAGGCGGTCCGTTGAGCAGCACGAGTCGAGCGATCCCACCATCCTCGTTGACCGACGGCCCCGCAACGGGCGCTTCTGGCCATTCCATACCGTTGGAGCAACTTGGCGGGGTCCGACTGGACCTGTCCGAACGCTGACGGCACGTCCGGGTCGGCTAGCGAGACCAGGTGGTGCGCCGCCAGGCGCCGCCGGCGATCCAGTACCAAAACACACCCACAATCGGAAGGCCGATCACCGTCAGCCAGTCCCCGGCGACCGCAGCCGCGACGGCACCCCATACGGCCAGCACGAACACCGTTGATCCCGCTGCGACGAGCGTCCAGACCCCGTTGCGACGGACCTCACGGCCGTTCCTTGCGCCATGGCGCACCGCTTCACCCGCCACGATCGACCGCGTACGACAGGTCTGCGCCGGCCTGCCCCCACCAGTCCCGGACACTGCATGCTTCCGGCACTTCACGCCGAAGGCCTTCAGTTGGTTGTGAGGGGCCCATCGCGCGTCCTGTCGCCTGTTCCTGGCCGGATTTGAGGCTCTTCGAGCAGATCCGTGGGTCAATTCCGGCCGGGGAGGGGTGGGCAGTGGC
>CAYQQQ010000019.1:0-70123 GCA_964420125.1 uncultured Microthrixaceae bacterium
GCGTCGCGCGGGCGATGCGAGCGTTCCCCGGCCTCGATGCCGCCATGGCCTGCGGTGATGTCTCCTACGCCAAGGCCCGTGTGCTGGCCGCGCATCTCGACCACGACAACGCCGCCGCGTTGATCGCCATCGCGCAGCGCACCCCCGCAGGGCGCCTCGGCGCAGCGATCGCCGCGTGGTCCCAACGCCACGACGACCCCGACACCATCCGCGCCCGTCAACACCAGGGCCGGTCCTGCTCCTGGCGCTGTGACCCCGACGGCATGGTCACCCTCACCGCCCGCATGACCCCCCACGTCGCCGCCGCGGTGTGCGCGGTGATCGACACCCACGTCCTGCACACCGATCACGCACCGGCAGCAGTCGCGACCCCGCCGGCTCACGGACCAGATGCTCCCGCGGGAGTCGCCGCAGCCGCCACGCCCGCTCCGGGCACCGCTCCCGCGGGAGCCATCCCGTCTCGGCCGACGCTGGCCCAACAACGCCACGACGCGCTCGCGCACGCCGTCGCCCACGGCGGCCAGATCACCACCGAAGTCCTCGTGCACGTCACCGCCGACGGCAACCACCTCACCGACGGCACCCCGCTCTCGGACCACGCCGTCACCCAACTCCTGCCCGACGCCCACATCGCCCTGCTCCTGCACGACACCCGAGGCCACCCCATCGACGCCTCCCCCCGACGACGCAACCCCACCCGCCGCCAACGCCGCGTCCTCGACGCCCGCCAACACGAATGCGCCCACCCCGGCTGCACCTGCCGAACCTTCCTGCACTACGACCACATCATCCGCTACACCGACGGCGGCACCACCACCCTCGACAACCTGCAGCGCCTCTGCGGCCCCCACAACCGAGCCAAAGAACCCCACCCAAGATGATCGCCGCCGTCACCCGCGTTCTTCCGGACATCGCGGCGGCGCTGGGGTCTACGGTGAGGGCGACGGCTGGGGCCAACAGGAGGTCGAGTCGATGATCCACAGCAGATACCTGCGATGCTCCGGCGTCGCGTCGCTGCTCGTCCTCACCATGGTGCTCGCCTCCTGCGGCGGTGACGACGAGGGCGACGACTTCACGGCCAAGGAGACCACCACCACGGAGGCCGAGAGCACCACGAGCGAGTCCGAGGGAACCACGACGACGTCGGACGACGAGGCATCTCGGGATCAGTCCGGGACCGGACCCTGGGCCGCCACCGCCGCCGACCTCCGCGGCGAGGTCGGCACCACACGGGAGTTCGACTGTCCCGCCGGAGGCGAGCCGGGGAGGGTCTGGGGGGTGAACGTGTACACCGACGACTCCTCGGTGTGCACCGCCGCGGTGCAGATGGGGCTCATCACCTTCGATGACGGCGGCAGCGTGACCATCGAGATGCTCGACGGCCAGGACAGCTACCAGGGCGCCGAGGCCAACGGGGTGACGTCGATCCGCTACTCCTCGTGGGGAGGCAGCTTCGAGTTCCCGTCGGCCACCCCGCTGGAGGTCTCGTCCCGGATCGAGTGGAACGCGTCGGCCCGCGACGTCGCCGGAGCCACGACCGACGGCACCCTCACGGTGGACTGCCCGCCGGACGGCACGGCCGGCAGCTTGTGGGGGACCGACACCTACACCGACGACTCGTCGGTGTGCACCGCAGCGGTGCACACCGGTGTCATCACCTTGGCCGACGGGGGCGAGGTCACCTTCTCGATGCTCCCTGGCGAAGAGAGCTACGAGGGGAGCACGGCCAACGGCGTCACCTCCAACGAGTACGGTGCCTGGAGCGGGAGCTTCCGCGTGGACTCGTGACGGCGAAGCGGGCGCGACGCCCGCCTCACTGCTTGGCCAGGAACACCGCGAGGAGGTCCTCGTCGGTGTCGTACAGCTCGCCGGAGGTGTCGACCACCACGTCGTGCAGGGTGCCGGTGAAGGGGAACGGCGCCCGGTAGGTGGCGGGTTCGACAGAGTCGAAGGCGGCGTAGCCGCAGCTCATGCCGAGCACCCCGATCATGATGGGCGTGGTGAACTCCCACTCGGCCGCGCCGGCCAGCCGGTCGTCGAACCAGAGCCTGGCCAGGCCGCCTGGCCCCCGCCCGTTGAGCAGGTCGATGCCGGTCGTGGGCTCGAACTCGAAGCGCAGCGCCACCTCGCCGGAGGGCAGCGCGTCGGCGGAGCGGACACCGAAGCGGCGGAGGCCCACGTAGTTGTGCACGAAGCGGAGGTGACCGTCGTCCACGAAGAAGGCGAACCCGGCGTGACGGCTCCCTTGTGTGAGCAGGATCCCCTCTGCTCCTGCCTCGGGGATCTCGCCCCGGGCGGTGATGCTGTAGCTGCGGTTGACGAGCCGGGGTGCAGCGGCGAAGGCCAACGGTGCTCCGCCGGGGTAGAAGGTGGTGCGGTCCCGTCGGCGGGCGACCTTGGGCCGGGTCGCGGCGAGACGGCTCAGCTCGGCCGCGGCGATGGGCAGCACCCCGTAGGTGCCGGCCTCGGCGTACCAGCGCTGCACCATGTCGCGGAGCCGGCCTGGCTCCTGGGCTGCCAGGTCGTGGATCTCGGAGGGGTCGGCGCGCAGGTCGTACAGCTCCCATCCGGTGGCATCCAGCTGGTCGAGGACGGCTCCGGTGAGGGGTTGACCGAACCGGCGACCTTCGGCCTCGCCCTCGGCGAAGCTCGGACCGGGGAAGGGGCAGACCGCCTTCCAGCCGTCGTGGTAGAGCGACCGGTGGGCGAGCATCTCGGAGTACTGGGTGAGGTGCCGGCTGGGGGCGTCGGGTTCGTCGAAGGTGTGGGCGAAGCTCACCCCCTGGATCGGGGACTGCGTGACGCCCCGGATGGTCTCGGGGGGCTGGAGCTCGAGTGCGTCGAGGAGGGTGGGGACGAGATCGATGGCGTGGCAGTACTGGTCGCGGACCTCCCCGGCAGCCGAGATCCCCGCCGGCCAGGAGATCAGGCAGGGGTCGGTGATGCCGCCCCGGTAGGTCTCCCGCTTCCAGCGCCGGAACGGGGTGTCGCCTGCCCAGGCCCAACCCCAGGCGTAGTGGCAGAAGGTGTCAGGGGAACCCCACTGGTCGTAGTGCTCGAGGTTGTCCTCCAACGTCTCGGCGACCATGTTGAAGAAGAGCGTCTCGTTGAAGGTGCCGTGCACGCCTCCCTCGGCGCTGGCGCCGTTGTCGGAGATCACCACGACGATGGTGTTGTCGAGCTCGCCGGTGCGCTCGATGAAGTCGATCACGCGGCCGAAGTGGTGGTCGGTCTGCTCGATGAAGCCGGCGTAGACCTCCATCTGGCGGGCGTACATGCGGCGGGCGTCCTCGGAGAGGGTGTCCCAGCCGGGCACGTCGGGATCGCGCGGAGGGAGCTCGGCGTCGGGGGCCACGATGCCGAGGGCCTTCTGGCGTTCCAGCACCAGCTCCCGGTAGCGATCCCATCCGTCGTCGAAGCGGCCGCGGTACCTCGCGATCCACTCCGGCTCGACGTGGTGGGGGGCGTGACCGGCGCCAGGCGCGTAGTAGAGGAAGAACGGCTTGTCGGGGGCGGTGACGTGGGCGTCCTGGAGGAACTCGATGGCCCGGTCGGCGAGGTCGATGTTGAGGTGGTAGCCCTCCTCGGGGGTCCGCGGAGGTCGGACCGGGTGGTTGTCGTGGACCAGGTCGGGGTACCACTGATCGGTGTCGCCGCCGAGGAACCCGTAGAAGCGCTCGAACCCCCGTCCCAGCGGCCAGCGGGTGAACGGCCCGGCCATCGTGGTCTCCTCCGGCGGGGTGAGGTGCCACTTGCCCACGGCGAAGGTGTTGTAGCCGGCCTCCAGCAGCGTCTCTGAGAGGAAGCCGTGCTCGAAGCCCATGATCCCGTTGAGGGCGGGGTAGCCGATGGACAGCTCGGTGATCGCACCGAGACCGAGGGTGTGGTGGTTGCGACCGGTGAGCACGCAGCCACGCGTGGGGGAGCAGAGCGCGGTGGTCTGGAAGTTGGAGTAGCGGAGCCCTCTCTCGGCCAGCCGGTCGAGGGTGGGGGTCTGACAGGGCCCGCCGAAGACGGACATCTGCCCGTATCCGACGTCGTCCCACACCATGACCACCACGTTCGGGGCCCCCTCCCGGGCGCGGTTGGGCGCCGGCCAGGCGGGTTCGGACTCGTCGAGGGTGCGACCGATCACCCCCGGGAACCGGCTACCGGGCGGATACTCCTCGGGCTCGAACATGCGCGTGCTCCTGGCTTGGATCCGACCACTTTAGTCGAGTGGTAACCCTCGAGGTCGGCGGTAACGGAGGGGCGCAACGGCGAGCTGCGGCATCGGAGGACGCCACATCAGCCTGCACCGTGATGGTCTGCAGAGAGCCAGTCCCGCACCTCCGCGGCCGGACCGTCCTGCACGAGCTCGCCGTCGGAGAGCACCAGACCGCGCTGGAAGCCGTCGATCACGGCCGGATCGTGGGTGGCCACGATGAGGGTGGCTCCCTCCTGGTGGGCTTCTGCCAGGAGCTCCAACATGGCGGCGCGGCCGGACGCGTCGAGACCCACGAAGGGCTCGTCCACCAGCAGCACCGAGAAGGGCCGGCAGAGGGCTACGGCGATCGCCGTCTTCTGGCGCAGGCCGCGGCTGAACTGGCTGGGGAGCTGGTCGCGGCGGTCCACGAGCTCCAGTCGGACGAGCAGGTCCTCCAGCAGGTCCTCGTCCTCCGAGCCTCCGTGCAGCCGGGCCACGTAGCGGAGGTGCTCGTCGACGGTGAGGTCGTCGTAGAGCACGGGTGTGTCGGGGAGCCACGAGCGGTTGGCCCGGGCCCCGAGGGAGCCAGGTCCCTCTCCGTGGATGCGGACCTCACCACCGGTGGGCTCCGACGTGCCGGCGAGGAGGTTGAGGAGGGTCGACTTGCCCGACCCGTTGTGGCCGACCAGCACCACGGACTCCCCGGACATCACCTCGAGGTCCAGCGGGGCGAGGGCGACCACGTCGCCGTAGTCCTTCTCGAGGTCCTCACAGGCCACCGCGGGCACCTCCCGGCGCCTACCCCCGCCGGTCCCGCTCTTGCGACTCATGCGGATGCACCTCCACCCATCGACTCGGCCATCGACCGGTGGATGTCGGCGCGGAACCTCACCCAGCCGAAGACCAGGGCCACGAGGATCCACACCGCGACCCCGACGTTGAGCACGACGAGCTCGGGAGTCGCGGAGGTGGTGCGGCCGGCCACCAGCAGCGGCGCGAACCCGAGCATCGCCACCAGCGGAGGCCACGCGGTGCGCAGGACCAGGCGGGGCCCGGCGACCTCCGGGGTCAACAGCGCCCCCGACGTCTCGGGGGTCGACCCGGACAGCACGCTGATGGCCGCACCGGCGACCGCTGCGGGCCCTGCGATGAGGACCCCGACCACACCCAGGGTCAGCACGTCCGCAGTCGGATCCACGGCCCAGGCCACGCCGACGCCGACCGCGCCCGCCAGGACCATCACCAGGCAGGGCGCGACGAGGTGGCGCAGGTGGAGCTGTCCGAGGGGGACCGGGAAGCCGGCGGTGAGGGTGGGGTGGTCGATCTCCTCGGCCAGCGGCTCGGTGGCGTCCAGCGCCGCCACGAAGGTCGCCACCCCGGCCACGACGACCAGAGGTGTGGTGCCCGACCACATCCCGCGCGCGGCCAGCGCGGCCACGGCGCACAGCACGACGACCCGGACCACTCGGATCGCCGGCCAGTGGGCGATGCTCTGGAGGTCGCGTCCGAGCACCGGCTGCCGGGAGCTGAGGAGGCGTGGCACGGGGAACCACCGGCGGTTCCTCGGGAGCTCCGAGGCGAGCTGGCGGCGCAGCAGCACGACGGAGCGGAGGTCCTGCACGGTGACCGCGAAGCGGAGCTGGCCGACCAGCTGGGTCCGCCGTCGGGCCGCCTCGATCGACAGGCCGCCGATGGCGAGGGTGCCGGCGGCGGCCAGGGAGAGGGCCACGAGGACGCCGCCGAGCCCCACGGTGCCCGAACGCAGCGGCCACAGCGCCAGCCGAGCGACCTGGGTGGTCGGGGCGTTCGGCACCCTGACCGGGGGATCTCGGAGGTAGGTGCTGACCAGCGACGCGGTGGCCCACGCCAGCAGACCCCAGGACACCGCCCAGGCGATGACGCCGGGGACACGCCGAGAGGAGGTGACCAGGGCGGCACCGAGGCCCATGGTGAGCAGGGTCGCCCCGAAGAGGGCGCCGACCGCCACCCACTCGGTGTTGGAACCCGGGAGGCGTTGGGCGGCCAGCGAGCCCGCCAGGCCGAACGCCAGAGCTCCACCGAGCGCGCCGTAGCCGAGCACCTCGATGCTGGGCCTGCGCAGCGTGGCACCACGGCTCACCGGGGCCAGGAGGAGGTGGTGGACGTCCGGCGCTTCGAGCGCCAAGGGTCCGCCGCGACCGCCGGAGCGGACACCGGCGACGAGCACCACCGCCACGAGCAGTCCCAGCCACCCGGGAGCCTCGTCCGCCACCTGGGCCGCGGCCTGCGCCGTGAGCTCCTGGTCGCCCACCCAGCCGGCCAGCATCATGGCCACCACAAGGCAGAACAGGGCCGTGGTGTAGACGCGGTAGGCGAGGTCCCCCCACTGGGTGTCTCCCAGGCGTCGGCGGCGACGGGTCGCACGCAGCTCGGCCACAGCGGCCCACGTGGTCGGTTCGGGAGGGGGTTCGAGGGGGAGCATCGGCGGTCCCAGGACCGTACTTCGGCCCGGCCCCCGGCTCCACCTCCACCGCGGAGCGGCGTGAGGGTCCCGGTAGCCTGAGCCCGGTGACCGCCGACGAGCTCCCCGACGTGCCGCAGCCGTCGGCCAGGGCGCGGGAGCTGGCCTGCCTGATCCAGCAGCACGTCGACCGCTTCGTCGACGACGACGCCGCCGATCCGGACGACCTCGCGGAGTTCCTCGACCGCCTGCCGCGCCAGGAGCGGGCACGGGTGGTGCGCGCTGCGTTCGAAGCCCTGCCCTCGCAGCGCCAGTGGGAGGTGCTCGAAGCCGTGTTCGGTGACGCGGAGATCGCCGAGTACCTGTGCGCGGAGCACGAGCGTCGTCGTGCCTGGCTGGCGGGGGAGGCGTCGCTGGTGTCGCTGGTGGAGGACGCCCGCTCCCGTGGCTCGATCGACCTGGCCTCGGTGGTCAGGGGTACCGAGGTGGTCCTGGGTCTGTTCCGCTCCGGCGACGTGGCCGCCGCGGCCGATCGAGGCCCGCGTTCGGACGTGTGCGCCCGGCGGGTGGTGCTGAGGGTCGCCGCCGAACACGGGGAGCTGCGCGTGATCGAGGACACGTTCAACCCGCGCGGGGGTCTGTTCGTCACCCCGGAGTACGACGCGCAGGTGTGGCAGTCCGAGCGCTGGCCCAGCCACACCCTGGTGCGGGTGGGGGCGATCGGGCCGGCAGAGGAGCTGGAGCCTGTGCTCTTCCCCGGGGCCCGACTGGATGCGGAGTACGACGCCCGGGTGCACCGGGGCCGGCTGCACCTCGGCTTCGCGCTGATCGGGGGCCACGACGTGTTCACTGGGGTGCGATGAGGTCGCGACGACGGCCCCGAATTCGCACGACCCGGAGGTCGCATGGGCCTACGCTCGGCTCCGGTGCTCTGAGAGGCAGGTGACGTGATGGATGGACTGGCCGTGCTGATCGCGGTGGGTGTCGTGGGGCTGCTGGTGCTGCTGATGCTGCTGCTGAGCTTCCACTCGATCGGGCCCTCCGAGATCGGTCTGGTGACGAAGCGGATCGGCCGCAAGCTCGGCGAGGACCAGCTGATCGCCCTGAACGGCGAGGCGGGCTACCAGGCCGACCTGTTGATGCCAGGGCTCCGACTCAAGGTGTGGCCGGTGTTCAAGGTCGAGCGCTACCCGTGGGTGCAGGTGCCCCCGGACCACATCGGGTTGGTCATCGCCCAGGTGGGCCATGCGCTGCCGACCGGCCACAAGTCGGCGATCTACCGCCCCGAGTTCGGCAACTTCGCCGACCTGCGGGCCTTCCTCTCCGGCGGAGGCCAGCGGGGCGTGCAGCGACCGGTGCTGCCGCCGGGCACGACGGTGCCGATCCACCCCGTCGGCTTCGTGGTGACCACGAGCAGCCAGATCTTCGGCAAGGTGATCTCCGACACGACGCTCTCGGCGGTCGACCAGGTCGATCCTGCCGCGCTGCGGGTCACCAACATCACCCCCCAGGGCGACAAGGACATCGTGGGCGTCGTGACCACCCTCGAAGGTCCACCGTCGGCCGACATCGCCAGCCGCATCAGCGGGTTCTCCGACGTGACCGCCATGGAGCAGGCGGGCACCGGCACCGCCAG
The DNA here is from genome assembly GCA_964420125.1 of uncultured Microthrixaceae bacterium. Taxonomy (GTDB): domain Bacteria; phylum Actinomycetota; class Acidimicrobiia; order Acidimicrobiales; family Microtrichaceae; genus CAYQQQ01. The sequence goes on from CAYQQQ010000019.1 coordinate 8,263, forward strand.
CCAGGTGATCCAGGCGGTGCTGCGATCGAAGAACGACCTGCACGACAACTACCAGAACTTCCAGGCGTTCCTCGACAACGGCGGGTGCATCGGCCTGCAGCACGACCCGCTGCTCTACGGCTCGTACCTGCTCAACCCCTTCCTGGTGCGGGTCGAGCTGCGGGAGATGCTGGTGGTGCGCCAAGGCGAGGTGGCCGTCATGAAGGCCTACGTCGGCCTCCCCACCGAGGACACCTCGGGCGCGGAGTTCAAGTTCGGCTCGATCGTGAAGCCCGGCCACCAGGGGATCTGGTCGGAGCCGCTGCGCACCGGCAAGTACCCGCTCAACCCCCGCATCTACGAAGCGGAGATCGTCCCCACGTCGATCCTCACCCTCAACTGGTCGCACGCCACCTCGGAGGCCCACAGCCTGGACGAGCGGCTCGCCCCGATCGACGCGAAGTCGAAGGAGGCCTTCACGTTCAGCATCGACCTGCAGGTGCAGATCCACGTACCCGACACCCGGGCGCCGAAGGTGATCTCGATGGTGGGCACGATGCAGAACCTGGTCAACGAGGTGCTGCAGTCGGCGGTGGGCAACTACTTCCGCAACAAGCTCCAGACCCTCGGTGCCACCGAGTTCATCGAGAAGCGCGACGAGGTGCAGAACGCGGCGGAGGGCTACATCCAGCAGTACCTGTCGCGCTACGAGGTGGAGACCCGCGGGGTGTACATCCAGGACGTCGTGTTCCCCGCCGACCTCGTGCAGGTGCTGACCAGCCGCGAGATCGCCGCCCAGGAGCGCGCCACCTTCGGCCAGCAGCGCGAGGCCCAGGAGGCGAGGGTGAGCCTGGAGCAGCAGCGGGGCGTCGCCGACATGCAGGCCCAGCTCGCCCAGGCGAACGTCTCGATCGACATCGAGCGCTCCCGCGCCGAGGCAGCCCGGGCGCGCGCCGATGGCGAGGCCTCGGTGATCACCGTCACCGGCTCCGCGGAAGCCACGCGCACGCGCGACATCGGCAACGCCAACGCTGCGGCCGAGGAGGCGTTGGGCCTGGCACGGGCCAAGGGCTTCGATGCCCAGCGTCGAGCCATCGGCTCCGAGCAGACGGCGCTGGTGGCCACGCTGCGCGAGGTGGCTGCCGGCCACGTGAAGATCGTGCCGGACATCCAGGTCGGTGGTGGCGGCGGCGTGATGGACGGGGTCGGCGCCCTCCTGATGCGGGCGCTCGCCGACCACGGGCGTGACGGATCGGGCCCCGAACAGGGCTCCAACGGCGATCGACCCGAGGCCGACGCGGTGCCCGCGGAGTCGCCGCCAGCGGCGGCCCCGGCATCCTCCGCCTCGCCGACACCCCCGTCGTCCCCGACAGATCCAGCCGCGTGAGCTGACTCACCCAGAGGTCGTCGGGATGCCGAGGAGCTCGAGCGCGGCGGCCAGGGTGGCGCCGCGCTCGCCGGAGGTGTCGAGCGTGAGCGCCTCGGTCCACGGCTCGGCCCGGGCCGCCAGCGCGCGGGCGATCCCGGGGGTGGCGTCGGATGCGCCGGCGGCTGCGGCACCCTCGGGTGCGCCGAGGCGTCGAGCGACCCGCTCCGACGCCACTGCGGGGTCCAGCTCGCAGCGCAGCTCGTGCAGCTCCGAGTGGGTGGCGACGGCCACCTGGCGGGCCCAGGTGCGGTGCTCGCTGGTGGTCCAGCTGGCGTCGAGCACCACCGATTCGCCGAGGTGCAGCAGGTGCTCGGCCCGGCGCATCAGCTCGCGGTAGGTGCGCTCCGTCACCTCCGGGGCGTACAGGCCGTGGTCGAGGGAGGCGCCTCGATGATCGGAGCGCGCCACGCCCTCGAGGTCCTTGCGCAGCTCGTCGGAGGAGAGCGTCGTCGCCCCCAGGGCATCGGCGACGGCGGCGGCCACGGTGGTCTTGCCCGTGCCGGGAGCGCCGCCCACCAGCACGAGGCGCACGGTGGCGGCCCGCAGGTGGTCGAGGCACTGGTGGAGTCGGAGGCGGGCCTCGGCTGCAGCCTCGCGGCACTGGTCGTCGTCAACCTGGAGGGAACGCAGGCCCCGGACCTTGGCCCGAACGAGGGCCCGCTGTGCGACGTAGAAGTGCAGGAGGGAGCGGGGGTGGTGCTCGGCGGTGAGCTCGTCGTAGGTGCGCACGAGCTCGTCGGCGGCGCCGGACCCGCCGGGGAGCGCCTCCAGGTCCATGGCGAGGAAGGCGAGGTCGGCCAGCACGTCGCCACGTCGCAGGTCGTCGTCGAAGGCGAGGCAGTCGAGGATGCGGGGCCCGTCCGGGAGGCAGAAGATGTCATCGGCCAGCAGGTCGCCGTGGCCGTCCACCACGTGGCCCTGCGCGATGCGGGCCTCGAACAGAGGGTCCCGGGCGTCCAGGTAGTCGAGCGCGCGCTGTCGGACCTCGGCGAGCAGACCCGGATCGTGCACCGGCCGCCCGTCGCGGACCTGTGCGGTCATCTGGTCGAGGTTCTCCGCCGTCCAGAGCTGTCGCAGCCATCCCACCCGGGCGACCCGGGCGGCGCCGGGGTCGGCGGGGAGCGACGCGTGGAAGCGGGCGAGCACCCGGGCCACCTCACGCACGCGGTCGACGAGCTCGTCGGAGCCGGCCAGCGCGCTGAGCCGCCGCGACGAGGGAAGTCGCCGCATGACGATCATGTGGTCGACGACCTCCCCCCGCTCGAGGATGGGGCTCACGCCGAGGTAGACGTCGGGGCTGAGCCGGCAGTTGAGGGCCACCTCCCGGTGGCAGGCGCGAGCGCGCAGCTCCATCGAGGAGTAGTCGAGGAACTCGGTGCGGATGGGCTTGAGGATCTTGAAGGCCCGATCCGAGGTGAAGAACACCCAGGAGATGTGGGTCTCCGCCACCGCTGCGGCCGGGGGAGGCGTCGATGCCATGATCGGACCTTACGGCTGGGCAGGGGCGCCCGGATCGGCGCCCACGGCTTCGCCTGGAGCGGGTTCCGAGCCGGGCGGGGCCTGCTCGCCGGTGGTCGTCACCGCGCCGAGGAGCCCGAACCCGCTGAGGGGGAACACCAGCACCGAGAGCATGCCGGCCGCCAGCAGCGCCGTGGCGTTGTCCGGATGCATCCGATCGGTGGTGAGGCCGATCTCGGTGATCACCACGATGAGGGGCAGGGCGGTGGCCTGGAGGAACACCAGGGCCCCGCGGTGGCGGAGGTCGAGCACGCCTCGGTAGGCGAGGAGCGCCGGAAGCCCGCGCACGACCAGCAGCAGCGCCAGGAAGCCCAGAGCGCGCAGGATGAGCGTCGGCTGCTCCACCAGCGCCGCTGCGTCGAACTTCATCCCGCTGACGATGAAGAACACGGGGATCAGGAACCCGAAGCCGATCGACTCCAGGCGGGGCATCAGCGCGGCGTCCTCCGTGTGGCGCAGCGCCAGGCGGGCGATCAGGCCGGCGCTGAACGCGCCGAGGAGGGTGTCGAGGCCCAGGTCGGCGGCGAGCACCACCATGAGGGTCACCATGAGCAGCACGACCCGCACCGGGAGCTGGGCGGAGGTGGTGAGGTGCCGCTGCATCATGGCGATCCACCGGGGCGGGTGGGGTCGGCCCGCCACCCAGGCCAGGGCGAGGGCGACGAGCACGAACGCGACCATGAGGAGGGCCTCGTGCAGCGGGCTCTCGGAGCTCAGCAGGAGAGTCACCGCCAGGATCGGTGCGAACTCGCCGACGGAGCCCGCCGCGGTCAGCAGGGAGCCGAAGGACGTGTGCAGCAGGCCCCGGTCGCGCAGCATCGGCATCAGCGTGCCCAGGGCGGTGGAGGTGAGGCACAGGCCGACGAGCAGCCCGGAGACGACGGCGCCTTCGACCATGAGCACGCCGCCGACCGCCAGCGCCAGCGCCAGGGTGATCGCCCAGGAGATGCCGGCCCGGCGCAGCGGGGTGCCGCGGATCTCGGTGAAGTCGATCTCGTAGCCCGCGAGGAAGAACAGGAAGGACAGCCCCAGCACCGAGAGGTAGGCGATGAAGTCGCCGACCTCCGCGAGGTCCAGGACGTGGGGGCCGATGAGGATGCCGAGGAGGAGCTCGAAGAGCACGCTGGGCACCCGCCAACGGCGGAAGAGCTCGGCGACGATGGGGGCGGCCACCGCGGCAGCGGAGATGACCAGCAGGGATCGTGCGGTGTCGCTGTCCACCGTCGACAGCCTACGGGGGTCATGATGGGTACATGCCGGATGGCCCCGAAGGACACCGCAGCGAGCGGGACTCGATGGGGGAGATCTCGGTGCCGGCCTCGCGCTACTGGGGGGCCCAGACCCAGCGCAGCCTCGAGCACTTCCGAGCGGGAGGGGCCCGCTTCCGATGGGACCGACCGATGATCGGCGCCTTCGGCGCGCTGAAGGCGGCCGCGGCACGGGCGAACGCCGACCTCGGCCTCCTGCCGCCGCCGTTGGCGGAGGCCATCGTGGCCGCAGCCGAGGAGGTGGCGAACGGCGAGTGGGACGACCACTTCCCCCTCGTGGTGTTCCAGACCGGCTCGGGGACCCAGACCAACATGAACGCCAACGAGGTGATCGCCAACCGGGCCAACGAGCTGCTGGGATCCCCGTTGGGCGCCCGGGACCCGGTGCACCCCAACGACCACGTCAACCTGGGGCAGTCCTCCAACGACGCCTTCCCCACGGCCATGCACCTGGCCACCGCCGTGGAGCTGCGGGACCGACTCCTTCCCGTTCTGGACGACCTCGCCGCCGCGTTGGAGGTCAAGTCGGAGGAGTTCTCGGGGATCGTGAAGGTCGGTCGCACCCACCTGCAGGACGCAGCTCCGGTGACGCTCGGTCGGGAGGTGGGAGCCTGGGCGTCGCAGCTGCGTGCCGCGATCCGCCGGGTGAGCCACGCGGCGCGCGGGCTCGAAGGGGTGGCGATCGGGGCCACGGCGGTGGGGACGGGGCTCAACACCCACCCCAGCTTCGCCACCGAGGTGTGCGAGGACCTGCGGCGCCGCACCGGCATCGCCTTCCGGCCCGCCGGGGACCCCTACGCGGCGATCGCCGCCCACGACGAGATGGTGGAGGTCTCCGGGGCGTTGCGCTCGGTGGCGGTGGTGCTGTGGAAGGTGGCCGAGGACGTGCGGTGGCTGGCCAGCGGTCCGCGAGCGGGACTCGGCGAGCTGCGGCTGCCGGCCAACGAGCCCGGGTCGTCGATCATGCCGGGCAAGGTGAACCCCACCCAGGCCGAAGCCGTGCTCATGGTGGCGGTGAAGGTGTTCGGCAACGACGCATCGGTGGCGATCGCCGGGGCGCAGGGCAACTTCCAGCTCAACGTCCACAAGCCGCTCATCGCCCACGACGTGCTCGAGAGCGTGGAGCTGCTCTCCACCGTCTGCGAGGACTTCGAGCGCCACTGCATCCGTGGTCTCGAGGCCGACCGCGAGCGCATCGCCGAGCACCTCGGTCGAGATCTCATGCTCGTCACCGCACTCGTGCCTCACGTGGGCTACGACCGCGCTGCGGGCATCGCCCACGCCGCGCACCGCGACGGCGTGCCGTTGCGAGCGGCGGCGCTGGCGGCTGGGGTGGACGGTGCCGACTTCGACCGATGGGTCGACCCGGCTGACATGGTCGGACCGTGAGCCGTCGGGGGAACTGCGGCGGGGGAGGGCGTGTCGCCCACGGGCGACCTGTAGCCTGCGCTCGACGACCAGGAGGCTGACCAGGATGAAGGTGCTGATCGGAACCGACGGATCCGACGACGCGGTGGCGGCTGCCGCGGAGGGGGTCCGGTTGCTCGCGCCGCCCGAGAGGATCGTCGTGGCGTGCGTCGTGGAACCTCCCGGCGAGGTCACCGCAGGGGCCGAGTCGGGGTTCGCCGGAGGGATGGCCAGCCCCGGCGAGGTGGATCGGGCCTGGAACGAGGCCCGCAAGGAGGCCGAGGCAGCCCTCGCCCACACGACGGCGGTGCTCCCGCAGGGCGCTCCCGTGGAGACCGCGACCCCGCTGGGCAGCCCCGGTCCTGCCCTGGTCGACTTCGCCGAGGAGATCGGTGCCGACGTCATCGTCGTGGGCTCGCGGGGCCAGGGCGCGCTGAAGCGCCTGCTGCTGGGGTCGGTGAGCAGCCACGTCCTGCACAACGCGCCCTGTGCGGTGGTGGTGGTGCGCCCCCACGACAGCTGAGCTCGACCGGCGATGGGCACCAGGTTCGAGGAGACGGCGGAGCAGCTCCTGGCAGGGGGACCGCAGCTGGGTCGCACCGATGCGGTGGTCGTCAGCCGCCGGGGCGAGGTGGTGCTGGAGCTCTACGGCGAGGGCGTCGACCTCGACACGCCGCTGCGGAGCTGGTCGATGGCCAAGAGCATGTTGCACGCTGCGGTGGGCATCCTGGTGGGTCGCGGCCAGCTCGAGCCCTGGGCACCGGCGGCGGTCCCGGAGTGGCAGGCACCGGGTGATCCCCGAGCGGAGATCACCTTGGCGCAGCTGCTGGAGATGCGGCCGGGTCTCCGCTGGGCGGAGGACTACGTGGACGGCCACAACTCCGACGTGATCGAGATGCTCTTCGGCCGCGAGTGGACCCCGGTCGCCGACACCGGCGGGTTCGCGGCGTCGATGGAGCTGGTGGCGGTGCCGGGCAGCACGTTCAACTACTCCAGCGGCACCACCAACATCATCTCGCGCCTCGTGCGTGATGTCGTCGGCGCCGACGACGACTACCGCCGATGGCTGCGGGAGCACCTCTTCGATCCGGTGGGCATGACGTCGGTCGATCCCGTCTTCGACGAGGCCGGCACCTGGATCGCGTCCTCGTACGCCAACTGCACCGCCCGCGACTTCGAGCGGTTCGGCCGGTTGTACCTCGACGGTGGCCGTGCGGGTGGCGTGCAGGTGGTGCCGTCGGAGTGGGTGCGCACGGCGACGGAGGCGGTGTCGAGCGACGAGGACGGCAAGCGCTACTCCTGGCACTGGTGGGTGCTCGACACCACGCCGTGGGAGGTGTTCCACTGCGCGGGCTACCAGGGGCAGTACATCCTCGTCGTCCCCGCCCTGGATGCGGTGGTGGTGCGCACCGGGGAGACCGACGCAGGGCTGCGTCCCCACCTGGTCGGCGTGCTCGGGGAGCTGATCGGCGCCCTGGCGGACGACTGAGGGCGCCCGGGCCCTCGTCTCAGCGGCTCGGCTCGTCCGCCGGAGGCTCCGCGGACCCCGGCAGCCCGACCGGCGTGACCTCGACCGGCACCGCGGTGAGCACGGCGTTGCCCGAGAGGGGATCCAAGGTGCCCGCGTCGGTGAGGACGTTCACGTTCACCCCGGGATGCTGGGAGGCGACCTTCATGCGGGTCCCGGAGGCGTCGTGTCCCCAGCCGTGGGGCAGGCTCACCACCCCCGCGGCCATGGAGTCGGAGATCTCCACGGGAGCCACCACCTGGCCGACCCGAGAGCGCACCTCAGCTGTCGAGCCGTCGGTGAGCCCGAGCCGCTCGGCGTCCTCGGGGTGGACCTGGAGCGTGCAGCGCAGCCGGCCCTTCACCAGCACCTCCACGTTGTGCATCCAGGAGTTGTTGGAGCGCAGGTCGCGGCGACCCACCAGGACCAGCCGAGGCCGCTCGCGAGCGGCGGCCCCCAGGAGCCGGTCCAGGTCGGCGAGGATCGGTTCGGGCGCGAGCTCCACGGCACCGCTCGGGGTGGAGAGGATGTCGGGCAGCTGCGGCACCAGGGGTCCCAGATCGATGCCGTGGGGGTGCCGGGCGAGGTGCTCGAGGGTGAGGCCGTCGGGCACGGCTCCGAAGCGGTCCCCGTGCTGGCCGCTCCTCAGCAGGACCTCGAGGGCTCGGTCCGCCGGGTGGGTGGCCCACAGGTGCGCACGCAGGTCGGCGGGGTCGCGCCCCTCCATCTCCGGGCCGCCCTTGCCGACGGCGTCCCTGAGCAGCGTGTCGAGCACGAGGTCGTAGACGACCGTCGGATCGGCGTCGGCCCCCATCCCCATGGCGATGAGCGCCAGCCTGGCGAGGATCTCCGTCTCCTCAGGCCCCTGAGGGTCGTACAACGGCGGCGACCAGTTGGCGACGTTGCGGACCGAGAGGGCGTAGAAGGCCAGGTCGTAGTGGCTTCTGGCCAAGGGTCCGGGAGGGGGCAGGATCACGTGGGCGTGGCGGGTGGTCTCGTTGAGGGCGGGGTCCACGCTGACCATCAGGTCCAGCGATCCCAGGGCACGCTCGAGCTGCTCGCTCTGGGGCGTGGACCTCGCCGGGTTGCCGCCGACGGTGAACAGCGCCCGCAGCTGTCCGGGTCCGGGTGCGAGGATCTCCTCGGCCAGGCAGGCGACGGGGAGCTCGCCGTTGGCCTCCGGCCGGGCGCTGACCCTGCTCGCCCACCGACCGGTGAGGTAGCCCCGACCTCCCGGGCGGGAACGGGCCTTGAGGTGCGCCGGAGAGGGCCACATCGCCCCGCCCGGGCGGTCGAGGTTGCCCGTCAACACGTTCAGCAGGTCGACGGCCCAGGCGGCGAGGGTGCCGAACTCGGTGGTGTGGGTGCCGATCCGGCCGTAGACGGCGGCGCTCGGCGCGGCGGCGAGCTCCTGGGCGAGCCGCCGGATGGTGTCGGGGTCGATCCCGGTGGCGGGGGCGACCACCTCGGGGGTGAAGGGGCGCACAGCACCCAGGGCGGCGTCGAGGCCGCGCAGGTGCACCTCGATGGATCCGGGGTCGACGAGGTGCTCGGCGTCGAGGACCTGGGCCATCGCGACCAGCAGGAGGGCGTCGGTGCCGGGACGGATGGCGTGGTGCTCGTCGGCGTGCGTCGCGGTGGCGGTGCGTCGGGGGTCGATGACCACGACCTTGCCGCCTCGGGCGCGGATGGCGGCGAGGCGCCCGGGGAAGTCGGGGGCGGTGCAGAGGCTCCCGTTCGACTCGTGCGGGTTGGCGCCGAGCAGGACGAGGTGCTGGGTCCGGTCGAGGTCCGGCACGGGGATGGTGAGCTGGTTGCCGAACATCAGGCCGCTGGCGACGTGCTTGGGCATCTGGTCGACGGTGGAGGCCGAGAAGACGTTGCGGGTGCCGAGTGCCTTGATCAGGGGCCGGCCGAGCAGCACGTTGTGGTGGCCGTGGGCGTTCGGGTTGCCGAGGTAGATGCCGAGGGCGTCGCGTCCGTGGGCCTCGGCGATCGGCAGCAGCCGCTCGGCGATCGTGGCGAAGGCCTCGGGCCAGTCGACCTCGTCGAAGGTCGTCCCCCGGCGAACGAGGGGGAGGCGCAGGCGGTCCGGGTCGTCGTGCACCCGGTGCAGCACTGCGCCCTTGGGGCAGAGGAAGCCGTGGGACAGCACGTCGTCCCGGTCGCCGCGGATGATCCGGACGCTGCGGTCGTCGTCGAGGTGCACTGCGAGGCCGCAGGTGGCCTCGCAGAGCGGACAGGTGCGGTGGTGAACGGACGGATCGGCCACGGGGCCTCCGGCGGTCGTCGGTCAGCTGGCGGCGATGTTCTCGGCAGCCACGACCATCCGGGCGGTGCCGATGATGGGGGAGATGGCGGTGAGGACCCCGAGGAGCTCGTCGGCGGTCACCTCTGCGTCCATCAGCTCGGTGTTGACGGCCCAGGCGGTGGGCCCGGAACCCATGGCGGCCATGGCGGCGGCGCGGACGAGGAAGAAGGTCCGGGCGTCGAGCCCGCTGGCCTCGAAGATCCCCTCGTTGAGGTGGGCGGCGAGGCCGAGGGCTCCTCCGCGGGACTCCAGCAGGGCCCGCACGTCTTCCAGCTCGGTGCGTGCCGCATCGTCGGCGTCGTTCATGGGGGCTCCCGGTGTGTCGGCGGGCTGCTGCCGGTTCGTCCGGCGGTGGGAGCGTAGCAAGGCCTGACGCGGTCGATGGCTCGCACCCTGACGTGCCCGTTCGGGTGGTGGCGACGATCCGGGGTCGGCCTGGGCTGCTGCGGCTACGGTCAGGCCATGGCCCATGATCCCGTCGTCGCCGAGACCGTCCGCACCCGCGACAGCCTGGAGCCCCACTTCGTGCTGGAGGACCAGGAGGAGCGCGCCGAGGCGCGGCTCGAGGGGTACCTCTCCGCCGGTCGGCGGCCGAACTTCCTGGTGGTGCTCTTCGACGACGTCGGCTGGGGTGACTTCGGCTGCTACGGCGGCGGTGTGGCGGTGGGCGCACCCACGCCGAACATCGACCGCCTCGCCCGCCAGGGGACCCTGCTCACCTCCTGCTACTCCGAGCCCTCGTGCACGCCGTCGAGGGCGTCGTTGATGACGGGGCGACTGCCGATGCGCCACGGGCTGCTGCGACCGCCGATGTACGGACAGCCAGGCGGCCTCGAGGGTGAGGTCACCCTGGCGCAGCTGCTGTCCGACGCCGGGTACGCCACCCAGGCGGTGGGCAAGTGGCACATGGGCGAGAACGTGCAGTCCCAGCCCCAGAACGTGGGCTTCGACGACTTCTACGGGTTCCTGTCGGTGAGCGACATGTACACGGAGTGGCGCGATCCCTACTTCTTCCCCGAGATCGCCTACAGCGAGGAGCGCACCGAGTGGGTGCAGAACCTGCCGTTCAACACGTGCTTCGTGCACGCGGAGAAGGGCGGTGAGACGGAGAACGTGGAAGAGGTGACGATCCCGGTGCTCTCCGAGCTGGACCAGCGATGGACGGACTACTCGCTGCAGTTCATCCGGAGGATGGCGGAGCCGCCTCCGCCGCAGCGGCGCCCGTGGTTCCTGTACCACTGCACGCGGGGCGCTCACTTCGACAACTACCCCCACGAGCAGTTCCTCGGCTCCTCACCGGCGAAGCACCCCTACAAGGACACGATCGTGGAGCTCGACGACATCGTCGGCCGGCTGGTGGCCGAGCTGGAGGCCACTGGGCAGCTGGAGGACACGTTCATCATCGTCACCTCCGACAACGGACCGGAGATGGAGACGTGGCCCGATTCGGCGTACTCCCCGTTCCGCAGCGCGAAGGGCTCCACCTGGGAAGGGGGCCAGCGCGTGCCGGCCGTGGTGAGCTGGCCGGGCATGATCCCCGAGGACCGCGTCAGCGACGGGATCGTCCACCAGATGGACCTGTTCAACACGCTGCTGCGCTGGGCCGGAGCCGGGGACCGCGTCCCGGAGGACCGCTACATCGACGGCGTGGACCAGACGTCGTTCCTGCTGGACCACGACGGCCACTCGAATCGGAAGTACCTCTACTACTGGCTGACGAACGTCTTCTCGGCGCTGCGGGTGGGGGAGTGGAAGTTCATGGTCGCCTCCACCACCGACGACGACCGCGACGTGATGAACATCGGCGGGTTCACCGGGGTCACGCAGAAGTACAGCCACGGCCGGCTGTACAACCTGTACCTCGATCCGAAGGAGTCGCGCAGCTACCTCATCCGCAAGCTCGCCTACGTGGACAGCTTCACGGGCGGCATCGCGCAGCACCTGATGAGCTTCGGGCGGTTCCCGCCGAAGCAGCCGATCGCCGCCATGCAGTGATGCCTCAGCGGCCTGTCGTCACTCGACGACCTCGACGTCGAACTTGGCGGTGTCGCCCTCGACGCTGGTGATGGTCATCTTCACCTTGGCGGTCTCTCCGGCCACGGTGACGTCGCAGGTCATCGTCTTGTCGACCTCGGCGTCGATGTCGCCCGGGCAGGAGACCTCCTCGGGTGCTTCGCCGATCTCCTCCTCGAGCACGGCGGAGATCTGCGTCTCCGCCTCCTCCTGGCTCATCTTCGAGGCGCAACCGGCGAGCAGCAGCGCAGCGGCGCAGGTGGCGAGGGCGATGGGAACTCGTTTCATGGGGGACTCCGGTGTCGGGACGCTGGGGTCGTGTCACAGGTCGGTGCCACCCTACGGCCTCGGCGAGCTCAGTCGGCGCATCCGCCGTGGTCGTGGTCGTCGTCGCCGTGGGAGCCGTGGCCGTGGTCGTCGATCACCTGCGGACGACCGTGGTCGTCCACCACGTGTGAGCCGAACGCGGTTCGCAGGTTGGCGGCCACGAGCACCTCGGACGGTGAACCGTGGGCGACGACCCGACCGGCGAGGAGCACAACCACGTCGCACTGACGCGCCTCGTCGAGGTCGTGGGTGGACAGCACGACGAGGCGGCCGTCGGCACGCTCTCCGGCGACGACCTCCATGATGCGTCGCTGGGAGGGGAGGTCGAGTCCGGTGACAGGCTCGTCGAGCAGCAGCACGTGTGCCTGCGATGCCACGGCGGAGGCGATGAGCACCCTCTGGCGCTGTCCGCCGGAGAGCTCGCTGAAGGTGTGGTCGCGCAGCTCTGCCACCTGGAGGCGGGTGGCTGCGGCCTGCACGGCGGCGCGGTCCTCGGAGCGGAACCGACCCAGCAGGCCGAGGTGTCCGTAGCGGGACATGTCCAGGACCTCGCCGGCGGTGAGGGGCATGAAGCGGTGCTGGTGCTGGTGCTGAGCGACGTAGGCGAAGCGGATCCCTTCGCCGTGGAGGACGGCACCCGAGGCTGGGGACAGCAATCCGGCGATCAGGCGCAGCAGCGTGGTCTTGCCCGAGCCGTTGGCACCCACGAGGGCGATCGAGGTGCCGCCGTGGAGGTCGAGCGTGGTGGCGGACAGGGCAGTCCGGGAGCCGAAGGCCGCCGAGGCGTCGCGCAGCTCGACGAAGGGCTCGGAGCGGAAGCGCTCAGGGTCGAGGGGACGTCCCACCACGTGATGGTCCCACAGGTGTGAGCTCCGTCCCGGCTTGTTCTTGAGAATCACTCTCAATATCCTATGGTACGACCACGAGGACGAGGCGATCATGGGCACAACGATGGAGCGAGCAGGCACAGTGCGCAGGGCCCTGCGGGCGGCCACCGCCGTGGCGGGGATGGGCTGCCTGCTGGCGGCATGCGGGGGGGATGGAGGTGAAGGCGACGGCTCCGCCACGCCGCAGATCGTGGCCACCAACAGCATCTGGGCCGATGTGGCGACCAACGTGGCGTGCGACGGCGCTGCCGAGGTGATCTCGCTGCTGCCACCCGGCACCGACCCCCATGCCTACGAGCCCTCGATGGCCGACCGGACCCGTCTGCAGGACGCATCGCTGGTGGTGGTGAACGGGCTCGGCCTCGAAGCCGGCCTGCAGGACACGCTCGAGTCGGTCGAGGCCGACGGCGTGCCCGTGTTCGTCGCCGGTGACCACGTGGAGGTCCGTCCCCTCACCGAGGGCCCGGCGGACGGCGCCGAGGGAGGTTCCTCCGACGCGGACGAGCACGAGGGCGATGAGGACGCCTCGCACCAACACGACGAGGGGGATCCCCACCTGTGGCAGGATCCGACCCGCACCTCGGAGGTGGTGACCGCCCTCGGCGAGTCCCTGGTGGAGGAGGCCGGCCTGGACGCCGACACGGTGCAGCGCTGCGTGGAGCGCTACACATCTGAACTGGCGACCCTCGACACGGATGTCGACGCCATGGTGGCGGCGGTGCCGGCCGAGCGGCGGGTGCTCGTGACCAACCACGACGCCCTCGGCTACTTCGCCGACCGCTACGGCTTCGAGGTCCTGGGCACCGTCATCCCCGGCCCGGGGACCCTGGCGGAGACCAACCCCGCAGAGATCGAGGCGCTGGCCCAGGCCATCGAGGAGGCTGGCGTGCCCGCCGTGTTCGCAGAGGAGCAGCACTCGGACGCGGATGCCCGCGCCCTGGCGGATCGGGTCGGCGACGTGGAGGTGGTCACCCTCTACACCGACGCGCTCGGCGAGGGGGGTTCGGGCGCCGAGACCTACGTGGCGATGATCCGCCGCAACGGTGAGCTCATCACCGGCGCGCTCGGCGGAGAGGGGTCGTGAGGGGGCATCGTCCCGCCGTGGTGGCACCTCGACCTGTCGCGCCTGCGCGACGATGACGGCGTGGAGGTGCTGACCGATCCCTGGGGCTGGTGGATCGAGCCGTTCACGGCCAACCCCTTCATGCGCAACGCGCTGTGGGCGGGACTGCTGGTGGCGCTGTGCACCTCCATCGTCGGCACCTGGGTGGTGTTGCGAGGGATGGCGTTCCTGGGCGACGCGCTCGCCCACGGCGTCCTCCCGGGCATCGCCATCGCCTTCGTGCTCGGCGTGAACACCACCGTGGGCGCGTTCGCCGCCGCAGTGGTGATGGTGCTGGGGATCAACTTCGTTCGCTCCCGCTCGTCGCTGCCGGAGGACACCTCGATCGGCGTGCTCTTCGTCGGGTTCCTGGCGCTGGCGGTGGTGGTGATGTCCGCCAGCTCCGGGGCCTACAGCGGGGACCTCAACCGCTTCCTGTTCGGGTCGGTGACGGGGGTGGACCTGGGAGACCTGGGACGCCAGGCCGTGGCCTCCGCGCTCGCCGTCGCCGGTGTGGCGCTGTTCTACCGGGCCTTCCTGGTCATGACCTTCGACGAGACCCAGGCGCAGCTGCTGGGCCTGCGACCGAGGTTGGCGCAGATCGTGCTGCTCGTGCTGCTGGCGCTCACGATCGTCGCCTCCTTCGAGGTCGTGGGCAACCTGCTGGTGTTCGCCTTCCTCGTCGCCCCGCCGGCGGCGGCCACGATGCTCGTGCGGCGGGTCCCCTGGATCATGGTCACGGCACTCGCGCTGGGCTCGGTGTCGGTGGTGCTCGGCCTCCTCGTCAGCTACCACCGCTCCACCGCCGCGGGCGCCACGATGGCGCTGGCGTCCGTCCTGCTCTTCGTGGTCGTGCTGGCGCTGAGCAGCGTCCGACGCAACCTTCGAGCCGACTCGAAGGCGGGGTAGCCTGGGCCTGATGCGCATCGGAGCTGTCGCCGAGGCCGCCGGGACCACGCCCAGCACCATCCGCTACTACGAGTCCGTCGGGCTGGTGGCGCCGCCGCCGCGCAGCGCCGCCGGCTATCGGGACTACCCGGACGAGGTGCTGGGGCGGCTGCAGTTCATCCGTGACGCACAGGCCAGCGGACTGACTCTCGCAGAGATCCAGTCGGTGCTCGAGCTGAAGGACGCCGGCCGCCGCAGCTGCGAGCACACCGCTGCACTCCTCGAGCGACACCTGGCAGAGCTGGACGAGCAGATCGAGCGTCTGCAGCTGGCCCGGGTGGAGCTCGCCCGGCTCGCCGGCAGGGCGAGGGCCCTCGACCCGTCGGAGTGCACCGATCCGCACCGGTGCCAGGTCATCGAGGGGCCTTGACCTTCGAGTCGACTTGAAGGTCTACGATGAGGGCGTGGAGGCCAGGACCACACCTGCTGCGGGCCGGAGCGTTCCGGGTGAGGACCCCGGGCTCCTGACGGTGCGCACCGACCTGCCCGTCGAGGGCATGACGTGCGCCGCCTGCGCCAACCGGATCCAGCGGCAGCTCGGCCGTGTCGAGGGGGTGCGGTCGGCCAACGTGAACTTCGCCAGCGGCTCCGCCACCGTGGAGCACGCCCCCGAGGTGGCGGACGAGGTGCTGCGGGCGACCATCGAGTCCCTGGGCTACTCGGTGCCGGACGTGGTGGATCACGAGGCCGCCGAGGCCGATCGCGAGCGCGACCTGTGGCGGAGGTTCGTGGTGGCCTGCGCGCTGAGCCTGCCGGTGGTGGCGGTCTCGATGGTGATGAGCCTGCAGTTCGACGGCTGGGAGTGGGTGGCGTTCGCCCTGAGCACCCCGGTCGTGTGGTGGTCGGGATGGGGCTTCCACGCAGCGGCGTGGACGAACCTGCGACACGGCGCCACCACCATGGACACGCTGGTGTCCATGGGCACCCTCTCCGCGTGGACGTGGTCCACCGTCGTGCTGGTGGGGGGAGTCCTCTCCTCGGGATCGGACGCCGTGGACATGGCCGGGATGGACATGGGTGGCGGGGGAGCAGGGCACGTCTACTTCGAGAGCGCGGCGGTCATCGTCACGCTGATCCTGCTGGGCAAGTGGTTCGAGGTGCGCTCCACCCGCCGCTCGGGCGACGCCCTGCGAGCCATGGCAGAGCTCTCCGCCCGCACGGCGCGTCTGCCGGACGGCTCCGAGGTCCCCGTCGACGACCTGGTCGTCGGCGACCGCTTCCTGGTGCGACCGGGGGAGAAGGTCGCCACCGATGGCGTGGTGGTCGACGGCAACGGGGCGGTCGACGCTTCCATGGTCACCGGTGAGCCGCTGCCCGTGGAGGTCGGCCCCGGCGACCAGGTCATCGGCGCGACCGTCAACACGAGCGGATCGCTGGTGGTCGAGGCCACCAGGGTGGGCGCCGGCACGACGCTGGCCCAGATCACCCGCATGGTCGCCGAGGCCCAGGGGTCCCGGGCCGAGGTCCAGCGCCTCGCCGATCGAGTCTCGGCGGTGTTCGTCCCCACGGTGATCGTCGTGGCCGTGCTCACCCTGGTGGGATGGTCGGTGAGCGGTCACCCGAGCGACGAGGCCTTCACCTCGGCGGTGGCGGTGCTCATCATCGCCTGTCCGTGCGCCCTCGGCCTGGCGACCCCGCTGGGGATCATGGTCGGCACCGGCCGGGGGGCCCAGCTCGGCGTGATCATCCGTGGCGGGGAGGTGCTCGAGCAGACCCGCACGGTGGACACCATCGTGCTCGACAAGACGGGCACCGTCACCGAAGGTCGCATGGAGGTGGTGGAGGTGGTCGCCGCCGACGGCACGACGCTGACCGGTGGCTCCGCGTCGGCGGTGGAGCTGCTGGGACTGGCCGGCGCGGTGGAGGACCGCTCCGAGCACCCGATCGCCCGCGCCGTGGCCGAGGCGGCTCGTCGGATCGACCCCGTGGGGCAGCTGGCGGAGGTGGAGGGCTTCGAGAACCGCGCGGGGCTCGGGGTGCGCGCGTGCGTCGCGGGCACCACGGTGGTGGTCGGCAGGAGCAGCCTGTTCGAGGAAGTTCCCGATGCCCTCCACTCGGTGGCCGAGGGGCATCAGGCCGCGGGTCGCACCGTGGTGTTCCTCGGGTGCTCGCCGGAGGAGCAGCGGGTGGCGGGCCTCGTGGTGGTGGCAGATCGCATCAAGGTCGGCGCCGGCGAGGCGATGGCGGACTTCGTCGAGCTCGGGCTGCGCTCGGTGCTGCTGACCGGGGACCAGCGGCGGGCAGCGGAAGCCGTCGCCGAGGAGGTGGGCATCACGGAGGTGATCGCCGAGGTCCTTCCGGAGGAGAAGCTGGCGGTGGTCCAGGGCCTCCAAGGTGACGGTCACGTGGTCGCCATGGTCGGCGACGGGATCAACGATGCGCCGGCGCTGGCGGCAGCCGACCTGGGCATCGCCATCGGCACGGGCACCGACGTGGCGCGAGAGGCATCCGACATCACCGTGGTCACCGGCGATCTGCGGGCCGTGGCGGACGCGATCGCCCTCGCCCGGCGCACGCTGTCGGTGATCAAGGGCAACCTGTTCTGGGCGTTCGCCTACAACGTGGCGGCCCTGCCGCTGGCCGCCCTCGGGATCCTGAACCCGATGATCGCCGCAGCCGCCATGGGGTTGTCGTCGGTGTTCGTGGTGACCAACAGCCTGCGCCTGCGCCGGTTCACCGGCTTCCGGACGCTCAACCCCGGGGCGCGGCGCGACGACGCGCGTCCCGTCCCCCCACCCAAGGAGGAACCATGACCACCCGCGTCTACGACGTGCCGGGAATCAGCTGCGACCACTGCCGAGCTGCCATCGAGGGCGGCGTCGCCCCCCTCGCCGGCGTCGAGTCGGTGGAGGTCGACCTGGACGCTCGCTCGGTTCGGGTGACCGGCGGCGACGACGACGCCATCCGCGCCGCCATCGACGGGGCCGGCTACGACGTCGCCGGCGTCGCGGTGCTCTGAGGCACGCTCGACCCGGTCGGCACGGTCGGGAGCACGCCGGATCGCTCGCCGCCCTCGCCGACGCGGCCGCGCCCGGGCCGCCGTCAGCGCCGACTCCAGAACCCTCCCTCGTCGGCATCAGGAGCGAATCGGTCCCATTCCGGATCGGGCTCGGTCCCCGGAGGATCCTCCGCCGCTGTGGCCTCGTGTCGGGCGTGAGGCCCTGTCGGGCCGGCCGGCACCGCGTCGTGGTCCGGGTGCGGAACTGCGCGGGGAAGGCCCGCACCGCCGTGGTCGTGCCCGTGGGCGTCGTCGGCGGGGGTGAGGGCGAGCGCCGCCAGCGCCGTGGTGATGGGCACGGAGAGGACCAGGCCGATCGAGCCCACCAGCATCCGCACGACCTCCACGGCCACGATCTCGCCGGTGAGGATGCGGGCGACCGGAACGGTTCCCTGGGCGAAGAGCAGCACCAGCGGTAGGGCGGCACCGGCATAGGCGAGGACCAGGGTGTTCACCGTGGAGGCGACGTGATCGCGTCCGACGCGGATCGCCTCCCCGTAGAGGGCCCTGGGCGACAGCTGGGGATCGGCCCGCCGCAGCGCCGCCACCGTGGAGACCTGCGTCACGGTGACGTCGTCGAGCACGCCGAGCGCGCCGACGACGATCCCCGCCACGAGCAGGCCACGGAGGTCGAGTGCCCCGGCGGTCACCCTGAGGATCCGCGCCTGTTCGTCGGCGAGCCCGCTCAGGGAGGCGACCGACGCCGCGGCCAGCGCCAGGAAGCAGATCAGCAGCAGGCTCACCAGGGTGCCCGCGAGCGCCACGGTGGTGGCCATGTTGAGCCCATGGGCGAGGTAGAGGGCCAGCACGGCGATGAGGACGGTGCCTGTCAGGGCCACCGGCACCGCTGGCTGGTCGCGCAGCAGGGAGGGGACCACGAAGGCCACCAGGATCAGCACGCTGGCAGCAAGGCCGAGCAGCGCCCGCACGCCCTGCCAGCGTCCGAAGGCCACGACGACGACCACGAACACGAGCGCGAGCCAGAGCAGCGGGGCGGTGCGCTGGTAGTCCCAGAACACGTAGCGGTAGGGAGGGGGGCTGCTCGGCACGTCGAGCACCACGACCTCGTCGCCCACCGCCACGTCGGGGCGGCTGAGGTCGTCCTCGGCGGCGACGAACTCACCCTCGGAGCCCACGCCGGCGCCGGAGGTGATCTCGATCTCCGCGTAGGTGCACTCGGTGCGGGCCACCACCTCCATGCTCTCGCAGGGCTCGGTGCGCAGGCCGGTGACCACCGCGTTGACGAACGTGCCCGGTTGCACCATCGACTCCGGAGGCTCCCCCCTCGGCCAGAAGGCGGCCAGGCCGGCCAGGGCGGCCACGCTCAGGGCGACGACCGACCACACCAGACCCTGTCGCAGGGGACGGCGGTGCTCGGACATGTCGACAGTCTGGTCGAGGTCGCCAGGAGCGGCGATGCGGGGGCGGCTCTGCTCAGGCGTCGAGGTACTTGCGGAACTGCTGGCCGACCACCATGGACTGCCCCATCCGCGCCACCCACTGATGGGCGGCTGCGGTGAACACGACAGGATCGTGGCCCATCTCTGCAGCGATCTGCGCCATGTCCTCCTCGGTGGTGACCCCACGCGCCTGGGCGGCCTTGGCGACTGCGGCGTACTCGGGCAGGCCGATGCCGTCGATCGGCTGGAGCAGGGGATCGTCGGCGTCCAGGGGCTGCGTGGAGGGGCCGCCGAGGAAGGAGGGGTCCACGGGCATCCCCTTGACGCCGATCTGGCCCTCGCCGGCGGCTTGCGTGCGCATCTTCTTGAAGAACCCCATCGTGGGCACCTCCGCGGTGTGGTTTCGGGGGGACCCCCACCCTAGGTGGCGGGCTCAGCTGGGTCGCGGCAGGAGTGCCAGCTGGCGCGACTGTCCCACGAGCGTGCCAGCGCTGTCCCAGATCAGGCCGTCCTCCTCCAGGAACCCTCCCGTCACGAACCGCGTGGTGAACTCGGCGGAGAGGAGGCCGGGCGCGGGACGGCCCCGGAGGTGGGCGGTGAGCTCGAGGGTCGGCACCCATCCCAGGGGCAGGTTGGCGTTGAAAGCGGTGGGCGGGAAGGCATCCAGGGCGCACAGGAGCGCGATCGTGTCGACGGGCTCGCCGTCGGGCAGCCCGAACCACCCCCGGACCCGTGCCTCGCCGCTCGGTGAACCGTGACCGAAGCCCGCGTCGTCAGGGTGCAGGCGAAGGTCGACGCGGTGCATGAACGAAGGGAGCTGCCCTTCCGCCAGGGGAGGGACGCCCTGGCAGCCATCCGGTGGCGGGAGCTCCGGCGGGGAGCCCTCGACCAGCATCGGCGCTCCGGCGTCGGAGAGGTCTCCGAAGGTGCCGAGCGTGGTGAGCACCGGCTTCCCCTGCGCGCGGAGCTCCGCTCGGGCGGTGGAGAACCTCCCCCCGACCCGCACGGTCGTCACCTCCACCACGAGTGGGCCCTCCTGGCCGGGTGACAGGAAGTGGCCGGTGACGCTGACAGGATCCGGCCGTCCGAGCTGCTCCGCCATGGCGCGCGCGGCGATGGACAGCAGGTACCCGCCGTTGGCGTTCCCGCCGATGTCCCATCCCTCGGACACCGCCGCGCTCCAGCGTCGGGTCGGCCCGCCGGAATCGAGGGCGGCGACCATGGTGGCACGTCGGAAGGCACCGTCGGGCTCGTCGGCGAGCGGAGCAGGTGGGTCGGGGGCCATCGGGGAGACACTAGGGGGATCCGTGGGGCCCCTCTGACTCGCGACGGGCCTGACACCGGCGGTCGCGACCGCACCCGGCCGGGCTACCGCCGTTGCGGGCGAGGGCGGAAGGGGTTGCCCAGGAGCAGCAGGCTGCCGAGCAGGACGGCGCAGCCACCGATCAGCAGCAGCACCGAGGTGCTGCCACCCGTGAACGCGAGGCCGCTGTCCGCAGAGGGGGCTTCGGTCGTCGTGGTGGTCGAGGAGCTCTGCGTGCCGGCGACCGTCGCAGGGGGTGCGCTGCTCGAGGAGCTCGAGGTCCCTGCCGGATCCGTGGTGGTGGTCGTGGACGTGCTGGAGGGGTTCGTGGCGCTCGGCGCCGCCACGGTCGTCGTCGTGGTGGACTCGGCCGTCGGGACACTCGTCGCCGGCTCGATGGCGGTCGACGTGGTGGCGGTCGACGTGGTGGTGGTGGTGGTCGTTGCCTCGGTCGTCGTCGTGGTCGTTGCCTCGGTCGTGGTGGTGGTGGGTTCGGTCGTGGTGGTCGTCGTGGTGGGTTCGGTGGTCGTGGTGGTGGTGGACCCTGTCGGGCAGTCGGGTACCGCGCCCACGAGGTCCAGGTGGGCCATCGCCGAGGAGCTGTCGTGTCCGTCGGGGTCGGTGGCTTCCACCACCGCCAGGTTCACGATGTGCGAGGGGACGGGGCAGTCGAGCTCCACCGCCGTGCGCAGGCAGAGCTGTGGATCGGGTCCGCTGAAGGACACCTCCACCGTGGGCACACCGGCGTCCCAGGAGCCGGTCCCGGTGGCGTTGACGGTGGCGACGAAGGTGTAGGCGGCCGTCGGCGACAGCTTCGAGAGGTCGATCTCGTCGCCGGCGGTGCTCACGTCCTCGAAGCCGGGCACCGGGTCGCCGTCCTGGAGGACGGTGAGGTGGAAGTCGTCGAGCTCGGATGCGTCGACGCCCCGGAGGCGGGCCCGCTGCCAGGCGAGCACCGGTTCTGAGGCGCAGTAGTACTGCAGCGGAACGGGGACCTCGATGGTGGAGGCCACCCGGAGGCACGGCGTGGATCCCGTCACGGGATCCAGCGTGAACAGCCAGCCCTGGTCGCCGAGGCCCCAGATGCAGCCCGCATCGTCGCGTTCGAAGCCGTACAGGGAGAGTCCTCCGGAGTGGACCTGCGGGAAGGAGCTGAGACCACCGGCGCCGAAGTCGGTGCACGGGCCGTCGGTGGCAGGGTCGTAGCAGAGGGCCCAGGAGTTGACCTTGTTGGCGTTCTGGCCCCGGGGCGAACCGACCGAGACGGGCAGGAGCAGGGTGCCCGTCGCGGTGCGCACCTCCTCAGCGGAGATGTAGACCGGTTGCTCGTAGCTGAACCCGGGGGAGACCTTCGTGGGAGCTGCAGCGATCATGGCCGCCAGGCCGGGCGGGATCAGCCCAGGAGCCAGCCCACCCGTGCTGTCGAAGCAGTGCACGGACCGGCTCTTCAGCTGCGGCACCGAGGCTGGTCCGCTGTCGCTGGAGATGATGAACGCCGGGTCCACCACCGCGAGGTTGATGCACGGGCTGCCGGGAGCGTCGGGGTTCTCCATGAGCGCGGAGACGAAGCGCAGCAGCTCCGACCCGTCGGTCCCCGGTACGGCGGGCACCGTCCACCCGGCACACGGGGTCCCGTCCGCCTCGACGCAGAAGATCCGGGTGCCGACGGCATCGAAGGGCAGCAGCGTCTCGGTCGAGCCGTAGTCCACGGTGAAGTAGGACCGGGTGCCGGCGGTCTGGGTGTGGACCCAGGCGGCTCGCCCCTCCGAGACCACTGCGTAGTCCCATGCCGGGAGTCCGACGGAGTTGAGGTCGTGCACGCCGCAGGAGCTCATCGACGCAAGGTCGAAGCAGAGGGACTGCACCGCGGAGGTTCCCGCCGTCGAGCGCGCCGCCAGCATCAGCAGGTGGTCGCCGACGCGGGAGACGCCCCCGACGGGCGCCCGGCTGATCTTGGCGGGGCCGGCCCCCGCCCTGACGGTGCCGAGGGAGTACCACCGGGATCCACATGGGGCGTCGCTGGGGAGGTCGAAGCAGAAGAGGCCCGCCTCGTCGTTGGTGGTGGCCGGCCGGTCGACCGTCGCCGGTATCCACAGGCGCTGCTGCTCGTCCACCAGCGCCCGCAGCGATCCGGGGGTGTACAGATCCCCCGCCGCATACACCGAGAGGTCCTTGGGGTAGCCGGGACATCTCGACCCGTCCGACCGCAGGCTGCAGGTGAGATCCGCCTCCCCGATGCCGCTGTGGTGGTACACGTTGAACACTCGGTCCGCGGTGATGATCGGTATCCACCCATCGCCACCTGTCTGGGCGGTGGTGGCGTTGCGCGACGGCTCGGGCAGCTCGCTGGCCCCGCCCCGGCCGCCGGGCGGGGTGAGCGGGGAGGTGGCCCGCACGGCGGCGGTGGACGCGCCGCCCGCCCCGTCCCAGGGCCCGTCGGTGCCGGCGTCGGAGTACTCGACCTCCCAGCCCGGCGGTCCCTCCACGCTCCCGGACACGAGTTGCTGGCCGGCGCCGAGGGTGTCGGTCACCCGGAGGGTGGCCGGCAGGTCGCCGTCGTTGCCGAGGTCGACCACCCAGGAGACGGAGTCGCCGTCGGCCACCTCGGTCGGGGAGCCTGTGCGGTCGGCTGCGCCCTGCTTGGACGCGCTGGGCGCCGGCTGCGCGGCGCTGAGGGAGGACAGCGCCACCCCCAGTGCAACGGCCAGCCAGATCGCCCCCGCTCTGTGCCATCGCCCCGGCACCATGGCCGCACAGCTTGCCCGTTGATGAACTCCGGGTCAATCGATGGCATCTCGAGGTGCGTCAGGCACCCTCGAGCGACGTCGGCGGAGGGTCGTCCGCGCCGGCCGCGTGCACGTCGCCGGAGGACGCCTCGGACATCCTCTGATGGACCCAGGCCACGCTGCCGGGATCGCCCTGCGATTCCGACCACCCGGAGAACGCACCCTCGACGCGGTCCAGGCCGTGGATGACGCCCAGCACCTCGACGGTCACCTCGTCGGCAGGGAGGTCGGGCACGAGCGTGTCGCCCAGGGGGTCCATGACCAACGGCTCGCCGGCCTCCCGCATCAGGTAGACCTCGCCGGTGTCCTCCACCCAGTTGAGCTCCCAGCGCACTCCACCGGGATCGGTCCAGTCGCTGCCGAAGGAGTACTCCTTGGATGCTCGGCGGGCCGGGTTGGCGTCGTAGAAGTGCTCGATGTCCACCCCGACATCCTGCCATCCCCCGAGGCGCCGCCGGTGCAGGCGGTCGTCGTGCGCCGTCGGAGGGCCCGACCGTCACACGAGCTCGGGTTCCCGCTCCTCGCCGCGCTCGTCGCCCCGGTGCGGATCCAGCTCCTGGGCCAGGATCTCGTCGACCTCGGCCGTCGTGCCCTCGACGTTGACGTGGGGCAGGATCCGCTCCAGCCACCGGGGCAGCCACCAGTTCCGCGCACCGAGCAGCTCCATGGTCGCCGGCACGAGCAGGAGCCGCACGATGGTGGCATCGATGAGCACGGCGGCGGCCAGGCCGAAGCCGAAGATCTTCACCGCACGGTCGGTCTCCAGCATGAAGCTGCCGAACACGAAGACCATGATCGCCGCTGCGGCGCTGATCACCTTGGCGGTGGCGGCAAGACCGTCGGCCACCGACGTGTTGGCGTCACCGGTTCGCAGCCACTCTTCCCGGATCCGGGAGAGCAGGAAGACCTCGTAGTCCATGGAGAGGCCGAACACGATGGCGAAGAGCATCATCGGCAGGAAGGGCTCCACCGGAGCAGCGGAGATCCCGAACGCGGGGATCACGCTTCCCCAGCCCCATTGGAACACGGCGACGGTGAGCCCGTAGGCGGCACCGATCGACAGCAGGTTCATGATGACCGCCTTCACCGGGACCAAGAGGGACCGGAACACGACCATCAGGAGCAGGAACGACAACCCGAGCACGGCGACGAAGAACAACGGGAGCCGTGTGGCCAGGTAGTCCGAGATGTCCACGGTGACGGCGACGAACCCGGTCAACAGGACGTCGAGCCCGGAGTCGTCGGTGGCGGCGGGAAGCACGTCGTCGCGGAGGTGGTGGACGAGCTCGGTGGTGGCCTCGTCCTGGGGCGAGGTCGTGGGGATCACGCGCCACATCACCGCGGTGGCCTCGGCCGGTGGGTCGGAGTTGACCAGCTCCAGGGTGTTGGGGATGGCCGGGGTGACCTCGGCCACGCCGGGAGTGGCCGCCAGGGCGTCGCTGACGGGCTGCGCGACGGCGGGGTCTGCGCCCTCGGGGAGCGTGGCGATCAGCAGGAGCGGACCGTTGTGGCCGGGGCCGAAGGCGGCGGCCAAGAGGTCGTAGGCTTGGCGGCTGGTGGAGTCCTCGGGCAGGTTGCCGTCGTCACCGAAGCCGAATCGCAGGCTGAACATGGGGATCGCCAGACCGAGCAGGACGACGGAGCTGATGATCGTCACGGTCCACGGACGGGCCTGGACCAGGCGGCTCCAGCGATAGGCGAAGGTCTCGCGCAGCGGCTTGTCCTTCGTCGTGGGAACGGTCTTCGAGAGGGGCGTGGAGAACTTGAACAGCGCCGAGAAGACCGACACGACCACCACGAGCGCGGCCACGACCAGCGCCACCATGGACACCGCCGGCAGGGCGAGGCCGATGCCGATCAGCGCCACGGCGACGCCGCCGGCGAGCAGCAGGCCTCTCCAACGCGTGACCTCGATGTGGCGGCCTGCGAAGCCGAGCAGCGCCGGAAGGAGCGTGAGCGAGGCCACCATGGTGGCGGCCACCGTGACGGCCGAACCCACGGCCAGTCCGTTCACGAAGCCGATCCGCATGATCAGCATGCCGAGCAACGAGATCACCACGGTGAGGCCGGCGAAGAGCACGGCTCTCCCCGAGGTGTCGATGGCGATCCCCACGGCCTCCTCGACGGGGTGCCCGGCGCGCAGCTGCTCCCGATACCGGGTCACGATGAACAGGGCGTAGTCGATGCCCACACCCAGGCCGATCATGATGCCGAGGGTGCTGGTCGACTCGGGCATCGTCATGAGGTTCGAGGCCAGGAGGACGATGGTGGTTCCGGCGCCGATCCCACCGAGCGCGACGAGCACGGGCAATCCCATGGCCATGACGGAGCCGAAGGCGAGGATCAGGATGAAGATGGCGAAGGCCAGGCCGAGCATCTCGGAGTCCGGCTGCTCGAAGGTGCTGAAGAGCTCACCTCCGTAGTCGATGTCCGTTCCCTCGATCGTGGGGGCGAAGCCCTTCACCTCGGTGCCGAAGCCCTCCATGGAGTCGCGGTTGGGTTCTCCGGCGAGCTCGATGTCGGCATAGGCGACGTGTCCGGCGTAGCGGCCCCTGGAGGAGATCTGGGTGGCGCCGGTCGGAGCGAAGGGGGAGCGGACGGTCGAGCCGTCGATGCTGTCGACCTCCGCCAGGAACTCCTCGAGCTCCGCCACCAGCGCAGCGTTGGAGATGGGCCCATCGGAGCGGAAGACGATCGTGCCCCGGGCACCGGTGCCGACGCCGTCGAAGTTGGCATCGAAGATGTCCCCGCCCCTCGTGCTCTCGAGCTCGGGGAGATCGAAGGAGCTGCGGATGTCGCTGCCGGCGGTCTGCGCCGCCACTCCCAGCCCGATCAGCACGGCGAGCCAGATCGCCACCACGACCCAACGACGCGTGGCGCACCAGGTTCCCATTCGAGCGAACATGCAGCTCCCGTCAGCGGACGTCGGCGGGCCGCGGGCAGCTCTCCACCCGCCGGCGCGCCACCGGTCAGTCTGGTGAACCGCGGCGCATCGTCGCAACGAGAGCGCGCAGTGACATCTGGCTCACCGCCGACGACCGTGCTCCTCCGGCCGCTCACCAGAGGGTGCGCTGCTCACACCGGGTGGGCGATTGGCAGCGAGATCTCGACGCGTAGACCGCCTCCCGGGTTGTCCAGCAGCTCGAGATCACCACCGGACGCGGCCACGAGCTCGTCGACGATCGCCAGGCCCAGTCCGCTGCCATGGCTGTCGGACCCGCGCCAGAAGCGCTCGAGGGCGGCGGCCTTGGCGCCGTCGTCGAGGCCGGGGCCGTGATCGGCCACGGTGAGCACCACGCGGTGCTCGTGGTGGTCAAGCCCGATGTCCACGACGGATCCGCGGGGCGCGACGCGGATGGCGTTGTCGAGGAGGTTGTCGAGGATCTGCTCGAGGCCGGAGGGGACGACGAGGGCCCACGTGGGGCCTCCGGGGAGCCGGGCACGCAGCTCGATGCCGTGCTCCTCGGCCACGGCCGACCAGATGTCGGCGCGGTGGGTGACGACCTCGCTCAGCTCGGTCGGTGCGGCGGCGGGCGGCCCCTCCGCCCGGGCGAGCCGGAGCAGGTCCTCCACGAGCATGCCCAGACGCTCGCTCTCGGCCGTCGCGGCGTCGAGGTCGACGGGGTCGACGCCCTCCGGCGTCCGCGCGGCCTGCTCCAGGTTCTCGAGCCGGAGTCGCAGCGCCGTGAGCGGTGTGCGCAGCTGGTGCGAGGCGTCGGCGACGAAGCTGCGCTGCTCTGCCATCATGTGCTCGAGTCGGGCGGCCATGTCGTTGAGGGTGTGCCAGAGCACGTCGATCTCGACAGGGGCGTCGGGGTCGACGGGGCCGACCCGGAGGTCGCCGGCGGCGAACCGACTCGCGGTGGCCTCCATCCGGCGCAGCGGTCGGGTGATCCATCGAGCGATGGTCCAACCGATCCCGGTCACCGCTGCCAGCACGGCGATCGCCACGAGGACCAGGCCGGCCCAGAACCGCCGGACTCGCTCGGTCACCTCGTGGCGGTCGAAGGTGACCCGCACCGCGCCCAGCACGCTGGAACCGGAGCCGACAGGTACCGCGACGTACAGGAGGTCGGTCTCGAGGGTGTCGCTGCGACGCGTGCCGCTGGAGCGACTGCCCCGGAGCGCTTCGGCGACCTCCGGCCGCGTGGAGAGGTCCCGGGGCACCGACCCGTCGGTGTCCACCAACGACGTGCCCGCAGCATCGGTCACCACCACCCTGGCGCCGGTGCGCTCCGCGTAGCGTCGAGCTGCCGCAGGATCCGGCGCGGCGCCCTGCTCCAGGGCATCCTCGTAGACCATCGCCAGCACCGACGCGTCACCGGTGAGGGCGTTCGTGAGCCGCTCGTCCTCGCGCTGCGCGTAGAAGATCCCGAGGGGCACCTCGAGGACCACCAGCACCAGGGAGGTCAAGGTGAGGAAGCTGAGGAGGATGCGGCGGGTCACGAGGCCAGCCGGTAGCCGACGCCGCGGACCGTCTCGATCAGCTCCGGGGACAGCTTGCGTCGCAGCGAGGCGATGTGGACGTCCAGGGTCTTGGTGGAGCCCCACCAGTCGTGGTCCCACACGTCGCGCAGCAGCTCCTCACGGGTGACGACGGCCCCGGGGTCGGTGGCCAGGGCGACCAGCAGGTCGTACTCCTTGGGGGTGAGGGCCACCTGGCGGTCGTCCAGCTCCACAGTGCGGGTGCGGGTGTCGATGCGCAGGGGAGGGTGCTCGATGACCTCGGCGCGGCCGTGTGCGGGCGTGGAGCTGCGACGCAGCACCGCCCGCACCCGCGCCACCAGCTCCCTGAAGCCGAACGGCTTGACGATGTAGTCGTCGGCGCCGCTCTCCAGCAGTCGGACCCGATCCGTCTCGTCGCCGCGGGCGGTCACCACGATGATCGGGACGTCCGCCTCGGATCGCAGCACGCGGCAGACCGAGTGTCCGTCGATGTCGGGCAGTCCGAGATCCAACAGGACGAGGTCGTAGTCGCTCGCAGCCAGCGCATCGGCACCGGTTGCCACGGCCAGCACCTCGAAGCCCTCCCGGCGCAGGCCGGTCACCAGCGGTGCGGAGATCGACGGGTCGTCTTCGACGACGAGCAGTCGCATGGAAAGAGGATCCCACGCCGTCGTGACGTCGAGGCAGATCCTTTGCCAAGCCTTTACCCCGCTCTGGGGTACCCCTCACGCGGGGCCCCGTACCTTCGAGGAGCAGAGCCGGAGAACCTCCCGAGATCCACCACCAACCGGTTCGGAAAGGACGTCATGATCTCCAGAACCGCACTCGTGACGGCCGCTGCGGCCACCGCGGTGGTCCTGGCCGGGTCGTTCGCCATGGGGGCCAACCTCGGGGTGTTCGACTCCCCGAACGACGCCGCCGCGGTCGGACAGCTCGACCTCGCAGACGCCCAGGCCGCACCCACCGCCACCGGACCCGGCGACGCCGGCTCCGGTGAGATCGCCTCCTGGAGCACCCAGGACTACGACGTGGACGGCGCCGGCATCGTCTCGCTGCGGTGGCAGGACGGGGCGATCGAGGTCGCCCGTGCCCAGCCGGCCGACGGCTGGAGCGCAACGGTGCAGCCGTCGGGCAGCGCCGAGGCCGCGACGGTGGACTTCACCGACGCGGACGGCACGGTGCACCGCTTCGGCGCCCAGCTGCACGCCGACGGCTCGGTGCAGGCCGCGGTGGTGACGCTCCCACCCGCTGCCGCCGCTGGCGGCGGCTCGTCCGAGGGCGGAGAGCGCGAAGGCGACGAGCACGAAGGCGACGAGCACGAGTCCAGGGAGCACGAGGCCGAGGAGCACGAGTACGAAGGTGGTGAGGACGATGACTGAGGCAGCCCGCACTGCCGCCCGGAACCCCGGTGGTCGCCGAGCCCCGCACCCGGCACAGGGGGCGCGCATCGCCGCGGCGGGCTTCGGCACCGCCGCCACCTTGGTGCTCGTCGGGGCGATGTCGATGGACGAGTCGGCCCGGAGCGGCCTCCCGACGCCGGATGCCACCTCGAGTGTGATCATCCTGCCTCCCCGAGGTGCCGCGTCGACCACTGGCGGGAGCACCCCGCCGGTGGTCCTTCGCAGCGAACCCTCCACGAGGGTGGTCTCCGGCGGTCCCACGGCCGCCCCGCAGCCGCTGCGTGTCGACGCCACCACGTCGGGGAGCCGTTGATGGACGAGGCGGTGCGCCGGCTCCGTGGCCGGGCGATGGCCAGCTCTGTGGAGGTCGTGGTGGTGGACGGCCCCCACCAGGCCGAGCGGTGGGCCGCAGCGCGCATCGACCAGCTGGAGCAGCGATGGAGCCGCTTCCTGCCGCACAGCGAGATCACCCGACTCAACGCCGCAGCCGGCGCGACGGTCTCGGTGCACCCCGACACGAGTTGCCTCCTCTCGGCGATGTTGCAGGGATGGCACCTCGGCGGAGCCCGGTTCGATCCCCGCGAAGCCGGCGATGGCACCGGGGCACCGTCGGCCATCCGGCCGCTCGATGACGACCTGACGCTCGACCAGCTCGAGGGGACCGCCTGTCTGGCGCCAGGGGTCACCCTCGATCCGGGAGCGATCGGCAAGGGCTTGGCAGCAGACCTCGTCGTGCAGGAGCTGCGGCGCATGGGGTGCCGGGGTGCGCTGGTGGGCATCGGCGGCGACCTCAGCGCGTCAGGAGCGCCACCGGAGGGGGAGCGCTGGCGCGTCGAGGTGGAACCCGTCCTCGGTGACGTCGACGAGCCGCCGCTCCGGTTGGACATCGAGGGTGGGGGAGTCGCCACCTCCAGCGTCCTGCACCGCCACGGCGAGCTGGCCGGCCTGCCGCGGCAGGACCACCGTGCTCCCCGCGCAAGGGTGCCGGTCGGGCCCGCGGACCTGCTCAGCGCGACCGTGGTGGCTCGATCGGGATGGCTGGCGGAGGTGCACGCCACGGCCGCCCTGCTCGCCGGGGAGTCCGGCGCCGTCCGGCACCTGAGAGCTCACGGCCTCACCGGTGTGCTCCAGACGTCGGAACAGGTCCGAGTGGTCGAGCTCGACTCCAGCGGGTCACGGTCGTGTTGAGCTCTCAGCTCTGGTGGTTCCTCGGTCGTGCCTCGGGGATCGTGGGATGGTGGATGCTCACCGCCTCGGTGCTGATCGGGATCGTCGTCGCGAGCGACCTGTTCTGGCAGCGGCGCCGCCCGAAGTGGCTGCTGGACCTGCACCGCGGCCTGGCGGGGCTCACGCTGGCCTTCGTGGGGCTGCACCTGCTGGCGCTCCTCGGCGACAGCTACCTGGAGCTCGACCTCGCGGACCTCCTGGTGCCGTTCGCCGCGTCGTGGCGCCGAGGGGCGGTTGGGCTGGGTGTCCTCGGCTTCTGGGGTCTGGTGGCCATCCAGACGACATCGGCGATGATGCACCGCCTGCCTCGTCGCTGGTGGCGGGCCGTGCACCTCGGCAGCTACCCGGTGTTCGCCATGGTGGCCCTGCACGGAACCCTGGCGGGCACCGACGCCGCCCGTGGTTGGTACGTCGCCGGCACGACGCTGGCGCTGGCCGCGGTGATGGCGGGTGGGATCTACCGGATCCTGCAGCGTCGCTCCCGCCAAGCGGCTCTGGCGGATCGGGGGCGGCTCGGTCGAACGGCGGGCACCGGGAGGTGACCGGGTGAGTTCGACCCGGGAGGGGCCCCGGCGTGGTCGGGTTGCAGCATCGGGGGACGTCGTCGATGGGCGGCGCGCTCAGGTGGGCTCGGTGCCGAGGTAGATGCCCACCGCCCGAGCCGTGTGCACGAGGGGGTCGTCCGGGCGAACCCCGACCGCCCCGGCTGCCACCACTTCGGACAACGGCACCGCCTGCACGGAGGTGCCCTGCTGGGCGACCATGGTGTCGAAGCGGGCCTCGGCCACCAGATCGACGGCGTAGGTCCCGAAGGCAGTGGCCAGGATGGCGTCGTAGGGGCTGGGTTCGCCGCCCCGTTGCAGGTGGCCGAGCACCGTGGAGCGAGCTTCCACTCGGCCGTCGGTCGCCGCCTCCAGCGCGTTGGCCACGGCCTCTCCGACCCCCCCGTAGTGGTGGCGCCCGCCGCGATCGACGGTGCCCACCGTGCCGCCCTCGGGGGCTGCGGCCCCCTCGGCGACGACCACCAGGGCGAAGACGTGGCCACGCTCCCGGCGGGTCGCCTCGACGGTGTGGAGCAGGTCCTCGAGGTCCCAGCGCAGCTCTGGGATGAGGATCGCATCGGCTCCACCGGCGATCCCGGCCGACAGGGCGAGATGACCCGCGCCCCTGCCCATCGTCTCGAGGACCATGACGCGGTCGTGGCTCACCCCGGTGGTGCGCAGCTGGGCGCACGCCCGGGTGACGGTTCGCACGGCGGTGTCGAAGCCGATGCTGCGATCGGTGAGGGCGACGTCGTTGTCGATCGTCTTGGGGATCCCGACCAGGCACCAGCCTGCGCCGCGTGCGTGCTCCTGGAGGATCGCCAAGCTGCCGTCACCACCGATGGCGATCAGGGCATCCAGACCGAGCTCGGCGTAGCCCGCCTCGACCTCTCCGGCGACGGCGTCGATGGGCTTGTTGATCGAGCCGAGGATGGTGCCACCCGTGCTGAGCATGGGGTCGAACCCGTTCAGGTCGAGCACGGCGGGCGTGAGCGGTCGCGCCCGCCGCGTCGCCAGGCCGGCGACCGCGTCCTCGATGCCCACCACCTCGTAGCCGTAGCCGCGCACCGCTCGTCGGGTGATCGCCCGGATGGCCGGATTGAGCCCCGGGCAGTCGCCGCCGCTGGTCATGACCCCGACTCGTCGGATGGATCGCGCCATGGGCCCAGTCTGGCCGCTGCGCTGCGCGGGGTGGGGCAGGACCGCTCGAAGTCCCCCGGGAGGGGCGCTCCGTGTCGCTCATGCTCCATCGAGGCCGTCGGGAGGAGGGTCCCCGATCCCGGTGAGCGCGTGCAAGGCGACGACCGGAAGGCTCACGGCTGCGCCGAGCATCAGCGCCGCACCGGTCCCGACGGCGGCGAAGACCGCGGCGAAGAGCAGGGGTCCGCTGGCCTGGCCGAGACGCACCGCGGACACCCAGACGGCGAGGACGGTGCCTCTCTGCGCCGCTGGAGCCCGCGCCGCGGTGGTCTCCTGGAGGGACGGCACGGTGAAGCCCTCGGCGATGCCGTAGAGGAGCAGACCCCCGAGTGCGCCGGGGACGACCCGCGCCCATCCCGTGATCAGCAGCGCCACGCCGAACAGCACGCCTCCGGCGACCAGCAGGGTTCGGAGCCCGAGGTGCTCCCGCAGGCGTGCCAGGTTGAGCGACACGAAGGTCGCAGAGAGCGCCGGCACCGCCAACAGGAGGCCACGGGCCCCTGCGCCCAGGCCGAACTCCCGCTCGAGGTGCACCGGGAGCACCGTGAGGAAGAGGCCGAAGATCATCACGAAGATGAGGAAGCCCGAGAGGATCGTGGCCGCCATCACCGGCGAGCGCAGCGTGACGGCGGCGTCGCGCAGCTGGCTGCCCAAGGTGCTCTCTGCGTGCGGCGGTCGCAGGTCGTCGAGCTCCCTCCACGCGACCCAGGCCGTGAGCAGCGCCAGCACCGATGGTGCCTGGGACAGCCGCCAGGAGCCGAGCACGGCCAGCATCCCGGCCAGGGGAGGCAGCACGGCGAGCCCGCCGGTGAGCACTGCAGCGTTGCGGCCCACCTGCCGCACCCGCTCCTGACCGCTCCAGTGGTCACCGATGAGCACCACCGCCAGGTTGATCAGCCCAGCCGAGCCGAACCCCATGAGGAGACGGGCGGCCACCAGCACCCAGTAGCTGGAGGCGGCCACGGCCAGCGCGCTGGCCAGGCCGAAGATCGCGAGGCACGGGACCACGACCCTTCGGCGGCCGAGCCGGTCGGCGAGGATGCCGATCACCGGGGCAGCGACCACCCCGGGCAGGGAGGCGGCGGCCACCACCAGACCGGCGGCGGCGTCGGGTCGGCGGAAGTCGTCGATGATGTCGGGCAGCACGGGGGAGATCAGGGTGTTGGCCGTGATGCCGGAGAGGGTGATGGCCCAGATCAGCGCCGGCCGGGGGCACCTGCCCGGCCACTCGGCGGTGGTCGCAGAGGCCTCCATGGGGCCCCTACGGTATCCCCGACTCCCGGGTCACCTCGACGGTGGAGCCGTTAACCTGGAGTTCACCGGACGGATACCCTGCGATCCGTCCGGATCGACAGCGGGGGGTGTGCTCGTGGAACCGACGGCGGGAACCGACGGCGTGCGTTCGAGAGGTGTGTCGCGACGGGACCTCCTGCGCGCGGGCGGTGTGGCGGCGCTCGGCGCAGGGGTCGTCGCCGGCTGCGCGCCGCCGTGGAACGGACCAGGACTGGTCCTGCCCGGAGCCGCAGGCGCGCTCGACCTGCTCCCGGGCTTCACCGCGAGGGTCATCGCCCTCGGCGGCCACGCCATGGTCGGCGGCTACCAGTACCCGGTCTTCCCCGACGGGGCGGCCACCTTCCCCGACCCTGCGGTCCCGGGAGGCTGGTACCACGTCGTCAACAGCGAGGTCCCGGGAGCCGGCGGGGTCTCCTCGATCCGATTCGCCCCCGACGGGACGATCCTGGGCGGCCGGAGCATCCTGCGCTACACCAGCATGAACTGCGCCGGGGGCCCGACGCCGTGGGGGACCTGGCTCAGCTGCGAGGAGCAGGAGGGCGGTCGCGTGTGGGAGTGCGATCCGACCGGTGCCGCCGCCGCCGTGCCCCGCCCAGCGCTGGGCGCGTTCGTGCACGAGGCCGTCGCCCTGGCACAGGACCACCGCGCCTACCT
This sequence comes from uncultured Microthrixaceae bacterium, assembly GCA_964420125.1. Lineage (GTDB taxonomy): Bacteria > Actinomycetota > Acidimicrobiia > Acidimicrobiales > Microtrichaceae > CAYQQQ01. The sequence goes on from CAYQQQ010000019.1 coordinate 42,208, forward strand.
CACCGAGGACCGGCCCGACGGGGGGTTCTACCGGTTCACGCCGGACACCCCGGGCGACCTGGGCAGCGGGGTCCTCGAGATCGCCACCGGGACCGCTCCCGGCCCCGTCACCTGGGTGCAGGTGCCTCGCCCGTCGGCGTGGGACGGCCCGACCCGCAAGCAGGTTCCCGGCACCATGCGCTTCAACGGTGGAGAGGGCGTCGACACCGACGGCGTGCGGGTGTGGTTCAGCACAAAGGGCGACAACCGGATCTGGGAGTACTCCACCGCGTCCCATGAGGTGGCGCTGCGCTACCAGGCCGGCCGTCCGTCACTGCTGGCGGGCGTGGACAACCTCCACTACGACCCGTCGTCCGGGGTGCTCCTCATCGCCGAGGACGGCGACGACATGCAGCTGGTGGCGCTGTTCCCCGACAGCTCGCTGACCGTGGTCGTGCGGGTCCTGGGCCACGATGGTTCCGAGGTCACCGGCCCCCGATTCAGCCCGGACGGCTCCCGGCTGTACTTCAGCTCCCAGCGTGGTGGCGCCGGACCGACCGGCGCCCACTTCGGCGTCACCTACGAGGTGAGCGGCCCCTGGGACGACCTGCTCGGCCGCGTCTGAGCGCGCGCCGCTCGCTCAGCGCAGGTCGGCGACGTAGCCCTTCGGCGTCGGCTCCCCGTATCCCCGGTAGCCGTCCGGCACCAGCAGCACGAGCCGACCGTCTCGCCAGCTGGCCTGCACCCGCGCTGCGGCAGAGCTGCACAGGAAGCCGGTGCACCGCTCGGCCGCAGATCCCTGCAGCCGTTCGACGAGCACCGTGCGCTCGGCCGGTTCCACCGACCAGGGCTCGCGCTCGCCCCGGGAGACGGCGAGGAGGTCGTCGGGTCGGTAGATCCAGGCCGAGAGCCGGTACCCGGCGGCGTGGTAGCCCTTGGCGCCCGAGTACACCGAGACGATCCCACCGGGGCCCTCGTCGGGCTCGCCGTACCAGGTGGGGCCCACGCCCTCCACCACGAGGGCCAGCACGCCCTCGACGGTGGCCGTGCGGATCCACTGCATGGAGCTCACCTTGTCGCCCACCCACCAGCCGGGTGCCGGATGGTCGGCGCGGTGGTAGAGGAGGGGGAGGGCTCGAACGTCCACCCTGGGGTCGAGCAGGCTCGGTTGGTCGAGCGCCCAGAGGTTCGGCCCCCACCGACCCGTCGCTGCTCCCGAGGTCCCCTGTTGACCTGCCAGGTAGTCGATCCCCTCGGCCCGCAGCGACGGGGGAGCGTAGGAGAGGTAGCCGCCGATGCGCTGGGAGACGGCGTCGGGGTGGTCGACGTTCCACAGGCCGTGGTGGGCCGGCGCCGCGTCCGCCTGCCACCATCCGAGGGAGTCCCAGTCGGTGGCGGTGGCGTTGTACCACTGGTGCTCGGTGAAGTGGACGCGCTCGTCGACCTGCAGCAGACCCCCCAACTCGAAGCTCTCGCCGCCCACCCAGCCCCGGGGCAGCATCCCGCCGGTGACGTCGGCGAAGGCCCCGACCTGGGTGCCGGCCCGGCCGTCCAGCGTCGGCGGGAGCCGGACCTCGCCGACGCGATCGGCGTAGTCGTGCCCGTCGACGAGGAGGTTGCCGTCCTCGAGTTGGGCATGGATGCCGCTGGAGTAGCCGAAGCGGTCGTGGGGGCCGGTGCCGGAGCCGGCGGGCACCAGGAACGTGCCCCGGAACCCCGCCTCGACGTCCGCCCAGCTCAGCAGGCGAGGTGGCGACGTGGGAGGTGAGGTGGGGCTCGGCGGGGGGACGGAGGTGGTCGGTGCTCCCACCGGGGCACAGGCGGCGCCGAGCATGCCGAGGCAGAGCACTGCCGCCAACCCGACGCGTCGACCCACCCTGAGGTGATCGGCGTGACGGGTCCCCGAGCTGAAGCGTGACATCGGCGAGGTCCGGGCGTGGTCGGTGCGCATTCGGCGGTGCCCCCAGCACTTGTTAGGCATCCCTTAGACCAGTACGGTTAGCTGACGAGTCAACAACCGAAGGAAGTGCCGTGACCACACTACGACGACGACTCCTCCCGGCGACGCTGATGGTCCTCCTGTCCGTGGCGAGCGCCTGCGGCACCGAGGAGGGCTCGGACGCCGACCGGGATCCCGCTGGGAACGAGGACGCGTTGGTGCTCTACAGCGGTCGCAGCGGCGACCTCGTGGGCCCGCTGATCGAGCAGTTCAGCGACGACACCGGCATCGAGGTGGAGGTGCGTGACGGCAGCTCGGCGGAGCTGGCAGCCCAGCTGCTCACCGAGGGCGATGCCTCGCCCGCCGACGTCTACTTCTCCCAGGACGCCGGGGCGCTGGGTGCGGTGGGCAAGGCGGGCCTCCTCGCGCCGCTGGACGAGGAGCTGCTCGCCCGGGTCCCCGAGGCGTATCGGGCATCGGATGGCTCGTGGGTGGGCACCAGCGGTCGCGTCCGGGTCCTGGTGGTCAACCCCGAGCTGGTGTCCGAGCCGCCCGACACCATCGACGAGCTCCTGGAACCCGAGTGGAAGGGACGGATCGGCTTCGCCCCGTCCAACGCCTCGTTCCAGGCGTTCGTCACAGGCTTGCGGGTGGCGCGTGGCGAGGACGGGGCCCGTGAGTGGCTCGAGGCGTTCTCGGCCCAGGAGCCGGTGGCCTTCGAGAACAACGTGGCGATCCGCGACGCCGTGGATGCGGGGGAGATACCACTCGGTCTGGTGAACCACTACTACCTGCTGGAGAAGGTGGCGGAGGAAGGCGAGGAGAACGTGACGGCTCGCAACCGCTTCATGGCCGCCGGTGACGTCGGCGGCCTGGTGAACGTGGCCGGGGTCGGGGTGCTGGCCTCCTCCGAGCAGACCGAAGCGGCGCAGGAGCTGGTGGCCTACCTCCTGGGCCGGGAGGGGCAGGCGTACTTCGCCCAGGAGACCTTCGAGTACCCGCTCGTCGCCGGGATCGAGCCGGCCGAGAGCCTGCCGCCGCTGGAGACGCTGGAGCCTCCGCAGATCGACCTCTCCGACCTCGACTCGTTGGAGCAGACCCAGCAGCTCCTGGCCGAGGTGGGGCTGCTGACGAGGTGAGCCCACGGTCCGCGACCCTGCCGCAGCCGGTGTCGGAGCCGATCCGTCGCCGGCGTCGCGGCGGACCGCCGCTCATGCTCCTGGCGCCGGCGGCAGTGGCCGCAGCCGTCGCGTTGGTGCCCCTGTGGTACCTCGTCGATCGGGCCGTGGAGCAGGGCTGGTCGACGGTGGCGGACGAGGTGGTCACCTCCCGGACGCTCTGGCTGCTGGTGCGCAGCCTCGCGCTGACCGGGGTGGTGACCGGCGCCTGCCTCCTGGTGGGGGTGACCGCCGCCGTGCTGGTGGTTCGCACCGATGTGCCGGCGCGGCGAGCCTGGCAAGTGGTGCTGGCGCTCCCGCTGGCCGTCCCGTCGTTCGTCGCCGCCCTGGCATGGGTGTCGTGGTGGCCCTCGATGGGTGGGTTCTGGGCAGCTGCGCTGGTCCTCACGCTCGTGGCCTACCCGTTCGTGTTCCTCCCGGTGGCCGCCGGACTCCGCCGCACCGACCCCGCCCAGGAAGAGGTGGCTCGCTGCCTCGGACGCTCTCCGGCGGCGGCCACCTTCGATGTGGCCCTCCGGCAGGTGCGCCCGGCGGCGGCAGCGGGTGCGCTGCTGGTGGCCCTCTACGCCCTGTCGGACTTCGGGGCGGTGGGGACGATGCGCTACGAGGCCTTCACCTGGGTGATCTACGGCGCCTTCAGGGCAGGCTTCAACCCGTCCAGGGCGGCCATCCTGGCCTGCCTGCTGGTGGTCGTCGCCCTGGGGGTGGTCTGGGCCGAGTCGGCGGTGCGGGGGAAGCCGTCCTTCGCCCGGGTCGGCTCCGGAGCGCCGAGACCGCAGCACGTCCTGCAGCTCGGGCCGTGGCGTTGGCCGGCGCTGGGGTTCCTGGTCGCGGTTGCCGGCCTGGCAGTCGGCTTCCCGGCGCTGAGCCTGGTGGTGTGGTTCCGTCGCGGCCTCTCCGCCGGCATCGACTGGGGAGAGCTGTCGAGCGCACTGGGGGCCACGCTGCAGGTCGCCGGCCTCGGAGCGCTGGCGACGATGCTGCTGGCCGTGCCGCTGGGGATCCTCTCCGCGCGACATCGCTCGGCCGGAGTCGGCCTGCTCGACCGGTCGGTCTACGTGGCCCATGCCCTCCCGGGGATCGTGGTGGCGATGAGCCTGGTCTTCGTGGGCGTCACCGTCCTGCAGCCCCTCTACCAGCGCACGCCGATGCTGGCGCTCGCCTACGCCGTGCTGTTCCTCCCGCTCGGTGTGGGCTCGGTGAGGGCCTCGGTCGAGCAGTCGCCGGTGGCGCTGGAAGAGGTCGCGCACGCCCTCGGTCGGGGGAGATGGGGGGTGCTGCTGCGCGTCACCCTTCCGCTGGCTGCACCGGGGATCGCCTCGGGCACCGCGTTGGTGCTGCTTGCCGCGATGAAGGAGCTGCCGGCCACGCTGCTGCTGCACCCGACCGGGATGGAGACCCTGGCCATGGACCTGTGGTCGAAGTCCTCCGTGGGTCGCTACGCGGCGGCGGCGCCGGCAGCGCTCGCTCTCCTCGTGGTGGCATCGGTGCCGACCTGGATCCTGACCCGAGCGTCGAGGGAGATCGGGTGAGCACCGTCGCTGCCCCCGGGGCGCAGGGCGATGCCTGCGACGTCCGGGACGTCCCCGCCCTCGACATGGCAGGCATCCGCTTCGCCTTCCACCCGCCGGACGCCGTCCTGGACGGGGTGGGCCTGGAGGTCCGTGCCGGGGAGCTCGTGGCGCTGCTGGGCCCCTCGGGGTGCGGCAAGACCACGTTGCTGAGGTTGGTCGCCGGCCTGCTGCGACCGGATTCGGGCACCATCGCCCTGAACGGGCGGGTGGTGGCGGGCCCCGGGATCTGGGTGCCCACCGAGGGACGCGGCATCGGGCTGGTGCCACAGGAAGGCGCGTTGTTCCCTCACCTCGACGTCGGTCGGAACGTGGGGTTCGGGCTCCGGGGGATGCCGAGGACGCAGCGCGATGCCTGCGTCGCGGAGTGCCTCGATCTCGTGGGCCTCGGCGGCAGCGCCCGTCGTCGGCCGTCGGAGCTCTCTGGGGGCCAGCAGCAACGGGTCGCTCTCGCTCGGGCACTGGCACCGGGGCCGGCGGTGATCCTCCTCGACGAGCCCTTCTCCGCGCTCGACGCGGGCCTCCGCGCACAGCTGCGGGACGAGGTGCGCGAGGTGCTGCAGGCTGCCGATGCGGCGGCGCTCCTGGTCACCCATGACCAGGAGGAGGCGCTGAGCTTCGCCGATCGCGTGGCGGTGCTGCGGGAGGGCAGGCTCGCACAGGTCGCCGACCCGGTCACGCTGTACGAGCGCCCCTCCGACCTGGAGGTGGCCGAGTTCGTGGGGGAGTCCGTGGTGATCCCGGCGGTGCTCGACCCCACCGGGAACGGCTCGGCCCGGAGCATCCTGGGAGACCTCGTCGTATCCGACACGGGCACCGAACCCTCCAGCGGGGCGGTCTGGGCGGTCATCCGTCCCGAGCAGCTCGAGCTGCACGAACCCGGGGTGGCGTCGGGTGCTCCCGCAGCGGTGGTGTCGTGGACCTACTTCGGCCACGACGCGCTCGTGCGGCTTCGCCTCGACGCACCGGAGGCGAGCGGTGCCGAGGTGCTGGCCAGGATCCAGCACCACCGGCGGGTGGAGCGCGGCATGCGGGTCACGGTGACGGTGACGGGCTCCGTGCCGGTTTTCGCCGACGGGAGGATCCCGCCGGAAGATGACGCGAGCCGGTAGCGTGAGCGCATGGGTTGCGGCTGCCTCATCGCGTTGTTCGCAGTGCTCTCGCCCCGCCTCGCCATCTTCCTGACCTGGCTGTTCACCGATCGCCTCTCCGACGCGCTGGACTCGTTCTGGTGGGGCCTTGCGGGGTTCCTCTTCCTCCCGTGGACCACCCTCGTGTACGCCTGGGCCTACCAACCGGTGGTCGGTGTCAGCGGCTTCGGCTGGTTCCTCGTGGTCTTCGCGTTCGTGGTGGACATCTCGTCCCACCTCAGCGCCTTCCGTGCCCGAGACCAGGAGCGCCTCCGCCGCAGCGGCACCGGCGGGTGATCGCTCGCGGCGCCGCCCTTCAGCGCAGCCGCAGGGTGACCAGCTCGAAGGGGACCAGCATCAGGGAGAGCCCTCCGTGCTCGACGGCGATCGCCGCCGAGCCCTCCTCGGGCTCCTCCAGGAGGTTGCATCGTCGAGCCTCCCGTCGGTGACCGTCCACCTCGATCGTCGTGTCCACGTGGCTGCCGGTGGCCTCCCACAGGCGCACCACCAGATCTCCGGAGCCGTCGTCGGCGAGCTTCACCGCGGCGACCTGCACGCGCGGGTCCCCGACGCGCACCAGCGGTGCCGGCGGATCGCCGGCACCGCAGCCGGGGACGACGAGCAGAGGGGTGTTCAGCGCCTCGGCCTCTGCCAGCACGTCGTGCAGCCCGGATCCGTGCGGCAGCAGGGAGATCGTCACCTGGTGGAGACCGTGGTCCGCTTCGGGATCGGGGAACCTCGGCGCCCGCAGGAGGCTCACCCGCACCCGGGTGGATCCGGGTGGGGTGTCGGGCCCGGGATGCAGGCTGTGGCCGTAGCGTCCGTCGTTGAGCACGGCCACGCCGGCGTCGCCTTCGGAGAGGTCGACGTAGCGGTGGGCGCAGACCTCGAACTTGGCGTCGTCCCAGGAGGTGTTCGTGTGGGTGGGGCGCCGCTGCAGGCCGAACTGGATCTCGCACGCCGCCGTCTCGGCGTGCACGGCGAGCGGGAGGTCCAGCGCCAGGTAGCGCTCGGACTCCCGCCACTCGACCGACACCCGGACGTCGACCCGGGGGCTTCCCGCCCGCAGCACGACGTCGCGGGTGAGGATGCTGCCACGGCCGAACTGCCACGCCGTGCGAACCCCGCCCACCAGCGGGCCGGTGTCCACCAGTCCGATGGTGTCGGCGAGCGGCATGGGCGCAGCCAGGCGCCCCGTCCACTGCTCGAGGTCCCAGGCGTCGAACTCCACCGGGTGGTCGGCGGCCAGCACCAGCTGGGCTCCTGCGCACCCTTGCGGGATGAGCTCCCGGTTCCGCACGCAGTCCCGCAGCGACACCATCTCTCCACGGTGGTCGAAGTGGATCTCGACCAGGCCGTTGGAGAGGTGGCCCATGGAGGCCGTGACCGGCTCGGGCACCTCCAGCGGCTCGAGTCGGGCCACGCCCAGGCCCGGCACCCGCACTCGCATCGCGACCTCCGAGCTGGCGAGCATCTGGGTGCCAACCTGGACGGAGCCTCCGGACGGCAGCCCGGCGGCCTCGAGGAGGTCGGGATCGACCGCGATGATCTCGTCGCGGTCCTGCGTGGCGGCGTTGGCCACCAGCAGGCCGTCGCCCAGACCGCCCACGGCGGACATGGCGAGGTCGTCGGCCTCCGTGAGGACTCGCCGGAGGTCGGCTTGTGCGTCCTCGTAGACCCAACCGATGGAGGAGCCGGGCAGCACGTCGTGGAACTGATGGAGCAGCAGGGTCTTCCACAGCTCGTCGAGCTCGGCAGCGTGGGTGTCGTCCTCCGCCGTCGCCAACCAGAGCTCGGCAGCCCGCAGCGCGCCTTCGCATCGGCGGTTGGCGACCTTGGTGCGGGCCTGGGAGGTGAGCGTGCCGCGGTGGGTCTCGAAGTAGAGCTCGCCACGCCACACGGGCACGGGGGAGGTGGCCGCCTCCGCCTCGACGTGCTCGAAGAACTCCGAGGGGGACTCGATCACGACCCGGGGCATCTCCGCCAGGTCACCGAGGCGGTCGACGCGATCGAGCATCTCCCTGGTCGGCCCTCCTCCGCCGTTGCCGTAGCCGAAGGGCATGAGGGAGTGGTCCGACCAGTAGTGGTCGCGGAAGCTCCTCACCGCGTGCGCCAGCTCGTTGGGGGCGATCTCGGCGTTGTAGGTGTCGACCGGGGGGAAGTGCGCCATCACCCGCGACCCGTCGATGCCTTCCCACCAGAAGCTGTGGTGGGGCAGCTGGTTCTGCTTGTTCCAGCTCAGCTTCTGGGTGACGAACCGCCGGCAGCCGGCTCCGAGGTAGATCTGGGGGAGGGAGCCCGGATAGCCGAACACGTCGGGGATCCACACCTCCTCGCAGCGCCGACCGAAGCGCTGCTCGAAGAACCGCTGGCCGTGGACGAGCTGGCGAACGAGCGACTCGCCGGAGGGCAGGTTCATGTCCGCCTCCACCCACATGCCGCCGACCGGGACCCACTGTCCGTCGGCGACGGCTCGCCGGACCCGCTCGAAGAGCTCGGGGTGGTCGGCTTCGATCCACGAGTACTGCACCGCCTGTGAGCAGGCGAAGCGGTAGTCGGGACGCTCGGACATGAGGTCCACGGCGTTGGCGAACGTGCGGGCGGCCTTGCGGCGGGTCTCCCGGAGCGGCCAGAGCCAGGCCGTGTCGAGGTGGGCATGGCCGATGGCGCTGATCCGATGGGTGCCGGGAGCCGAACCGAGCGCGAGTCCGGGCGCCAGCTCGGCGCGGGCTGCAGCGGCGGTGGCGCCCACGTGGTCCAGGTCCAGCCGGTCGTAGGCGCGCTGGAAGAGGTGCTGGAGGCGCTTGCGGCGAGGGTGCTCGACGGGGAGCGTGCGCATCACGCCGTCGAGGGCCCGGATGTCGAGCACCAGGTCGTGCACCTCGTCGTCGAGCACCACCAGGTAGGCGCCGCCGAACACGTACTGGGGGGTGTCACCGGCGGTGGAGCGCGAGCCCATCGGGCTCGGAGAGAAGCCGGCGGTGAAGTCAGGGTTGGCCGCAGCCTCGACATCGGCCCGGATGCGGCCCTCGCGGGTGACGAGATCGAGGGAGACGCCCCGCCGGCGCGGGTGCAGTCCCGCCACCACCACGCCGTCCACCCAGAGCGTCCCCTCGGCGGAGAAGCCGGGCATCGCGCCGTAGCCGAGCTCCACGAGCAGCTCGGCACGGCCCGGGGGCAGCTCCTCGGGGAGCTCGGCGTCGATCCGGAACCAGGTGGTGCCCCATGGAGGGCCCCACGGCGTGCCTGACGCGATCGGTTCGTGGACCGCTGCTGCCGCCTCGGTCAGGCTCACGGGCTCGCCGGGCGCATGCCATGCGGTCACCGGGAGCTCCATCCGCAGACGGGTCTCTGCTGGGAGGATCCGCTCGTTCAGCTCCCGGATGATCCGGTTCTCGAGGATGGCGCGGTTGTCGTGCACCGCCAGAAGCTAGACGGTGGGTGGCACGCCCATGGCGGCGGCGCACCTACCAGAGGGCGCTCAGGACCCACACCGACACCATCCCCGCAAGGAGGGTCCAGCCGGCCGAGCGGGTCCGGAGGGCGACGACGGCAGCCATCGCCGCAGCGACATACCACGGCCCGAAGGGTCGAAGCTCGCCGTGGTCGAACACGAGCGCGTTGGCGACGAGCGCGGACAGCACGGCTGCGGGGATCAGGCGCAGCGTGGACTCCACCCGTGGGGGCATCGTGGTGCGAGACGCGGCCAGGATCACCGACGCCCGCAGCACGTAGGTCCCGGCGGCCACGGCGATCAGCTCCCAGAGGAAGGTCACGGCGACGTCGCCCTCGGGGTCCGCTCGTCGCCCGGCGTGGCGGGCGGTGGTTCGGCGAACGCTCCTGCCAGGATCCCGGCGAGGGCTCCGAGGAGGATGTTGGTGCCCGGTGGGAGACCGGCGAGCACCAGGGTGACGGTGACCGAGACCGTTGCGGCGACCCAGGCGGGTCGCCGGTTGAGCGCCGGAACCACCAGCGCGGTGAACATCAGGGGGATGATGAACCCCAGCTGCAGCGAGTCGGGGATCTCGGTTCCGGCGAGGATGCCGAGCACGGTGCCGATCTGCCAGAGCACGAAGAGCACGGCCGCGGCCCCGAGGTAGAACCAGCGGCGCGTCAGGGGGTCGTGGTCCTGGTCGAACTCCAGCAGGGACAGGGTGGCGGCCTGGTCCGTCATGAGGTGGGGCAACGTCCAGCGCCAGGGCCGGGGGAACTCGGCGAAGGAAGGTGCGAGGGCGGCCGAGTAGAGCACGAAGCGGGCGTTGATGATCAGCGCGGTGCCGACCACCACCACGAACGCGGCATCGCTCTGGTGGAGCTCGAGCAGCGAGAGCTGGGAGGCGCCGGCGAACAGGAAGATGCTGGCGCCGCCACCGACCCACGCGTTCACGTCGCTCTGGGACACGGCCACCCCGTAGACGACCCCGAAGGGGAAGATCCCCAGGGCGAGGGCGAGCGCGCGGCGCACCCCTGCCCGGAACGCGCCCCCGGCGCGGGTGGACCTGACGCTCACGAGCCGCGCCTCGGGACGGACATGGCGGTCAGTCTCACACGTCAGGCCCCGGCGACGGGTGCCGCCGGGGCGTCACTCGGCGTGTCGCCAGACGGTCTCGGTGAGCTCGGCCCGCCGGCGGTTGACCAGCGTGTTCAGCCAGAGCTGGAAGGCTTCGCTGACCTGCACGTAGACCACGCCGTAGTAGGCCCAGGCCGGATCGGAGCTGGCGAGCACCCGGCGGATCCGTGCCTGGAACCACCGGTCGCGGTCGAGGTGGACCTCGACCGTCGAGCCGGCGCCCAACGCCGGGTTGGCGGCAGCCAGGACCGCTGCACCGCTCATGGAGACGTTGCGCACGTAGCCTCTGTCCCGCACCGCGGGGTCGAGCGCCTTGCGCTGCGCACGCGTCAGCTTGAGCGGTCGGGGGCTCCGCCAGGTGACGGGGATGTCGCCGACGTCGAAGCGCTCCCCGATGCGCCGCTCGAAGGGCATGGTCATCCATCGGCGGAGATGCCCCGAAAGTGAGCCAGACGCGCTGGGCGTGGAGAGGTGGACGGCGCAGAGCTCCCACGGATGCGGCGCGGAGCCCCGCTCAGAGCCCGAGCTCGGTCCCCAGCCGGTCGAGCGCCATGCGGGCCAAGGGGAGCTGCACCCCGAGCTCGGTGCCGAGCTCGAGGGCCAGGGCGAGGTCCTTGGTGCCGAGGGAGCGGACGTGGTCGAGGGTGGCGTGCCAGTCGTCGGTGGGCGCCATCGGGGCCGTGGTGTCCCGCAGCATGATCGCCCCGGGGCCCCCGGTGACCGCATCGCTGTGGCGTACGACGCGCGCGAGCTCGGCGAGCGGGATGCCGGCGGCCTCGGCGAGGCGCTGGGCCTCGCCCGCGGCGGTGAAGGCCACGAAGTGCAGCAGGTTGCGGGCCAGCTTGGTGGTGGTCCCGGACCCCAGGGGGCCCGTGTGCACGAGCAGGGAAGCCCATCGAGCGAACGGCTCGCGCACCAGCTCCACCGCCCGGGGGCTGCCCCCGACCATGACGGCGAGGGAGCCCTCGTGCGCGCCGAGGAACCCTCCGCTCACGGGGGCGTCGATCAGGTGCACGCCCACCTGCGCCGCACGTTCGCCCACGGCGTGGACGGTCTCCGGGCGGATGGTGGAGTGGATGGCCACGACGCTGCCCGGCCGTGCACCGCGCAAGACCTCGTCGGCGACGCGGCGGACCTGCGCGTCGTCGAGGACCATGACAGAGACGATGCCGCAGGAGGCGGCGAGCTCGGTGTTGTCGGAGGCGACGACGGCGCCATCGGAGGCGAACGGGGCGGTGGCCGCCTCGCGGATGTCGGCGACCACCAGTCCGGCCGGCCAGCCGAGGAGGTGGCGCGCCATCGGTGCACCGATGCTGCCGAGACCGATGAAGCCGATCGGGCGCCGGAGGACCTCGTCGGCGGGTGGGTTCTGGTCGCCGGGCGGGTGGCTCATGCCGGCTCGGCCACGGTCTTGGTCTGCAGGTACTCCTCGAATCCGGCGACGCCCATCTCGCGGCCGAGCCCGGAGTGCTTGTAGCCCCCGAAGGGGACGTCACCTCCGTACCAGATCCCACCGTTGATGCTCATCGTCCCCGTGCGCACACGGCGGGCGAAGGCCCAGGCGCGCTCGGGGTCTGCGCTCATCACCGCTCCCGACAACCCGTAGGGGGAGTCGTTGGCGATGCGCAGCGCGTCCTCGTCGCCGTCGTGGGGGATCACCACCAGCACGGGTCCGAACACCTCCTCGCGAGCGACGCGCGCGTGGTTGTCGAGCCCCGTGACGAGGGTGGGTTCGATCCAGAACCCCACGTCGCGGTCGGCCGGGCGGCCACCGCCGGTGGCGAACGTGCCGCCATCCTCCTCGGCGAGGCGGAGGTAGCCCTCGATCCGCTCGCGCTGCCTTGCCGAGATCACGGGGCCGCAGACGGTCGCCTCGTCCGTGGGATCCCCGCAACCCACTCCGGACATGAGGGCGGCCATCTGCTCGACGAGGTCGTCGTGGAGGTGGCGGGGGACGAGGATGCGGGTGGTCAGCGCACATCCCTGGCCGGCATGGGTGCACCCGGCGAGCCCGGCGAGCATCGCGGACGTGCCGATGTCGGCGTCGTCGAGCACCACGAAGGCGGACTTGCCGCCGAGCTCGAGGAAGACCTTGGTCAACGTCGGTGCGCCGTCGGCCATCACCTTGCGCCCGGTGGCGGTGGAGCCGGTGAAGCTGACCATGTCGACCCTCGGATCCCGGCTGAGCATCTCCCCGAGCACCGGATCGGAGGAGGTCACGACGTTCAGCACGCCGGGTGGCAGATCGGTCTCCTCGGCCGCGATGCGGGCGAGCGCGGTGGCGCAGGCCGGGGTGTCGGGCGCGGGCTTGAGCACGACCGTGCATCCGGCTGCGAGCGCCGGCGCGACCTTCGAGAGGTTGATCTGCCATGGGTAGTTCCACGGGGTGATCGCTCCGACGACCCCGAAGGGCTCCTTGAGGACGATCCTCCGCGAGTCCACGCCGAACGCCCGGCGTGTGCCCAGGTCCTCCTCCCACGCGTAGCGCTCGGCCAGCTCTGCGCAGAACTCGATGTCGCCAACCGGTCCCGTGAACTGGGGGCCGTCGACCAGGAACCGGGGTGCGCCGACCTCGGCGATCGTGAGCTCGCGCAGCTCCTCGGCGTGGGACTCCAGGGCGGACTGGAGCTGGCGCAGGCAGCGCACCCGGAGGCCCACGTCGTCGGTCCAGCCGCCGGCGTCGAACGCCTGTCGGGCCGAAGCGATGGCGCCGTCCATGTCGGCGGGACCGCCGTCGGCGACGTGGCCGAGGACCTCCTCGGTGGCGGGGTTGGCCGTCGGGTAGGTGGCGCCGGAGCCGGCCGGCAGCAACTTGCCGTCGATCAGCAGCTCGGCGGGGATGGACGTGGGGCTGCTCATGGATGGACCTCCCATGCGGGGCGGGACGGCGTGGTGCGCGCTGTCGGTGAGAGGGTGCGGGTGGGTCGGCTCACGACTCGATCCTCAGGGGTGCCTCGGGCTCGAGCTCGATCAGGGTGAGGTGCGTGCCACGCGGTGCGCCCACCGCGGCCGCCACTGCCCCGGCGACCCCGTCGGGGTCGAGGAACCCGTCGTGGCGGAGCAGCCCGTGGTCGGCCCACTCCCGCATGATGACGGGCATCTGCTCGGGAGGGAAGCCCCTGCCCATCTCGGTGAGCGTCGGGCCGGGGCGGACGATGGAGCAACGCACTCCTGTGCCCTCCAGCTCCAACTGCATCGCCCGCCCGAGGCCTTCGAGCCCCCACTTGGAGCTCACGTAGCTGGACATGGACGGGCGGGGGATCCGGACCACGTCCGAGCTCACCAGCACGACGTCACCACGCGTCCTCGACACCATCCCTGGCACCACTGCGGCGACGAGCTGCTGCACTCCGAGCAGGTTCACCTGCACCTGGCGGGCGAAGTCCTCGGTTGCGGTGAGGTGGGCCTTCGAGGGGAGCACGTCACCGGCGACCGACACCAGGACCTCGATCGCTCCCAGCGCCGCTGCCGCTGATCGCTCGGCCGAGTGCACCGAGGTGGGGTCACCGAGATCGAGCGGGACGACCGCCACCGCTGCACCTTCGGCACGGAGCTCCTCTGCGAGCGACTCCAGCCGCTCCACCCGGCGCGCGGCGATCGCGACCGGATGGCCCTCCTCTGCGAGGCGGCGCGCGACGGCTTCGCCGATCCCGCTGGAGGCACCGGTGACGAGTGCCGGTCGACGGGCAGGGTGCACGAGGGTCATGCCCTGCGGAGCTCCACGGTGGAGGGGAGGGCGGCGAACCCCCGGACGTTGACCGAGTGCACCCGCTCGACCCCCTCGGCGTCGATCTCCCAGTCCGAGATCCTCGACAGCAGCTCCTCGAGGCAGATGCGAGCCTCCAGGCGGGCCAGGGACGCGCCCATGCAGAAGTGGCGGCCGACGCCGAAGCTCAGGAGATCGGTCGTGTCGCGTCCCACGAGGTAGCGGTCGGGTTCGGGGAAGACCTCGGGATCGCGGTTGGCGGAGCCCACGAGCAGCAGCACGCGGGCCCCTTCGGGGATCACCCGACGGTGCAGCTCGACCTCGGTGGTGGTGATGCGGGCCAGCATCTGCGAGGAGGTGTCGAAGCGCAGCGTCTCCTCCACCCACGCGGGGATGGAGGTGGGGTCGGTGAGGACCTTCGCCTTCTGGTCGGGGTTGCGCCAGGCCCAGTACCAGGCGTTGCCCAGCAGCTTGGTGGTGGTCTCGTTGCCGGCCACCACCATCAGGAAGAGGAACCCGACGATCTCGTCGTCGCTCAGGCGGTCCCCGTCGACCTCGGCCTCCAGCAGCGCCGTGGTGAGGTCGTCGGTCGGCGTCGCCCGACGCTCGGCGATCATGTCCGCGTAGTACCCGACGAGCGTGAGCGCTGCCTCCACTCCGCTCGGCGGGACGTCCTCGACGCCCTCCTCCCGGTGCACGACGAGGTCGGCGAGCCGGCGGAGCTCGGCCCGGTCGTCCACCGGTACACCGATCAGCTCGGAGATGACGTCCATGGGGAGGCGGCCGGCCAGATCGCCGATCAGGTCCAGGCGGGGTGCGTCGAGGGCGGTTCGCAGGTGCTCCCTCGCGATGGCGCGGATGTGGTCCTCCATCTCGGCCACCCGCCGGGGCGTGAACCCTCGGCTCACCAGCGCGCGCATCCGGGTGTGGCGGGGTGGATCCATGGCGAGGAAGGACATCGTGCGGTGCGCATGGGGGCCGCAGGCTGCGGGATCCAGGGTGACGCCATGGCTCGAGGAGTAGGTGGCGGAGTCTCGGAAGGCGGCCGCCACGTCGGCGTGGCGCGACAGCGCCCAGAAGTCGTTCTCCTCGTTGCGGTACACGGGAGCTTCCGAGCGGAGCCTGGCGTAGGTGGGGTAGGGATCCTCGTGGATGGCGTAGTGGTACGGGTTGTAGGCGACGTCGTCCCGGTCGCGATCGAGCAGGGTCATGTCAGGCTCCTCCCGACTCCGGGATGGGTCGTGATGGTGGCGGCGCGATGATCAGCGCGGCCGCTTCGCGCAGGCGAGCGGGGACCTGGTCGTAGTCGAGCACGCCGATGCCGGCTTGGAGGAGCACGCCGGAGAAGACCGCTCCCAGGGTGCGCAGCGTCGCAGCCGAGCCGTCGGGGCCCAGCGCGGCGCGCAGCAGCACCGTGGTGTGGGCGGCGATGGCGTCGCGGAGCCTGCGCACCTCGGGGTCGTCGGCCAGCACGGCCACGGTGCACGCAGCGGAGAGCTCCGGTTCGTCCGCCACGAGCAGACCCACCCGGGTGAGGACCTCGGCTGCTCGCTCTGCGGAGCCCTGCAGGTCTTCCTCGGATGGTGCCTCGAGACGCTGGAGGCGTTGCCAGTAGACCTCGGTCACGAGGTGGTCCTTGGAGGCGAAGTACGTGTAGGCGGTCGCCGGTGCCACCCCGGCGCGCCGGGCCACGTTGCGCACCGTCAGCCCGGCGTAGCCGACCGCTCGCAGCTCCTCGACCGTGGCGTGGGCGAGTCGGGCGACCGTGTCGGCCTGGCGGGGGCTCAGGTGTCGCCGTGGCGACACCGACCGAGGTGTCTGAGGGAGCGCCGCGCCGGAGCTGGACATGTGTCCAGACACTAGTCCGGCAGGCGTCGACCGGGGGAGTCGCCGCACGCAGCTCTTCGGGGCGGACCGGAGGGTCGCCCTGGGTGTCAGCCGGCCGTGGCGCTGAGCTGTGCGCGCACCTCGTCCATGTCGAGCTCCTGTGCCTGGCGGATCAGGTCCTCCAGCCCGGCCTCCGGCAGCGCGCCCGCCTGGTTGTAGAGCAGGACGCCGTCGCGGAACACCATCAGCGTGGGGATGGACATCACGCCCAGGGAGCCCGCGAGCGCCTGCTCGGCCTCGGTGTCGACCTTGGCGAAGACGATGTCGGGATGGGCCTCCGAGGACTTCTCGAAGATGGGTCCGAACATGCGGCAGGGGCCGCACCAGGATGCCCAGAGGTCGACCAGCACCGTCCCGTCGGCGGCGACGGTCTGCTCGAAGTTGTCGGCGGTCAGCTCGATCGTGGCCATGTGTCGTTCTTCCTGTCGTCGGTGGTCGCGGTGTCCGTTGCACCGGATCCTCCAGGATGAACCACCGTACCCCATGGGGTATTCCCGCAGCCGCGCACGGACCTGTCGGGCTGACGGCTATCCTCCCGCCGGTCCCGAACCAGGAGCTGCCCGTGAGCTTGGACCACCTCCCAGCCGAGCCTGAGGCCGGCACCGAGGGAGTCGAGCGCGTGAGGTCGGTCGACGTGGCGATCGTCGGTGCCGGCGCCGGGGGGTTGTGCATGGCGGCCCGCCTCCGTGAGCAGGGCATCGAGGACCTGGTGATCCTCGAGAAGTCCGACGGGGTCGGAGGCACCTGGCGCGACAACACCTATCCGGACGCCGCCTGCGACGTCCCCTCCCATCTCTACAGCTTCTCCTTCGCCACCAAGGCAGACTGGAGTCGCAAGTGGGCCAAGCAGCCGGAGATCCTCGGCTACTTCGAGCACGTCGTCCAGCGCTACGACCTGGAACGCCACCTCGAGCTGCGCACCGAGGTCGCGGAGTGCCGGTGGCTCGACGCGGCGCAGTGCTGGGAGCTGCGCACCGCAGCCGGTCCTCGGTTGCGCGCCCGGGTGGTGATCTGCGCCCTCGGCCAGCTCAACGTGCCGTACATCCCCGAGCTGCCGGGCCTCGGGGACTTCGACGGCACGGTGTTCCACTCGGCGCGCTGGGACCACGAGCACGATCTGCGTGGCGAACGGGTGGGTGTCGTCGGCGTCGGGGCCTCGGCCATCCAGTTCGTGCCGCCGGTGGCCGACGTCGCCGCGTCGGTCACGCTCTTCCAACGCAGCCCCAACTACGTGGGGCCGAAGCGGGACAGGGAGTTCCGTCGTTGGGAGCGGTGGGCCTTCGCCCGCGTTCCGGGCGTGGCGCGCCTCTACCGAGGGTCCATCTACTGGCGACACGAGGCTCGCTTCGCCCTCATGCGCCGCAACTCGCTCCTCGGCCGGCTCCTGCAGGAGGCCTTCCGGCGTCGCGTCCGGGAGCTGGCCGACGACCGTCTCCCGATGGAGGCCCTGATGCCGGCGTACGCGCCCGGGTGCAAGCGCGTGCTGATCGCGGATCGTTGGTACCCGACGCTACGGCGCGAGAGCGTCGAGGTCGTCACCTCGCCGGTGCGACGAGTCGTCCCGACGGGGATCGAGTGCGACGACGGTCGTCGATTCCCGCTGGACACGCTCGTGTTCGGCACGGGCTTCCGCACCACGGACTTCCTCACCCCGATCCGGGTGACCGGGCGCGACGGTGCAGATCTCGACGCGCTGTGGGCGTCGGGTGCGGCGGCCTACCTCGGCATGGGCATGCCGAGGTTCCCGAACCTCTTCCTGCTGTACGGGCCGAACACCAACCTCGGGCACAACTCCATCCTGTTCATGATCGAGCAGCAGGTGGGCTACGTGCTCGCCGCCCTGGAGCAGCTGCGCCAACGGGGGGCGACCTCCATGGAGGTCACGGACGGGGCGATGGCGCGCTGGGAGCGCGAGGTGCGTCGCCGAGCGGAGGAGACGGTGTGGGCCGAGGGGTGCGGCAGCTGGTACACGACCGACGACGGTCGACTCACCAACAACTGGGTGGGTCGCACGACGGAGTACCGGCGCCGACTGCGCCGCCCGCGCTGGACGGACTGGTCGTTCCACGTCGGCAAGCCGAACCTCAGCTGAGCGGCGCCACCATCGCCTCCACCACCGACGGGCCCTCCACGGCGAACGCCGCCTCGAGCTGCTCGGTGAACTCCTCGGCGGTGGTGGCGCGGGACGCGTGCGCGACGCCGCAGCCCTCGGCCAGCGCCACGAAGTCGAGATCGGGTCGGTCGATCCGCAACATGGCGTTGGCCCGCTCGCCGTCGCCGGTGGCACCGACCCGATCGAGCTCCATCTTCAGCACGGCGTAGGCGCTGTTGTTCAGGATCACGGTGGTGACGTCGAGTCCCTCGCGGACCTGTGTCCACCAGGACTGCAGCGTGTACATGGCGCTGCCGTCGGCCTGCAGGCTGAAGACCTTGCGGTCCGGGCAGGCGATCGCCGCGCCGGTGGCCACCGGCATGCCGTAGCCGATCGCTCCGCCGGTCAGGGTCATCCAGTCGTGGGGCGGGGCGCCGGCGGTCATCCCGGCGACGAACAGCCCGGTGGTGTTGCCCTCGTCGGCGACGATCGCATCCTCGGGCAGCAGTGCCCCCACGGCGGCCGCCATGGTCTGCGCTGTGAGGGCGCCTGTCGGCCGCTCGGGTCGGGATGCGGGAGCCGCAGGTGCCTCCGCATCGCCAGCGAGGAGGTCGGCCAGCTCGGCCAGGGCGGTAGCCGAATCGTCACCGGGGAGGCTGAGGTGGTGCACCGTGCAACCGGCGGGAACCAGCTCCGAGGGCTTCTCCGGATAGGCGAAGAACGACACCGGGGCGCTGGCTTCCACGAGGATCAGGTGCTTGAGGCCGTCGAGCTGCATCTGCGCGAACTCCGCGAGGTAGCCCAGGCGTTCCGCAGGGACGCGGCCTGCTCCGCGCTCGTAGCGCGCGGGGAAGGTCTCCGCGAGGAGCTTGGCTCCGGTGGCGGCGGCGACGCGGCCGGCGTCGGCCAACGGGCCTGCCAGGCAGGCGGTGCCGCCGACGAAGAGGCCGCACGGCTCGCCGCTGCGCAGGATCTTGGCCACCTCTTCCAGCCGCCCCGACTCCACGGGGTTCGCCCGGGGGACGGGGAGGGGGGCGGCCGGCCCACCGGAGGGGAGCCAGCTGGCATCCGCCGGCAGGATCAGGGTGGAGATCTGCCCCGGAGGACCGTGGGCGGCGGCGACCGCCTCCGCAGCGTCTCGAGCGACGTCCTCGGGGGAGTTGCTGCGGCGGACCCATCCCTCGAGGCTGGCGGCGATGGAGGCGATGTCCGACTGCAGCGGCGCGTCGTAGCGGGCGTGGTAGGTGGCGTGGTCGCCGACGACGTTCACGACGGGAGTGCGGGCGCGGCGTGCGTTGTGGAGGTTGGCCAGGCCGTTGCCGAGCCCGGGACCGAGGTGCAGCAGCACGGCCGCGGGTCGTCCGGCCATGCGTCCGTAGCCGTCCGCCGCGCCGGTGGCCACCCCTTCGAAGAGGGCGAGCACCCCACGCATCTCGGGCACGTCGTCGAGGGCGGCCACGAAGTGCATCTCCGAGGTGCCGGGGTTCATGAAGCAGGTGTCGACTCCGGAGTCGATCAGCGTGCGGATGAGTGCGTTGGCGCCGTTCATGTTGGGTGTGCTCCGCTGCGGTGGGGGTCAGAAGATGGTGTCGGGGTTCATGATGCCCTTCGGGTCGAAGGCGGCCTTGATCCGGCGCATGAGCGCCAGCTTGGCGGGGTCCTCGAGGGCCAGGAGGTGGTCCCGCTTGGCGTGGCCGATGCCGTGCTCGGCGGAGATGGCGCCCCCGAGGGCGATGCCGGCTTGGAGGAGGTCGTGCATCACGCCCTCGCGCACCTCGGCATCGCCGTTGCAGAACACCCCGAGGTGCACGTTGCCGTCGCCGGCGTGGCCGCAGCCCGCGATCCAGGCTCCGTAGCGAGCGCCGATCTCCGACACGCTCGCCATGTACTCGGGGATCCTGGCCCGGGGGACGACGACGTCCACGACCTCGTCGGCGTTGTTGGCCTTGGAGATCCAGAAGGCCTTCTCGCGGGCGTCGATGAGCTGCTCTGCGGAGTGGGGCGGCAGGACGTACACGTCGAGGGCGCCGAGCTCCCCGAGCTGGAGTGCCAGGCTCTCGGTGTCCTGCTCCAGGCGGTCCTCGTGGGAGCTCTCCAGCATGACCACGAGGTAGGCCAGCGCGGCTTCGCGGACCTCCTCGGGGATGCCGAGGTCGAGGCCGACGAAGGCCGTGGCTGCCGCCATCGTCATCATGTCGATGTACTCGAGGATGAGCGGGCCGATCCCGGAGTCGACGATCCGCGGCACGGCAGCGGTCACCTCCTCCAACGTGGAGAACGGTGCCAGCACGGTTGCCTGGTGGGGGAGCCGGGGCTGCAGCTTGAGGGTGATCTCGGTCACCAGGGCCAGGGTGCCCTCGCTGCCCACCACGAGCTGGGTGAGGTCGTAGCCCGAGGTGGCCTTCACGAAGCGCCCGCCGCTGCGAAGGACCTCCCCGCCGGGGAGCACGAGCTCCAAGCCGAGCACGTGGTGGCGGGTGACGCCGTACTTGACGGCCCGCATCCCACCGGCGTTGGTGTTCACGTTGCCGCCGAGGCTGGCGGAGTACTCCCCGGGGTAGACCGGGTACACGAAGCCGTGCCGGGCGAGCTCCTCATCCAGCTCGTTGAGGCGTACCCCGGGCTGCACCACCACGACGTGGTTGTCGGCGTCGACCTCCAGGATGCGGTTCATCCGCTCGAAGCTCACCAGGATGCCGTCGGAACGGGCGATGGCCGCGCCCGAGAGCCCGGTGCCGGCACCCCGCCCGGTCACGGGGATCCCGTGCTCGTCGGCCACCCGCAGCACCGCGGCCACCTCCGCGGTGCTCTCCGGGGTCACCACTGCGGCGGGCCGGCACGCGCTGATGGTGAGGGCCTCGTCGTGGGTGTAGTCCTCGCCGATGTCGTCGCCCATCAGCACGCGGCCCTCGGGGAGGGACGCGGCGAGCAGGCGTTGGACGTCGGTCATCGTGTCCTCCTGGGCGGCGGTCGGAGGGCCAGTCTGCCCCACGCGGCGTGGAGGTTCCCAGCACGGCGGCGAACGCGCCCGGGTCGGTGGGCACTGGCACGACCCTGCGACTGATACCGTGGGGGGTACAAGAGCGGTGGTGTGGGTCGACGTCCCGCACCTGAGGACGAGGAGCGCCGATGGAGATCCCCGAGGAGGTGCGGGCCGAGCTGCTGAAGCGGTTGCGGCGGGCGGAGGGCCAGGTCCGCGCCGTGCAGCGGATGTTGGACGAGGGCGCGGAGTGCCGGGATCTCATCACCCAGATCTCCGCAGCCTCGAAGGCCATCGATCAGGTGGGGTTCCGCTTGCTCGCCACCGGAATGGCCCAGTGCGCCGAGGACCCTCGCCGGGCGGAGGCGGAGGGATACCCCCTCGCGGAGATCGAGCGCCTGTTCACGAAGCTCGCCTGAGATGGCCGAGGGGATCCCGAGCGTCGCACCGGAGTGCGTCCTCGACCACGTGGAGCCCGGCACCGACCTGGTCGTGCCCCTGGCCAACGGTGAACCGGTGAGCCTGCTGGATGCCGTCGAGTCGGCGGCCGATCGGCTGGACGGCGTGCGAGTGCACCAGATGCACGTGCTCCACGAACGCCCCTACCTGGACGGTCGCCACGGCGACCGACTCCGCCACGTGTCGTACTTCCTCTCGCACGTGACGCGCCCGCACCTCCACCACGGAGGACTCGACTTCGTCCCCACGCACTTCTCGGAGGTCCCCCTCCTGCTCGAGCACACGACGCGGCGCCCGCTGATCCTGGCGGCAGCGTCGCTTCCCGACCGGCACGGGTTCTTCTCGCTGGGCACCAACGCCGACTACGTCGCCCGATTCGTCGGCCGGTGGCCTGTCTTCCTGGAGGCCAACTCCGCCATGCCCCGGACCTTCGGCCACAACATGGTCCACATGAGCCAGGTCGTCGGGTGGACACGCGTGGACCGTCCGCTGGTCGAGGTGCCGCCTGCGCTGCCGGATGCGCTCGACCGGGCCATCGCGGAGCGCATCGCCGAGCGAGTGCCCGATCGCGCCACCATCCAAGTAGGGATCGGCTCCATCCCCAACGCCGTGCTCGATGCCCTGGGCGGGCATCGCGACCTGGGCGTGCACACCGAGCTCGTCTCGGACGGGATCATGGACCTGGTCGAGGCGGGGTGATCACCGGCCTGTTCAAGCACCGCCGTCCGAACCAGATGGTGACCACCTTCGCCCTCGGCTCCGGCGGCCAGGCAGACTTCGCCAAAGGGGCGATGCTCAGTCGGGACGGTCAGGGGTTCATCGTGCTGCGCTCGACGACGACGGACGGGGCGACGTCTCGCATCGTGACGCGACTCACGCGTGGGTCGGTGGTGACGACGTTGAAGAACACCGTCGACAAGGTCGTCACCGAGTGGGGCGTCGCAGAGCTGCGCGGGCGATCGCTGGAGCAGAGGGCGCGGGCGCTGATCGGCATCGCCCACCCCGACTTCCGGGATCAGCTGGAGCGGGAAGCGGTGAACCTGGGCTATCTCCGCCGTTGAGGTCACCGCTGTCGGCTGGGCGTGCTCAGCGCCGCCGGTGGGCGTCGGGGTCGGCGAGCAACTGGCGTACTCCGTCCGGGAGCTCGGCGGAGAGGAGGTGCTCGAGGCTGGTCTCCTCCAGGACCCGCCGGAGGGCAGCCCGCGTGGCGATCCACACCTGCTCGAGGGGGCGCGCGACCCCGAGGTACTCGAGGTCCTCCGGCGCCTCGCCGCGGACGTCGGCCAGGGGACCTTCGACGGCTCGGATGATCTCGGCCACCGAGATCGTGCTCGCCGGACGGCCGAGCCAGTACCCGCCTTCCGCGCCGCGCCGGCTGGCCACGAGGCCTGCCCTGCGCAGCTCCGCGAGGAGGCTCTCGAGGTACTTCGTGGGAATCCGCTGGCTGCGGCCGAGGAGGTCGCCCTTGGTGGGTGGGGTCGCCCTCGACGGGGAGCGGGCTGCGAGCTCCACCATGGCGCGCACCGCATAGTCCACTCTCGCCGAGACTCGCACGCCGCGAGTCTCGCACCCGGCGCCTGTGCAGCGGGCCATCGGCGTGGTCGTCGCTCTGGGTCACCACCGACGGATCGCGACGCTCGCCGGTAGGGTTCGAACCCATGGAGCCCACGGTGCAGCTCCGGGATGCGGGCTCACCCGAGGTCGTGCGCGATGCGCTCGCCGGCGGCGGCTACCTCGCGGACGACGCCCTGGCCACCGTGGTGTTCCTGGCGCTGCGGCTGCAGCGACCGCTGCTCCTCGAGGGCCCTGCAGGTGCGGGCAAGACCGAGTTGGCGCTCGCGCTGGCACGCATCAGCGGCGCACCGCTGGTACGCCTGCAGTGCTACGAGGGCATCGACGTCGCCCAGGCCGTCTACGAGTGGGACTACCGGCGCCAGCTGCTGCACCTGAGGGCGGTCGAGGCCGTCGCCGCGATGGACCGCGTGGCTGCGGGCAGCGGGTCCGGCGTCGCTGGGCTCGAGGCCGAGCTGTTCGACGAGAGGTTCCTGATCCGGCGACCTGTGCTGCAGGCGCTGTCGGGCTCGACCGGTGCCCCGCCGCCGGTGCTGCTGATCGACGAGATCGACCGGGGTGACGAGGAGCTCGAGGCCTACCTGCTGGAGGCGCTGTCGACCTACTCCGTGACGGTCCCTGAGCTCGGCACGATCGGTGCGCAGGTCCCTCCGGTGGTGGTGCTCACCTCCAATCGCACGAGAGAGCTGCACGACGCGCTCGCGCGACGGTGCATCTACCACTGGCTGGGTCATCCCGAGCGCCATCTCGAGATCCGGATCCTCCAGCGTCGCTGTCCCGAGGTGAGCGAGTCGCTCATCGAGCAGGTCGCCTCGGTGTGCGAGCAGCTCAGAGCGCTCGACCTGGAGAAGCCTCCGGGCGTCGCCGAGTCGGTCGATTGGACCCACGCCCTGGCGGCGCTCGGTGCGCGCACGCTCGACGGGGAAGCGGCGGCCCGAACCATCGGCACCGTGCTCAAGAACCGTGAGGACCTCCAGCGGGCGCGGGAGGTCGGGGTGCTTCGGCTGACGCGGAGCTCGCGAAGCGGTGGTTGAGCAGGGCAGGGATCCGATCCGCGACGGGATCGAGCCGCCCCGCACCCTGCTCGATCTGGCCGCAGCGCTGCGCGTCGAGGGCGTCGACGTCGCTGCCGACGACGTCACGGTGCTCCTCGGCGCGCTCGCCGAGCTCGCAGCCCCGGCGCCGCTGTCGGCTCGAGACCTCTACCTGGCGGCTCGGGCCACCCTGGTGCACCGAGCCGAGGACCTCGCAACGTTCCACCGGTGCTTCCTGCGCGTCCTCGTCGGGGAGGGGGCGGTGGGTCCCGCATCCGCAGCGCGTGCCGACGCGCTTGCGGTCGCAGTCGATGCAGGAGAGGGCGAGGGAGGTGGCTCCGTCACCCACCTGCGCTGGAGCAGGACGGAGCGGCTGCGGCACGCCGACGTCGCGACCTGCGATCCCGAGGAGCTCGAGGCGATCTGGAAGCTGATCGCCTCGTGGCGTCCTCCCGATCGACGACGACGACATCGCCGGCAGGGTTCGGGTGCACGAGAGGTGGACCTGCGTCGGAGCGTGAGAGCGTCGATGCGCCACGGCGGCGAGGTGGTCCTGGAGCACCGGCGCCGACCGGGGCCCCGTCCGAGGAAGGTCGTGCTGCTGGTCGACGTCTCCGGGTCCATGGCGCCGTACGTGGGGACCTGGCTCCGCTTCGCCGGCGCGCTCGCCCGACACGACCGGGAGGTGGAGGTCTTCGTGGCGGCCACACGTCTGACCCGGGTGACCCCGGCACTGCGTGGGAGTGATCCCGAGGTGGCGGTGCGCACGGTGGCGTCGGCGGCACCGGACCTGGCAGGAGGCACTCGTCTCGGCGACGCGCTGGAGGGTCTGCGACGGTGGTCGTCGCCGGCTCCGCTCGTGCGAGGGGCGGACCTCGTGGTGCTGAGCGACGGATGGGATCAGGGAGATCCTGAGCTCGTCTCAAGGGCGATGGCCGCCCTCGGACGTGCGACGCATCGGCTGATCTGGGCCAACCCGTGGAAGGCCTCCGAGGGATTCGAACCGATCGCGCGGGGGATGGCCGCGGCGAACGAACACGTGGATGCGCTGGTGGAGGGCCACTCCATGGCGGCGCTGCAGTCGCTCGTGGGGGAGTTGAGCTGGACCGGCAGCTCAGGAGGGGTGCGGCGCGCCGGTCGAGCATCCGTCGAGCTCGGGTAACGTCGGAGCCGATGGCGAGCTCCCCCGTGACGGTGGGTCGGGCCCAGGGGCCGACCTGGTGAAGAAGCTCCTCGACGACATCGACCGCTGGCGTGTTGCCGGCCGGCGAGTGGCCATCGCCCGCGTGGTCGCCACCGACGGCTCGGGTCCCCGGAGCGCGGGAGCCGCCATGGCCGTGAGCGATCTCGGAGAGGTCTCGGGCTCGGTGTCCGGCGGGTGCGTCGAGAGCGCGGTGGTGGCCGAGGCGATGGAGGTGCTCGCCCAAGGGTCCCGCCGCCTGGTGAGCTTCGGCTACTCCGACGAGCAGGCGTTGGCGGTGGGCCTCACCTGTGGGGGGACGGTGGAGCTGTTCATCGAGGAGCTCGACTGGTGAGCACGTCGAGATGACCGTCTACCCGTCGCTCGCGGCTGCGCTGCGCGAGGATCGGCCGGTGGCGTTGGCCACCGTGGTGGAGGGTCCGCCGACGGGCCAGCGCGTGCTGGTCGATGCAGAGGGCGTGATCCACACGACGGTTGCGGATCCCGACCTCTCCCGTGCCCTGGCCCGCGACGCGGCAGCGGAGCTCGCTGCGGGGCGATGCGCTCTCCTCCGCTACGGGCCTCGAGGCGAGGTGGGTCAGGATGCCGTGGCGGTCTTCGTGGAGTCCTTCGTGCCGGCACCGAGGATGCTGGTGTTCGGTGCGATGGACTTCACCGCAGCGCTGGTGCGCGTGGCCAAGGTCCTCGGCTACCGGGTGACCGTCTGCGACCCGCGGCCGGTCTTCACCACCGTGGCCCGCTTCCCCGAGGCCGACGAGGTGGTCGTCCGCTGGCCCCACGAGCTGCTCGAGGAGATCGGGACGGAGCTCGGGAGCCGCGACGCCGTGTGCGTCCTCACCCACGACGCGCGCTTCGACGTGCCGGCGCTGCAGGTGGCGTTGCGCAGCGCCGTGGGCTACATCGGCGCACTGGGGAGCCGACGGACCCACGCGCGCCGTCGGCAGCTCCTGGCCGAGGCCGGCGTGGAGGAGGTCGACCTGGATCGGGTGCGGGCGCCGATCGGCCTTGACCTGGGGGCCCGCAACCCCGAGGAGACTGCCGTGGCGATCTGCGCGGAGATCATCGCCACCCGTTCCGGACGCTCAGCACGACCGCTCTCGCGCTCCGAGGGCCCCATCCACTGAGGCCGGCAGCCGTCAGCCGGATCGTGCGCTGCGGTCCAGGAAGTCGATGAGCGCCACTGTGTCCCCCATGCCCCAGGCGTGCCCTCCGGCGGGGTGGAGCACGCTGAGGACCTCGACGCCGTTGTCGCCGGTCCAGGTGCGCACCAGCGTGTCGTCCGCCTCGGCTCGGGTGGCCTCCTCGTCGGCTCCCACCGCCGCGGCCCACCGCTGGGCGAGGTCGTCCATGGGTTCGGCGACGGGTCGCTGGAAGCTGCCGGTGCCCGGTTGGGCGTCTGCCCCCGGACCGTAGCCCCCCGTCGGGCGGATCACGGGGTCGTCGACGTTGGCGGTCAGCAGCGCTGCCACATCGGGGCGCAGAAGGCAGTGATCCGGCATCGAGGCTCCGCCCACCATCGTGGTGGAGGCGAAGACCTCCGGGGCCGCACAGGCGACCGCGCCGGCGAGCTGGCCACCGGGACCGAAGCCGACGAGGTGGACGCGGCTGAGGTCGACGCACCTGCTGACGATCAGCTCCTCGGTGACGGCGATGGTGGCGGTCCGGTCGTCGGAGCCCGCCGGGTCGCCGCCGGCGTTCCACTCGAGGGCGGGTGCCGGTGGCTCCAGCGTGGCCACCAGTGCCTCGTCGTCCACTCCCTCGATCTGGGCGACCGCCGCGAACTGCTCGGCGGTCTGCCCGTACCCCGGCAGGACCACGAGCAGAGGTGCCGGCTCGGTCGGGTCGGAGGGGGTGCGGAGCCGGAACGCGGCGGAGCCACCCGGGGCATCGATGCTCTCGGCGGTCACACCGGGTTCCGGCGGGGACTCCTCCGCCACGACGCAGCCGCTGGAGGCGATGGCGTCGACGTCAGTGCCGAAGGCCCGGTCGCCCGCACCGGGATCGAGTCGTCCGAGGCGAGGTCGGGGACCGGTCATGCGGCTGGCGAGGACCACGAGGGCGACGACCGTCAGCGCGGCGAGCAAGCTCTTCCACGGGAGGTGCCGGTGCCGGCGCCGACGGCGCACCGTGGGCGCCTCGCCGCGCACGATGGGATCGCCGAGGCCCCGCCAGCTCGACCCCGGCGGCGGTGCCAGGGGCGCCGCCAGGGCGTCGACGTCGTCGACGTCGGTGCCCATGAAGGCGGCGACCCTCGGTGCGTCGTAGCCGGCGAGGTGGCGGAGCGCCGCCGCGGCGCGCGCCCGGCCGTCGAGGGTGGACAGCCGCCGTCGCAGGAAGCGCCGCTGCTCTGCGACCGAGGGGCTCTCCGGTGCCTCGGCGGGCACGGTCCCCCCGAGGGCTCCGGGGGCAGGGTCCACCGACCCTCGGGGTGGAGTGGTCCCGGATCCCGGGGAGCCGGCGCCCCCGGCCTCCTCGGGTCCCTGACGTTCGGGCGCGGGCTGTGGCTCGGGTTCGGGCCCATCGGGCTCCGGTGCTTCGTGCCGGGCAACCCCGGGCTCGGGATCCCGGGTCTCGGGCGCCTGGAGCTGGGGATCCTGGTGCTCGGGTTCCTCCTGCTC
>CAYQQQ010000019.1:70223-86089 GCA_964420125.1 uncultured Microthrixaceae bacterium
TGCTCGGGTTCCTCCTGCTCCGGTTCCTCGTGCTCGGACTCGGGAAGGACCGCGTCAGAGTTGGGTGCCACCAGGTGCAGCGGCGCGTCGGCGGCCAGCAGCGAGGCGGTCACCGCGTCGGTGGCCAGATCCGCCAGCCACCCCGACGCGTCATCGGCCTCGACGTCGAGGTAGGTGGCAGCGACCGCCTCTGCAGTGGCGCGGGCACGATCGCGCTCACCCAGGAGGCGGTAGGCGATGGCGTAGGCATTGGCGAAGCACGGCCCCGGTCCGTCCGGCACCTGCCGGGGCGGAGGGCCGATCTCCTGCGTGTCGATCACGGCTGGTTCCCTCTCGGACGCTGCTCAACCCTAGGCACCGCAGACCCTCGGGGGGCCGATGCCCCAGGTGGAGCGCGCCGGATGCCACACTCTTGGCGTGGTGCCGGAGCGACCAGGGAACCCCGCAGGTGGCGGTCCGAGTCGCCAGTGGCACGTCCCGGCGCCGGGGTCGGTCCCCTCGACCCCGAGCCCGCCACCGGGGACACCACCCGAGCCTCCGGCGCCCCCGCGGCCGGGGAATCCCGACCCCGCTCCCGCTCCGGTGGTTCGGCCCGGACAGCCCCTTGCACCGGTCCCCCCGGGTCCGGCCACGCGTCCGGCGGGTCCCCCTCGGCGTCACCGGTGGCGGCGATGGGTGCTGCTGGGCGTCGCGCTGGTGCTGATCGTCCTGCTGGGGATCGGCGCGTGGATGTTCATGTCGTTTCGCAGGGTGGAGCGAATCGACCTGAGCGACGTGTTGGATCCCGTGAGCGGCGACTCGGTGAGCTACCTCCTGGTGGGGTCGGACTCCCGGGAGAACCTCGATCCCGAGGCGCCGGACGCGCAGCAGCCCACGGTGACGGGGCAGCGAGCGGACACGATCATCCTCCTGCGAGTGGGCCCCGAGGGATCCCTGATGATGTCGATACCACGGGACCTGTGGGTCACCGACGCCGCGACGGGGGAGAAGGGCCGCATCAACGGTGCCTACAACGACGGTCCTGCCAACCTCGTGCGAACCGTGCAGGAGAACCTCGACGTTCCGGTGAACCACTACGCCGAGGTGGACTTCGCCTCGTTCGCCGGCGTGATCGATGCCGTCGGCGGCATCACCATCGACTTCGCGCACCCGGCCCTCGACAGGAACTCCGGGCTCAACATCCTGGCGGCAGGGCCCCGCACGTTGGACGGCACGATGGCGCTCGCCTACGTGCGCAGCCGGCACTACACCGAGATCATCGACGGGCGAGAGGTGGAGGACCCGACCGGCGACATCGGGCGCCAGCAGCGCCAGCAGCTCTTCCTCACCACCGCGCTGGCCGAGGTCGGCAGCACCAGGAACCCGGTCGAGCTCGCCCGGGCGGCGTCCGCGCTGTCGGGAGGGCTCACGATCGATTCCGGACTCGGCTTCGGTGAGGCCGTGAGCCTCGCGCGGCGCCTCGGTGCTGCCTCGCCCGAGAGCGTGGTGCTCCCCACCGAGGGGGCTCGCATCGGCGGGGCGTCCGTGCTCCTGCTGCAGGAGGAGGAAGCCCAGCCGGTGCTGGACCGCTTCCGTTGACCGAGCGTCGAGCGGGCGGGCGACGACCCCTTCGCGCTCCGCCGGGTACGGGTCGGGAGGCTCCGAGCCGATAGCCTCTGGCGGTCGGCTGCCGCCGACGCGCCGGTGCCTCCGGCGTCGCCCAGGAAAGGACCTCCCATGGCCACCGAGTGCCCGGCTCCCGACGGCTCCTCCCCCCGCCAGACCCGTTTCGACGAGGAGATGCCGATGTGCATCGACCCGGAGAAGCAGTACCAGGCGACGATCGTGACCAACCACGGGACGATGACCGCCTTCCTCTACCCGGAGCGAGCGCCCAAGACCGTGAACAACTTCGTGTGCCTGGCGAGGTACCACTACTACGACGGGCTCGGGTTCCACCGCATCATCCGCGACTTCGTGATCCAGGGCGGGTGCCCGGAGGGAACCGGCCGCGGTGGGCCGGGCTACCGGTTCGCCGACGAGCTGCCCGAGCCAGGCCGATACGAGCTCGGCTCCCTGGCGATGGCCAACGCCGGTCCGAACACCAACGGCAGCCAGTTCTTCGTGATCTCCGGCGGCCAGGGGATGCGCCTGCCTCCGCAGTACGCCCTCTTCGGCAAGCTCATCGACGGGTTCGAGGTGCTCGAGGAGATCCAGACGACCGCCACCGGCCCGGGCGACCGCCCGGTGGAGCCGGTCACGATCGAGTCGGTGACCATCACCGAGTCGTGACCGTGCAACGGCGGCTCCTTCGCGAGGCGGTCGCCCTGGCGGTGGCGGGTGCGGCGACGGCGGCGATCGTCGGCATCGGCGTCCGGTTCCGCCGTCGCGGTGCCGTCCTGCGGAGGGACGCCGGCGCTGTCTCCGGCCTGCTGGGCACCCGACGACACCTGCGGTCCGCCCAGATGGTCCGCATGGGCGCCCGTTCAGGGCGTCACTACCTGTCGATGAAGGCCCGCTCGACGCTGGCCTCCGAGCAGCGACGCGAGGAGCTGCGCTCGGAGTTCGAACTGCGCACCGCCGAGGAGGTGGCGGAGACCCTCGGTCACATGAAGGGCGCGCTCATGAAGCTGGGCCAGATGGCCAGCTACCTCGACCAGGGTCTGCCCGAGCCGGTTCGCGAGGCGCTGGCCCAGCTCCAGTCGGATGCACCTCCGATGGCTCCTGAGCTGGTGGCGTCGGTCATCGCCGAGGAGCTCGGTCTGCCGCCGCAGCAGTGCTTCGCCCGCTGGGACGACTCGCCGTTGGCCGCGGCGTCGATCGGCCAGGTGCATCGAGCCGTGACCCGCGACGGGCGGGAGGTGGCGGTGAAGGTCCAGTACCCCGGGGTCGACCGTGCCATCGCCGCCGACCTGGAGAACACCGAGCTGCTGTTCTCGGTGCTCGGCATGCTCTTCCCGGGGATGGATCCCGAGCCCATCGTGTCCGAGCTGCGAGAGCGGTTGGCGGAGGAGCTGGACTACCGCATCGAGGCCGACCACCAGCGCCTCTTCGTCGAGGCGTACCGGGACCATCCCTTCATCCACGTCCCCGAGGTGATCGGCGAGTTGAGCACCGCGAGGGTGCTGACCACGGAGCTCGCCGAGGGCGCTCGCTTCGCCGAGGTGGTGGACTGGCCCGACGAGGAGCGCCAGCTGGCCGCGGAGACCCTGTACCGCTTCGCCTTCGGCTCGATCTACCGACTCCGAGCGTTCAACGGCGACCCGCATCCCGGCAACTACCTCTTCCGCCCGGGTGGCCAGGTCACCTTCATGGACTTCGGGCTGTGCAAGCACTTCACCGACGACGAGGTGCGGGTCTTCGCCGAGATGATCCAGGCCATGGTGCTCGAAGGTGACGTGGAGCGGTTCACGGCGCTCATGACCTCTGCGGGAGTGCTGCCCGAGGGCCTCGACGCGGATCCCGGAGAGGTCGGGGAGTACTTCGGGCACTTCTACGAGTTCGTGCTGCGCGACGAGGAGATGGAGATCACCCCCGAGTTCTCCTCTGAGTGCCTCCGCCGCTTCTTCGACCTCTCCAGCCCCCACGCCGAGCTGATGAAGCAGGCCAACCTCCCGGCCTCGATGGTCATCGTCCAGCGGATCAACCTGGGCTTGTACGCCATCTTCGGGGACCTGCGGGCGCGCAACAACTGGCGGCGCCTCGCCGAGGAGCTGTGGCCCTTCGTCGGAGCCCCGCCGGCGAGCCCGATGGGAGAGCGCATCGCCGAGTGGGAGGCGACCCGATCGCTGGCGAGGCCGGTCGCCTCGCGATGACCTCTCGGATCCCGCCGCAGAGGGATCGCGCCGGGGAGCGGCTCACTCCACCAGTCGCACCGGGCTGCCGAGGATCGACGCCGACCATGTCGTGGTGTCGTTCACCCCGCCGGGGAAGTCGGCGAGCACCTTGGTCCAACAGCCGGTCGGCAGGGTGTCGTCGCAGTCGTAGTCGTCGGGGATGGGCACGTCCACCTGCACGATCCGACCGTTGAACCCTGTGCCGGAGGACACGTTGTTGAGCTGGCAGTTGGAGCTCACGCTCAGGGTCCCGCCGTTGTCCCTCGTGAAGGTGCAGTCGTCGAAGCTCACGGTGGCGTCGGTGGGTGCCAGGATCCTCAGCGTGCCCGCGGACGCAGCATCGCCCATGTCGAAGAGGTTGACCCGCAGCACGCGGCCGGCGTCGGCGGGGACGATGCGGGCCAGGTGGAAGCTCGTGTCGGCTCCGGTGGCGTTGGCGTAGATGGGCATCTTCGATCGGGCGGCGATGGTGACGTGGGCGCCGTCGAGGTCGGCCGCGCCGGTGGCGCCGAAGCCCACCCGCAGCGACATCCGGTTGTGGCCCTTCTCGCCGTTGGAGGAGCTGTAGACCTCGGGTGCGGCGCTGCTGGCGTTGGAGCGCACCTGCAGCATGTACTCCCCGGTCTCCACCGAGCCCGCGGGGATCTTGCACACCGTCGCCCATCGTCGGAAGGTCTCGGCGAAGGTCCACACCCCGTCGCCGTCGTCCACCACCCACTCGCTGTCGCCGCCGAGCGTGGGGTGCAGCCACGTGTAGATGTTCCCGGCCGCCGGGTTGTACGCGGGCAGCGTCTGAGGTGTGCAGGTCCCAGAGCTGATGATCGGGTTGTCGGTGTCGCTCCACGGGGTGTCGTCGGGCTCTCGCATCAGGAAGGTGGTGTGGGTGTCCTGGCCGCCGTTGATCGACTGGTCACCTGTGCACCAGTCGGTGAGGCCACCGGCGAAGCGAGCGCTGGCGTCCGGGTAGGGGTTCCCCGGCAGTCCCTGGAGGGTGGTGAGCTCCGCAGCGCTGGGGAACACGGAGCGCTCGCACTTGTCGCCGACGTAGGTCATGGCCCCGTCGTAGACCTGCACCACGAGGTCCTCGCCGGCCACCACCGACTTGACGTCCACGGTGTAGAAGTAGCCGTCGAAGGCGTAGTCGTCGCTGTTGATGCCGGGGTTGGCGGTACCCGTGCACTTGGCGACGCTGGTCGGGCACACCTTGGCCTGGTACCGGTCCCCCGAGATCTTGGTGGAGTTCGGCCCGGCGACGTTGATCCAGAACTGCGAACCGAGGTCACCCTGCTCGGGGTCGTCGCCCATCTTGTTCTCGGGCGACCCCATGGCGATGGGCACCTCGAACTCGCCCACCGCGTCCCGGGTGACGGTCAAGGTGTCGAGACCGATCAGGGAGAGGAAGAAGTTGTCCACGGTCGTCGTACCGGTCACCTGCAGCTGGTACGGGTTCACCAGCTGCTGGGCCACGACGCTCGCGTTCACCGGACCGCCCAGGGCCCCGTCGTTGAAGCCGTTCTTGGCCACCTCCTTGCGGGCGGTGGTCTCCGCGGAGGGGACGTTGCTGGGCAGGAAGACCGCCCCGGCGTGCGCGCCGGCATCGACGGCCCGCTGCAGCTTCTCGGCCTCGAGCCACCAGTGCGAGAGGTCGACGGCGAAGCCGGCGATCGTGAGCAGCACGATCAGCAGGCTGGCCATCCAGATGATGACGAACGCTCGCTCCCGAGGGGTGCGGTCCCGCTTCCCTCCACCGGCGTCGCCGGCGACCTCGTCGGGCGCGCCCGCGTCGCCGCTGCCCGGTGCGTCGGACGTCACCGCCGTGCTCCCGACGGTGCCGCGCTCTCGATCCGCTGGGTGCCTCCGCACGACCGCGACCCTCCCCGTCTCACCCGGACCCGGAGCTGCCGCACTCGTCGGAGGGCAGCGGCTCGAGGCGCATGATCGTGTGGCCTTCGAGGTAGACGGACTCGCCGACGAAGCCGGTGAGGTAGTCGTGTCGGACCTGCACGAAGACACCGATCGAGTCGAGCTCCATGCCGCAGGCGTCCGGGCTGGGCCACGTGCC
This sequence comes from uncultured Microthrixaceae bacterium, assembly GCA_964420125.1. GTDB lineage: Bacteria > Actinomycetota > Acidimicrobiia > Acidimicrobiales > Microtrichaceae > CAYQQQ01. The sequence goes on from CAYQQQ010000019.1 coordinate 76,101, forward strand.
GCTGAGGTGCTCCATGGAGTCGCCGTCCCACTCGTAGCGGTAGCAGTCGGAGCTGCAACCACCCGCCATGTCGTCGCCGGGGAACCCACCCACGGGTGCGCCGTCGGTGGCGAGTGGATCGGCCCGGTAGATGGTCATGCCGATCGGCTCCGCCGAGGTGAGGTTCTTCAGGTCGGCGGCCACCGTCGCCGCGATCTGGTCGGCGGCGGACTGCTGGTTCTCGGAGATGGTGCCCGAGGTGGCGTAGGCGGCGGCGGCGAGGCGGGCCCCGGAGCGGCTGGAGCCGTTGGCGGTGGAGGCAGAGGCGAAGGCGAAGCCGAGCTCGATGATCCCCATCACCACCATCACCAGGATCGGCAGCACGATGGCCGCCTCCACCATCACCGCACCTCGTTGGCCGCGCTGTCGGGCGCGGCGCACACGAGCTCCCCATCGAAGACGACCAGACACCCTCGGGTTGTCGGCAGCTTCACGCCGCCCCTTGAGCCGATCGGCCCAGGCCGCAGGTCACATGCCCTCGTGGCCCATGGGAAGGGGGCGAAGCCGGGTGTAGCGTCGGGGGATGACCACCACCGAGCCCCATGTCGTGCCCGGATCCGGTGCCGCCCCGGCGGGCGGTGCCGCCACCCCGACGCCGCTCGGTGAGCACCCGGTGATCGAGACCCGCGACCCACGCACCGACACGCCGCTGGCGGTGGTCCCCGACCAGTCCGCGGAGGAGGTCGGCGCGGCCATCGCCCGGGCTCGGGTGGCGTTCGTCGGGTGGTCGGCGTTGTCGTACCGGGAGCGCACACGGCACCTCCTCGGAGTGCGCGACCGGCTGCTGGACCGTGCCGAGGAGCTGGTCGAGGTCATCTGCGCGGAGACGGGCAAGCAACCGGCCGAGGCGGTCTCGACGGAGCTGATGGCGGTCTGCGAGACCATGCAGTGGTACGCCCACCACGGGGCGCGCGTCCTGCGTCCGGTGCCGGTCGCTCCGGGCACCATGGCCCACAAGACGGCCTGGAAGTGCTACGAGCCCATGGGGGTGATCGGTGTCATCAGCCCGTGGAACTACCCGTTCACCCTGTCCATGACGCCGGTGCTGACGGCGCTCTTCGCCGGCAACACGGTGGTGGCGAAGCCCTCCGAGGTGACCCCCACGGTGGGTCTGGCCATGGCGGAGCTGTTCGCTGACGACGAGTGGGGCGACATCGTGCAGGTGGTGACCGGCGGGGGCGCGACCGGCGAGGCCATCGTGCGCGGCGGGGTCGACAAGGTGGTCTTCACCGGCTCCGTGCGCACCGGGAAGCGCGTGATGGCCGCCGCCGCCGACACGCTCACCCCGGTCCTGTTGGAGCTCGGCGGCAAGGACCCGATGATCGTGTGCGCGGACGCTGACGTGGCCAGGGCGGCGAAGGGCGCGGTGTGGGGAGCCTTCCAGAACTCCGGGCAGACCTGCATGTCCGTCGAGCGGGTCTACGTCCACGAAGCGGTCTACGACCGGTTCGTGGACGAGGTGGTGGCCCAGACCCTCCAGATCCGCCAGGACGACAGCGGCGACGGCGACATCGGGTCCATGACCTTCGCCCCGCAGGTCGACATCGTGGAGCGCCACGTGGCCGACGCGGTGGCAAAGGGCGCCCGGGTGCTCACCGGCGGGCGGCGGCGGGACCGCCCGGGCCTGTGGTACGAGCCCACGGTGCTGGTCGACGTCGACCACTCGATGGACATCATGGTGGAGGAGACCTTCGGCCCGGTGCTGCCCATCATGGGGGTGCGCGACGACGAGGAGGCGCTCGCCCTGGCCAACGACTCGCGCTACGGACTCAACAGCTCCGTGTGGAGCGGGGACCTCGACGGGGCGCGTGCCCTGGCGGCGCGCGTGCAGGCGGGGAACGTGTGCATCAACGACTGCATCGTGAGCTATGCGGTGACGGGGTTGCCCTTCGGCGGCGTGAAGGAGTCGGGGATCGGCCGTGTGCACGGCCCGGAGGGGTTGCGCGAGTTCTGCAACCTGAAGGCGGTCCTCGGGCAGCGGCGCGTCAGCCCTCCCCGGGAACCGTGGTGGTTCCCCGTCCCGAAGGGGTTCGACCGCGCCGGCATCGCCATGCTGCGCCTGCGGTTCGGTTCGACCCTTCGCACCCGCGTGCGCGCGCTGCGCTCACGCTGAGCCGGTCGCGTCCTGCGTCGCACGCAGCGTGGTCGCCACCAGGCGGGTCACGGCATCCAACGGCGGGGCGCTCCCCCCTGAGAGCGGCTCCACGCTGCAGAAGACCTCGACGGTGCCGTCGGCCCGCCCCTGCAGGGACATCGTGACGGTGCTGGTGGGCTCGTCGACGAACTCCACGACCACCTCCAGCAGTCCGGCGTGGGCGTCCAGGTAGACGAGCTCGCCGAGGGCATCGGCGACATCGACGAGCGCGTCGAGGACCTCGTCCCGCGCGGCGTCCACGGCCACGGTGGACGCGTCGAGCATCGCCACCCGCAGGCGCGGCTCGCTGGGCCGCACCGGAGGTCGCCGGCGGTCCGTGCGTGGAGGCGCGCCGGACGGCTCCGGGCCGGTGGTCGCCGACTCCAGCAGGAGTCGGTACGCGACGGTCAACTGCCGTGTGGCCTCCGAGGCGTCCGGGGACGGGTTGAGGTCCGGGTGCACCGCTCGGAGCCTGCGTCGGTAGGCGGCGCGCAGCTCCCCGGGATCGTCGCCGGTGACTCCCAGCAGCGCCCGAGCCTCGTCGGGTCGCATCTGCGTGCGCTAACCCCTCGGGGTCGAGGATCCCGGGAGGAGGCGGTGCAGGAACCGCACCACGGCGTCGGAGAACGCGTCGTTGCGGTCCCCGGCCACCATGTGCCCTGCCTCGCTCACGTCCACGAACTCCGCGGTCGGGCAGAGCTCGAGGAACTCCCTGGCGGTGTCTTCGCTGACGAGGTCCGACAGGCGGCCACGCACCAACATGGTCGGCACCTCCAGCCGACGAGCCGCCGCCTGGAACCGTCCGGGCTCGCGATCCGCTCCCAGCGGCGAGGGTCCGAGGAAGAAGTCGGGGTCCCAGTGCCAACGCCAGCGTCCGTCGGGGTCGAGGCGCAGGTTCTTCGCAAGGCCCTCGAGGTTCCGGGGCGGGGGGCGGTGGGGCTGGTACTCGGCGATCGCGTCGGCCGCCTCCTGGAGCGAGGCGAACCCTTCGTCGACCTTGGCCAGCATGAACCCGGCGATGCGGGCGACGCCGTCGGGCTCCATGCGGGGCGTGATGTCGACGAGAACGAGCGCCGAGGCGCAGCCCGGGGCGAGCTCGCCTTCCGCCAGGAGAGCGGCGAGCCCGCCGAGGGAGGCCCCGACGAGCACGGGCGCATCCCCGGTCCTCTCGGCCACCTGGGCGGCGACGTCGATCACGTCCTCGGCGAAGCGCTGCTTGGAGTAGTCGCGGTCGGGCGCCCGATCCGAGGTGCCGTGGCCACGCTGGTCGTAGGCGACGGCGTACCAGCCCTCTGCGGCCAGCGCGCCAGCCGTGCCGCCCCAGGAGTGCCTGGTCTGGCCGCCTCCGTGGATCAGCAGCACCGGCGGATGCCCGGGGTTCCCCCAGGCATCCGCATGGAGCTCCATGCGGTTGCGCGTGCGGAATCGCACATCGGCGAAGTCCGGCTGAGGCTCGTCGTCGGCACGAGCGTCCCCGGGACGAGCGCCGAGGGCGCTCGTCCCGGGGGTCGGTGCGGAGGTCGAGTCGTCCATCGGTCAGGGGAACTCCGGTGAGCGCCGTTCGAGCAGCGCCTGCACACCCGTGCGGAACTCGGGTTCCGACATCATTGCCGAGAGGAGCTCGGCGGCCTGCTCGACCGAGGTCCGCACGTCGCGGTGCTGGTCGAGCCACACCTGACGCCGGGTGACCTCGATGCTGTGCGCCGACACGCCGGTGGCGAGCTGCCGCGCCCAGCTCCGGGCCTCCGCGAGCACGTCCGCGGCCGGCACCACACGGTGCACCAGGCCCCATTCCAGCGCCTCCTCGGCCAGGATCATCCGGCTGGACAGGAGCAGCTCCATGGCTCGGCTCACTCCGATGAGCCGGGGTAGCAGCCACGAGATGCCGTACTCGGCGGGGAGGTTGAGCCGGCCGAAGGAGGTGGTGAGCTTCGTCCCGGCCGCGGCCACCCGCAGATCGCAGTAGCAGGCCAGCACCAGCCCGACCCCGGCCGCAGGACCGTTCAGGGCGGCGATCACCGGGACGGACAACCCGAAGTGCCAGGCGAAGTCCGCATCGAAGCGGTCGTCGATGCCGAAGCCGGGTCGGGGAGCATCGGCGGGGACGCCGGAGTCGAAGCTGCCCCGGGTCACGTGGCCGTCGAGGGCGGCGGAGTCGGCGCCGGCGCAGAACCCCCGACCGGCCCCGGTCACCACGACGACGCGAACGTCGGGATCGGTGTCGGCCTGCTCCATGCACCACCGGTACTCGTGGTGCATCCGGCCGGTCCAGGCGTTCAGGCGGTCCGGCCGATGCAGGGTGATCACGGCGACCCGGTCGGTGACCTCGTAGCGGACGGCCTTCAGCTCCACCCTCGAAGCTTTCCAGGCCCTTCGCACCCGGGTCGAACCGGGTGCGGGCTCGGTCTCAGGGGGTGCGGGGGCCGGGGGTGCGGCGCGCCGGGTTGGGGACCGCCTGCGCCGGGAGGGGGGAGCCCGAGTGCGGGGTCGCCCCAGAGGGGAAGGCCATGCCCGCGGGCGCGTCGGCGGGGGAGTGGGTGAACCAGGCCTCGAACGCGGCCAGCATCGACTCCGCGGAGCTGGTGGCCATCAGCTCCCGGCAGGAGTGCATCGACAGCATCGGCATCCCCACGTCCACGGTGTCCACACCGAGCCCCGCGGCCACCAGCGGGCCGATGGTGGAGCCGCACGGCAGGTCGCCGCGATGGCTGTAGTCCTGCACGTCGATGCCCGCCGCCGCGCAGGCCGAGCGGAAGCGTCCGGCCGCGGGACCGGTGGTGGCATACCGCTGGTTGACGTTGTGCTTGAGCACGGGACCCCCGTCGAGGTGGATCGGGTGACCCGGCTCGTGGCGACCCGGGTAGTTGGGGTGGGTGGCGTGCGCCATGTCGGCCGACAGCAGCGATGCCGAGGGGAGCGCGGCGAGCAGGGCGCCCCTGTCCACGCCCCTGGCCTGCCCGACGCGTTCCAGGACCTGGGAGAACCAGGCGCCGGCCGCGCCGACGGCGCTGGAGGAACCGACCTCCTCGTGGTCGAAGAGCACCACCACGCACGGCCAGCCCAACCGATCGATCCTGGCGAGCGTCTCGATGCCCCCGAAGCAGGACACGAGGTTGTCCAGACGCCCAGCGGCGAACAGCTCGCCCTGTCGACCGAGCACCGCAGGCCGGAGCGTGTCGACGCAGGCGACGTCGAAGCCCGCGATCCGCGACGACGGAACCCCGACCTGACCGGCGAGCCAGTCGCGCAGCTCTCCCTCGGTGGGCTCCCCGAGACCCCAGACCGGTGTCAGGTGCTGCTGTCGGTCCAGGCGGAGGCCGGCGGTGTCGATCTCCCGGTCGAGGTGGATGGCGAGCTGCGGGACACGCAGCAGCGGCGAGCGGTGGTGGAACAGGCGGACCTCCACCCCGGTCGGCGCATCCGGTGCCGCCACGGCGACCCGCCCCGCCAGGGAGAGGTCGCGATCCATCCAGGAGTTCACCAGCGCGCCGCCGTAGACCTCGACCCCGAGCTGGCGGTACCCCGCGAGACCTCGGTCGGGTCGGGGCCGCAGCCGCAAGGTCGGCGAGTCGGTGTGGGCGCCGAGGATGCGCATCCCCTCGGCGTCGACGCCGTTCGGCCAGCGCCAGGCGACCAGGGATCCCTCCCTGGCCACGTAGCCGGCTTCGGGCACCTCGTCCCAGGCCTGGGCGGCCTCCAGCGGGGCGAAGCGGGCCGCCCGGAGACGCTCGGCGGCCAGCTCCACGGCGTGCCACGGGGTGGCGGCGTCGTCGAGGAACCTCGCGAGGATCTCGTGGGCGGCGGGTGGGTCGAAGGGGGTGCGTTCGTTCATGGTGAGGTGCTCGCAGCTGGCAGGCCAGGCCACCGTAGGGGTCGACGCCGGGCCCGCGCACGCCGGGCACCCCTACCGGAGCGCGTGGCCGCCCCAAGTGGTTGGGGGCGGGTGGGTGTTCTCGGGTACGCTGGCCGCGCCGCTCTGGCCGGTCCTGCACCGGAGCCGGGCCCCAACGACGGGGACCGCAGCGCGACGCCCGGGTCCAACGGTGGGGCCGGGTGCCGACCCCGACGGCAGGGACATCGCGGTCCCACCCCCCGGACCTGTGCAGTGCCGCACGCCCCCGGACCGACCCGCAGCGTCGCGGGAGGGAGCTCGCCGAACACCGCAGCGGCGCGCCCGAGCGTGCGCATCGAACGAGGAACGAGAATGCCCCATCCGCATCACCAGCAGGACCCGCCCGAGACCACGGTGGGAACGCCCGCATGCAGGCGCCAACCGGACGGCCCGGTCGGCTTGTATCGCCCCGAGGCCGAGCACGACGCCTGCGGGGTGTCCTTCGTCGTCGACCTCCACGGCCGCGCCAGCCACGACCTCGTGGAGAAGGCGCTCCAGAGCCTCCGCAACCTCGACCACCGCGGGGCCACGGGAGCGGAGCCGAACACGGGTGACGGAGCCGGCATCCTGGTGCAGGTGCCCGACCGGTTCCTCCGCTCGAGCGTCGGGTTCGAGCTGCCGCCTGCTGGGCGCTACGCGGTGGGGATCGCCTTCCTCCCTGCGGGGACCGGTCTCGACGAGGCGGTGGAAGGGGTGGAGAAGATCTGCGCCGCGGAGGGCCTCGAGGTGCTGGGCTGGCGGGACGTCCCCGTCGAACCCGCATCGATCGGGTCGACCGCGCGCGCCGTCATGCCCGTGTTCCGCCAGCTGTTCCTGGCCGATGCCAAGGGCGAGCGCCAGGGCATCGAGCTCGACCGCCTTGCCTACGTGGCCCGAAAGCGCATCGAGCACGAGGTGGGCACCGAGGACGGTCGGGGCGCGGTGTACTTCCCGTCCCTCTCGGCCCGCACGCTCGTGTACAAGGGCATGCTGACCACCCCGCAGCTCGGCGAGTTCTTCCTCGACCTGCGCGACGAGCGCTTCGAGACGGCGCTGGCGCTGGTGCACTCCCGGTTCTCGACGAACACGTTCCCGTCGTGGCCGCTGGCGCATCCGTACCGCTTCCTGGCGCACAACGGCGAGATCAACACCGTGCAGGGCAACCAGAACTGGATGCGGGCTCGCGAGGCCCTGATCGCCTCCCCGTTGCTGCCAGGGGGTGCCACCCCCGAGGACCTCGAGCGGATCTTCCCCATCTGCACGCCCGGGGCCTCCGACACCGCCCGCCTCGACGAGGCGCTGGAGCTGCTGGTACTGGGCGGCTACTCCCTGCCCCACGCCATGTTGATCATGATCCCCGAGGCGTGGGAGAACCACCAGCACATGGACCCGGCGGTGCGAGACTTCTACCGGTTCCACGCCGGGATCATGGAGCCGTGGGACGGCCCGGCATCGGTGACCTTCACCGATGGCACCGTGGTGGGCGCCGTGCTCGACCGCAACGGGCTGCGCCCCAGCCGCTACTGGGTGTGCGAGGACGGACTCGTGGTCATGGCCTCCGAGGTCGGCACCCTCGACATCGACCCCGTGACGGTGGTCAAGAAGGGGCGGCTCCAGCCGGGCCGCATGTTCCTGATCGACACCTCCCAGGGACGGATCATCGACGACGAGGAGATCAAGCGCGACCTCGCCGGTGCGCATCCCTACGGCGAGTGGCTCCGTCACGGGCTGAAGCACCTCGACGACCTGCCCGAGACCTCCCACATCACCGAGTCCGCTCGCGACGTGCTGCGGGAGCAGAAGACCTTCGGCTGCACCCTCGAAGAGCTGAAGGTGCTGATCGAACCGATGGCCCGCACCGGCGCAGAAGCTCTCGGGTCCATGGGCACCGACACGCCCCTGGCAGTGCTCTCCGAGCGGCCGAAGCTGCTCTCGGACTACTTCAAGCAGCTCTTCGCCCAGGTGACCAACCCACCGCTGGACGCCATCCGCGAGGAGTTGGTCACGAGCCTCGGTCGCTACATCGGCCCCGAGTCGAACATCCTCGATCCCGGTCCGCAGTCGTGCCAGCTGCTGGAGCTCCCGCACCCGATCATCGACAACGACTCCCTGGAGCGGATCCTGCACATCGAGGAGGCAGATCCCCGCTTCCGCGCCCGCAAGATCCGTTGCCTGTACCCGGCGTTCTCCGGCGGTGACGGCCTTCGCAGAGCGCTCGACAGGGTGCGCAGCGAGGTCTCGGCGGCGATCGCCGAGGGCGTGAACATCCTGGTGCTGTCCGATGAGATGTCCACCGAGGACCTCGCACCGATCCCCATGCTGCTGGCGACCTCGGCGGTGCACCACCACCTGATCCGCGAGAAGACCCGCACCCAGGTCGGCCTCATCGTGGAGACCGGCGAGTCCCGCACCGTGCACCACCACTGCCTGCTGCTGGGCTACGGCGCGGCCGCCATCAACCCGTACCTGGCCTTCGACTCGATCGAGGAGCTGATCCGCTCCGGTGGCACCAGCGTGACCGACTTCGACCAGGCGGTGAAGCACTACATCAAGGCCTCCGGCAAGGGGATCCTCAAGGTGATGTCCAAGATGGGCATCTCCACGGCCGCGTCCTACACCGGTGCGCAGATCTTCGAGGCGATCGGCCTCGGCGAGGAGCTCGTCGACGAGTACTTCACCGGGACGGTCAGCCGGCTCGGGGGCATCGGCCTCGAGGAGATCGCCGAGGAGGTCCGGCGTCGGCACGCCTCGGCGTATCCCCTCCGCCCCAGCGAGCTGGCGCACCGGGGCCTCGACCCCGGCGGCGAGTACCAGTGGCGCCGAGAGGGCGAGTACCACCTGTTCAACCCGAAGACGGTGTTCAAGCTGCAGCACGCCACCCGCACCGGCCAGTACGAGGTGTTCAAGGAGTACACGCAGCTGGTGGACGACCAGTCCGAGCAGCTCGCCACCCTGCGCGGCCTGTTCCGGTTGCGCACCGGTGAGCGCTCGCCGGTGCCCCTCGACGAGGTGGAGCCCGCGTCGGAGATCGTGAAGCGCTTCTCCACCGGTGCCATGAGCTACGGGTCCATCTCGGCGGAGGCCCACGAGACCCTGGCCATCGCCATGAACCGGCTCGGCGGCAAGTCCAACACGGGCGAAGGCGGCGAGGATCCGTCGCGCTTCGTGCCCGACGACAACGGCGACCTCCGCCGCTCGGCGATCAAGCAGGTCGCCTCCGGGCGCTTCGGGGTGACCGCCAACTACCTCACCAACTCCGACGACATCCAGATCAAGATGGCGCAGGGCGCCAAGCCCGGCGAAGGCGGCCAGCTGCCCGGCCACAAGGTCGACCAGACCATCGCCAAGGTGCGGCATTCGACGCCGGGCGTCGGCCTGATCTCGCCGCCGCCGCATCACGACATTTATTCGATCGAGGACCTGGCGCAGCTCATCTTCGATCTCAAGAACGTCAACCCGGCAGGCCTCGTCTCGGTGAAGCTGGTCTCCGAGGTCGGCGTCGGCACGGTCGCGGCCGGCGTCTCCAAGGCGCGCGCCGACCACGTCACCATCTCGGGCTTCGAGGGCGGCACCGGCGCGAGTCCCCTCACCTCGATCAAGCATGCCGGATCGCCCTGGGAGATCGGGCTTGCCGAGACTCACCAGACGCTGGTCGCCAACCGGCTGCGCGGCCGCATCGCCGTGCAGGTCGACGGCGGCATCCGCACCGGCCGCGACGTCGTGGTCGGCGCGCTCCTTGGCGCCGACGAGTTCGGCTTCTCAACCGCGCCGCTGATCGCGGCGGGCTGCATCATGATGCGCAAGTGCCACCTCAACACCTGTCCGGTCGGGGTGGCGACGCAGGACCCGGTGCTGCGCAAGCGGTTCGTCGGCCAGCCCGAGCACGTCATCAACTTCTTCTTCTTCGTCGCCGAAGAGGTGCGGGAGATCATGGCGGCGATGGGC
>CAYQQQ010000020.1:0-8868 GCA_964420125.1 uncultured Microthrixaceae bacterium
TCGATCCCGACCGAAATCGCGAGCACCAACCAGAGTTTGCTCAGCAGTCTCCTAGAGGTCGGGGCTGAACCGCAGCCGACGACCGGGCGAGCGGCGGGTGAACTCTCGCCGCCGGATCGACGACACCTCCGGCACGGTCGGCGCGAGACTCGGCAGGGCCCCCACGACCCAGGATCGGAGGCGCCGATGGGTGCGGACATCGTCATCTCGGGCGGCACGGTGATCGACGGCACGGGTGCGCCCCCCCGGCGAGCGGACGTGGCGATCACCGACGGGTTGATCTCGGAGATCGGCAGGGGCCTGGTCGCGTCGCGCACGATCGACGCGACCGACCTGGTGGTGAGCCCGGGCTTCATCGACATCCACACCCACTACGACGCACAGGTCTTCTGGGACCCTCACCTCACCCCGTCGTGCCACCACGGCGTCACCACCGTGATCGCCGGCAACTGCGGCTTCACCATCGCCCCCGTCGCCGTGCAGGACGGTCCGGGGACGCTGGCCCGGACGCTGCACCACGTCGAGGACATGAGCATCGACACCTTGGCCGCCGGGGTGCCGTGGGACGAGTTCCGGACCTTCCCCGAGTACCTGGACGCCGTCGAGCGCCGGGGCGTGGCGCTCAACTACGGGTGCTACGTGGGCCACACCGCCCTGCGGCTCTGGGCGATGGGCGATGCCGCCTACGACCGCGATCCCACCGACGACGAGCTCGCCGCCATGGTCGCCGCCGTCGAGGAGGCGATGGCGGCGGGGGCCGTCGGCTTCGCCAGCAGCCACTCCCCGACCCACAACGGCGAAGGGGGTCGGCCGGTGCCGAGCCGGCGTTCGGGGATGGACGAGCTCCTGGCGCTCACCGCGCCGCTGCGCGACGCCCGGCGCGGTGTGCTCGCCATGCTCCCGGGAGACGGCCTCACCCACGACGACCTCTTCTCCCTCTGGGAGCAGGTCCGGCGCCCGATCACCTGGACGGCGCTGCTCACCCTCAAGGGCATCCCCTACCACGAGAAGGTGATCGCCCGGCACGACCGCGAGCGCAGCCGCGGGGCGCAGGTGTGGCCCCAGGTGTCGTGTCGACCCCTGGTGTTCCAGATGAACCTGGCCGACCCGTTCACCTTCAACATGCGCGACTCGTTCCGTGAGCTGATGGACCAGCCCAGGGAGCGGCGGTTGGCCGCCTACCGCGACCCCGCCTGGCGGGCCGAGGCGTGGAAGGACCTCAACGGGCGGGGCGCCCTCCCGGTGAACTGGGCGGCGTTGTCGGTGGCCGAGAGCGACCACCACCCCGGGCTGGTCGGCCAGGGGGTGGTGGAGCTCGCCGAGCGACGGGGCACGACCGCGCTGGACGTGATGCTCGACGTGTCGATCGAGGACGACCTTCGCACCCGTTTCTGGTCGGTGCTGGCCAACGACGACCCCGACGCCATCGCCTGGCTCCTCCCCCGCGACGGCGTGCTGCTGGGCCTCGCCGACTCGGGTGCGCACGTCAGCCAGCTCTGCGATGCCTGCTTCGCCACCGATCTGCTCGGCAACTGGGTGCGAGAACAGGACGTGATGGCCGTGGAGCGCGCCGTCCACAAGCTCACCGGCGAACCCGCCGCCGTGTTCGGCCTCGAGGACCGTGGCCTGCTCGAGGTGGGCAAGGCGGCCGACGTCGCCGTGTTCGACTTCGACACCGTGGCACCCGGCCCGCTCCGCCGGATCGTGGACTTCCCGGCCGGCGGCGAGCGCCTCACGGCGGACCGCCCCGTGGGGATGCAGCACGTGCTGGTCAACGGCGAGCCGATCCGACTCGACGGCACCTCGCTGCTCGCAGAGCTCGACGCGGTGCCGGGACAGGTGCTGAGGGTCTGACCCGGGCGACCGGGAGCGCTGGGCGTGGAGCCGACGACGACGATGCGGCAGGCTGGTGCGATGGCACCCAAGTATCGACGGTCCGTCCCGTTCACCCTCGTGCGACGCGCGCTGGCCGTGCCGGACCGCGTCGTGCAGATGATCGCCGGTGACCCGATCGAGGTGGACGGTCGGGTGCTGAACCGCACGGTGCAGCTGATGCTGGCCGTGGAGGGGCGCACCGGTCTGGGGGCGCTCGACGGCGACAGCGTCGCGGAGCGCCGGGCGCGCATGCGGCAGGCAGCCGCGCTGGGGATGCCGATCGCCACCGACCTGCACGTCAGCGACCGGTACATCCCCGGAGCGGTCGGCCTCCTGCAGGTGCGCGTGTACCGGCCGTTCGGACTCGGTGCCGCTCCCCCGGCCATCGTGTACTTCCACGGGGGCGGCTGGGTGGTGGGCGACCTCGACAGCCACGACGGGTCCTGTCGGGTGCTGGCCATCGAGAGCGGGTGCGTGGTGATCTCGGTGGACTACCGCCTGGCGCCCGAGCACCGCTTCCCCGCTGCCGCCGAGGACTGCGTGGCCGCCTACCGGTGGGTCGTGGCCAGCGCCGCCGACCTCTCGATCGACGGTCGCGCCGTGGCGGTGATGGGCGACAGCGCCGGCGGGAACCTGGCCGCCGTCGTGGCCCAGCTGGCGCGGGACCTCGACGTGGCGCCGCCCGTGGCGCAGGGCCTCGTGTACCCGGGGCTCGACTTCCGCATGCAGACCCGCTCGATCGAGCTGTTCGCCGAGGGCTTCTTCCTCAGCCGCGCCGACATGGACTGGTTCTGCGCCCAGTACCTGCCCGACCCGGCCGACATCACCAACCCGCTGGCGTCGCCGGCGCTGGCCGACGACCTCAGCGGCCTGGCACCGGCGTGGGTGTGGACTGCGGGGTTCGATCCCCTGCGCGACGAAGGGAAGGCCTACGCCGAGGCCCTCGACAAGGCCGGCGTGGCGGTGCACCAACGCTGCTACGACGACCAGGTGCACGGCTTCTTCGGCATGGGCGTGCTGCCCGGCGGGCTCGACATCATCACCGAGATGAGCCGCGACATGGGCGAGCTGGTGCGCGCCGGGCGTTGATCGCGGCCCGGACATTCGCGAAGGCCGGCGGCCCACCTGCCGATGAGAGGGGGTGGAGCGACGCACGCCCCTGTGGCTCAGCCACCACTGGCCCGAGGACTACCACCGCTGCTCGCGCCTGGGTTGGCGCCACGTGTGCCGGCGCTGCCTGGTCGTGTACCCGACCCTGGTGGCGGTGAGCGTGCTGGCCCTGGCCGGCCTTCGAGGACCGGGGTCGTGGGAGCCGTGGGTCGTGTGGCTGCTCCCGTTGCCGGCGACGGTGGAGTGGTGCGGGGAGCACCTCGGGCGGCTCCGGTACTCCCCACGACGCAACGTGGCGCTCTCCGCGGTCGCCGCCGTCGGCGTCGGCGTGGCCTTCGCCCGCTACCTCGAACGACCAGCCGATCCGCTGTTCTGGGCGGTGGTGCTCTCCTACGGCGTGGTCTGCCTCGCGGCGGCGCTGCTGGGCGCGAGGTTCCAGCCGACCGGAGGAGCCGAGGGGAACGGCGGCAGGGAGGGCTCGATCATGTGACGCCAGTCGACCGGCGGCTCGGGCCCCTCGAAGCGCCAGTCACCTGGGTCGTGCACCTCGACGTCGGTCACGGCCTGCATCAGCAGCCGGTCGAAGCGCCAATCCCACTTGGGCCGTATCCCCGGAGACTCGCCCATCGGGTCCCCGAAGAGCTCGGGGGGCAGGCCCATGCGCACCACCACCATGTCCAGGCTGGGGATGACCGTGACCTCCTGGTCGAAGAGACCGCTGTAGCCGAATGCGTCCCGCGGCAGCGCCGGCCACAGCGGTCGGTCCTTGCGCTGGTAGCCCGGGAACCCGGAGTTGAGGTGCCAGTCCCCGGAGTTGGTCCACCAGTTGAAGCCGTAGCCCGGGTTGGCGTCGGAACCGGTCGCCCCCTGACGGACGTACTCCGGCTCGACCAGCCGCTGGCCGCGCCAGCTCCCCTCATGGAGCAGCAGGTGGCCCAGCTTCGACCAGGCGATGGGCGTCATCTCCAGGGCGAAGAACCCCTGGGTGCGCCCGACGCCGTCTCGCCCCCAGCGCCAGTCGCCCCGACCGATCCCGATGGGCTCGAACAGCTCGCGAGCGGTGAACGCCTGGAACTCCTCCCCGACCGCCGCTTCCACGACCGCGACCAGCACCGTGAGGGTGGTCTGGGCGTACAGGAAGCGGGTTCCCGGCTCGGCTTCGAAGGGTCGCTGGAGGGTGACCGCTGCGGAGTCGGCGTAGGTGGCGGCCCACAGGTCGTTCACCCAGGCGAAGCGCAGGCCGGAGGTCTGGGTGAGCAGCTGGCGCACCGTGATGGCTCCGTGGGCGGGATCGAGCCCGTCGAGGTGCGCGGAGATCGGATCGTCGACCCCGAGGCGGCCCAGCGCCGCCGCCCGACCCACCACCGTGGCGACCACCCCTTTGGTCATCGACCAACCGGACAGCGGCACCCACTCGGTGGCGGGGTCGTTGGCGCTGCGAGCCACGAGGCAGCCGTGGCGGTACACCCGCACCGACTGGGCGCCGCGCACCGTGGCGTAGTGGACCGCCGCCTCCACGCCGACCCGATCGAGCCCGACCTCCTCCGGTTCCGCGACGCCGAAGGGGTCTCCGGGAGCGGGGACCTCGCAACGTCGGGCCGGAGGAGCGTCCGGGGCGGGCCGCCCCCCGGCGCTCCCCACCGCGCCGCCGGTGCCGCCGCCGACCAGCGGACGGGCGCAGCCGACGAGCGTCACGGCCGCCACGGCGGCCACGACGACCACACCGACGCACGATGCGCGGCCGCGCGTCGCCGACGCGCCGATCGATCGTGTGGCCATGATCCCCCTTCCCGCGAGCGGGTTCCCGTTCCCCGCGGGTGGCCACCGCCCGAGACCTCTCCGAGGAACCCTCGGGAAGGGACACTAGCGTCTGGGCGATGGTCAGCCCCGCACCGCTGGAGGTGGAGCTCGACGGGCGCGTCGTCCCGGTGACGAACCCCGACAAGGTCTGGTTCCCCGAGGTGGGTCTCACCAAGGCAGACCTCGTGAGGTACTTCTGCGACCTGGGGGACCCCGTGCTGCGGGCCATGGGCGGCCGGCCCGTGCTGCTCGAGCGCTACCCCGACGGACCGGGAGGCAACTCCTTCTTCCAGAAGCGAGTACCGGCCTCGCGGCCCGACTGGCTGCGCACCACCGTCGTCTCCACGCCCAACGGCACCACCTCACAGGCCTTGGTCATCGAGGACCTCGCCCACGTGATCTGGGCGGTGAACCTCGGCTGCTTCGGGTTCCACGTGTGGCCCAGCCGGGCCGCCGACCCGCGCCGCTCCGACGAGCTCCGCCTCGACCTCGACCCGCAGCCGGGGGTGAGCTTCGACGAGGTGCGCCGGGCGGCGCACCTCGTCCGGGAGCTGCTCGACGAGCTGGACGTTCGCAGCTGGGTGAAGACCTCCGGCAGCAAGGGCGTGCACGTGTACGTGCCGCTGGAACCCCGATGGGACGCGTTCGCCGTGCGCAGCGCGGCCGTCGCCGCAGCCCGGGAGCTGGCCAGACGCCACCCCGACCTGCTGACCGACGCATGGTGGAAGGAGGAGCGGGGACGGCGGGTGTTCGTGGACTTCAACCAGAACGCGCCCCACAAGACCGTCTTCGGCGCCTGGTCGGTACGTCCGCGTGCCGGTGCTCAGGTCTCGACCCCGGTGGGGTGGGAGGAGCTCGATCTCGTGGAACCCGACGAGCTGAACGCGGTGACGGTCCCTGCTCGGTTGGCCGCCACCGGCGATCCCTGGGAGGACCGCTGGGACCATCGGCAGTCGCTCGATCCGCTGCTGGCGTGGCACGAGCGCGACATGGCCGCGGGGTTGATGGACGCGCCGTGGCCGCCGGTGTACCCGAAGATGCCCAACGAACCTCCCCGAGTCGCCCCCAGCCGGGCCCGCAAGGACGACCACCCGGGATCGTCGTGATGGGCGGGGTCGGGGCGCGCCCCGGGAGCGCAGGCGGCGCTCAGTAGGTCTGCCAGGTCCCGCCGAGCTCGACCTGCCCCACCCCGGGACGGGTCCAGTCGCAGACGCCGTCGGGGAAGACGCCCTCGAGCTCGACGATCTGCGCGTCGGTCGGCTCGACGCCGTAGACCCCCGACGCCACGGCCCGGCGCACCGGCTGGAGCGCGCACTTCCCGATGTCGTTGCGCAACGGCGCTCCGGCAGCCGTTCGGGGATCCCCCCCCATGGGGTAGGGGTCGGTGCACGGCCCGGGGCCGTCGTACACGTCGGGGCCGGCGGCGACCACCGCGCCGTCCAGGTCCAAGCAGGTGTGGACCGCCTCTGCGGGCCGGGCGTCGGCCAGCTTCTCGGAGATCGACCTCTCGCTGGTGTCGGCCTTCAGCGCGGTGGCCCACGCGTCCAGGGTGCGGGTGATCTGCGCCCCCGTGCTGAGCGCCCCCGAGAGCTGCTCCAGCAGGTCGCCCTCAGGGGGCTTCGGACGGGTCCACAGGGCCAGGTTCGGCGCCGGTGCACCGTCGGTGCCGCGCAGCCGCTCGGCCAGGCTGAACATGCGGAAGCGGTCGTGGATGTCACCGCTCTGGTCGGCGTACACGTTCATGGCGATGATCGGGATCTCGTGCAGCCCCCCTCCCTGGCTGACGCGACCGCTGCGGTAGGCCGACTCGATGGTCGCCTCCTCGGCGACCATGCGCTGCGGCTGGTGTCGGCCGTCGACGTCGAGCCCCCCGATGCCGGAGTTGAGGGCGAGGAACTGCTCGAAGGAGATCACCCCGTCCTCCAGCGCCTGGAGGCCGTACTGGACCCCGGTGTTGTCGAGCGGCCGTCGAGCGAACCCGGTCGCAGGGTCACGGCCGAACACGTTGACGTAGGAGTCCTGGAAGGTGCAGCGGACGCCGTCGGGGTTGGCCTGGGCGTCGTAGAGCTGCTCTGGCGGCACCACCGCCAGGCCCTTGTCCAGGCCGGGCAGGCTGGTCAGCAGGTTGCCCTGCACCGCATCGCCGAAGCCGCACTTGGTCGGGTCCACCACCGGCACGAAGGACTGCTCCCACACCATGCAGGTGGTGGTGCTCAGGTGGCCGTTGACCGCAGACTGCTGGCGGGCGTCGAAGGAGCGCCCCGCGTCGGTGGCGTAGAAGGACCGGAGCAGGGCGCAGTCGATGACGCCGGGTGCGATGGAGGCGGCGTCGGGGAAGGTGAGCGTCGGACCGATGGCATCGAGGATCCCCGGGTAGTTCTGGGCGATCAGGACCTGCTGGATCGCCCCGCCCGAACCGCCCTCGCCGATCGTGAGCTCCGGCACGCCGAGCGTCTCGCTGAAGTGCTCCTTGACCATCATGGCGGTCTCGGCGGAGAGCACGTCGTTGCACTGAACCTGGAAGGTGTTGAGGGTGGAGGTGGCGAAGGCGTAGCCGTCGGCCAGCAGCGACCTGTCGGGCGGACCGAGCATCGTGAAGCCCTGGCCGAAGGTGGTGCCGCACCCTCCTCCGAACCGGTAGACCAGCCGGCCGTTCCAGTGGTCGCGGTCGAACTCGGGGATCGGCGAGTCGGTGGTGTGCAGGCTCACGATCTCGTAGACCGCACGGTTGATCACCCCTCGCTCCACCCGCAGCACCGCCGGCCGCGAGGTGCCGTCGAGCTCCACCGTGGCCGCCTCGGGCGGCACCTGGGAGGGCTCGGCCACCGTGTGCAGCTCCCCTTCGGCATCGATCCACCCGAAGCTCACCACGGTGTCGGCCAGGCACTCGGGAGGCTCGGCCGGAGCGAGGCCGAAGTTGTGGGTGGTGCACACCGTCATGGGCAGGCGCTCGCCGGAGAAGACCGGGCCGTTGCGAGGATGGTCCACCACCTCCAGCTCGCCGCGCCCGTCCGGGGTGCGAACCTCGATCGTGGACGCACCGGCCGGCAGCCCTCCCACCAGGCCCACGGAGCGGTCGCCGACGGGCTCGAAGGCGACCTGCACAGGCTCGCCCTCGATGCGCACCTCCTCGACCCGGGTCGCGTCGACGGCGAGCAGGACATCGCCGCCGGTGACCATGTCGGCGCGGGCGGACAACGCCTCCACCCTCACCTGCGCCTCACCGGCCACCTGGGCAGCCGACCGTTCCGAGGGGTCGCCGCCACCAGAGCAGGCGGCGAGCAGCAGGCCGGCCGAGAGCACCACGGCGGCGGGAAGCCGGCGCGCCGGCGACGATCTCTGCATCGGCGGGACGTTAGTCGACCCCTTCGGCCACCTCCCTGCCCGTCCGGCCTCAGCTGTCGGAGCCGACCAGCTGGCGACCGCCAGGCGACGCCTCGGCGGAGCTGCCTGCCTCCGGCGTGCGCGCCAAGCGGGCGTCCAGCGCGCGCCGGGACAGCGACTCCACGCGGAGACCGGCGTCCAGCTGAACGGCCCGGCGGGCCAGCCCGGCCAGCTCCTGCGCGACGGCGAGGAGCGGGTTGGGGGCAACGGCGTCGAGCACGGCCTCGATCCCGTGGCCGAGCTCGGCGACGGCGTCGGCCGGCACCCGGGCCTCGGCCTCGGTGGTGGCTGACCACCACCGCAGCAGACCGACCAGCACCGGATCCACGGGCGCACGGCGTTGCACGCCGCGACGGATGTCGACCGACGGGTCGAGGGTGACCCAGCTCCGATCTTCGTCGGTGCAGGCGAGCAGGTCCCGGATGCGGGTCGGCCGACCGCGCAGCTTGGTGCCGTGGACCATGGCCGGCTGCGAGGGCGGCGCGTCCTTGGCGGTGACCCAGCCGGTGACCCGGCTGCGCTCGGCGCCCCCACCGACCACGTAGGCGGCGAACAGGACCCCGGCGAGGTCCCGGTCCGAGCCGGGCTCGCCCAGCTCCACCACCGCGCCGTCGGGCACGTCGACGCCGACCACCCAGACCGTGCTCCCGGTGCGACCGCCGCGTCGACGGGTTCGAGGAGGGGCCGCCACGGCGCTGG
>CAYQQQ010000020.1:8968-81351 GCA_964420125.1 uncultured Microthrixaceae bacterium
CGGGCTCCGGCTCCGCCGCGGGCTCCGGCTCCGCCGCGGGCTCCGGCTCCGCCGCGGGCTCCGGCTCCGCCGCACGGACCGCCACGCGCTCCACGGGCTCCGTCGGTGGACCGATGTCGTCCGACCCCGCCCCGAGCAGCGCCTCGGCGCCGGCGACGACCTCGCCCGCCCAGGCCTGCATCCGCACCACCGGGACGAGCCCGGTGACCGGGTCCTCGACCTCGACCGGCTCGGCGACCTCGTCGGCCCACGTCTGCATCTGGACCACCGGGACGAGCTCGGTGACCGGGTCCTCGACCCCGACCGGGTCCTCGACCCCGACCGGGTCCTCGACCCCGACCGGGTCCTCGACCTCGACGGCCTCGCCGACCGCCGACAACTCGGCGGGCTCCTCCAACTCGCCGGGCCCCTCGCCGAGCTCGCCGAGGAGGTCGGTGAGGTCGACCATCTCCACCGGCACCAGCACGGGCTCCGGCTCGACCGCGAGCTCCTCCTCGGAATCGGCACCGGCATCGGCATCGGCCGAGAGCGCCTGCTCCTCCTGCGTCGCGGCGACGGGCAACGGCTCGACCTTCCCCAGGCCGGCGAAGTCCACCACCGGCAGCTCCTCCAGGCTGCCTTCGATCACCCTCGGCAGCACCAACCGGGTCGCACGACGGCGCGGTGCCGGGGTGTGCACCTCCAAGGCGGCCACCACGACCACCACGACCACCATCGCTCCCACGACCGTGAGGCTGGCTTGTGCCACGGTGATCCCGAGGGTTCCCATCACTGCCCGATCGGATCGGGACCGCGCCAGTTGAGGAATGCGGCAGGAGATTCCCCGGCCGTCGCAGGCGGCAGGAGCGGAAGCGGACCCGACTGGCTCCTCGCGCCGGTGCACCGATAGGCGCTCCGGGTGCGACAGGTCGCTCACCGGTGGACCAGAGTGTGGTCATGGAACCTTCCGATGTGCTGCGCGACCTGCGCGAGGAACACGAGGCGCTCGATGGCGTGGTTGCCGACCTCCCGGCGCAGCGGTGGACGTCGCCGACGCCCAGCGCTGGCTGGACGGTCGCCCACCAGATCGCCCACCTCACGTACTTCGACCGGGCCGCCGCGCAGGCCATCGCGGAGCCGGAGGCCTTCGCCGAGGCCCGCGACGAGCTCGTTCGAGCGGTGCTGGAAGACGGGACGGATCCCGACGAGCACACCCTCGGCGGCCTTCTCGGGCTCGAGCCGGCCGCGCTGCTCACCGCCTGGAGGGAAGGTCGCGCCTCGCTGCTGGAGGCCGGCGCGGGTCTGAGCGCGGTCGACCGGGTGGAGTGGTACGGGCCCTCCATGGGCGCGGCGTCGTTCCTCACGGCCCGCCTCATGGAGACCTGGGCCCATGGCCAGGACATCGTCGACGCGCTCGAGGCCCACCGTGAACCCACGGACCGCCTGGCGCACGTGGCACGGCTGGGGTTCATCACTCGGGGTTGGTCCTACGCCAACCGTGGACGGACCGCCCCCGAGGCTCCGGTGCGGGTGGAGCTGACCCTGCCGGGGGGGACGACGATCGACCACGGTCCCGCCGACGCCGGGGACCGCATCGTCGGCGCCGCCGAGGACTTCTGCCTGGTCGTCACCCAACGACGCCACGTCGAGGACACGGGCCTCGCCGTGGAGGGCGACGCGGCACGGGAGTGGATGGAGCTCGCCCAGGCCTTCGCCGGCGGGGCGACCGACGGTCCTCCCGCTCAGCGCGCGGGCGGATAGGGAGCGCACCCAGCCTCGCGGCCCATGGTCGCCGAGGTGCAACTCGACCTCGACGGCAACGACGTCGGGCCACCGCCTGCCGGCGGTCACCGGGAAGATCTGCCTTGAGGACGGACGTCCCGCTTGGCGTTACGGTGCCTGGCAGGTACCCGAAGGGCAGGCGATGACAGGCGGTCCGGTGCAGGGGGTACGTGCGTCCGGGGCGGTGGAACGGCAGACTTGCGCGATGGATGGTTTCGCCCACAATGACTTTCAGGAGGTGGAACGGACCTTCGGCCGCCAGCTGGCACGCACCAGCGGCGGTGCGGCGGTGACCGTGTACCACCGGGGCGAGGCGGTGGTCGACCTCTGGGGCGGCACGCGTGAACCCGAGTCGGAGGGCGAACCCCGCCCGTGGGAGCGCGACACGGTGGCCATGTGCTTCTCCACCACCAAGGGCGTCGCCTCCACCGCGCTGCACATCCTCGCCGACCGGGGACAGCTGGACTACGACGAACCGGTGGCCAGCTACTGGCCGGAGTTCGCCGCCGCCGGCAAGGGCGGCGTCACGGTGCGCCACGTGCTCACCCACTCGGCCGGTCTGCATCGGATCCGCAGCCTGATCGACCACGGCAACCGCATGCTCGACTGGGATCACATGGTGGAGGCCCTGGCCGCCGCCGCACCCGCCTACCCGCCTGGCGCCCGGCACGGCTACCACGCCCTGACCTACGGGTGGCTGGCCGGAGAGATCGTCCGACGGATCGACGGCCGACCCGTCGCCGAGGTGGTGCGCACGGAGATCGCCGAACCCCTGGACCTCGACGGCCTCTACATCGGCCTGCCCCCCGCCGAGCGGCACCGGGTGGCGCCCCTCGGCCCCCTCGGCATCCCCCGTCCACGGATCCGCCAGCTCCGGCGACTCGAACGACGGGTCGGCGCGCAGCTGGGCAAGGTCGTCTCCGGCCTCCCCGTGCCGGTAAACACCCGCCGGGTCGCCAACGCCCTCGCCCCCCGCGGGATCGAAGAGGCGCTCATCATGGGCGACGAGGTGATGGACGCCTCGATCCCCGCGGCCAACGGGTTCTTCACCGCCCGGTCCCTGGCCAGGATGTACGCCATGATCGCCGGCGGCGGCGAGCTCGACGGGGTGCAGGTGCTCTCGGGTCGAACCGTCGCGGAGATGGCCAAGGTGCAGCGCCAGGGCCCCGATCTGGTCCTGGTGGTGCCCATGGACTGGCGACTCGGCTACCACCGGGTGTTCACCACCCGCGGCCCCGTCCCCCGGGCGTTCGGCCACTTCGGCTTCGGCGGCTCCGGGGGTTGGGCCGACCCGTCGCGGGACCTGGCGATCGCCATGGTCTGCAGCCGCGGCACCGGCACGCCGATCGGCGACCTCCGCATCATGGAGCTGGGCGCAGCGGCGGTGCGCTCGGCCGACCGCCTCCGCTCAGCCAGGCCCACCCACGCCGCTCGCGAGGACCACGTGGCCTGATCCGCCCGCCGGTCAGAGATCAGCCACCGGCCGCGCCGGGCACCGCCCTGAAGCGGAGCTGCATCGCGCCGGCCTCCCGGTTGCCCCAGGCGTGGTACTCGGTGAAGGCCACAGCGATCGTCTCGAACGCCTCCGCTTCGGCCGTCCACGGTCGGTGCAGACCCTCCCGAGGGTTGCACCGGAGGACCGCGCTGTGCGGGGGTCGGGTCGGGTCGACCACCAGCAGACGAGGGTCCACGCCCGCGAGATCGGGTCCCTCGGCGCACAGCACGAACGGCCCACGACGCAGGTGCACCGTCCCCACAGCCGCCTCCACCCTCGGGTCGCTGCACCACCACTGGGACTCCGGGCGCAGGGTGAGCAGCGAGTGTGCCGCCTCCGGCCCACCCGAACCCGAGGTGGCGAGCTCCCCCCATCGCCCCTGCGCCACGAGCGGAACGTGCACGTCGCCGGGGCCGACCCACACCGGCCGGCGCAGCAGCAGACGGGACCCGGAGGGCGCGGCGTGGACCCTCACGGCCACCTCTCCCGCCTCGGGCCACGGCGAGTCGACGGTGACGTCCCAGCCCCCACCCCTCACGCGGGCCGCAACGGGCAGGTGCACCCGCAGCTCTGCCGTGGCCGGATCGAGCGAGGCGACGTGGTGGTGGGCGGTGGCGAACATGCGGGCCAGGTTCGGTGGACAGCAGGTCACCTCGAACCAGTCGTGGCGGTGCGGTGGGAACCACTCCAGCAGCATCGCCTGGCCGTAGTCGAGGGGGAGCACCCAGGGGTTCGTCTCCACGGCGTGCGGTTCGACCGCATGGGGCTGGGAGTAGAACCAGCGGTCGCCGGTGTCGGCCACCCCGCAGGGCACGGCGTTGTGCAGCAGCACCTCGATCTGGTCGAGGGCATCGACCCGGCCGGTCAGGCGGTGGACCCGTGCGGCGAACTGCGTGGCGGCCACGGCCGCGCAGCTCTCGGCGTAGGAGGTGGCCGCCGGCAGCTCGAAGGGCCGCCCTGCGGCCTCCCCCAACCACCGACCTCCCACCGCGCCGGTCTCGTAGGCGCGCTGCTGCACCATCGTGTCGAACAACCGCTCGGCGGCATCGAGGTGGCGGGAGGATCCGGCGACGCGCGCCACCTCGGCGATCCCCGAGGCGAGGTAGAGCGCCCGCACCGCGTGGCCCGCGAGGTCCACGGTGTCCACCGACCGCCCGGCCTCCTCCAGCTGCGCGTCGATCATCCAGGCGGCCAGCTCCACCAGGTCCTCCCGGCCGAGACGCTCGCCGAGGCGGACCAACGCCAGCTCCACCTCCGGGTGCGCGTCGGTGCGCAGGTCCCGGCCGGGCCCGAAGGTGGCCAGCACGTGCTCTGCCAGCCGCTCGGCCACCTCCAGCAACCTCGTGTCCGTCCCGGTGGCATCTGCGGCCAGCGCCGCCTCGACGAGGTGGCCGAAGCAGTACAGCTCGTGGCCGGTCACCAGATCGCTGTAGCGAGGCGGATGGCCGTCGGTGCCGTAGTAGGTGTGGAGGTAGCCGTCCTCGGACTGGACCCGTCCCACGAGCTCCGCCACCGGGGCCACGAGCTCGGCGCGGCCCGCCCAGGCCGCCGCCTCCAGCCACTTGTAGATGTCGGAGTCCGTGAACCACCAGCCCCGATGTGGCGTGTCGGCGCGGGAGGGCTCCACCAGCCGCCGGAAGTTGTCGAGCGCGCCGCGTGACTCGAACCGATCGAGGAGCACCTCCAGGGTGTGGTCGCGCACCTGCACCTGGCGGGGCGCCCAGAAGCGGTCGGCGAGCTCGACGTCGAGCAGCGGTTGCAGCGTGGTCACGGAGGCGATGATGCCACCTGGCGTCGGGTCGCCGTTCAGACCCCGCCCGATCGGCGCAGCTGCGACAGGACCACGGCCAGCGCCCGGGCGCGGACCACGTCGGCCGCCGATCGGTCCTCGAGGGCCTGCAGCGCACCGCTGCGCATGCCCCGCCCTCTGGCTCGTTCGATGAGCCGTTGCACGTCGGCCTCGTGGGCGGCAACGCCGTGGTCGGCCACCGCCTCGGCGAGGAGGATGAGGGACGGATCCGCCGGGACGGGCTCTGATGCCCATCCGGGGGGATCCGGGGAGGGTGCCAGGTCGGTCGGCCTCGTCGAGGCCGGCGCAGCGAGGAGGGTTGCTCCCGGGGAGGTGGGCTCGTCCAACATGGCCCCATCGTGCCGGGAACCCAGCATCACGGCCAGCGATTATCCATGAGGTAGTTGATCAGCACAGCTGATGATTGGATACCCTGGCCCCATGGTCACCACGCCCGGTCGGGATCTCGAGCTCCGCCACCTCCGGACCTTACGGACCGTGGTCGACGTCGGCACCTTCGGGGGCGCCGCGGAGGCGCTGGGCCTCAGCCAGTCGGCCGTCAGCCAGCAGGTCGCCGCGATGGAGCGGACGATCGGCCAACCCGTGTTCGAGCGCGCTCGAGGCCCTCGACCCGTCACCCTCACCGCAGCCGGCGCCCTGCTGGTGGAGCGGGCCACCGACATCCTGGAGCGCCTCGCCCTGGCGGTGGCCGACCTCGAGGCCCTGGAGCGCGGGGAGCGGGGCTCGGTGACCCTCGGGACGTTCCAGTCCGTCAGCCGACGCCTCGTCCCCCGGATGATCGCCGCGCTGCGCCGGCGACGCCCCGAGCTCGACGTGCACCTCTACGAGACGGACGACCAGGAGGAGCTGCTCGACGAGCTCGCCGCCGGCGGCTTGGACCTGGCGTTCCTCGTCGCCGGACCGGGGGCCGACGTCGTGGTCAACAGCGAGTCGAGCCCACCCGCCGGCCTGGTGCTCCGGGAGCTGTTCCGCGAGCCCTACCTGGCCTTGGCGCCGGCCGCGGAGCCCGAGGGTCCCCTCACCGCCGCCGAGCTGGCCCGCCGACCCCTGATCGGTCAGCACGACACCATCTGCCAGCGTCTGGTCGACGACTCGCTGCGAGCCAACGGCGTGCGGCCGGACTACAGCTTCCACACCGCCGACAACGGCGCGGTGCACGCCATGGTGGGCAACGGCATGGGGCTGGCGGTGCTGCCCCGACTGGCCATCGACCCGACCGATCCGGCGGTGCGCGCCCGGTCGCTGGAGCCACCGATCCCCGATCGTCGGGTCCTGCTCGGCTGGCGGGAGGAGACCACGAACCCCCTCGTCGGGGTGCTGGTGGAGACGGCCACCGCCGTGGTCGAGGAACTTGGCCTCGGCGACTGAGCGCCGCACCGAGTCCGCTGTGATCAGGATCACAGAACGCGTTCTCGAAACGGAGCGCCGAGCTACGTACCGTTGTAGACGGGCCACCCGGTTCGCGATGCCCGGGGGACGACAGCGGTGGCCGGGAGGACATCATGGGATCTCGCCGCAGAACGGTCACCGAGCAGTCCGATCCCTTCGCCGTGCAGCACCGGGTGATCCACGGCCACCAGCGCGCCTACCGCACCGGGGGAGACCCGGCCCTGGCGGCGGGCGGCACCGCCACCCCCGACGACCGGCCCACGATCCTGCTGCTCCACGGAGTGGCCGACAGCTCTGAGTCGTGGCTGCCGGTGATGCCGGGACTGGCTGAGCGCTTCCGGGTGATCGCCCCGGACCTCCTGGGCCACGGCCACTCCGACAAGCCCCGCGCCGACTACAGCGCCGCGGCCTTCGCCAACGGGATGCGCGACCTGCTCGACGTGCTCGACGTGGACCGGGTCACCGTCGTCGGCCACTCCCTCGGCGGTGGCGTCGCCGCCCAGTTCGCCTACCAGTACCCCGAGCGCGTGGAGCGCATGGTGCTGGTGTCCACCGGTGGCGTCGATCGCGAGGTCTCACCGCTGCTGCGCCTGGTCTCGGCTCCGCTCAGCGAGCTCGTCGTCCCCCTCGTGCACACCCCACCGGGCCGGTTGCTGGCTCGGGTGGCGCTGTCGCTGGCCAACCTGGTCGACCACGACCTGGCCAAGGACGCTCCCGAGATCCGTCGGATCCTCGAGGCCCTTCCCGCCGACGGCGCCTTCGACGCCTTCACCCGCACGTTGCGGGCGGTGGTCGACTGGCGGGGCCAGGTGGTGACGATGCGCGACCGCGTCTACCTGGCCGAGGCCATCCCCATGGCCATCATGTGGGGCACGAACGACGCCATCATCCCCGTCGAGCACGCCGAGCGGCTGCACGCCGCCGCACCCCACGCCCGGTTCAGCCTCTACCTGGATGCCGGGCACTTCCCCCACCACGCCGAGCCCCGGCGCTTCGTGGAGGAGATCGTGGACTTCGTCTCCACCACCGAGCCCGCCCACTACGACGAGGCGCTGTTCCGTCGCTACCTGCGATCCGGCAGCTCCGACTCACTGGACCTGCGCGACGAGACCGGGCGCACGTCGGTGGACCTGCGAACGCCGGCCTGAGGTCCGCAACCCGCCCGGCTGCGCGTCGGCGGCCGCCTGGTGCGCGGCGGCGGAGCGCGACGACCGTGCGCTCGCTGCGGTGGCTCCCGGGTGAGGTCCGGCACCGACCAGGCTGCGAGCCGCTACACCGCGTCCGTCGCTCCCACGAGCCGGCAGCTGAGGTCCCACAGCCGGGATGCCTGCTCCGCGTCGACGGCCCAGGGAGCGACGCCGTTCGCAGCATCGTCGCCATCCACCACCTCCGCCACCCCGCAGTCCTCGAGGTAGGCCCCGCCGTGGGCCGCCAGCTCCGGGGCGGTGGCCGCCCACACCGAGGTGGCCGCGCCGGCCTCCGCCGACTTGAAGGTGAACGGGGCGGCATCGTCCCCGGCCGGCTCGGTGTCGGCGTTGCGCCGCCGGGCACGCTCCGCCATCCACTCGAAGTCGGCGGGACCCATGTGTCGGCCCAGCTCGGTCATGATCACCCCGGGGTGCACCGAGTAGGCGTGCACCCCCTCTGCGGAGAGGCGGCGGTCGAGCTCGAGGGCGAAGAGGGCGTTGGCCGTCTTGGACTGCCCGTAGGCGGTCCAGTTGTGGTACTCGGAGCGCTCGAAGTTGGGGTCGTCCCAGCGGATCGGCGACACGCGGTGACCGGCGGAGGACAGCACCACCACCCTGGAGGGCGCCCCTGCACGCAGCGCGTCGAGCAGCAGGACGGTGAACAGGAAGTGCCCGAGGTGGTTGGTGCCGAACTGCATCTCGAAGCCGTCGGCGGTTCGAGCCGGGGGGCAGGCCATCACCCCGGCGTTGTCGATGAGCAGGTGGATCTCCGGGTGGCGGTCGGTCAGCTCGGCCGCCGCAGCGCGCACCGAGTCGAGGGAGGCGAGGTCGAGCACAGAGGTCTCGATCGCCCCGGAGCCGGCGGGCAGCGCCTCGGTGAGCTGGGCGGCGGTGTCGGCCAGACGCTGCGGGTCGCGCCCGGCGATCACCACGTCGGCACCGTGAGCGGCCAGCGTCCGGGCCGTCTCGCGCCCCAGGCCGCCGTAGCCGCCGGTCACCACCGCCAACCGGCCCGAGAGGTCCACACCCTCGAGCACCTCGTCGGTGGTGGTCTCGGCGCCGAAGGTCCCGTGCTGCGTCATGGCCGGCACGGTAGCCGAGCTCGTGGAGGGAACCGGGCCGCCCTCAGAGGTGCTCGTCGGGGTCGACGGGCTCGGCGGGGTCGGCGGCGCGCAGCTCGTCCATCTTCGCCTGGGCCTCCTCGGGGAAGATGTTCTTGATGAGGTACGGATCGAGCACCATCAGGTAGTCGGGGGAGATCCCCTTCACGTAGCGCTCGAAGTAGAGGAACTGCTTGCCCAGCAGGCTCAGCTCCTGAGGGGCGGAGATGTCGCCCATCTGCTCGGCCAGCTCCAGGGACTGCATGAACAGGTCGGCGAACTGGAGGTCCTCCATGCGGGTGTTCATGATCGGCTCGAACACCGAGTGCAGCAGGGCGGCGAGGGACTCGTCGTCGCCCAGGTCGCCGCTGATGATCCCCAGGCGCTTGTAGCCCCGCACCACACGGACGAAGTCGTGGTCGAGCATGAAGGTGTAGAGGATGTCCTTCACCATCTGCTGCCACTCGGGACCGAACTCGCCCATGATCCCGAAGTCGAGGAAGCAGGCCCGGCCGTCCTCCAGCGCCCAGATGTTGCCGGCGTGCAGGTCGCCGTGGAACGGACCGTGGATGGCCATCGCCTCGATCCAGGCCTTCATCCCCCGCCGCAGGTTGCCCTTGGCGTCGAAGCCCATCCGCTCGTGGCCCTCGAAGTCGTCCATGGGCACGCCGTAGACCCGCTCCATGCAGATCATGTGGGGGCCGCAGTAGTCCCAGTGCACCTCCGGTGCGGTGACCATCTTGTTGTCGCCGAACACGTGGAGGTTCTCACGGAACTGGTGCTGGCGCCACGCCTCCAGCGACGTGTTGAGCTCCTGGTTGGTGAGGCGGTGGAGGTCCTCGATCAGTCCCGTCGCGTTGGCCCGCCGGCCCGCCTTGGTGCGCATCAGCAGCTTGGCGAAGGCGTAGGTGATGCGGATGTCGCGGTTCATCGACTCGGCCAGGCCGGGGCGGAGGAGCTTGATCACCGCCTTGCGGCCGTCGGGGAGCTCCACTGCGTGCACCTGCCCGACCGATGCCGCCGACAGGGCGTCGCGATCGATCGACGCGAAGAGCTGCTCGGGCGGGTGGCCGAGGTCGTCGACGATGGTCTGGCGGACCAGCTCGAAGGGGAACGGCGGCACCTCCTGGAGGCACCGCATCGCCGGGCGGGCCATGTCGTCGGGGAACATGCCGGACGAGGCGATGATCTGGCCGATCTTCACGTAGTTGGAGCCCAGCGCGAAGAACCCCTCCACCACGCCCTCGCTGGCGCAGAAGAGCAGGCTCCCCCGCCGCGGGTGGAGGACCTTCCGCAGGGCACCGCGAGCGGCGAACAGGATGAGGGTGAGCACCGCCTGGACCATCCGCACCAGCTCGCGCACGCCGAAGCGGTGGATGTCGGGGTAGTCGACCACCAGGGCCTCCGCCGGCGGCCCGTCGGCGTAGGGGCCGCGGAAGTGGGTGCGCAGACCGACCGTGCCGAACGTGTCGGCATCGGCCCTCGCTTCGACCGCGTCGCTGTCGACCATCGATCCTCCCCTCGCGCCCGGCGCCATGCGATCGCTACGGGCGGCTGCAGACCGCCGACGCAGGCGCTGAGACTACCGAACCTCGTTCAGATCGACCCAAACGACAGGTCGACAGGTCGACCGGCCGACCGGCCGACCGCTCACCGGCGCGTCACGGTGTCGCCGGCACGAACGCATCCCGGCACCACGACCCGGGCGTTGAGGCCCCGGAGGCGCAGCGGCAGGTTCGGCGCGTCGTTCACCCACTGCCAGGCGGGGGTGCCGAAGCGCGCCGCGAACTTCCGACAGCCCCGGTGCGGCTCGGCGGTGACCTCGATCTCCGCCGTCCCCAACCGGAGCCTCGATCCCGGAGGGAGCCGATCCTGGTGCAGGTCCAGGTCGAGGTGCAGCTGGTCGCCGGCCAGCGCACGCCGCTCATCGGTGTCGGCCAGCAGCGCCATCACCCTGGAGCTGACCAGGTTGAGCTGCATGTCGGGGTGAGGGGAGCCGTCGGGCGTGCGACGAGAGGATCGCGCCGACCAGCCGTCGCCCAGCAGCCCGTCGGCGAGGGTCAGCTCCCCCACCTCGAGGATCTCGCGACGGCCCTCGGCGGGTCGGCGCACCACCAGGGTGACCTCCCCTGCGTCGCGCGGGGCGGACAGGACGTGCTCCAGGCCTGCGTCGAGCTCGGCTCGGGTGCGGTGCGGCATGGGACCCACGGTGCCCGACCGGACCGACGTGGAGCGAGCGGGTTTCTCCGTGGAGCAGGTCGCGCCGCTCCCAGCCGGGCGCTCGGCTAGAGTTCGCCCGCCCCACCCCACGACGTGGTCCCGCCACGCTCCACAAGGAGTTCCGACATGATCCTTGCCGACATCAACATGGGCGAGCTGCTCTGGTCGTTCCTGCTGATCTTCTTCATGGTCATGTACTTCATGATCCTGTTCAGCATCCTGGGCGACCTCTTCCGCGACAAGGAGACCAGCGGCTGGGTGAAGGCCGTCTGGGTGCTGGCGCTGATCCTCTTCCCGTTCCTGGCTGCGCTCATCTACCTGATCGTGCGTGGCAACGGCATGAGCGAGCGGGCCATCCAGGCCCAGAAGGACGCGCAGGCCCAGATGCAGGAGTACGCCAAGGCGGTCGTGGCCCAGGGCGGCGACGCCAGCGGTTCCGCCACCGATCAGATCGCCTCGGCCAAGCAGCTGCTGGACTCCGGGGCCATCTCCCAGGCGGAGTTCGACGCCCTCAAGGCCAAGGCGCTCGCCAGCTGACACGCCGGGCGGTCTGGGGCGCGGGTGGAGGGGACCAGCCGTTCACCGGAGGTGCGGGGGACCGCCGCTCGGCCCGTCCCCTCAGCTCGACTCGAGCAGCACCAGCACCGTCCCGGCGTCGACCCTGTCGCCGGCGGCGACCAGCACCTCGGTGACCGTCGCGTCGGCACGCGCCGTGATGCGGTGCTCCATCTTCATCGCCTCGACGACGACCAGCAGGTCGCCGTCGGCGACCTCGTCGCCGGCCGACACGTGCACCGACACCACCGCACCCGGGAGGGGGGAGACCGGCCCGCCGCTGGCCTCGGCCGCGTCGTGGTCGACGAAGCGCGGCACCTCCTCCCACGACGTGCGGCCTTCGGCGCTGCGGGCGTGCCGCACCCCGGCGCCACCGCCCGCGACCACCTCCACGCTCCGCCGTAGGCCGTCGATGCTCACCCAGCCCTGGCCGTAGCGCAGGTCGACCACCCGTCGCGCGTCCTCCTCCAGCTCCCCGGTGTCGGGGTCGGGACGGGGCCAGTCGCCGACGCGCACCTCGGCTCGGCCCGGTGCGGTCACCACGTACTCGACCTCGTGCACCTCGTCAGCGGCGAGGTCGCGCCACTGGCGACGCTGTCCCTGGGTGCGCAGGTTGCGCCAGCCGGAGGCGGCGAAGCCCCACACGGCGTCGTGCTCACGGTGCTCGTGCTCGTGGCGGAGCACCACCGCCAGGAGGTGCGCCAGGCGGTCGTCGCCGGCGGGCCCACGGGCCTCCTCGGTGCCGGGGTGCTCGGCCAGGTAGGCCGTCGGAGTGCGAGCGGCGAGGAAGTCCTCCTCGGTGAGGATCGCCACCAGGCAGTCGGCGTCGGTGCGGACCCCGGCCAGGTCGGCGGTGCGCAGCGCCCGGGCCAGCCGCTCGGCCGCCTCGGAGCGCCTCGGTGCGTGGGCGATGATCTTGGCCAGCAGCGAGTCGTAGTCGGCGGAGACCACGGAGCCGGCCGTCACCCCGCTGTCGACGCGCACGCCGTCGCCCAGCTCGAAGCGCTCGATCGTCCCCGTCGAGGGGAGCCAGCCCGCCACCGGATCCTCCGCCACCAGGCGCACCTCGATGGCGTGACCGACGACGCGCACGTCGTCCTGACCGAAGGGCAACGCCTCCCCGGCCGCCACCCGCAGCTGGAGCTCCACCAGGTCGACACCGGTGACGGCCTCGGTGACGGGGTGCTCCACCTGGAGTCGGGTGTTGACCTCGAGGAAGCTGATGGTGGGCGCCTCGCCGCCGGCGGTGTCGCTCACCATGAACTCCACCGTGCCGGCGTTGTGGTAGCCGACGTGGCGGGCCAGGGCCAGGGCACCGTCGCAGAGCAGCTCGCGGGTGGCCCGGTCGATGCCCGCGGAGGGGGCCTCCTCGATCACCTTCTGGTTGCGGCGCTGCACGGAGCACTCCCGCTCCCCGAAGTGCACGACGTTGCCGTGGTGGTCGCCGAGGATCTGCACCTCGACGTGGCGGCCGCGCTCGATGAACGGCTCGATGAAGACGGTGCCGTCGCCGAAGGCGGACTCGGCCTCCCGGGCGGCGGCGGCCACGGCATCGGCCAGCTCCGCGGGGTCGCGCACGACGCGCATGCCCCGCCCGCCGCCCCCCGCGGCCGCCTTGATGAGCGCCGGGCCCCCACCGGTGAGGGCGTCGAGGTCGTCCGGCAGGGAGTCCGCGGTGACCACGGAGGCGGCGGTGGTGGGCACCCCTGCCGCCACGGCCGCCTGCTTGGCGGCGATCTTGTCGCCCAGCAGCTCGATCTGCTCGGGGGTCGGGCCCACCCAGATCAGCCCGGCGGCGGTCACCGCCCTGGCGAACTCGGCGTTCTCGGCCAGGAACCCGTAGCCGGGGTGCACGGCGTCCGCACCGGTGCGCAGGGCCGCGTCGATCACGGCATCGGCGCGCAGGTAGGACTCCGCCGGGGTGGCGCCTCCGAGGGCCACCGCCAGGTCCACCGTGGCGGTGTGCAGGGCGCCGGCGTCGGGTTCGGAGTAGACGCCGACGGTGGAGATGCCCAGGCGATGGGCGGTGCGGGCCACCCGCACGGCGATCTCGCCGCGGTTGGCGATCAGCAGGCGGGAGATCACGACCGGACCTCGCTCGCGGTGTGCGGCCGCGAGCCGCGCACCGCCCCAGCCGAACTGGCGGGTGTGGCACCACACCGGCGAGGCCCACAGCTGTCAGTTCGTGGAACGTGCCGGCGGGGCGGGGGGTCCCCGCCGGCCCTGCGATGAGCGCTTGCGAAGCACGGAACCTGGTCCGAGTGGCCGGGAACGTGCCGGTGGGGCGGGGGGTCCCCGCCGGCCCTGCGATGAGCGCTTGCGCGAAGAGCCATGAGTCAATGCCTCCAGACGCCGTAGGCCTCGGCGCCCTCGACCACGTTGCTGTGGGAGGCGGAGATGGCCATGCCCAGCACGGTGCGGGTGTCGCCGGGGTGGATGATGCCGTCGTCCCACATCCGACCCGTGGCGAAGAGCGCGGTGGACTGGGTGTCGACGAGGAGCTCCAACATGCCCGTCTGCTCGGCGAGCTTCTCCTCGTCCACCTCGATGCCCCGGCCGGCCGCGGCGTTGCGGGCGATGATCTCCATCACCCCGGCCAGCTGCTTGGGACCCATCACGGCGATGCGGTGGTTGGGCCAGGTGAACACGAAGCGGGGCTCGTAGGCGCGCCCCGACATCCCGTAGTTGCCGGCGCCGTAGCTGGCGCCGACCATCACCACGAAGTGGGGCACCTCGGAGTTCGACACGGCGTTGATGAGCTTGGCGCCGTTGCGGATGATCCCGCCCTGCTCGGCGGCGGAGCCCACCATGAACCCGGTGATGTTCTGGACGAACACCAGGGGCGTGTCGGTCTTGTTGCACAGCTGGATGAACTGGGCGCCCTTCTCTGACTCCTCGGAGAACAGGATCCCGTTGTTGGCCAGCACGCCGACGGGGAACCCGCAGATCGACCCCCACCCGCAGACGAGCTTGTCGCCGTAGAGCGGCTTGAACTCTTCGAAGCGGCTGCCGTCGAGCACCCGGGCGAGGACCTCGCGCACCTCGAAGGGCACCCGCACGTCCGTCGAGGCGCACCCGATCAGCTCGTCGGGGTCGTACAGCGGATCGTCGGCCGGCTCGGTGGGGCCGGGGCCGAGCTTGCGCCAGTTGAGGTGGCGGACGATGTCCCGCCCGATGCGGATGGCGTCCATCTCGTCGAGGGCCAGGTAGTCGGACAGCCCGGAGGTGCGGCTGTGCATCTCTGCCCCGCCGAGGGTCTCCTCGTCGACGTCCTCGTCGATGGCCATCTTCACCAACGGCGGACCGCCGAGGTAGGCGAAGGCCCGGTTCTTGACCATCACCACGTAGTCGCTCATGCCGAGGCCATAGGCCCCGCCGGCGGTGGCCGGGCCGAAGGCCAGGGTGATGGTGGGGACGCCCTGGCGGGAGAGCTGGGTGAGGTGTCGGAACTGCGCGCCGCCGGGCACGAAGATGTCGGCCTGGCGGGGCAGCTCGGCGCCGGCCGCCTCGTTCAGGTTGATGTAGGGCAGGCGGTTCTGCTGGGCGATCTCGAAGGCCCGGAACGCCTTGGTGACGGTGTGGGGGTTGGCCGAGCCGCCGCGGTAGGTCATGTCGGTGCCGCCGATCATGCACTCGACGCCCTCGATGATCCCGATGCCGCAGGCGATGCCCGCGCCGATCGGGTCCTCGGTCTCCGCCGCGGCCAGGGGCATCAGCTCCAGGAAGGGCGTGTCGGGGTCGATCAGGTGCTCGATGCGCTCGCGCACGAGCATCTTGCCGCGCTTGCGGTGCCGGTCGACGTAGCGCTGGCCGCCGATCGTGGGGACCTGCGCCATCAGCTCCGCCACCCGGTCCCACAACGCCTCCATCTCCGCTCGGTTCTGGAGGTACTCGGGGGCGCGGGTGTCGAGCCGGCTGCGCAGTACGGGAGCGCTGCTGGTGGCCTTCATCGGCGGCGACCCTATTCGCCCCGCCCACCGCTCGCGCCAATCCTGCGGGAGATGGGCCGCTACGGCTGCCCCAGGGACGCGAGACGGGGGCGCGCCACCGCGGCGAGCCCCCGTCTCGCGAACCTCGTTCAGCCCCGGGTGCCCACCAGCTCGCCGTCGGCGTCGTCGTCGCAGCACGCCTTCGCCCCCGCCTGTGCCGCGTCCGGCGCCCCGCTGTCGGCGTCAGAACCGGCGTCGGACCCGGCGTCGGTCGAGATCACCACGGCGGTCCGCACCGAAGCAGAGACCCCGTCGTCACCCTCGGAGAGCCCGATGCGGTCGTGGATCCGCCGCATCCAACCCGGCGCCCACCAGTTGGCGTCGCCGGCGAGGCGCATGAACGCCGGCACCAGCAGCGCCCGCACGACGGTGGCGTCCATGAGCACCGCCAGGGCGAGGCCGAGGCCGAACAGCTTGATGAAGCTGATCCCCGAGGTGGCGAAGGCCAGGAAGGTGACCGCCAGCAGCGCGGCAGCCGCGGTCACGATCCGCCCGGTGCGCTGCAGGCCCATGGCCACCGCCGCGGTGTTGTCGGCACCGCGATGGTGCTCCTCGGCGATGCGGGACAGCAGGAACACCTCGTAGTCCATGGACAGGCCGAAGGCGATGCAGAACATCAGGATCGGGGTGGTGAGGTCGGTCAGGCCGGTCGGGGTGAAGTCGAGCAGCTCGGCACCGTGGCCCCACTGGAACACCCACACCATCGCCCCGAACGTGGCCGAGAGGGACAGCACGTTCAACACGATGGCCTTGAGGGGCACGACCACCGAGCCGAACATGAGGAACAGGAGCACGAAGGTGGTGAGGGCGATCAGCCCGAGCGCCCACGGGAGCCGAGCGGCGATGGTGTCCTTCATGTCGTGGTACTCGGCGCTGCTCCCCCCGACCAGCATCCGCTCCCCGGGAGCGTCCACGGCTCGGATGTCCTCGACCAGCCGCTCCCCTTCGGCGGAGATGGGCGTCATCTCCGGCACCACGTTGAGGTAGAAGGCGTCGTCGGTGCGCTGCCGGGCGAGGAGGTCGTCACCGGGGAGCACCATCGTGCCCTCCATGTAGCGGCCCGTGGGGGCGTCGACCCGGGTGACACCCTCGAGGGTCGAGAGCTCCACGGCGAAGCGGTCGAGCTCGGCGTCGCCGACCGTGCCCTCGACGACCACGGGGAAGGCGTCGGCCTCGGAGGAGTCGAACTCCTGTCGCAGCCGTTCGGTGGCCACCCGGGCGGGGTCGTCCGCGGGGAGGACCCGCTCGTCGGGGGTGCCGAAGGCCACCTTGAGGAACGGCAGGCCGAGCAGCACCAGCAGCGCCACCACCACCGGGGCCACGACCACGGCCCGACGCTGGGCGAACATGGCGGTGCGGTACCAGAAGCCGCGCGTGGGGTTGGCCTCCCGCTCGGTCGCCCGACGCTGCGCGCTCGGCAGCGACAGGGCGTCGATCCTGCGCCCCAGGGTGGCCAGCACCGCAGGCAGGGTGAGGAGGCTGGAGGCCATCGCCACCAGCGTCACGCCGATGCCGGCGTAGGCGAAGGAGCGCAGGAAGTACATCGGGAACACCAGCAGCGCTGCCAGCGACACCCCGACGGTCAGCGCCGAGAAGGCCACGGTGCGGCCGGCGGTCTCGACGGTGCGCACGATGGCATCCTCGACCGCCGCCCTGTCGTGCTTGGCCCACTCGGCCCTCGGGCGGCGGGCCAGCTCCTCGCGGAACCGGCTGACGATGAACAGCGAGTAGTCGATGGCCAGGCCGAGGCCGAGCGCGGTGACCAGGTTGATGGAGAACACCGACACGTCGGTGAACAGGGAGATGGCCCAGAGCGTGACGAACGTGCCCAGCACGGCCATGACCCCGATCATCAGCGGCAGACCCGCCGCCACCAGCCCGGCGAACACCAGGACCAGCAGCACCAGGGTGATGGGCACGGCCACCGACTCGGCGCGGGCCAGGTCGCCTTCGATCGTGGAGTTGGCGGCTTCGTTGGCGGGCATCTCCCCGGCCAGGGACACCTCGATCGCCGGCTCGGAGGCCTCCATCGCGGCCATGTCCTCCTCGATGCGCTCCACGGCCTCGACCAGCTCGTTGTCGTCGCCGTCGATGCGGGCCAGCACCACGGCGGTGTCGCCGTCGGTGGAACGCAGCGGTGGCGCGTTGCCGAACGACCAGTACGACACGGCCTGGACCACCGCCGGGTCCGCCTTCAACCGGGCCAGCACCTCGGCTCCGGCGGCGGAGGTCGCCGGGGAGTCGACGTCGCCATCGGCGGCGTCGACCAGGAGCACCAGGTTGGGCTGGCCGGAGCGGAACTCCTCGACCACCAGATCGGTGGCCCTGGTCGACTCGGCGTCGGGGTCGGCGAAGCCGCCCGCGTCGAGGCGGGAGAACACGCTGCCGCCGAGCACGGCGGCCAGCACGACGAAGATGCCGGAGAGCGCCAGCACGAGCCGGCGGCGCCGGACGGTGAGATGTCCGAGACGGGTGAACACGCTTGCCTCCCTGGGGGTTGGACCGAACCGGGCGCGGTGCACGGTCGTAGGTGCACGGTCGTAAGTGGACGACTGTTAGTGGACAGCTGTTACCTAACACCCGTACACTGACGGTTGTCAACCGATTTGGGCTACAGTGGAGCCGACATGACAGAGGTCACATCACCGCCCACGGCGCACGACGCCGAGCAGCCGGACCTGTCGCCCGGCCGCGGCACCACCCTGTTCGACTCCATGCGTCCGGTGGTCCACAGGGAGCGCAACCCTCGTGGAGAAGGCGAACGCCTCCGACGTGACCTGATGGAGTGCGGTCTGGCGCTGCTCTCCGAGGCGACCCACCCCGACGAGGTGTCCATCCGGGCCATCGCCCGCCGAACGGGGGTCTCCCCCACCGCCGCCTACCGGCACTTCGTGGACCGCGACGACCTGGTCTACTGCGCCATCGGCCTGGCCTTCCAGGACTTCGCCGCCCACCTCACCGCCGAGGTGGCCGTGGAGTCCGACCCCTTCGACGCCCTCGCCGCCGCCGGTCGGGCCTACCGCCGCTACGCCGAGGAGCAACCCGGTCGCTACCGGGTGATGTTCTCCAACCCCATGGCGTGCCCGGACACCACCTCCGCCACCGCCGAGGAGACCGACGTGGTGCGGGACTCCTTCGGGTTGCTGGTGTCGCTGGTGCAGGCCTGCCTCGACGCCGGCGCCGCCGCCACCGGTTCGGGCCACTCCGCGGAGTACCTTGCGTTCCAGATGTGGACCTGGATCCACGGGATCTCCGACCTGCGCATCACCCACCCCGACATCGACTGGCCCGACACCGAGGAGATGTTCGCCGACGCCCAACGGCTCCTCGGCCTGTCGCGCCCCGTCTGAACCCGAGCGTCCCGCGCCCCGAGGTGTCCGCGGTCTCTGGAGGGCTCAGACCGGCGTGGGGCTGCCGACCTCCTGGCCCGGGTCGGCCAGCCACGCCTCGATCAGCGGGAACACCTCTCGCGGTGAGGTGCGGGCCGCCACCAGGTCGTCGTGGCCGTAGTCCAGCGCGAACCCCTCGGCCCGACCGACCTCGACGAACTGCGCGGACGTCCCGGAGAAGAGGTGCACCGAGTCGCGCACCGACGCCGGTGGCCGCTGCAGGTCGGCCGCGGCGGCCAGCAGCAGCAGCGGCACCTGGATCTCGCCCAGGCGATCCGACCAGACGGTGCCGCCGTCACGACTGCGCATGATCGCGTGGTCGAGCCAGTCGCGGAACTGGTCGGCCAGCACCACCGACTCGTCGGGCACCCCGTGGGCCAGGTAGCGAGCCGGCACCAGCGGATCGACGTTCTCCGGGCGGAAGCTGGAGGCGAGCTGCTGGGAGCGCAGCGCCGCCAGGATGGGCCCGAAGTGGTGGGCGCCCGGGCGGAACAGCACCCGTCCACCGCGCCGCAGCATCGGTGGGGAGCTCACCCCGGGCACCTTGGCCTCGGGTGGGGTGAGCACCGGCGAACCGAGGGTGACCGCCGCCCGGACCGCCGGCACGGTGCCCTCCACCAGCGCGGCGTAGATCGCCTGGCCGCTCATCTCCAGACCGATCCACGCCACCTCGTCGACCCCGGCGGTGGCACGAGCGAGCTCGACCGCGGCCGGGATGTCGTGGCGCACGACGTCCTCGAAGCACCACTGCAGCTCCTTCGAGGGGCCTGAGTCGGGCCAGCTCCCGCCACGGCCGCGCAGGTCCACGGCGAAGAGCTCCCATCCCCTCTCCGACAGCCAGCGCGCCAGGCTCGTCGCAGGAGTCAGGTCCCAGATCAGGCTGCTGCCGGCGAAGCCGTGACCGGCCACCACCACGCCCCGGCGGTCGGCCCCTTCGGGCACCTGGTAGCGCCGCACCCCCAGGTTCCAGCCGTCGTCGGTGCGGGCCCGCAGGAGCTCGCCACCCCACTCCGGCACCAAGCCCGCCAGGTGCCGTCGCCACGCCAGCGCCCCGGCGACCCCGGCGACCCCGCCGACCGCGCCCGCGCCGGCGCCCGCTCTCCACACGGTCCGCCGGATCACGACCGGCCTCCGGGTGTCGAATCGCCTGCCGTCGGCTCGGGGGTGGAGGTCCGGGGGTCGGACGACTCCGTCGCAGGATGCTCGATCCGCCGACCGAGGGCCTGGGACTCCGCGCGGGCATCGCGGAGCAGGCCCCGGAAGTAGGCGGCGGGGAGCAGCGCTCGCACCGCCACCGGCAAGCGGAACCACCGGGGCAGGAGTACCTCGGCCCGATCGTGCTCCAGCACGCCGAGGATCCCGTCGACCACGGTCTCCGCGCGCAGCGGCCTCGGACGCTCGCGCTGGAAGGGCACCCCGCGTGCGTCGGTGAACGAGGTGTGCACCGGGCCGGTCTCCACCAGGGACACCTTCACCCCGAGCTGGCCCACCTCGGCCGCCAGCGACTCGGTGAAGCCCACCACGGCGAACTTCGACGCCGAGTACGCCGCTTCGAAGGGAGCACCCAGGCGCCCCGCCACCGAGGCCACGTTCACCACATGGCCGCGCCGTCGCTGCACCATGTCCGGCAGCACGGCAAGTGTGGCGTGCACGGTGCCGAGGTAGTTGACCCTCATCAACCGCTCGAAGGCGTCGGGGTCCTCCTCCAGCACCGCTGCGTACGCGCCGATCCCGGCGTTGTTCACCAGCGCGTCCGCGACGCCGAGCGCCTCGCGCAGCTCGTCCATCGCACGCTCCAGCGCCGAGCGGTCGCCGACGTCCGCCACGGCGGTCGCCACCGATCCGGGGCCAGCGCAGCGGCGCAGCTCGGACGCCAGGTCGTCCAGCTCCGCAGCGCCGCGGGCGACCAGCCCCACGCTCGCTCCCACGCCGGCCAGCCGGAGGGCCAACGCACGCCCGATCCCCCGCGACGCGCCCGTGACGTACACCGTCGAACCCCTGATCTGCACGCGCCACCTCCCCGTGGCCCCCGGTGGGCCGCCAACCGTCACTTCCTGACGCCGGCGTCACCGGCGCATGACAGTATTGCGCCCGTGATCGACGACGGCGGCGCAACGCACTGCGACGTGGTGGTGATCGGGGCGGGCATGGCCGGGGTCACCGCCGCCCGGGCCCTGTCGCAGGGGGAGCTCCGGGTCACCGTCCTGGAGGGGCGCGACCGCATCGGCGGAAGGGTGCACACCCTCCGCGACCTCGGGCACCTTCCGGTGGAGGCCGGTGCCGAGTTCGTCCACGGCGACGGGGCCGCCACCTGGACCGATGTGCGCCAGGCCGGGCTGCGCACCGTCGCCGTGCCCTACTCGGGGTCCTGGTTCCGCCTCGGCGGGCAACGACGTTGGCTCCCGCTGCACCTGACGCATCCCGGGGTGTGGCGCTCCTTCGACATCCTCTGGTCGCTCGGGCACCTCCGCGGGCCGGACCGCAGCGCAGCCGAGTTCATCGAGGCCAAGGGCTACCGGGGTCGGGCTCGGGAGCTCGCCCAGCTCACGCTCACGGCCCATCTGCCGGGGGGCGTCGACGAAGTCGGCGTGCAGGGCCTCGCCTCCGACGGCGTGCTGCACCTCGAGAACGGCGTGAACCACCGGGTGCTCGACGGCTACGACACCCTGGCGTCCCACATCGCCACCGGCCTCCGGGTGGAGCACGGCTTCACGGTGCAGTCCGTCGAGTGGGGTGAGCGCGGCGTTCGGGTCACCGGCGCCGACGGTCGCAGCATCGATGCCGCGGCAGCGGTGAGCACGATGCCCCACGGCGTGCTCGCCTCGGGGTCCGTACGCTTCGAGCCCGACCTGCCCGACCGGAAGCGCCAGGCCATCGAGCGCATCGCCACCGGTGCGGTCACCAAGGTCCTGCTGGTCTTCGACGAGCCGTTCTGGCCGGCGCGCATGACCCAGCTGGTGTGCGGCGACGGTCCCGTCACCCTGTACTGGCCGACCGGGTACCGAGCAGCCGACGGGGACGGCTCGGCGGTGCTGAGCGCCTATGCCACCGGGCCCCGGGCGCGGGCGCTGTCGGAGGCGGGCGCGGAGGAAGCGGTGGAGCGGGTGCTCGACGACCTCTGCGCCCTCTACCCGGAGGTGCCCGTGCGACGGCTGGTGCGCGAGACCCGGGTGGTCGACTGGCTCACCGACCCGTTCGCCCACGGCGGCTACACCTTCCTGCCGCCGGGCGCCGTCGGTGCGCGCGCCGACCTGGCCGCCGCCGACACCGGCCGGCTGTTCTGGGCGGGCTCCGCCACCCACTGGCGGCCGGTGGCCGACACGGTGGAGGCGGCCTTCCTCAGCGGCTTGCGCGCCGCCCGCCAGGTGTCCGCCGCGCTGTCCGCCTGAGGACGGCAACCCACTCCGGTTCTGTTCACCGAGGATCGCGCTCAGCGCGATCCTCGGTGAACAGAACGGTCTCGGCGAGAGAGCGGAGGCGCTCCAGGGTGTCGACCAGGCCCTGGCGCAGCTCGTCGTCGTGAGCCTCGGCGCCCCCGAGCAGGAGCGCGAACGCCTTTGCCACCAGAGGACGGTCCTTGAAGGCTTCCCTCGACTCGGTGACCAGCGTGGCCGAGCCGTGAGGCTCGAAGCGGTAGGTCCAGCGGATGCCGCTCTCTGTAGTCTCGAAGGCGAACTCCCGGCCCGGATCGGCAGCCACGACCGTGTTGTGGGTGGACCACCGGATCCAACCCCGACGGTTGGTGCCCTTGAAGCGGGCGCCCACGGCAGGTCCGGCGGCACCACCGAGCCAACGACCGCCGGTGCACTCGGGGCTGATCCTCCCCATCCGCGCGACGTCGCTGACGAGCTCGTAGAGGTGCTGGGGATCTGCGTCGATCACCAGCGATGCGGTGTCGGCGGCGGGCGCTCCCTCTGGTGCAGGTCGGTCGGCCATGCCGAGACGCTAGCCCTCACCCTCGCGAACGGCCGAGGTGCGCCTCCACCGCAGCTGCCCACTCCTCGGGATGCGTGAGCTGCGGTGAGTGGTAGGCGCCGGCGATCACCACCAGGTCCCCGTCGGCCACCTCGGCGGCCAGCTCGGGAGCCTGGTCGACGAAGGGGTGGTCGTGCTCGCCGGCGATCACGGTCACCGGACGGGTGATCTCCCCCAGGCGGTCGCGACGCGAGGCGACCGAGCTCGAGAACAGCGCGTGGCCGAGCGCCACCAGCGCGTAGGGGTCGAACTCCGCCAGCAGCGCCTCCTTGCGCTCCCGCCACTGCGGATCGGTGGCCGCCTCGATCAGCGGATCCTCCGGTCCCGACATCACCGAGAAGTCGGGGAGGCCCTGGGTGGGGTCGTAGGAAGCGAAGAACCCGACCAGCATCTCCCGGATGGCGTCGTCGGCGACCTCGAAGGACCAGGCGCTGGTGTCCATCAGGATCAGCGACCGCACCAGCTCCGGGTGCTCCAGCGCCACCTCCAGCACCACCCGCCCGCCCATGGAGTGCCCCAGCAGGTCCACCGGGCCGCCCCCGACGGCACCGAGGAACGCGGCCAGGTCCTCGGCGAGCTGTTCGATGCGGTACGGGTCGAGCTGTCCGCACTTGGTGGAGCGTCCGTGGCCGCGCTGGTCGAGGGTGACCACCCTGCCGGTCCGCGAGAGCCTCGGCAGCCGGAGGTCGAAGTCGTGGGCCGAACCGGAGAAGCCGTGGCACAGCACGAGCGTCGGCCCTTCGCCCCACTCTCCCCAGGCCAGCTCAACGCCGTTGACCGCCAGGCGGTCCTCGAGCTCGTTGGTCATCTCACCCCCCGCGGTTCGGCTCCTTCGTGCCGCCGCCGATGCGCCGGGCCGGGAGCAGCCTCAGGGTAGGGCGAGACGCACGACCTTGCGCACCACCGAGCCCAGCTGCACCAGGAACGGTCGGGAGTTGTAGGCGACGCCGTGACGGGCGCAGATCTCCCGCACCCGGGGCTCGAGTCCGGCGTAGCGGTTGGACGGGAGGTCGGGGAACAGGTGGTGCTCGACCTGGTGGTCCAGGTTGCCCGACATCACGTCCATGATCCGACCGCCCGTGAAGTTCACCGACCCGAGCACCTGGCGGCGGTACCACTCCCCCTTCGACTCTCCCTCGACCTCCTCGGGGTCGAACAGCGACACGCCATCGGGGAAGTGGCCGCAGAAGATCACCGCGGCCGCCCACACGTTGCGCACGACGTTGGCCACCAGCGCACCGCTGAGCGACGAGATCACCCCGGACAGGCCGAAGGGCAGCGAGAGCAACGGCCAGGCCAGCACGTCCTTGCCGAGCTGCCGGCGCACCTTGGCGCCCAGCTCCGCCAGACGCTCCGACTCCGGCTGGGACTCCGCCGGCCCGTCCACCGAGCGCGTGGGTGCGTCGTGCAGCGCCACGCCGTACTCGAACACCAGGGCGAGCCCCAGGAACGTGAGCGGCTGGAGCAGCATGGTCGGGTTCCACGCCTGGTCCGGATCGACGCGGAGCACGCCGTAGCCGATGTCGGCGTCTCGGCCCCGCACGTTGGTCCACTGGTGGTGCATGTGGTTGTGGGTGTGCTTCCACTGCCGGGCGGTGCAGACGTTGTCCCAGTCCCAGGTGGCGGAGTGGATGTCGGGATCGCGCATCCAGTCCCACTGGCCGTGCATGACGTTGTGGCCGATCTCCATGTTCTCGAGGATCTTGGACAGGCTCAGCAGGCTGGTGCCGAGCAACCACAACGGCGGGACCGCCCCGACCATCAGCACAGCCCGACCGGCCAGCTCCAGTCGGCGCTGGAGACGGACCAGGTTGCGGATGTAGGCGGCATCCGCGCTGCCGCGAGCGGCCATGACCTCGGCGCGCAGCTCCTCGAGCTCGGTGGCGAAGCCGGCTGCGTCGAAGCCACCGTTCTGTTCTGCAGGAGGTGTCCGTTCCGACACCTCCTGCAGAACAGAACCCAGGGCGGTGCCGGTCTGGCTCAGCGTCTCCATCAGCGCGCCAGGGTGACGTCGGTCAGCGCCGCGGTGACGCAGAGCTGCACGTGGCTGCCGGAGCCCGTCCGACGACCGTCGCGCAGGTCGACCACCTCGCCGTCGAGGAGCTCGGTGGTGCAGGTGTGGCAGATCCCCATCCGGCACCCCGCCGGAGCCAGGGCCCCCGCCCCCTCTGCGACCTCCAGCAGGGGCGTCCGCTCGTCAGTGGTCGCGGCACATCCGGAGCGGGAGAAGTGCGCCGAGTTGTCCGCGCCGTCGGAGCGCTGCGACACGGACCTGTCCTTCCTCACCCCGAAGGGCT
This sequence comes from uncultured Microthrixaceae bacterium, assembly GCA_964420125.1. Taxonomy (GTDB): domain Bacteria; phylum Actinomycetota; class Acidimicrobiia; order Acidimicrobiales; family Microtrichaceae; genus CAYQQQ01. The sequence goes on from CAYQQQ010000020.1 coordinate 34,136, forward strand.
CCACCCGCAGGCGCGGAGCAGCGCCCGCGTCGGCCCAGATCCGCTCGGCGCTCGCCACGAGCTCCGGGGGGCCGCACACCCACGTGTCACGCACCCGCCAGTCCGGACACCGGAGGTCGAGCTGCTCCACGCTCAGGTGGGTGCCCTCGATCGAGCGCCCCTGCTCGTCGCGGGTGACGACCACGTCCAGCTCCAGCCACGGCATCGCCGCAGCCAACGCCTCCAGCTCGCCGCCGAAGAGCAGCTGCGACGGCCTCTGCACGTGGTGCAGGACGTGTACGTCGGGATGGGTCGCAGCGTCGTGGGCAGCGGCCCCCATGGCCTGCGTGGCCAGCCAGCGCAGCATCGCCATCACCGGGGTCAGGCCGCTGCCGCCGCCGAGCAGCAGCACCGGCGCGTCGAGGCGCTCCGGAAGGGTGAACGACCCGCTCGGACCGTCGAGGGCAACGAGGTCCCCGGGGCGCGCCCCGTGCACGAGGTGGGTCGAGACGAGACCCCCCGGGTGGGCCTGCACCGCGACCTCGATGCACGTGCCGGCGGATCCGGGCAGGGAGGTGACGGTGTAGGAGCGGTGGTGCCGGACGCCGTCGACGTCGACGCCCAGGGTGACGAACTGGCCGGGGCGATGGGTCGTCCAGCCGTGACCGGGCCGGATCCGCAGCACGGCGGCGTCGACGCCGGTGGGGGTGATGTCCTGGATGACCCCGAGGCGCGGAGCCCGGCACATGCCGCTGCCCCATCGGGGGTTGAGGGCCTGGAGCAGCGCTCCGGCGGAGTGTGGAGTGGCGAAGCACTCGAGCAGTGATCGCATGCCCGCATCCTTGATGCTGACAGTAGGTGCTGTCAACAGATGGTGGCAGCGTTCGCTGTCAACTTCTCAGGTCATGTGTCACGATCTGCGGTGATGGCCGAGCGTGCCCACACCACCGACGCCGGGGAGGCCCCCGACGACGACGACGCCGGCGGGCCCGTCTACACCCTCGAGGAGCTGGCCTCCGCCAGTGGTGTGCCCGCCCGCACCATCCGCTACTACCAGGCCGAGAAGCTCCTGCAGAAGCCCCACCGCGACCGTCGCGACGCCAGGGTCGCCCGCTACGGCGGGGAGCACCTCGAGCGCCTGCGCCTTGTGGGCGAGCTGCGCGATCGGGGTCTCAAGCTGCCGGCCATCCGCACCCTGCTCGACGAGGGCGACGCAGGCACCCGGGTGGCCGACTGGCTGGGACTCGACTCCACCCTGCGCGGCTCCTGGGGCCACGACGAGCCCCGGATCGTCTCCAGCGGCGAGCTGACGGAGCTGCTCGGTGGCACTCCACCCGGCACCCAGGGGATCTTCGAGGACGCCGGCATGTTCACCAGGCAGGGCCACGCCTGGCTGGTGCCGAGCGAACCCCTGCTCAGCGTCGCCACGGACCTGGTGCGCAACGGGGTCGACGTCGACCTGGTGATCGACGCCGTGCGGATCCTCCAGCAGCACCTGGGCAAGGCCGCCGATCAGCTGATCGACCTGTTCGTGGAGGCGGTCCGACAAGGGTTCGGCGCCGGCATCGACACCGTCGTGCTCACCAACGCGCTCCGGCCGGCAGCCGGCGAGGCTGCCCGCATCGTGTTCGCCCAGCAGCTGGAGCGGGCCATCGAGGAGCTGCTCGACGACACCCGACGACTCAGCCGCTGAGCACAGGAGCCCGCCGAGCGGGATTCCGCGACCCCGCCGTTAGCGTGATCACCGGGGGGCCAGCAGCAGCCACGCCGAGCCGGAGGCCAGCACCGTGACCGCGACGACCGCGTCCACACCCACCCACGACGAGACGACGCACCCCGACGACGACCTCGAGGAGATCCCCCTGGAGCAGGTGCTCTCCCTGCTCGAGGTCGACCCCCCGCTGGGGCTCTCCTCCAGCGACGCGGCCGCCCGCCTCGAGCGCTACGGCCCCAACGAGCTCCCCGAGCACCACGTCAGCACGCTGCGCAAGCTGCTGGGGTACCTCACCGGACCGCTGGCCTACATGATCGAGGCCGCAGCCATCGTGTCCGCCCTGATCGGGCACTGGGACGACTTCGCCATCATCTTCTGCCTCTTGGTGTTCAACACGGTGCTCGAGCTGTGGCAGGACCACAAGGCCACCAGCGCTCTCGAGTCGCTCAAGGCGGGCCTGGCGCTCGAAGCGACGGTGCGACGCGACGGCGAGTGGACCTCGGCGCCGGCCGCGGAGCTGGTGCCGGGCGACGTGGTGAAGATCCGCCTGGGCATGATCGTGCCCGCCGACCTGCGGCTGGTCGAGGGCGACACGGCGTCGATCGACCAGGCCGCGCTCACCGGCGAGTCGCTGCCGGTGAGCAAGCACCTCGGTGACGTCGCCTACTCGGGGAGCGTCGTCCGCCAAGGCGAGATGAGCGGCGTGGTGATCGAGACCGGCGCCGCCACCTACCTCGGGCGCACCGCCCGGCTGGTGGCCGGTGCGGGGTCCGTCAGCCACGTGCAGAAGGCGATGGCCACCATCGGGAACTTCCTCATCGTGCTGGCCGTGTTCCTGGTGGTCGTGCTCGTGCTCGTTCAGCTCTACCGAAAGCTGGTCGTGCAGCACAGCTTCGACCTCGACGACGCCGCGCAGCTCCTGCAGTTCGTGCTCGTGCTGCTGGTGGCATCGATCCCCGTGGCGATGCCTGCGGTGTTCTCGGTGACCATGGCGCTCGGCGCCCTCTCGCTGTCGACGGAGGGGGCGATCGTGTCGAAGCTCGAGTCGATCGAGGAGATGGCCGGGGTCGACACCCTCTGCTCCGACAAGACCGGGACGCTCACCATGAACCGACTGGCGGTGGGCACGCCGCTGCTGGTCGACGCCGGCGACGCACAGGAGGTGGTTCGCTGCGCCGCGCTGGCCTCGCAGCGCAGCGTCGCCGACCCCATCGACGACGCGGTGGTCGATGCCCTGGAGGACCCCCGCCAGCTCGACGACTGGGAGCAGACGGCGTTCGTGCCCTTCGATCCCGTGACCAAGCGGGTCGAGGCCACGGTCATCGGTCCCGACGGGCGCACGCTGCACGTGGCCAAGGGCGCACCCCAGGCGATCCTGGAGCTGACGGGTGCCACCGGCCCGATCGCCGAGGACGTCGGTACCCACGTGGCAGAGCTGGCGTCCCACGGCTTCCGCGCCCTCGGCGTGGCCCGCTCCGAGGACGGCACCACCTGGAGCTACCTCGGGGTGCTCCCCCTGTCGGATCCGCCACGGGAGGACTCAGCGCCCACGATCGCCGATGCCCGAGCCAAGGGCCTCCGGGTGAAGATGATCACCGGGGACGACACCGCCATCGCCAAGCAGCTGGCGGAGGAGATCGGCCTGGGCACGAACATCGTCGCCGCCGACGACGCCTTCGCCAGGGACATGGACCCCGACCACCTCCCCGAGCGGACGATCGACCTCATCGAGTCCGCCGACGGCTTCGCCAGGGTGTTCCCCCAGCACAAGTACGCCATCGTGAAGGCCCTGCAGCAGCGAGGGCACCTGGTCGCCATGACCGGCGACGGCGTGAACGACTCGCCGGCGCTCAAGCAGGCGGACTGCGGCGTGGCGGTGTCGGGAGCGGTGGACGCCGCCCGCAGCGCGGCGGCCCTGATCCTGACCAGAGCGGGTTTGTCGACCATCAACGCGGCCATCGACGGCGCCCGTCAGATCTTCGGGCGGATCACGGGCTACGCCATCTACCGGGTGGCGCTCACCCTGGACATCATGTTCCTGGTCGTGATCAGCACGGTCTTCCTCGGGTTCATGCCGCTGGCCGCGGTCATGATCGTCATCATCTCCCTGCTCGACGACATCCCGATCATGACCATCGCCTACGACAACACGGTCGTGGCGCCACGCCCCCTCCGATGGCAGATGCCGAGGGTGCTGGGGGTCTCGACCGTGCTCGGCTTCTTCTCCATCGTGCAGTCGGTGGGCTGGTTGACCCTGGGCCTCGCCGCGCTGCGCCGCCCCGACTGGGGTGACGCCCTCGGGATCACGAGCCGACCCCAGCTGCAGACGCTGATGTTCCTGCAGCTCGTCGTCGGAGGGCACCTGCTCCTGCTGGTCACCCGCACCGAGCGCTGGTTCTTCCAGCGGCCGTTCCCGGCGTGGCAGCTCTTCTCGGCCATCGTGTGCACGCAGCTCTTGGCCGTGGCGATCTGCGGGTTCGGCTGGTTCGTGCCGGCCATCTCCGCCAGGGTGATCGCCCTGACCTGGGCCTACAACCTGCTGTGGATGGCGCTCCTCGGCGTGATCCGGATCGTCGCCGAGCGGTGGCTTCTGGACCGGCGGCCACCGCGCTCCCGTCACCTCGAGCGGATGTCACAGCCCCTGCACCCCCACCCCGCCACCGGCTGACCCTGTCGTCGACGGGGGAACCCGTCACACCCGAGTGCGGCGCGACCGCTTCCTGCGTGGGGCCCGATCGGCGAGCGCAGACAGCAGCTCCCCCACGGTGTGGCCGCCCTCGAGGGGGTGGCGCAGCGGGGCGTCGCGGTCCAGTGCATAGGTGTTGCGCCGACCGACCCGCGTGCGGGTGAGGTAGCCCTCCGCGACCAGGTCGCCGATGATCTTCTGCGTGGCCCGCTCGGTGATGCCGACGCGCTGGGCGATCTCCCATCCGCGCAGGTCCGGGTCGGCGTCGAGGCACACCAGCACGTGCGCGTGGTTGGTGAGGAAGGTCCAGCTCGGGGCGGCCGGCGAACCGGGGGGTTCGGCCATGGCACGAACCCTACTTCACGAAGCAGGCATCACGACCGGGACCGATCAGGCCTTCTGCCACCAGATCCCGGTCCAGTCCACCTGGTGCATCGGGGCGGTGATCCCCTGCGCCGCCCGGTAGTCGTCCACCGCCTGCCGACACGGAACCCACCCTCCGTAGTCGTCGACGATCACGAACCCCCCCGGAGCGACCTTCGGCTCCATGTGCACGAGGGCGTCCATCGTGGACTGGTAGAGGTCCCCGTCGAGGCGGAGCACCGCCAGCTCCTCCACCGGGGCCGCAGGCAAGGTGTCCTCGAACCATCCCTCCAGCAGGCGCACCCGATCGTCGAGGAGGTCGTAGCGGGCGAAGTTGGCCCGCACCGCGGCGGCGTCGACCTTCAGCACCCCCACGCCGGACCAGTCGAGGCCCTCGTCGGCCGGATACCGCTCGTCGGGCACCGGAAGGCCCTCGAAGGAGTCGGCCACCCACACCCGCCGGGTGCGATCGCCGAACGCTTCGAGCACGCCCTTCATGAGGATGGTGGCACCGCCGCGCCACACGCCGGTCTCCATGAGGTCGCCGGGCACGCCACGCTGCAGCGCGTCGACGCAGCAGCGCCGGACGTTCTCCAGACGGGCCGTGCCGATCATGGTCTCCGCAGTCGGCGGCCAGTCGCGGCCCTCGGCCCGGGCTGCGGGCTCGCCACGGCGGACCAGTCGCCAGTCGTTGGTCCGCAGCGCCGGGAGCAGGACCTGGCGCACCGGGCGACCGTCGTCGAGCACGGCGTCGTCCAGGCGGACGTCCCACCACTCCTGATCGAGGAACGCCTCCCGCGTCAGGCACCGGGCCAGGAGATCGAGGTAGCGCTGGGCCACGACCGGGATCTGCTCGTGCTGGGGACCGAGCGATGGATCGGCTCCGGTCGGGTTCGAGGGGTCGGACATCGGCGGGACGCTACCGGCACCCCCGCATCCCGGCGAGCCCGGCCGCCTCCGTTCGCATCGCCTCGGACCCCTCGAGCCACCCCTCGCGCCGTCGCCCCCTCGAGCCGTCGCCCCTCGCGCCGTCACCCCCTCGAATCGCATCTACGTCGACCTTCTCCGCCTTCAGGTGACCTCCGAAGGCAGAGAGGTTCGCCCGTGAAGCTGTGAGCCTGCAGAGCCCACCTGAAGGCGCAGCACACACCTGACCGCGCAGCACACACCTGACCGCGTAGCACACACCTGACCGCGCAGCACACACCTGACCGCGCAGCGCTCACTTGACGAGGAAGGACGCACCCTCCAGCTCGAGCAGGAGGACCTTGCGGTCGAGTCCGCCGCCGTAGCCGCCGAGCGTGCCGTCGGCGGCGATCACCCGGTGGCAAGGGATCAGGATGGGGATGGGGTTGGCGCCGTTGGCACCGCCGACGGCGCGCATGGCGCTGGGTCGACCGATGGCCTCGGCCACCTCGCCGTAGCTGGCGGTGGCACCGAAGGGGATGTCCGTCAGTGCGGCCCACACCTCCTGCTGGAACGACGTCCCCACGGGTGCGAGGGGGACGTCGAACTCCCGACGCCGGCCGTCGAAGTACTCCTCGAGTTGGCGGCGCAGCTCCTCGAAGGGTCGGTCGTCCTCCACCCAACCCGGCTCCGGGGAGGGACCGTCCTCGTCGGTGAAGTGGAGCCCGACCAGCGCCCCGCGTGAGATCGCTCCCAACAGCACCCCGACCGGGCTGTCGATCCAGGTCGTGACGACCTCGCCGACATCGTTCGGGCGGGAGCGCCGGCGGTCGCGACCGGCGGCACCCGGACGGGGCGAGGTGGGTCGGCTCGACGCGTGCATGGACCCACCTTGCCCCACCGACGGAGCTCGCGTCGGTCGGATCCGGACAGATCCTCGCGAGTTCGACGACGTGTCCGGATCCGTCGCTCGCCGGGGCCCCCGACGTGGTTGCATCGGGGGATGTCCCCCACCCACGCGGTGCGCACCACCGGCATCTACTGCCGGCCGGAGTGCTCGGCACGCCCCTCGCCGGCGAACGTCACCGTCTACCCCTCGTCGGCTGCGGCAGAGGCCGCCGGCTACCGCGCCTGCCTGCGATGCCGCCCCTACCGCGAGGATGCCCCGATGGTCGTGCAGGGGCCGGAGCTGGTGTGCCGGGCGGTGCAGCTCGTGGTCGACGGCGCGCTCGACGGAGGCACCGAGGACCAGCTGGCCGCTCGTGTCGGCGTGTCGGCGAGGCACCTGCGGCGGCTCTTCGCCCAGCACGTGGGCGCAACTCCCGACCAGCTCGCACGATCCCGACGTGCCCACTTCGCCCGTCGGCTGCTGGACGACACCGACCTGCCCGTCGGCGAGGTGGCGCTGGCAGCCGGCTACGGCAGCGCCCGCCAACTCCACCGGGCGACGCGAGAGGTCTTCCGGGCCACCCCGACGGAGCTGCGGTCCCGTCGGCGGCGGACCGACCGCCTCGTCGCCGACGGAGGGCTCGACCTGCGGGTGCCGGCGGCTGGGCCGCTCGAGTGGCCGGTGCTGACCGGATGGCTGGCCGGACGTGCCGTGCCCGGTGTCGAGGCCGTGGTCGAGGCCGGGGAGGGCTCGCGCTACCGGCGCACCATCTGCGTCGACGGGGATCCCGGTGTGGTGGAGCTGGGCCCGCTGATCGAGCCGGGCCAACTGCTCATGCGGGTGCACCTCCCCCACTGGCACGGCCTCATCCACCTCGTCCAGCGGGCACGGCACCTGATCGGCCTCTCCACGGACCTCGAGGCTGCGCAGCACCAGCTCGGCGAGGATGCCCTCCTCGCGCCGCTCGTCCGTGCACGGCCGGGTCTGCGACCGGCCGGCTGCTGGGATCCCCTCGAGGTGGGGGTGCGGGCCGTCGCCGGCCAGCAGATCCGGGTGCGCACCGCCACGGTGGTGATGGGCCGTCTCGCGCACCGCCTCGGCCGTGGCGTCCCCGGCCTGGCACCCATGGGCCTCGAGGTGCTCTTCCCGGATGCCGCGACCCTCGCCGATGCCGATCTCGACGGCCTGGGGCTCACCGGCGACCGAGTCGCCGCCGTGCGAGCGCTCGCGGCCGCCGTGGCCGAGGGCCGCGTGGTGCTCGACCGCAGCCTCCCCCTCGACGATCTGCTGGAAGGGCTCCGGGAGATCCCGGGGATCGGGCCATGGAGCGCCAACTACATCGCCCTGCGCCTGGGCGAGCTGGACGCCTTCCCCGCCGGCGACTCGGGCCTGCGATCCTCGGCGGCACGGCTGCTGGGCACGGACCGGGTCTCCGAGGCCGAGCTGGCTCGGCTCGCGCAGCGCTGGCGACCGTGGCGGGCGATCGCCGCTGCCCACCTCTGGGCCATGGCCACCGACCCGCCCGAGTCGCACGGCCTCACCCGGCCGACCGGGATGGTCAGAACGACCGGGTGAAGTACAGCGCCATCACCCGGTCGACCATGTCGGGAGTGAGCACCGGCGGTACCTCGTGGTAGAGGGCGATCGACGAGGCCAGCTTGCACACGACGCCGGGGAGGTAGGCCCGCAGCTCCCCGTCGCCCTTGTGGCGGGCGAAGTGGCGGAGGTGGTCGACGGCATCCTGGTGGACCTCGATGCGGTGGTGCGCCGACACCCGGCGCAGGATCTCGTCGAAGTCGGCGTCGCTGCACGCACCCACGAAGACCTTGTTCTGGATCCGGCGGAAGAAGGCGTCGTCGCCGAGCTCCGCCGGTTGCAGGTTGGTCGACAGCACCACCTTCAGGTCGAAGGGGACCTCGAACTTCCTACCCATCAGGGTGAGGTAGTCGATGCCCCGGTCGAGCGGCACGATCCACCGGTTCAGCAGCGTCTCGGGCGAGGCGGACTGCCGGCCGAAGTCGTCGATCACGAACACCCCGTTGTTGGCCTTCACCTGCAGCGGCGCCAGGTACACCCCCGAGTCGGCTTCCAGCTGAAGGTCGAGCATCCCGGGGTGCAGCTCGCCGCCGGTGACCACCGCCGGACGGAGGCAGGCGACCCACCGGGGATCCATCCCCGGAGGCTGCTCGGCGATCCGCTCGTGGAGCGTGGGGTCGAACACGGTGATGATCTGGCCCTCCACCTCGATGCAGTGGGGGATGAGCACGTAGTCGGCATGGGCGCGCACGATGCGCTCGGCGACGCTGGACTTCCCGGTGCCGGGTGGGCCGTAGAGGAACATCGCCCCGTCGCTGTGGATCGCCGGGCCGAGCTCGTCGAGCAGGTCCGGGTCGATGACCAGGTCGGCGAAGCTGCGCCGGAGGACCTCCCGGTTGAGCTGCAGACGGGGGTGCTGGGCGCGCACGACCTCGTGGTAGAGCCCGAGGGACACCGGAACCGGCCCCACGTAGCGGCACTCCGCGGACCGCTGGGAGATGTGCTGGCGACCCATCTCGGTGGCGCTGACCACGTAGGCCCGACCCTCCATCCCCTGGTACTCGAGGAGGTTCCGGTCGCGCATGGCCTGGACCGTGGCGTCCACCACCGACACGTTCACGCGGAGCTTCGCGGCCACGGCGGTGGTGGGAGTGCGGACCTCGGTGGCCACCTGGCGCAGCACGATGTCCTCGAGCAGCGCCGTGGTGATGCCCAACCCCTCGGGCTGGCCCGGTGGTCGCAACCGGTCCTCGAGCGTGGCGGCCGGGCGCGGCGGGTCGAGCACAGAGGTGGCGGAGTCGTGCATGTGGTCGGTCGTCCGGATCAGGTCGCGCAGCGACGGGGCTGGTGCTTCGCTTCCGGTCATCGGCCGATGGCGGGGATACCTGAAGTCGGATCGGCGGTCCCGTCGAGGCAGCGGCGCGCCAGACTGGGGCCATGCGCGTGCTCGTCACCGGAGGCGCCGGGTTCCTGGCCGGCGCGTTGGCGCGCGCCCTGGCCGAAGCCGGCCACTCGGTGCGAAGCCCGACCCATCAGGAGCTGGACGTCACCGACCGGGCCGCCGTGCAGAGCGGTCTGCTCCAGGTGGACGCCGTGGTCCACACCGCCTACCGGCCGGTGAGCACCGCCGGCGTGCAGGCGGCGTGGCGGGTGAACGTGGCCGGCGCGCGCACCGTCGCCGAGGCGGCATCCCGACGCGGGATCCGGCTGGTGCACCTCTCCAGCGACGTGGTGTTCCCCGGCGACGGCACGTGGGCCACCGAGGACGACCCGCCCGCCCCGGTGACCGGGTTCGCCTACGGGGAGCAGAAGGCCGCTGCAGAATCGTCGGTGCGCGCCGAGGCGCCGACGGCCTCGGTGGTGCGGACCTCCCTGCTGTGGGACGACGAGGGCGGCGGTTCCCTGGCGGCGATGGTGCAGGAGTCGGCCGATCCCGACAGCCGCACCCGCCACTTCCTCGACGAGCTCCGCTGTCCGGTGCACGTCGAGGACGTGGCCGGCGGGATCGTCCGGCTCCTCGAGGACGCCGACCCACCTCCGGTGCTGCACCTCGCGGGTGCCGAGGTCGTCGATCGCCACCTCCTCGCGCAGTCGCTCGCGCCGTCGCTGGGGATCGCCCCCGCCGCGCTGCGCTCCGCTCGAGCCGACTCGCACCCTGGGCCCCGCCCGCGGGATCTGCGGTTGGACTGCCGCCTCGCCCGGCAGCGCTACCGGTGGTCGCCCCGACCCTTGCCGGCGCCGGGCTGAGCTCGTGCACGGCGTTCGGGACCGGATCCGCTCTCCGAGACGGTAGGAATGGACCGTGCAGGACACCGAGACCACAGCGCTGGTGCTCGCCGGTGGCGGCACCAAGGGTGCCTTCGAGGTCGGCGTGATCGACCACCTCGTCACCGTCGGCCACCTCGTCCCCCGAGTCATCACCTCGGCCTCGGCGGGATCCGTGCTGGCGCTGGTCCTGGCACAGGCGCGCGGCGCCGAGGAGCTGGCGCACGCCGTGGAGGAGCTGCGGGGCGACCTGTTGGCCATGGCCCGCACCGATCAGGTCTTCGGCCGCCAACCCTGGCTGGCGGCGTTCGACGGCACGCCCCTCGGGGCGCAGATCGACAGGCTGCTGACCGTGCAGGCGCGCCCGACCCCACCCGGGGGCAACCAGCTGCCGGCCGCCGAGCCCGACGCACCTCCGGCTCGACACCACATGAGCTGGAGGCACCTCACCGGAGCCCTCGAGGAGCTGACCGTCGCCGGCTCGGCCCTCCGGGAGCTGAAGCAGAACGCCACGTCCCTGCTCACCCTCGACCCCCTCGAGGCCGCACTCCGGGGCCACGCCACCACCGGCATCCGACCGGTCGACCTGGAGCGGGTGGCACGGCCGGGGTTGGAGCTCCGCATGTCGGTGACCGCACTGGGAGCGGGTCGCACCCACTACGTGGGGGCTGACGGCACCCTGTACGGCCCCGAGGCGGACGTCCCCATCGACGACCGGCGGGCGACCGATGCGATCGAAGGGGCGATGGCCAGCTCCAGCGTCCCGATGATCTTCCCCGCACGCCGGCTGGGCGAGCACGACGGGGAGGCCTACGTCGACGGTGGCCTGCTGCAGAACATCCCCGTGGAGGCGGTGGCAGCCCTCGGAGCCATGGACGTGCACACGGTGGTGGCGGTCCCCCTCCAGCCCCCGCCGGCCAAGCTCGACTTCCTCTCCGCGAACATGGTGAGGGTGTTCCTGCGCTGCACCGCCGAGATCTCCTTCGACGAGGTGCAGCGACGGAACCTCGAGGCCGCCCTTCCGAACGGGGCGCGCCACCACGTCTACGCCCCCACCGTCGATGTGGTGGGCCCCTTCGAGGTGCAGCAGGGCCTGATGCTGCTGGACATGGACTACGGCTGGCTGCGCGCCCAGGAGGTGGCCGCCGAGCTGGACGAGCACGAGCGCTCCGCGGCGATGACCGCCACCGACTCGCTGGTGGTGGCGCGGGAGCGGGCCTGGTACCTCGAGGAGCAGTGCCTCGACCTCGGGACGGTCACCGAGGAGGCCGAAGGGCGCCTGGTCGAGCTCAAGCGCACGGTGGCGGCGGCGACCGCCGTGCGCGCCGGGTTGGGCCTGGAGGCACCGCCCGGCGCATCGAGCTGGGCGCACGCCTACGAGCCGCACGACCGAGAGGTGCCCGCCAGCTTCCCCCAGCTCTGAGCTGCTGGCCCGGCGGGCACCCGGTTCCCTCGGAACACGCCCGCCTCCTCCGCGACACGGGGTCCCTGCCCCGTGGCGTCCGTGAGCCCGGCCGCGACCCTGCCGGCATCGCACGGCACCTCGAACGACCTGGTTGCAAATCCGCGCATCTCCTCCCACCCTGATCAGGGCATGCCGAACGACGCTCGACCACGCACCGCCGCCTTCTTCGCCTTCGCCGTGATGGGCGGCCTTCTGCTGGTGATCGGCGTGTGGGTGGCGGCCACCGCCGGTGCCGGGCTGGCGTGGCTGGAGACCGCCGATGCGCACTACGTGCTCCTCAGCCTGGCGACCCTCGCCGCGACGCTCGTAGCCGTGCACCGGAGCCAGGGCCCGGCGCGCCGCGCGTGGTGGTTGTTGGCGGCCGCCATCGCCGTCAACGTGGTGGCGGACGTCGCCTACATCGTGGTGGAGGCGCTGGAGGGCACGCCGTGGGTGTCCTTCATCGACGTGCTCTACCTGGCCGGCTACCCGTTCCTCCTCGCTGCTCTCTGGGTGCTCGCCAGGGCCCGCAGTCGCGCCGAAGGCCCCAAGGCCATGCTCGACGGCCTGGTCCTGGCGCTGAGCCTCGGGCTCCTCGCCTGGCAGTTCGTGCTGGTGGCCCCGGGAGGGATGGCCGAGGCCGAGGGCCTCCTGGCCCGCGTGGTGCTGGTGGCCTACCCGATGTGGGACCTCCTCCTGCTCGGCGGCATCGCCGGCGTGCTGCTGGTCCCCGGCCACCGGAGCAGGTCGCTGTGGTGCCTCACCGCCTTCTTCTTCACCTACTTCGCCTCCGACATCGCCTACGCGGTGTTCTCCTACACCAGTGACACCGCACTGCGATGGATCGATGTGGGGTACATGGCCGCCAACTACCTGGTGGGGTTGGCGGCCCTGAGCCCCGACGCCGGGGAGATCGCCGAGCCGCAGCCGTCGCGCGAGCCCGGCCTCGGGCGCTTCGTGCTCCTCGCCGCCGCGGCGGTCACCCCCGGGCTCGCCGCGGCGCTGACCCTGACGGTCAGCGGCGGGGTCAACCCGTGGGTGCTGGTGAGCACCAGCGCGGCCGTCGCGGTGCTGCTGTCGGTGCGCATCGCCAGCCTCCTGCGCGACGAGCACCGCGCCCGCCACGCGGCGGAGGAGATGCGCGAGGAGCTGCGTCGCCGGGCGTTGGAGGACGACCTGACCGGCCTGCCCAACCGCCAGGCGCTGTTCGAGGCCATCACGTCGCTTCCCCAGGACCAGGTCCTCAGCCTCCTGCTCGTCGACCTCGACCGCTTCAAGGTGGTCAACGACACGGCCGGCCACCGCAGCGGCGACGTGGTGCTGCGGGACGCCGCCGCCCGCATCCGCGCCGCGGTGCGGGCGCAGGACCGCGTGCACCGCCTCGGCGGCGACGAGTTCGTGGTGCTCTGCCCGGGGATCCCCGAGGCCGAGGCCGAGGGCATCGCCCTCCGGATCATCGACGAGCTGGCGGCGGTGTTCCGCGTGGACGCGATGGAGTGGTTCGTCGGCGCCAGCATCGGCGTCGCCAGCGGTCGCCCCGAAGAGTTCGCCGAGCCGGAGGACCTCGTCGATGCCGGTGACATCGCCATGTACGTGGCCAAGCGCGATCCGGTCCGCGCCGTCGCCCGCTTCGACGACTCCATGAAGCGACACCTCCACCAGCAGCACACAGCCGAGCTGAACCTCCGTCGCGCCCTCGACGAGGACCGCATCGAACCTGCCTTCCAGCCCATCGTGCGCCTCGACGACCAGTCCATCGCCGGATTCGAGACCCTCGCCCGTTGGCGACGCAGCGACGGCGAGCTGGTCTCGGCCGCCGAGTTCCTCCCCCTCGCGGAGCAGACGGGCCTGGTGGACGAGATCGATCGCCGGATGCTGGAGCGCGCCGCCCGGTTCGCGAAGTCGTTCAACGAGCGTCACCTCGACCACGCCCCGGCGTTCGTCACCGTGAACCTGTCGCCGCACCACCTGGCCTCCGACGTGGCGGCCACGGTGGGGGCCACGGTGGAACGGGTGGGGATGGACCCGACCGATCTCGTCGTCGAGCTCACGGAAGGGGCGTTGGCCATCGATCCCGAGCTGGCGGTCCGCCGGTTGAGCGCCGTGCGGGACCTCGGGGTGATGCTCGCCATCGACGACTTCGGCACCGGCTACTCGTCGCTGGCGCAGCTCCTGCGGTTCCCGGTGGACTTCGTCAAGGTGGACCAGTTCTTCGTGAAGACCCTCGGCACCGTGCCGGCACGCCGGAGCGGGGCGGCAGCCGCCCTCCACGTCGCCGACACGCTCGGGATCAGGGCGATCGCCGAGGGGGTCGAGACCACCTCGCAGGCCGACGTGCTGCGCTCGCTCGGCTACACGTACGCCCAAGGCATGCTGCTGGGCCCCCCGATGAGCACCTCGGAGGCGGCCCGTCTCGACCCCGTGCCCACCGGGCAGCCGGTGGGCGACGCCCTCGCCGAGGGCTCACGCCTCGCCGAGGAGTGAGCCCTCGGCGAGGCGCGCCACCAACGACTCCGCAGCGCAGGTCGCCATCACCGACTCCATCAGCTCGAGCACCGGAAGCTCCACGCACGGCAGCGGAGCATCAGCGTCCTGCTGCCCTGGGCTGCGCCCGGGCACCTCGGCCACCACCAACGACACCCGCATCTCGCGATCGGAGAGGATCCCGATGCCGTGCAGCAGGTCGTCGTGGGGGAACCGGTCGACGGCGTCCACCACCACGTCGCGGCACCGTGGGGGCTCGGTGGTGGTGCCGAACACGTAGCGATGGTGGTCAGGGCCTCCCAGGTGGAGGATCCCGCTCGGCCAGCAGCGGTGAGGGGCCTTCACCCCCAGTTGGACGGCCGGATCGCCCGCGGCGTCGAGGAACCGCTGCGATCGGCCCTGGCCATGCAGGTCCATGGCCTGGCGCACCGCGGCGCGGAACCCGCACGGGGGCAGCGTGGTCACCTCTGGCAGCCCGGTGACCTCCCAGCCCAGCTCTGCCAGCAGGCGGTCCCCGTCCCACAACCGCACCGCCACCTCCGAGAATCGATGGGCGAGCGTCGCCGCCACCCGCATCTCGGCCAGACCCCGTTCGCTCAGCACGTCCCGACTCCTCCTACTCTCCGCACACCCGTGCGGGAGTATTAGGTATACCTAACATAATGTGCAAGGATCGGCAAGGGCCGCGCGGCGTCTGCGTTCCCAGGAAGTTCACAGGCAACGCACCCCGTGCACCCAGCCGACGCGGCAATACTCCGGGGCCATGTCCACCCGCGCGAAAGCCATCTCCGCCATCGTCGTCGCCCTGGTGCTCCTGGCCGGCGGCGGCCTCTGGTGGTACCTGTCCGACGACGCCCCCGACAAGGTCAGCCTCGAGTCAGCCACCGAAGGGCTCGACCAGGACGCATCGGGGGGGTCGACCACCACGGCGGAGTCCGCTGCATCCGACGCCTCGCAGCTCGACGGCACGTGGACCGTCGACGCCGAGACCGGCGAGTTCGACTTCCAGTCGGCCACCGGCTCCTTCGCCGGGTTCCGCATCGACGAGGAGCTGGCCCAGATCGGCGCCAAGGAGGCGGTCGGGCGCACCGGTGGCGTCAGCGGGACGATGGAGCTCGCCGACGGAGAGGTCACCACCGTGGACGTCACCGTGGACATGGCCGCCCTCACCACCGACGAGAGCCGTCGCGACCGCCGGGTCCACGAGTCCCTGCAGACCGACCAGTTCCCCACCGCCACCTTCACCCTCGACGAGCCCATCGACCTCGGCGCCTCTGCAGAGGACGGGTCGCCGCTGTCCACCACCGCGCAGGGCGAGCTCACGATCCACGGGGTGACCGAACCGGTCGAGGTCGCCCTGGAGGCCCAGGTCGTCGACGGCACGATCGTGGTGGTGGGCTCCACCCAGGTGAACCTCGGCGACTTCGGCGTGACCGCCCCCACCGCCCCCATGGTGCTGTCGGTGTCCGAGGAGGCGACCGTCGAGCTGCAGCTGCTGTTCGTCAAGGGGTGAGCTGCCCGGCGGGCGGTACCCGGGCGCAGGTCAGCCTCGGCGCTGCCGTGCGAAGAACTCCCAGGACAGCTCCGTGGCGTCGATCTCCTCGGTGGTGGAGCCCACGATCTGCGAGATCGGACCGGTGAGGCTGTCGGATCCCGGCCAGGTGTGCCCGCCGTCGAGCACGATCCACATCTCGGCGTCGCCGCCGTCCGGGCAGTCCCACACACGGTGCACGATGGCGTCGGAGACCTGTTCGTCGTCGGGTTCGGCGCACCCGTTGGCCCCTGCCCACGCCGCAGCCGCCGCCGGGTAGCCCTCACCGTCGAGATCCGCCTCCGGAAGCGTCGTCGGGGTGATCGGCTGGCCGCTGAGCAGCTCGGGGAGCACCTGGCCCACCCCACCGTTGAACATCAGGATCGGGTCGGCCGTGCCGTGGAAGGTGAGCATCGGCACCGCCCCGGCCGGCTCGCACCCCTCGGGGAAGGCGACACCCGCCACCGGAGCGATCGCGGCGAAGGTGGTGGCCCGGGAGCACCCGAGGGCCGAGGACAGGAGCGCTCCGTTGGAGAGTCCGGTGGCGTACACGCGGGACGTGTCGATGCAGAGGTCCTCCCCCAGCCGTGCGACCAGCGCGTCGACGAAGCGAGCATCGGTGTTGGCGCCGGTGGGGTCGACGTTCCAGCTCGCCAGCACACCGGAGCCGTGGGGATAGGCCACCACGAACCCCTCGCGCTGGGCGACGGCGTCGTAGGCGGAGGTGCGGGCATGGAGCTCTGCTCCTTCGGAGAGGCCGTGGAAGTCCAGCACCAGGGGCGCCGGGTCGGTGGCATCCGGCGGCACGGTGAGCAGGTACCAGCGCTCGGCGCCGTCCACCTCCAACGTGCGCCGCTCCTGGACTGCCGGAGCCGCCTGATCCTTCGCACAGCCCGGCGACGGCACCGCCGGGGCATCAGCCGCGCCCCGGTCGTCGGTCGCGTCAGCCCGGTCCTCCGACGCGTCGGCCTGCGCCGCCGTGGCAGCTTCGCTCGGCGCCGCCTTCGCGGCGGGATCCTCACCACCGCAGCCGCTCAGCACTGCGAGGAGCCCCGAGAGCACGAGGAGCCACGCCGGCCACCGACCGGTGCGGCTGGGTGCACGGGACGGTGTGGGCGGTGTGCTCGTCATGTGCCCCATCTTGTCCCACCGCGGAGGGCAGAGCCCCGACGGCCGGGGGTGGCCGCGGATGGCGACGTGCCCGGCTCCATCAGAGCGCGACGTGCAGCGAGTCCGCGGGCTCCGGGCGGTGCACCCCGCGAGGCCGCCACGGGAGCCCCTCGGACTCCCCCAGGAGGTCGGCGGCCAACCAGAGGATCGACAACCACATCTCGGTGCCCTGCAACCCCGGTTCGTCGGCGGTGGCGAAGCCGAACCCCGCCCCCGCCACCCAGTGCCCGGTCGTCGCCTCGACCAGCTCGGCGACCCGATCGCGCAGCTCGGCTCGACGGTGGTCGCTCTGGCGGGCGCAGAGCCACAGCGGGTGCACCACGTCCAGGACGTTGCAGGCGTTGCGATCCCGCTCGGAGAACCAGCCGTAGTCCCGGGCATGGGACGCCACCGTGTCGATCACCGCCTCGGGATCCGCCAGCGGCTCGCCGAACTGGGCGAACGTGCCCCGGGTGAGCCGGTAGAAGCCGTTCACGGGCATCAGCCATCCCCAGGTGTCGTCTGGTGGCCCCCACATGCCGCTGCGCCGATCGCGGCGGGTCTGCAACCAGCCGAACAGCGCCTCCAGCGATCGGTCGGAGCCGTGGTGACGTCGGTTCAGGTAGACGGCGGTGCCGAAGAAGTCGACCCACGACCCCGCCGGCCAGGCCAAGGTGCGCCACGGCAGCTCGTCGAGGCGCACGAGGAGCTCCTCGGCGGACAGCTCCTCCACCACCCGCACCGGGTGCCGCGGCGCCGCGCCGAGCACCTCCAGCGCGTAGCCCACCGACAGCACGCCGTAGTGGTGGAACTCCTCACCCAACCGCCAGGCCAGCGGGTCCTCCGGGAGGCCCTCGGCTGGATCGGGGAACAGCCCGGTGGAGGGATCCTGGAGGCCCCGAAGGGCATCGGACCAGCGAGTCGGTCCACCCGGGAGCTCCGCCAGGCCGTCGAAGGCGCCGGCGATCTCCACCGCGTCGCAGCCGGCCCGGGTGGTTGCGGCGGCGCCGGGGTGGTCGAGCCATCCGTCCCCCTCGGGCCGTTCGCAGCGCGCCAGCACGTCCGGCCACTGCGACGCCGCCCGTTCGGCGAAGGCCCCAAGTGGGCCGGAGCCGGACCGGGCCGAGGCGCGGGCGGTGCCCCACCGATCGCCTCTGCCGTGGCGACGGTCCCGCAGCAGGCAGGCCGGCACACCTCCCACCACGCTCCAGGGCGCCACGTCGTGGGTGACCACCGCGCCGGCGCCGACCACGCTGTGGGCGCCCACGGTCACCCCGTCGCAGATCACGGCGTGGGTGCCGATCCACACGTCGTCCTCCACCACGATCCCCTCCTCGGTGAGCCCCTGCAACCAGATGGGCACCTCGAGGTCCCCGGTGACGTGGTTGAACCCGTAGAGGGCGGCGTGGCTGGCGATGCGCACCCCGTCGCCGATGGTCACCCTGCCCGCCACCGTCACGTGCGGGTTGAGCGACGTGTCGGCACCGATGCGGACGTGGTCGCGGATCTGGCAGCCCGAGGCGATGTAGCTGCGATCGCCGAGGTGCAGCTCGTCGCAGATCACCGCGGCGCCACGGGCCACGAAGGCACGTTCGCCGAAGGTGGCCCCGATGCGCTGGGCGAGCTCTTGCTGCCGCTCGGCCTGGCCGGGCCAGCTGCCCGACTCGGACCACACCGCGTGCCACGGCTCGTGCTCCACCTGCTCCTCGGTGACCCTCGGATCGCCGATCTCCATGGCGCCGCACCCTACCGTCCCCCCACCCCGTTCTGTTCACCCCACATCGCGCACAGCGCGACCTGGGGTGAACAGAACGGGGGGTCGGGGTAGGGTCACGGAGGTGCGGGGGCGTTCGGTGGGGATCGTGCTGGTGGCCGCGGCGTTGAGCGCGCTCGGCCTGGTGGCCTGTGCGACGCCGACCACCGCGAGGTTCCCGTCGGGCGCGGGTGGGGTGGTCTCGGTGGCGCCGCCCGACATGGCCGGTCCGCTGCACCTGCGTGGCCGCCGGCTCGTGGACGCCGAAGGGCGCGTGGTGCTGATCCACGGGATCAACTCGGTGAACAAGGCTGCGCCCTTCATCTCCCCGCTCGGCGGAGGTTGGCTGGGTCCCGACGAGCTCGACCGGCTGCGCGCCGAGGGGATGAACGGGGTGCGCCTCGGGGTGTGGGCCGCCGCGCTCCTGCCCGAACCCGGGGTGATCGACCACGACCACCTCGACGACGTGGCCGGGGTGGTCGAGGCCCTCGACGACGCGGGCTTCTGGGTGCTGCTCGACTTCCACCAGGACGTGTTCTGGGGGATGCCGGCATGGGCCACCACACCGGCCGCCGCCGCCGCGTCCGAGGAGCCCTCACCGCTGCTGTCGTGGATCGGGTGGGCGGCTGCCTACACCTCCGAGCGCTCCAACCGGCAGTGGCAGGACTGGTGGTCCGACGTGGAGATCGTTCCCGGCAGGAGCGTGCAGGAGCTCTACGCCGAAGGGGTGGCGGCGGTGGCCGCCCGCTTCGCCGATGCCTCCAACGTGGTCGGCATCGACCTGCTCAACGAGCCCTACCCGGGCGCCGACCTGTTCCAGTGCCTGCAGTCCTGTCCGGGGCGCTACCAGCAGGTCGCCGCCGCGTTCCGCGGACTCACCGACGCCGTGCGGGCGGTGGCACCGCAGCTTCCGGTGTGGTGGGAGCCCTTCACCCTCGGGCCACCGTTCCCCGGCGTGGCCGACCCGGGTGACGGGATCGGCCTGTCGTTCCACACCTACTGCCTCCACACCGACGGCGGCACCCCGGTGGCCCCGTCGCCGGCCGAGCAGGCGCTCTGCGACGGCGTCTACGACGCCGCCGTCGACGGTGCGGCCGCCGTGTCGAGGCGCTGGGACGCCCCGGCGATGCTCACCGAGTTCGGAGCCTCCCAGAGCCCGCTCAACGCCACCGGCGGCGTCACCCGGGCCGACGAGCAGCTGATCTCCTGGTTCCACTGGCACGGCCCCAACGACTACCCGGAGGTGGTGCGCACCCAGCTGGTGAGAACCTACGCCCAGGCCACCGCCGGAACCCCCACCCGCCAGCGCTTCGACCCGGCCACCGGCGACTTCGAGCTGCGCTACCTGCCCGACCACGCCGTGGACGCGCCCACCAGCATCGTTGTGCCCGGCGCCCACTACCCCGACGGCTACGAGGTCACCGTCACCGGCGGCACCGTCACATCACCCCCCGACGCTGGGCGGCTCACCGTGGTGGCCGACTCCGGATCGTCGGAGGTGGTCGTGCGAGTCGCACGGGCCTGACCTGCCACGGAGGACACCGGCCGTCGCGGCAGGCAGCCGGGGCACCGTTGGGGCAGACTCCGGCGGTGGACCCGAGCGCAGACCAGGACGACGAACGGGGCACCGCGATCGGACCGTGGCGCTACGTCTGGCGTGACGTGCCGAGGCCGTTCGTGCACCCCGTCACCACGCCCGCCGGCCACGTGCTGTCGCGGGACGCCCCCGAAGACCACTGGTGGCACCACGCCCTCTGGTTCACGGTCAAGTACGTCAACGGCGAGAACTTCTGGGAGGAGTTCGACGAGTTCGGCCTGCTCGTGCAAGCGGAGCCTCCCGAGCTGCGCACCGACGACGACGGCCGTGTGCACGCCCGCAGCGACATCTCCTGGCAGCGTCCCGGCGGTGCACAGGTGGCGGTGCAGGAGGTCTGCGACCTCGTGGTGTCGACGAGCGACGACACCACGACCTGCGACTGGGACGTGCGGCTGGTCCCTGCGCTCGACACGGTGTTCGACCGGACCCCCTTCACCACCTGGGGCGGCTACGGCGGCCTCACGCTGCGCGGCCGCGGCGACTGGCACGACACCGAGCTGCGCCTGCCCGACGGCGACGCGCGGCCCCGGGTGCTCGGGGATCGGGCGGAGTGGCTCGCCCTGGAAGGCCCCCTGGCCACCAAGAGCGGGAACGACGCGGAGGTGGGCATCGCCCTGTTCGACCACCCCGACAACCCGACCTTCCCCACCCCCTGGTACGCCAGCACCAAGGCCGACACCTACGGCGACGAGGGGTGGTCCAACTTCGCCAACGCCGCCTTCCTGTGGGAAGGCCCCGTGGAGGTGGCCGCCGGCGACACGCTGCGGCTCCGTCACCGGGTGCTGACCCACGACGGACGCTGGAGCACCGAGCGGCTGCAGCAGGAGTGGTCCGCCTGGGCAGCCGGGGAGACCGGAGAGCCCGGAGAACCCGGAGTGGGCGCATCGTGACCGGCACCCCGCACGACGGCGACCCTGTGGCGTCGCCACCCACGAGCTCGGCGGCCAGCAGGCTGTCGCAGCGCCTCGAAGCCCTGGTGCTCGACTCCCTCGAGGCCCTGCACGCCACGCACCTGCGCGGGTGGCGGGTCCCCGGCACCTTCGGAGGGCACCCGGTGGAACCCGACGTGGCCGCCGACCTGGCGTTCACCCTCTCCCACCTCCACGACCTGGGGGTCGAGCAGGTCGCCGGCGAGCCGCTCGATGAGGTCATCTCCTCGGTGCTGCGCCGCATCGACGGTCGCCGCACCCACACGTTCTTCTCCTACCGGGTGGCCGAGACCCTCGCTCGCTTCGGCCGCTTCGACGACAACCCGTTGATGGACCGCTGGAGCGACGAGGAGCGTGCCAACGTGGCCACCGCGGTCGACTCCACCGAGTGGATCGAGCTGCTGGAGCACGGCCTGCCCCGCAACTACGCGGCGGTGCTGGCCCGCTGCGAGGCCGCACGCCACGACCTCGGCCTCCCCGTCGACCACGTCGTGCTGACCGATCTGCTGGAGCGCACCGCCGCCATGTTGCGAACCAACCCCGGACGGTTCCTCGACGACTCCACCCACGGGGTGGGCCGCTACGACATCTACAGCGCGGACGTGTGGCTGTTCACCGAGCCGCTGGCTCCCCTCCTGGGGGAGCTGTGGTTCGACGGGGTTGGCGCGGCGCTGGGCTTGGTGGAGGCGGTGGCGCCACCCGACGGGTCCTCGGTGTGCTGGGGTCGCTCGGCGGGGGTGCTCGGCGTGGCCCTCACCCTGGAGCTGGCGGCGCTGGCGCTGGCCGAGCACCCGGTCCGCCCGGAGTGGACAGGGCGACCGGAGTGGTGGCTGGCCCAGGGGGCCGCCGCGGCGACCGCAATGCCGGGATGGTTCGACCGAGGACTGATCAGCGCCCACCAGCACCGCTCCCCCTACGCATACCGCGGCCCGTTCCGCCGCCTGCAGATGACCCTCGACGTGCTGGGGAAGCTGGCCTGGGCCGCGGCCAGGTTGCGCTCGCCGGAGGCGGCCGGCCATCCCGACCCGCTCGACGACCTTCCCGGGCCGGGCACCATCGATCGCCTCGTGCGCTTCGAGGCCGACCGCCACGCCGGCGTGTGGAGCGCGGACGACGGGCGCGTCGGGCTGGTCGTGCCCTTCGTCGGCGCCACCACGAGCGACTACCTGGCCGCGCCGCGACGGCCGGGGCTGTGGGAGGTCCCCGTCGACGCCCCGCTGGTGTGCTGGGTGCCGATGGTGGCGGCGCGTCACCGCCGGTGGGCACCCGCCGGCATCCCCGACGAGCTGCACCACGGGGAGCGGCGGGTCGAGGCCGCCTGGCAGGGCCTCGCCACGACCGGAGAGCTCGACCCACCTGCGGATACCGAGCGCCTGGGCGGCTCCTGCCGCGTGGCCTACGACCTGGAGGACCGCGCCGTGCGCCTCGGGGTGGAGCTCCGACTCGACGAGCTCCCCGACGCCGTGGGGGTGGCGATCCCCGAAGCGCAGCACCGCCCGCTGCGGGTGGAGGTGGTCGAGGATCCTGCGGGGATCGCGCACCTCGACCTGGTCGACACCGATGGGATCGCCGAGTGGCGCAGCTACCACGGTGAGCTCCCGATGGTGCACCAGATCGATCTCGACGCAGCGCGGACGATCTCGCTCGGCCTCCGGGTCACGCCCACGATCCGGGTGGCCAGCACCGCCCACGGCCACCACTACGACCGCAGCCTCTACGTTCCCCTCGAGGCCGACCGTCGTGCGGTGTCACGCCCCTCGCCGCTGGGCCCGCTGGCCGACCCCACCGTGTCGCTGGCCGACATCGACGTGTTCCACCTGCACTGGCCGGAGTGGCTGGCCTTCGACGACCTCGTCACGCACCGCCGCATCGCCGAGGAGCTGGCAGACGCCGGGGTGCCCGTGGTGTGGACGGTGCACAACCTCACCCCGCACGAGAAGCGGCCCGAGGTGTACGACCCGATCTACCAGCTGTGGGCCGAACGGGTTGCCGTCGCCATCCACCACTCCGCCTGGGGCGAGCAGGTGGTGCGGCAGCGCTACCGCTTCGGCGGCTCGGTGCGCCACGTGGTCGTCCCCCACGGCCACTTCGGCGACCTCTACCCCACCGCCGGCACGCCCCGCGACGAGGCGGCGGCGAGCCTCGGTCTGCCGCCGGCGCCGATCCGCATCGGCGTGCTGGGGGCGCCCCGCGCCGAGCGACGGGTCGGCGAGCTGCTGGCCGGCCTGGTGGCCAGCACCAACCACGACGTGCAGGTGTGCTGCTGGTCGCTCGCCCCCGGCGAGGAGGCGCCCGCCGACGACCGCCTGGCCGTCGCCGAGGTCTACGAGGTGGTCGACCCTTCCCTCTACGGGCTGCGCGCCGCGGCCTGTGACCTGCTGGCACTGCCCTTCGATCCCGACGGCGAGATGCTGGCCACCGGGGTGGCGGCCGATGTGGTCGGACTCGGCCTCGGGGCCCTGGTGAGCGACTGGGGCTACCTCGGCGAGGTCCTCGGGGATGCCGGCATCCCCATGGGCCACACCGCGGCCGCCATCGCCGGCGCGCTGGACCGGCTCACCCCCGAGGCGGTCGCCGCCGCCCGGGCCGCCGCCCGGAACCGTCGCGACGCGCTGGCCTGGTCGCTCCAGGCGGAGCGCACCTTCGCCCTGCTCGACTCCCTCCTTTGATGCCGTTCTGTTGACCGCAGATCGCGCACAGCGCGACCTGCGGTCAACAGAACGAAGGGAGGGCGTCGAGGCGGGCGGCGATGTCGGCCAGCACCTCGCGATCGGCGTCGGGGCGCGCCGGGGAGCCGGGATGGGTGAGGTCGTGGCCGATCCAGCCCCGCAGCTTCAGGAACATCGCCGCGTCGTGGCGGTAGGCGGGTACCGGCGCTCGGAAGGCGAACTGGCCGAGGTACTGGAGCAGGTCGTTGAGCTCCCAGAACCCCAGCTCGTCACCGGCTGCCCAGGCGGCGTCGCGGGCGGCGAAGGCGTCCGGCGCGAACGTCGACAGGCCGAGCAGGTAGTCGGAGCCGTACGCCACCATGTCGATGGCCAGGTCGTTGCCGGTGAGCACCAGGAACTCCGGTCGCACCCGATCCCGCAGGTCGAGGCGCGCCAGCTCCGGGAGGCGCCGCAGGCTGGAGTGCTTCGCCCCGGCCAGCTGGGGGATGTCCAGCAACTCCTCGAACGTGGCGAGCTCCCAGATCCGCCCAGCGGGGTGGAACATCTCCCCCAGCTCGAAGCCCAGGAAGCGATCGACCGTCGAGCCGAGGCGCCGGTGGACCTCCACCAGCTCCCCCTCGGCCACGCCCGCCAACCCGTGGGAGGGGAACAGGATCGGGGTGCCCCCGACCGCCGCGATCGCCTCCATCGCCGCGGCGTAGGCCGGCTCGTCGAGGGGGTCGCCCGGAGCGTCGTCGACCAGGGCGCCGGCCACGAACCGGTCGGGGCCGTCCATCCCGGCGCCATCCAACCCAGCACAGAGCCCACCGACCAGGTCCAGCGCCGTGGCACGGTCCTGGGGCGACAGCAGCGGGCCGAAGCCGGTGTCCATGTTGACCGCCGGGACCAGACCGGCCTCGAGGGTGCGGACGACGTGCGCCTCGAAGCCCGCCCAGTCGATCCCACCGCCCTCGTCGAAGGGCAGCAGGATCGCCGAGTAGCCGCGGATGGATCGGCGGGGGCGCACCCGCTCCGACAGCGCGCGCCGCGCATCCTCGGCGTTCACCGGCCCTCGATCCACCGGAGCAGCACGGCGGCGTCCGCTGCCAGGTTGGCGGGGTCGTCGTCGACCACGAACTCCAGCAACGCCGGCCGGGCGCCCACCGGAGCCTCGCCGGCTGCTGCGGTCGCCGCCGCGGCCAGCCGGGCGGGCCAGCGGTCGGCCTCGTCCTCCAGAGGATGGCGCCGGCCGTCGGGTGACCAGGCGTAGACGTGCACGGGCCCGAGGCGATCGCCCAGGGCCTCGAGGTCGGCGCGCTCGTCCTCCTCGCTGCGGGGACCCCAGTAGGGCGGCTGCCAGGCGCAGCGGAGGTTGGGCGCCCCGACGGCATCCAGGAGCGCCACCGCCGAGGCGGCGGTGGCGGTGAGGGTGCCGGCGTGGTACTCGAGGTACACGCCGAGTCCTCGGTCGGCCGCTCCGGCGGCCACGGCCTCGATCGACGCCACCGCAGCCGCCACCTGTGCTGCAGGCGCGCCGGGCTCCACGCCATACGGCGCCCACACCCGCACCGTCGGCGCGCCGAGCGCCTCGGCGGTGTCGAGCACCGGCGACGACGCGTCGCCCGCACCGGCGTCGCAGAACAGGTACGAGCCGTAGGAGCACACCCGCAGGCCGAGGTCCCTGCTCACTGCGGCCGCGGCCGCCGCCGCGGTGAGGTCGCCGGCGGGCACGTGGACGTCACCGCCCCACTCGATCACCTCGAGCCCGCACCCGGCCGCCAGCTCCGCCACCTCGCCGACCGACCGATCGCGTAAGGTCACCGAGCACAGCCCGGCGACCAACGGCACCGCACCGCTCACGCGATGCGCTCCAGGTCGGCCTCCACCACCGGGTGCAGGGGCGGCTCGCCTGCGGCGAAGCGCCGGACCTCCTCGACGGCCAGGTCGGCGAGGCGCACGGTCTCCTCACCGACCGCCCCGGCGATGTGGGGCGTGAGGATCACGTTGGGGAGGCGCCGCAGCGGCGAGCCCTCGGGTAGCGGTTCCGGTTCCGTGACGTCCAGGATCGCCTGGAGCCGCCCCGAGACGAGCTCGGCCTCCAGCGCCCGTGGATCGATCAGCGCGCCCCTGGCCGTGTTGACGATCGGCGTGCCGTCGCGCAGCAGGGCGAGCTGACGGGCCCCGATCATCCCCTTCGTCGAGGGCGTGTCGGGCGCGTGCAGGCTCACCACGTCGCACCAGGAGCACAGGTCGTCGAGCTCCATCTTCGTCGCCCCCAGACGGACCGCGTCCTCCTCGGTCAGATACGGGTCGGCGAAGGCGACCTCCAGGTCGTAGGGCACCAGGAGCTCCCGGGTGAGCCGACCCACGTGCGACGCGCCGACCAGGCCCACCCGCTTGGCGTAGTTGCCCACGGCGCTGGGGTCGATGCCCACCTCCACCGACGGGTCGCGCTCACGGGCGGCGAACCAGCACAGCCCCTTGTTGGCCAGCACGATGGCCGCCGCCGCGAACTCGGCGACCGGCACGGCGTTGGCGGCCGCCGCGCTGGTGACCAACAGGCCCCGCTCCCACACCGCGTCGGTGACCTGCCACTTCACGGTCCCCGCGGCGTAGGCGAACATCTCCAGACGGGGCATGGCCGCCAGCGCGTCAGCGGTGAGCGTCGGGCACCCCCAGTGGCCCACGAGCACCTCGGCTCGGGACAGCGCCTCGGCGAACCGCGGGTCGGCGAAGTCGGCGACGGCCTCGTCGCTGAGGAGCTCGCCGACCTCGCCGAGCGCGGCGACGTGCTGCGGGCGCAGCGCGTAGCCGAGCATGCCGTCCATCATGGCCAGGAGGATCTTGGGCCGGTGCGATGGACCCGTCGCGATCACGAGTCCGCCTCCGCCGCGGCGCCCCCGCTCCGGCCTCGGCGCTTGGCCGCCGCCAGGTCCCGGCGCTCAGGGCGGCCCTTGTAGTGCTCGTCCAACGGGTAGCAGCCCGACACCAGGCCGTGCCGGGGTGCAGTGGTGCAGTCGCTGAAGGTGCGACACACCGCCCGGCGCTGCAGGGACCGCCCGGCCAGGACGTCGGCGGGCAGCTCGGGATAGCTGAGCACCATGCGACCGATCCCCACCGCCGAGCACCACCGCTGGCGCACGAGAGCCTGGGCCACGTTGGGCAGGTGGTCCTGGAAGTAGGTGAGCGCCGAGGCGACCACCGGGAGCCCCGGGTGGGCCTCCGCCACCTGAGCGGTGAGCTGCTGGAGCCGGGCGGCATCGACCAGGGGGTCGCGGGGCGGGAGGTACCCGTCGGAGGGCGGGAAGTAGGCGGGTCGCTGCACGTGGGGCACGTAGTAGGGGCTCCCGGCCGACGCGCAGAGCAGCTCCACGCCGCTGGCGCGCAACGCCTCGATCAGCTGGTCGGTCTCCGTCAGATCCGCCCCGACGCCGCTGCCGTCGCCGCCGAAGCAGAACGGCACCGAGGCGCCGGTGGCCTCGGGCTCCCCCAGCCCGTCGGGGTCGGCGCGATGCGCGACGAGGTCGAACAACGACAGGCGGCTGCCCACCACCAGCTCCGGGCACGCCGAACTGATCGCCTCGACCGTGCGGCGGGCGAACCGGCTCCGTCCCTCGAGGTCACCGCCGTAGGGTCCCGGCCGGGTGACGCCCGAGAGCAGCTCGTGGAGCAGGTAGCCGTGGCACTGCTTCACGTCGACGAAGTCGAACCCGGCGTCGCGGGCCACCTCGGCGGCGGCCACGAAGGCGCCGATGAGGTCGTCGAGCTCGGTGTCGGTGAGCACGGCGCCGTCGTCGTCCACCCCGACCCGCGGGTCGAGCAACCGATGGCGGTAGGCGACCCTCGGCGCCGGGGACCCTTCAGGACGGGACCACCGCCCGGAGTGGGTGAGCTGCAGGCCCACGACCAGGCCGTCAGGGTCGTGACCGGCCACGGCATGGGCATCGACCAGGGCAGCACGAAGCTCGCCGAGGTCCTCCACGGAGCGGGGGCCGATGCACAGCTGGTGCGGGTTCGCCCGACCCTCGGGCACCACCGCCACCGCCTCGCCGCCCCACACGAGGCCGGCGCCGCTGAGGCCGAAGCGCTGCCAGCGACGCCGCACCAGCTCGGTGGGTCGCCCGTCGGTGGTGGCGTCCCACCCCTCCATGGGCAGCACGCAGAACCGGTTGGCGGCCGTGCCCGCACGCCCGAGGCGAAGGGGCCGCGAGAGGGGCCCGTCGGGATCGACGGCGTCGTCGAGGGGGAGGTCCTCGCCCAGCTCGACCAGCCGGGCCCGCAGCTGTGGCACGCCGGAGAGCTGCTTGACCTGCGGGTAGCCGCGCCGGGCGCCGGAGCGGCCGTCCTGATCGTCGCTGGGCTCGCCGCCGGTCCCCGTCGTCACGACCGCATCCTGTCACGTTCCAGCGGGGGGTCGTCGACCGCCGTCGCCGACTGCCATCGTCGAGGCGGACGGGCGCTACGCCCCCTCGGCGTCGAGCAGCCGCCGGCGGAACAGGTCGAGGACCTCGTCGAGGGCCCGGCGGGTCGGCTGGCCGGGCTCGTCGATCAGGTGCTCGGTCAGCACCGAGTGCGGCGGCAGCACGGCATCCGGGTTGGCATCCGCATCGTCGAGCTCGACCGCTGTGAACGCGTCCCCGAGCTCCCTGCGCAGCATCTCGAAGCGCTCCTCCGGCACGTTGCGGTCGCCTCGGAAGCGGAGGCCCATGACCTCGAGGCCCTCGTCGTCGCAGCGCCGGCGCACCGCCGCCAGGTCCTCGGGGGAGATGTCGATGCTGCAACGGCGCGACCGGCCGAGGGGCATCGGCAGCGATGGCTGCGAGAGCACCGGCGCCAGCAGGCGGCGGTCGGTGGCCATGGCGAGGGCGAAGCCACCGGTGAAGCACATCCCCACCGCCCCCACCCCTGGCCCGCCGCAGCGCTCGTGCTCGACGGCGGCGAGGGTCCGCAGCCAGTCGACCACGGGCGAGGTGCGACCGGTGGCGAGCACGCTGAACTCGCGGCTGATGCACGCCGGGACGGTGGCGGAGACGAACGTGCCCGCCATGGCGAGGCGTCCGTGGCCGGTGGGGTCACGGCCGGGGTCGCCGAAGAGGTGGGGCATCACCGCGGTGCAGCCGATGTCGGCCACGCGCCGGGCGAAGTCGGCCACCTTGGGGGTGATGCCGGGCAGCTCCGCCATCACGATCACCGCGGGGCCGTGCCCGCGCCGGTAGACGGTGCGGGTGGCGCCGAGCGCGTCGTGCTCCACCGCCTCGAAGTCGGTGAGCGGATCGTCGGCCACGACTCAGTTCACCTGCCGATCCCGGCCCTCCCAGTAGGGCGCGCGGAGCTTGTACTTCTGCAGCTTGCCGGTGGCGGTGCGGTCCAGGGCGTCGCGGACCTCCACCGACGTGGGGCACTTGTAGTGGGCGAGGTGCTCACGGCAGTGGGCGATCAGCTCCGCCTCCTCGGCGGAGGCACCCGGCGCCAGCACCACCAGGGCCTTGACCGTCTCTCCCCACCGCTCGTCGGGCACGCCGATCACCGCCACCTCGGCCACGGCAGGATGGGAGAACAGGACGTCCTCCACCTCGATGGAGGACACGTTCTCGCCGCCGCTGATGATGACGTCCTTCTTGCGGTCGAGGATGCTCACGTAGCCGTCGTCGTCGATCGCTCCGCCGTCGCCGGTGTGGAACCAGCCGCCATCCAGCGCCTCGGCGGTGGCCTCGGGCTGGGCCCAGTAGCTCTTGAGCACCACGTTGGAGCGAGCCAGCAGCTCGCCGTCGTCGTCGACCCTGAGCCGAACGCCGAGCGCCGGCACACCGGCCCGGCCGAGGCGCGTCGCCCGCTCGCCGGGGGTCAGCTCGTCCCACTCGGCACGTGTTCGGTTCATGGTGAGCAGAGGTGCGGTCTCGGTGAGGCCGTAGATCTGGATGAGCTCCCAGCCGAGCTCGGTCTCCACTCGCTCGATGGTGCGGGTCGGTGGCGGGGCTCCGGCCACCACGATGCGGGTGCGACCACGTCCCGGCACCTCGCCCGGCCAGTCGGACGCCGCCTCCAGGATCATGGCGACCACGGCGGGAGCGCCGCACAGCAGCGTCACGCCGTGGGCTTCGACCCGTCGCAGGATCTCCGCGCCGTCCACCTTCCGCAGCACCACCTGGGGCACCCCCATGGCCGCCACCGCGTAGGGCATCCCCCAGCCGTTGCAGTGGAACATGGGGAGCGTGTGCAGGTAGACGTCCCGGTCGTTCACGCCAGCCTGCCAGCCGAAGGTGGCGGCGTTGACCCACAGGTTGCGATGGGTGAGCTCCACCCCCTTGGGGCGGGCGGTCGTGCCGCTGGTGTAGTTGATGGTGGCGGTGGCCGACTCGTCGGGCTCCCAGGCCACCGGCTCCTGATCGGGGCGCAGGAGCAGCCGGTCGGTCTCCTCGGAGATGACGAATCGGTGGGGTGCCTCCACCTCCTGCAACGCGTCGTCGAGCTCGGGGTCGACCATCAGCACCTCGGCACCGCTGTGGGCGACGATGTACTGCACCTCCTCGGCCTGGAGTCGGAAGTTGACGGGCACCGCCACCCGGCCCCAGGCGGGCACCCCGTAGAGCAAATTCAACAGGCGCGCCGCGTTCTGCGACACGATGGCGACCCGCCCGCCCTGGGGGACGCCCAGCTCGTCGAGCCCGGCCGCCAGCGCGGCGGCACGTCGCTGGACCTCGGCGTAGGTCTCGGTGGGCAGCGCCGGGGCGGGCTGGTCGGGTTCGTCGATCACGCCGGGGCGCCGGCCGTAGACCAGCGCGGCGCGCTCCAGGTGGTCTCGGATCGTGAGCGGGACCTCCATGGCGTTGCACCCCCTGTGCTCGGTCCGCAGCGGTAGCCGTTCAGGCAGGGCAGGCAATCAGCCGGCGAAGGTCAGCTCCGTCTCCCCGGAACGGGTGCCCGTCACCGTCGTCGTGGTCTGCGGTGCCGCCGTGGTGGTCGGGGCGAGCGTGGTCGTGGTGGTGGTGGTCGTCGTCGTGGTGGTGGTGGTCTGCTGCACGGTCACCGCCGCGCCCGCCACCTCGGAGTACGCGGGACCGAAGACGTCGTTGAACCAGGTGACCCCCACCTCGTTGAGCACGAGCGTGCCACCGGCCGCCTCGGCGGAGAGCGTTCCGGTGGCGGTGAAGGTGGCGCTCCCCACCGGCATCGAGGCCGTGGTGCACACCAGGCCGTTGCACGCCCAGGTGCCCACTCCGCCGGTGAAGCTGAGCGTCATGCCGGTCACCAGCGCCGGAGCGGTGTCGGCGACCTCCACGTTGGAGGCGGCCACGTTGGAGCCGCCCAGCCCACCGCTGTTGGTGAGCGTGATCGTGTAGGTGATCGGGTCGCCCGCCTTCACGTCCTGCTGGGCGGAGGTCTTGGTGATGCCCAGGTAGGCGTCACCGGTGCCCACCACCGTGATCTCGTCGGTGACCGACGCGGTGCCGCCCAGGGTGAACCGCACCCGGTTGAAGCCGTTGCCGCCGGCAGAGGTGGCCGCCGCCGCTCCGGCGTAGGTGAAGGTGGCGCTCTCCCCGGCGTTGACGGTGGCCGAGCAGGTGAGCGAGGCGCAGCTCCAGCTGGGGGTGCCGCCGGCCTGGGTGAGGGTGCCGCCCACGATCAGCGCGCCGTCGGGCTCGTCGACGATGGTGGCGGCGATCGGCGGCCCCGAGGCGAACGGGTACGACACGGTGATGGCGCACTCCACCGCTGCGCTCGAGGCCACCGTGTCGGGGCAGGTCTTGGCGAGGTCGAGCGAGGTGTTCAGGTCGATGTTGAGGCTGGCGGTCGCCAGCTGTTGGAAGGTCACCGGCAGCACCCCACGGCCGAACTCGGCGGAGACGGTCACGTTGCCGGTGGTGACCCCGGGATCGGTCAGGTAGGTGAAGCGGAACCCGGCGTCCTGGCCGGCGTGGCCGACCTGCTTGAGGCAGTGGTTGCGGAACACGATCAGGTGGTTCCACAGCGGGGACAGGCACTGGAGGTCGGTCAGGTTCGCGTTGGAGGGATCGGTGAGCTCGCCGACGATGCAGTCGAACACCAAGGGGAAGCACAGGTAGTTGGAGTCCAACGTGGCGTCGACCACGATCGTCCAGTTGTTGGTGGACACGTTGAACGTGCGCGACACCAGCTCCAGGGACAGCTCGGCGTGGCGGCCCGCAGCGGCCGCCGGCTCCACCTCGACCGGCGCGGCCGAGGTGGAGGAGGTGCCGGCCACCGCGGTGAGCGGCAGCAACGACAGCGTGAGAACCAGCCCGAGCACACGGCTCAGGCGACGGGAACGGGACACGACGGACCTCCCGGCCATGGGGCGACCCCCTCGGCTTAGCAGACCGCAGCGCCAGGGTGGCGCTTATCTGCCGCCGGTCAGCGCTCGCCCCAGGCGGGTGACGGCTCCGCTGGTGCGCGCCCCCCACCAGAACAGGTCCCGGCCGTCGACGAACACCGCCGGGGCGAGCACCTCGAGCTCCCGCCGGTGCCGCTCCCCGAAGGAGAACGGCTCGTCGGGTGCCACGACCAGGTCCACCTGGCGATCGCCGGCCGCCGACGGGTCCTCGTGCACGTAGGCCCCCTCGGTGACCACCTCCCATCCGAGGTGCGCCAGCATCGACGCGCCGAAGGTGGGGCGGCCCAGGGCCACCCACGGCCGGCGCCAGATCGGGACCCACACCCGTCCCTGCCGCGGTCGCGACCGGCCGAGCTCGGCCGGTGACCACCGCCCGCCGACCGCGGCGGCCAGGCGCCGCATCTCGGCGTCGAGGCCGTCGAGGTGGCGCAGCTCCACCACGTGCACCGCCACCCCCGCGTCGGCCAGGGCGTCGTGGTCCTCCCGACGGTTCTCCTCACGGTCCATCACGACCAGGTCGGGTGACAGGGCGAGGATCTCTTCCAGGTCGGGGTCCTTGGTGCCGCCGACGGTCGGCAGGTCACCACGGTCGCAGAACCGCGTGCAGGCGATCGGGGTCACGCCCATGGCGTCGAGGGTCTCGGTGGCCGAGGGGACCAGGCTCACCACCCGCACGACGTCACGGCCTCCGCTCTGATCGTGCCCGTTGGCACCGCCGGGATCCCCTCAGACGTTCTTGGGCAGCGACGAGAACGGCACCGAGTTCACGTCCCCCGGCTCCTTGGGCAGGCCGAGCGCCCGCTCGCCGATGATGTTGCGCTGGATCTGGTCGGTGCCGCCGTAGATGGGCGGGGCCTGGGCGTAGAGGGCCGTGCCCGTCACCATGGCCAGGAACGGGTTGCCGGTGGCCTCGTCGATGGCGGCGCGCTGGTCGTCCTCGTAGGCGTGCAGCGTGCCGGCCGGCCCGACGATCTGCAGACCCAGGTCTCGTTGGAGCCGGACCATGTCGCTCATGGCCAGCTTGGAGATGTTGGCCATGCCGGGGATGTCGCCGCCGGCGGCCTTGGTGGCCTTGAGCCGCTCGGCGTTGTACCGGCCGATCTCGCCCATGACGTGCAGCTTCACGAGCTGCTGGCGGATGAGGGGGTCGACGTTCTTGCCGTTGCCCCGGGCCAGGTCGATGTAGAGCTGGGCGCTGGAGCGCCGGGGCCGGGGCTCCTTCTCCTCCGTGGCGGCAGCGGCGTCGGCGGCCTTGGCCGACGTCGCCGGCCGGGCGGGCACGAAGTCCCCGGCACGGCGCGACAGGTTGCCGGCGACGGTGCCTGGGACGGCGGTGGGGACTGCGCCGGAGCCGCCGGCACCGAGGCCGGCCCGCTCGTTCTGCAGCGTCGTGTTGGTCACGGCCCAGCCGTCGTTGACGCTGCCGATGACGGCGTCGGCGGGCGCCTTGGCCTCGCTGAGGAAGACCTCGTTGAACATGGCGTGGCCGCTCATCTCCTTGAGCGGACGGATCTCGATGCCGGGCTGCAGCATGTCGATGGCCATCCAGGTGATCCCGCGGTGCTTGGGGGCGTCGGGATCCGTGCGGACGATCAACATGCCGAGGTCGGCCCACTGGCCCATGGAGGTCCAGACCTTCTGACCGTCGATCACCCACTCGTCGCCGTCGAGCACGCCACGGCAGGTCAGCCCGGCCAGGTCGGAGCCGGCACCGGGTTCGCTGAAGAGCTGGCACCAGGCGCGCTGGCCGGTGACGATGTCGCGCACGTAGCGGTCGATCTGCTCCTGGGTGCCGTGGGTGGCGATGGTGGGTGCCGCCAGGAGCAGGCCAAGGCCCATGGGGGCGCCGAGCGCGCCGAAGGAGCCGATCTCCTTCTGCACGACCACGCCGTCGCTGCGCGACAGCCCACGGCCGTAGGCGTTGGCGGGCAGGGTCGGCGCCGACCAGCCGGCGAGGCCGAGGCGCTCCCACCAGTCCGCGACGGCGAGGTCGGGGTCCCAGTTCTCTTCCAACCAGGTGCGCAGCTCCTCGACGAGGTCGTCGACGGCGCTCCCGCCGGTGTCGGTGGTCGTGTCGGTCATCGTCTGGCCCCTTGTGTTCCGGCGGCGCCGCGTCGCTCCGTCGGGCGCCCACCATCGCTCCGCCCCTACGAAACGCCCGCACCACCACGGTTTTCCTGCCGGGAGGTTGCCATCTCCGAGCGGCACGTAGCCAATCGCGACGGTCGCCGCCATCCTGGTGTGATGACGGTCACGACCCGCTCCACCCGCGCAGGCGGAACAACCCGACGCCGCCCAGGTCCCGAACGAGCCCACGACGATCAGGTCGCCTCGGTGCAGCTCACCGACGGGTGCTCCCCCGCCGTGGCGGGGACCGCCATCGAGGCCCAGGCCGTCCACAGCGGGCTTCCTCCGGTGCGGGCCGCCCAGCTGCGGGTGCTGGT
The DNA here is from genome assembly GCA_964420125.1 of uncultured Microthrixaceae bacterium. Lineage (GTDB taxonomy): Bacteria > Actinomycetota > Acidimicrobiia > Acidimicrobiales > Microtrichaceae > CAYQQQ01. The sequence goes on from CAYQQQ010000020.1 coordinate 68,803, forward strand.
GGAGCGCCTGATCACCGAGGGGCGCAGCCGCGAGGCCGTGCCGGGCGACACCGACGTGGAGGTGCGCCTGCACCACGGGCCCGGCCACCTGCGCGTGGAGGTGCGGGACCGGCGGCTGCCCCTCACCGCCGCCGAGACCAAGCGGTCGCAGGCCCGTCGCCTGGCCGCCATCGGCTTCGCCGACCGGATCCGCATCGGCCGCGACGGCGAGCGGGGCAACCGGGCGGAGGTGGAGGTGCGGCTCGACACCGACGACTCGGTCGCCGACTTCGTGGAGCCCCACGACATCGGTGGCCCCGACACCCCTCGTCCGCCGAGGGTGGGCGAGGCGGAGGCAGCGGCGCTGGAGGTCCGCGAGATGTCGCCTTCGGACGCCGCGGGTCTGGCCCGCTGCATCTACCGCTGCTACGGCTACACCTACCTGAACCCGATGATGTACCGGCCCCGCCAGATCGCCGCCGCGCTGCGAACAGGGCAGATGACCTCCGTGGTGGCCGTGACGCCCGACGGTGAGGTGGTGGGCCACATGGCGCTCACCTTCGACCACTCCGGTGACCCGGTGCCGGAGGCCGGCAAGCTGGTCGTGGATCCCCGCTACCGCGGCTACCACCTCTCGGACCGTCTGGCCGAGCACCGCAAGGCCGTGGCCGTGGAGATGGAGCTGCCCGGCTACTGGTTGGAGTGCGTCACCAACCACCCGTACAGCCAGAAGGAGGCGCTGGCGACCGGCGGCGTGGAGACCGGCCTGCTGCTGGGCATGACCCCGTCCAGCAGCGAGATGACCGGCGTCGAGAACTTCTCCGGTGGCCGCCACGCGCTCATCCCCTGCTACGTGCCGCTACCGGCGGACCTCGACGAGGATGCGCAGGCGGGGCGCTCCCGCCAGGTGCACGTGCCGGCCCGGCACGCCGAGCTGGTCGACCGGCTGTACGGCGCGCTGGGGCTGCGGCGGGAGGTCAGGATCGACCCTGCGCCCGCAGGCACCGACAGGGTCGGCGACACGGTGCTCACCACCGACGTGACCCCGGCAGCCGGTCGGGCCCACCTGCGGGTGGCAAGCATCGGTGACGACCTCGGCGAGCGGGTGGCACAGGAGCTGGAGGGCCTGATGGCCTTCGAGGTGGCGACCACCCACGTCGACCTGCCCCTGTGGCAGCCTGCGGCCGCCGCTGCGGTGGAGGCGCTGGAGCCCCTCGGGTTCTTCTGGGCTGCGCTCGTGCCGTGCTTCGGCGCCGGAGGCGACGTCCTGCGGCTCCAGCGGCTGGGCGACCACCCGGTGCAGACCGAGGGCATCGTGTGCGCCCGGGCGGAAGCCGAGCAGATGCGGGACGTCGTGCTGGCCGAGTGGCACCGCGTGCAGCGCGGCCGCAGCTGAGGACGCGCCGGCCGGCCGGTGGTGCCGAACGCCCGCGGCGGCGGTTGGCGGGCAGCCCTCAGGTTCGGTGCCGACGAGCCCACCGTTCCTGCGATGATGGGGCGACTCGACCGAGGGGGAGCTGTGATGCCCACCGACCTGGGATCCCACCGTGAGCAGTCGATCGAGGCGCTCGAGGCCGCCCTGTGCGACCCCGTGGCCGCCGATCGGGTGGAGATGGTGCTGCGCCGCCTCGACGTCGACCGCTACCGGGCGGCGGCCGTCGACGGCTCGGTCGAGTTCCGCCGCGACCTCGACGGCGACACGCCGGCCTACGCCGTGACCGCCACCAGCGGCCGCGACCCGCTCGCCAACCAGTCCGACGACATGCTGATCGGTCACGACACCGAACGCACCCAGGCGTTCCCCGGACGCACCGCCAACGCCTACCCCTACGCCTTCGACTCGATCGCCCAGTTCTTCGACGCCCCCCACGCCGCCGACCTCGTCGCCGTGCACACCGCGGCCCACCACGTCGGCGGCTACCTGGGCCAGCACGGCTCGCCCGACGTGGTGCAGGCGCGGGCGCCGTTCCTCGCCGCCGGGGCCGGCATCCGGAGCCAGGGGGTGCTCGACCGCTCCACCCGGGTGGTCGACATCGCCCCCACCATCGCCGCCCTGCTCGGCCTGGCCCCGCACCCCCACTCGATCGGCCCGACGGGCCGTCCCCGCAGCGACGGGCTCCTGCGGCGTCAGGACGGCGAGGTGATGGACGGCCTCCTCGACGGCGGCCGCGCGGAGCGGGTGCTGGTGCTGCTGCTCGACGGCTGCAACGCCAACCTCCTCCACGACGTCATCGACGCCGGCGAGGCACCCCACATCGCCGGGCTGGTCGAGCGGGGCACCGCCTACCGGCACGGAGCGATGGCGTCGTTCCCCACCGCCACCCTGGCCAACCACACCACCGCCCTCACCGGCGCCCACCCGGGGCACTCCGGGGTGCTGCACAACACCTGGATCGACCGCGACATGGGCACGAACCCCGACCTGCTGGCCATGGACCAGATGTTCTGGGCGGCCCAGCACCTGGACACCGACGTGGAGACCCTCTTCGAGGCCATCGCCCGCACCCGGCCGGCCGCCTTCTCCTGTGCCACCTTCGAGTTCTGCGACCGCGGCGCCGACTTCTCGAGCTTCGGACTCGTCCGGGACCGCACCGGCCACGAGCTCCCCCCCACCGAGCAGGTGCGCCACCTCGACCCCGCCTCCGCCGAGGAGTCCAGCCTCTACGTGTTCATGTCCGGCGTCGACCACGCCAGCATGCAGCACACGTTGGACTGCTGGGCCGGGGTGCACGGCAACCCGCTGCCCACGTTGAGCTGGTGCTCCTTCGCCCTCACCGACGAAGCCGGCCATGTCAGCGGTCCCCACGGTGCCCAGGCGCGCGCCGCGGTGCGCGACTCCGACGCCCGGATCGGCGAGATCCTCGAGGCCGTCGAGCGGGTGGGAGCCACCGAGACCACCGCCGTGCTCCTCATCGGCGACCACGGGATGGAGCAGTGCGACCCGACCGTCGACGAGCCCTGGGACGACGTGCTCGCCGCCTCCGGCGTGCCCCACCGGGAGGTCGGCGGCGGACTGATCTACCTGGACGAGCCGTGAGCGCCGGGGATCAGCCCTCCTCGTAGGTCCAGTCCGGCCGCTTGCGGCGCTGCCGCTCGTCGAGGGTGAACCGGTCGCCGACCAGGTCGACCAGCTTCGTGATCAGCAGGTCCCGCCGCTGGGTTCCCCGTCGGGCGGCGGGGTCGCGCAGGTCGGCCATGAGGCTGGTCACCAGCCGTTGCTCCTGGGCGGGCAGGAAGCAGCGCGCCGAGTCCGTGACGTTGGCCAGGCGGGCGTCGATGACCGACAGCACCCGCGGTGTGCCCTCCCCGTCGAGGACCTGCTCCAGACGGCGGGTGATCTCTCCCGTGCCCAGCTTGCAGGCGGGGCACTGCCCGCAGGACTCCACCCACAAGAAGCGCGAGACCGCCCGGGCCAGCTCGACGGGATCGGTGCGGTCGTCGAACACCGTGAACCCGCACGAGCCCAGGCCGGAGCCCACCGACTCGAGGCCCTCGTGGCTCACGGCGACGCCGATGTCGACGCCGCGGATCACCGGGTTCGCCACCCCGGAGAGCACGTAGCGCACCGAGCGTCCCTCCGGCAGACCGCCCCCGAGCTCCACCAGCACCTCCTCCAGCGGAGTGCCCATCTCGAACTCGCCCACGCCGTGGCGCAGGGTGTCGCCGCTGACCGTGCAGATCGCCGTGCCGCTCGACTCCGGGGTGCCCATCGCCGCATACCAGTCGCCCCCTTCGGCCACGATGCGGGCCACCGCGGCGAAGGTCTCCACGTTGTTCACCAGGGTGGGGTTGGACGCCGGTCCGCCCGCTCCCTCCGCCGAGCGGGCGGCGTTGGCCGACCACCCCACGTTGGGTGACACCGAGAACAGCCCGTAGAGGTACGGAGGGAACATGCGGGGCAGCGGCTCCTCGCCCTCGATCACCTCGAGCAGCGCCTTCTCCTCCCCGAAGAGGTACTCGTCGGGCCCAGCCACGAGCTGCAGGCTCATCTCTCCGACCCAGCCGGCCCCGACCATCTCGGCGGCGGCCAGCTCCACCCGGGCGCGCTCCTGTTCGAAGGACCCCTTGAGGGCGACGTAGACCTCCCGGGCCCCGAGCGCGTGGCCGGCGATCAGCGCGCCCTCGAGGGTGAGGTAGGGGTTGTGGCGCAGCAGCGTGCGGTCCTTGAACGTGCCGGGCTCTCCTTCGGCCCCGTTGACCACCACGAAGCGGTCCCCGACGTCGTCCCCGCCGCCGGCCACCGACCGCCACTTGAGGTGGACGGGGAACCCGGCCCCACCACGCCCCCGCAGACCCGACCGCTCCAGCTCGTCGAAGACCCACCCGGGGCCGTGCTCGAGTGCTGCGGCGAGCCCGCGACCGCCACCCCGACGGTGGTGCTCCTCCAGCGATCCGACCGGATCGCCGTCCAGGAGCACCTCGCGTCGAGCCATGGTCACACCCTAGGGGAACCGTCGAGTTCGGGCGCGCGCCCGCTCCCCCCGTTCTGTCGTCCCGTCGGCGCGCGCCGCGCGGCGACGGGGCGGCAGCACGCCGGGCCCGCGGGGAGGGGTCGGCGTCGTCCACCGGATCCTGGCCGTCGTCCTCGAGGCGGGCCACCAGCTCGCTGCGCCAGTCGTCGGGCAGGTGCCGGGTCCGGCGCACCCCGGTGATGGGTCGCCCGAGCACGTAGATCACCGCCACCGGCACCAGCAGCACCAGCACCACCACCAGCAGCACCTTGTGGGTGACCGGCAGGTCGCGCCGGGTCAGCACGTCGATGATCGCCAGCAGCCAGATCCCGACCAGGGCGACCAGGGCCAGCGCGAGGGCCACCTCGTTGACGATCACGACGGCGGCGTCCCGCCCAGCGCCTCCACCACATCGGCCCCGACGGCCTCCACGAGCTCGCGACGTTGGTCGCTTAGACGGTGGCCGTGGTGGCTCAGGGTGAAGACCCGGTTGTGCAGGCCGGTGAGCCACAGGTGGGCACGCTCGCTCACCAGCATCAGCGCCGTGAACGACACCGCGAAGGCGACCGGTGCGGCGACGAGCCCGTTGACGCGGTCGATGCCGAAGCCGAGCACCATCCACACCACCGCCGACACGGCGAAGATCAGCGCTCCGGCCAGCGGGAGGATCGACGCCACCACCGCCGGGGCGAGCCGCAGCTTGGAGACCAACCACGTCAACAAGATGGGTACGCCGCACATGAGGATCCCCAACAGGGCGTAGGGCAGCATCAGCAGCCAGCCCAGCAGCACCCAGAGGCTGTGGAGGTTGAGCCGCCGGCCGCCCTCGGCGGCCCAGGTGTCCGACAACCCCGCGTGCGACAGGGCCCGCCGATACCCCTCGCCGAGCTCGACAAGCTCCGACGCGTCCGTCCTTCGTGCCAGCCAGGCGGCCAGGCGGTTCCGCAGACCGGCCGGCACGGCCGACGTCGGTTCCAGCGTGCGCAGGAACGCCTCGGCGCACAGCTGCAGGGCACGGGCCTCCCGCCAGTCGGCGAAGTCGGGTGCCGCCTCGCGCAGGCGGCCCTCGATCAACTCGGTCAGCTGCTCGACGCGCTCGTGCTGCGAAGCGGGTGCATCCGCCGAGGACGCGTCGCCATCGGTGTCGGCGTCGGAGCCGGCGGCCATCGCTGCATGCACCTCGGCATCCAGGTCGATGACGTCACCCCGGCGCACGTACACCGAGCTGCGGAACGCCGCCTTGTCGTCGTAGTGCAACCCGACCGGCACGATGCGCAGGCCCCGCACCCCCGCCTGCCTGGCCCCGAGCGCGATGCGGGCGGCACCGCTGCGCACCTGGCCGATGCTCGGCTCTTCGCGTGTGATGCCCTCGGGGAAGATCAGCAGCATCTCCCCCTCGCCGAGCGCCGCGTGGCACTCGGCGAACATGTCGGTGTTGTCGGCGCCCTCGTGGCCCCGTCCCCGGTGCACGGGGATGGCCCCCAGCCACTGCATCACCTGGCGAGCCACCGGGATGGTCCAGATCTTGTCGTCGGCCAGGATCCTCGGTCGCCGGGGGAGCACGTCCATGAGCACGACGGCATCGGCGGCACCGCCGAAGTGGTTGGCCACCAACAGCACCGGCCCCTCCTCTGTGGCATCGGCGTCGTCGGACTCGACGTTGCGCCACGTCACCGCCGTGATCAGCTTCACCAGCCGCCACTGCACCCGGTGATCGCGCCACGACCCGGGCGCCTCACCCACGACGCTCCTCCTGCGCCCCCCGCCCCGGTTCTGTTCTGCCAGAGGTGTCGTCAGAGACACCTCTGGCAGAACAGAACGAGGAAGGCCCGGCAGCCTCACCCGGCCACAGAGCCCAGCCCCACATCGCCGCCACCGACGCGGTGGCCACGTGCCACAGGCCGTGGAGCTGCACCAGCGAGTCGGGGCGGCACAGCGGGCTGTCGGTGCCGCCGCCCAGGTAGGACGCGCCGGCCACCACGGCGGCCGCCGCCATCCCCACCCCCAGCCGCGGGGACCAACCTGGCACGGCCGGGTGGCCGCGTCGGCGGCGCAGCAGCGGCACCGCCGCCCCGATGCCCACCACCCCGGCGATCGGGAGGTCGTGGAGGAACTGGGCGCCGTCGAACTGGGGACCGTGGTAGGCCACGCTGCCCACCCCGGTGATGGCCACGAACGCCGCGTACCAACCTGCCGCCGGCCGCTGCGCCCTCGGCAGCCGGGCGGTGCGGGCGCCGAGCCACAGCCCTGCGGCCACGTAGGCGAAGGAGGTGACCGTGTTGACGGGCTGTCCCCACAGCCCGTCGTGGAGACGCTCGCAGTCGGCGTCGCCGAGGGTGTCGGGCTGGTCGATCGCCCGGCGCAGGTGGCGCTGGGCGTGGTGGAGCACGGGGTGCACCCGTCCAAGGGTAGGGACCTCCGGGGGGTTCGTCTGCGATCAGGCGACGGCGATGCGGCACGGGCCGATCGCGTCGACCGATCTGCTCAGGGTCCGAGCAGGGCGAGAGGGACGACGGCGATCCCGTCGTCCCGCCGGAAGGCGTGCGCACCTGTGGTCAGCACGACGGAGTCGATCACCCCGGGGGCGAGCACGACCCGGGGGTCAGGAGCCCGCAGACGCCTCGGGGGGTGCGTCGCCGCCACCGTGCACCACCAGGTTGGCGCCGGTGACGAAGGCGGCGTCCGCGGAGGCGAGGAACACGCAAGCCGCAGCCACGTCGGCCGGCACCCCGATGCGGCCCAGCGGCACGGTGGCGGCCACCCGCTCGACGTAGTCATCACCGCCGTACTGCTCCCGCAGCTCCGGGGTGGCGATGGCGCCGGGCGTCACGCAGTTCACCCGCACCTTCGGGGCGAACGCCACCGCCAGGCTCTCGCTCAGGTTCAGCAGGCCGGCCTTGGCCGCGCCGTAGGCCGCCACCCCCGGCGAAGGACGCATCCCCGACAGCGAGGCGATGTTGAGGATCACGCCACCGTCGGTCTGGGTCTGCATCACGGCGTTGGCCGCCACCGACACGTGCAGCGGCGCCAGCAGGTTGAGCCGGATGATCGCCTCGGAGAACCGGGGCGAGGCGGTCGTTGCGTCAGCCGGCGGAGAGCCGCCGGCGTTGTTGACCACCACGTCGAGGTGGCCGTGGCGCTGCACGACCTGCTCGACGAGCCCGGCGACCTGGTCGGGGTCGCGCACGTCCGCGGGAAGGAAGTCGGCAGGCGGGCCGGCGGCGGGATCGGGCTCGGTGCGCCCGCACACCACCACCGTGTCGCCCCGCCCGGCGAACGCCTCGGCGATGCCCCGGCCCACGCCGCGGGTGCCGCCGGTCACCAGCACGACCCGGCTCACCACCGGCTCCCCGGTTGCGCCAGGAACTCGGCGGTGCTGCCGCCGAGGGGGATGGGCTCGACGCCGAGCTTGCGGTGGTCCCACGTGCGCACCCGCTGGGGCCGGACCCGCACGGCGATGCGCTTGAGCAACATGAGCTCCACGAAGGGACGCACCTCCTCGGAGTAGGGGCCGTTGTAGCGCTCCCACACGCTGACGCCCACGTCCCACAGCCGGTCCGGGTCCTCGACGATCTCGGCGGTGCCCTCGATGGAGACGCCCCGGAGCTGGTCGTAGGTGTGGCCGTCCTCCACCAGCACGCTCACCTGCGGGTTGCGCCGGATGTTGAGCGCCTTCTGCGACTTGGCCTTGGTCTCGAACCAGACCTCCCCGTCGATCAGGGCGTACCACATGGCCACGAGGTGGGGAACGCCGCCGGGGCCGATCGTGGCGAGGGTGGCGGAACGGCTGCGCTCCAGGTAGAGGGCGACCTCCTCGGGGGACATCGCGACCTTGGTGCGTTCGTTGGTGCCCATCGGCGCCGCACCCTACCGGAGTCGCAGGACGACGCACGTCCGAGCATCGTGACGGGGACCCGAACTGCCTTCACGATGCTGTGCGGGGTGAAGATCCTTCCCGCTCCAAGCGCCCGTCCGTGGGCTCGGCAGCTTCAGCGCTACTCGGCGACACCACCGGTGCTGCGGTGTCGCCGCACCACCACGAGACCCGCCGCACCAACAGCCAAGACCAGCACTCCCGCTCCCAGGCCCATCGCCACCGGATCGACCCCCCCACCGTCATCGGCGGATCCTGAAACCGAGGAAGCACCCACGGTCGGAATGACCGCTCCAGGGTCATCGTCGGGCCAAGGCTCCGAGACGAGAAACGAACCATCCGTGTTTCTCGTCCCCCGGCCGTCGCAGAAGAACACAGCCTCAGGGGGCGGGGGCCGGTCGACATCTGAGGCGTATCCGCCGCTTCCGTGGTCTTCGTACACCGCCACCAAGTAGCTCTTGCCGACCTCGAGCAGATCGGCGTCATCAACCGAGTACTGGACTCGCACCTCCTCGCCCAACTCGGGTGGGGAATCGCCCCACTTCCTCAGTGTCTCGACCTCGAAGGTGACCACCTGCTCTTGCTGCTCTTGCTGCTCTTGGGCGTCGACTGCCCCAGCGTCGACGGCGACAACTCGGCCGACCATCGTGAACTCGGGACCGGCAAGGTCGCACGCCCAGGCTTGAGACTGGCCTCCGAACACCGCCGCGATCGATGCCAACAGCGACGCCACAGCCAGCCGCGCACCCCACCGCCGCACCGTGAATCCGAACACGCTCGACGCCGGCACCGACGACCCTGCAAGCACGACCCCAGGGCTCCGCCACCCGAGCCGAACACCACCACCCCCTCCCGTACAAGACCGGGCGCGCTCGTCGCGATCGAACTCCTCGTGTGACATGACCTCGTGTCTCCTGTATCTCGACTTCGACCCATCTGACGACAGAACCGGCCAGTTGGTTCCCGCTCAATGCCACAGGCTGCTCGAACCGCCTTAGTGTCTGGCGCCATGACATGGAACATGGCAGACCTGTTCGAGTCCGTCGTCGACGTGATCGGCGACCGAGTGTCCCTGGTGGTGCCCAACGCACCGGGTGGGCGCCTCGAGCTGACCTTCGAGCAGCTGGAGGCGCGGGTGAACCGCCTCGCCCACGTGCTGCTCGACGCCGGGGTCCGTCCCGGGGACAAGGTCGGCATCTACGGCTACAACGGCACCCAGTGGGTGGAGGGCGAGTGGGCCGCCTGGAAGATCCGCGCCGTGCCGGTGAACGTCAACTACCGCTACGTCGAGGGCGAGTTGCGCTACCTGTTCGACAACGCCGACATGGTGGCCCTCGTGCACGGGGCGGAGTTCAGCCCCCGCATCGCCGCGGTGAGAGACGACTGCCCCACCCTCACCACCTGCGTCGCCTACGACGACGGCTCCGGCACCGACATCTCGATCTGCGGCGCCCTCGACTACGACGCCGCGACCGCCACCGCCTCGCCCGAGCGCGACTTCGCCCCCCGCAGCGACGACGACCAGTACATCCTCTACACCGGCGGCACCACCGGCATGCCCAAGGGCGTGATGTGGCGCCAGGAGGACTTCTTCAAGGCCACCATCGGCCCGATCCTCGCGGCGCTCACCACCCCGATCGAGCGGGAGGAGGAGGTGCCCGAGCGGGCGCTGGCCTCCAGCCAGGGCGTCGGGTTCCCCGTCGCACCGCTCATGCACGGCGCGGCCCAGTGGTCGAGCATCTCCAACGCCCTCCAGGGCACGAAGATGGTGCTCAGCACCGCCCGCCACATGGATCCCCTGGAGGTCTGGCGCATCACCGCGGACGAGAAGGTGATGACCATGAACCTGGTCGGCGACGCCCAGGCCCGACCCCTCATCGAGGCCCTCGCCGAGCACCGCGACGACGTAGACGTCAGCTCCCTGTTCCTGGTGAGCTCCGGTGGCGCCATCCTCTCCCCGGCGGTGAAGGCCCGGTTCAACGAGGTGCTGCCCAACGTGATCGTCTTCGATGCCCTCGGCGCCTCCGAGACCGGCTACCAGGGCGCCAGCGCCGGCGCGGATGCCCAGGGTCGGCCGAAGTTCATGTTCGGCGAGCACACGATCGTGATCGACGACGAGGGCAACCCCACCACACCCGGCGACGGGGTGGTCGGCCGCCTGGTGCGACGCGGGCACATCCCCCTCGGCTACTACAAGGACGACAAGAAGACCGCCGAGACCTTCCCGGTCATCAACGGCCAGCGGTGGGTGGTGCCCGGCGACATGGCGGTGGCGGAGGCCGACGGCACCATCACCCTGCTCGGCCGGGGATCGGTGAGCATCAACTCCGGCGGGGAGAAGATCTACCCCGAGGAGGTGGAGCTGGTGCTCAAGGGCCATCCCGAGGTGTACGACGCGGTGGTGGTCGGCGTACCCGACGAGCGCTGGGGCGAGCGCGTCGTGGCGGTGGTCGTGCCCCGCGAGGGAGCCGAGCCCACCGTGCAGGAGCTGCACGACTACGGCAAGGAGCTCATCGCCAGCTACAAGCTGCCCAAGGAGCTCTGCTTCGTGGAGGAGATGGTCCGTTCGCCCTCGGGCAAGGCCGACTACCGCTGGGCGAAGTCGGTCGCCCTCGATCAGGCCGGGGGCTGATCGAGGCTCACTCGACGGTGAAGTGGCCCAGGAAGAACATGGCCCCGGTGGGGTCGGTGACACCCGAGAACACCCCGGGGCCCATGGCCATGGGCGGGAGGAACACCGAACCGTCGAGGCGTTCGGCCAACGCCGTGGACTCCTCGCAGCTCTCCACCGCGAAGTACACCGCCCAGTAGCTCGGCGCTTCCGGCGGCACGCCCTCGGGCATGGCCATCGCCCCGCCGTTGGAGGTGTCGGGACCCTCCTTGGCGTCGAGGTGGACGACCTGGTAGCCGCCGGAGTCGGGCATCTCCTCCCAACGCCATCCGAACACCTCGGCGTAGAAGGGCATAGCAGCAGCCAGGTCACGGGTCTGCAGCTCGTTCCAGGTGAGCGACCCGGGCACGTTGAACACCTCGGCGCCTTCGTGGTCGCGTGGCTCCCACACGCCGAACACCGCACCGCTGGGGTCGGCGATCATGGCCATCCGCCCCTGGGTCATCACGTCCATCGCCGGCATCACCACGGTGCCCCCGGCAGCCTCGGCGGACGCACAGGTGGTGTCGGCGCGCTCCACGATGACGTAGCTGTTCCACAGCGAGGGCACGCCGGCCTCCGCCATGCCGGGGGGCTGCGGACCCATGCCGGCGACCTGCTTCCCCCCGAGGCGACACATCGTGTAGCTCACGCCCATGGGGGTGGGGATCTCCTCCATCTCCCAGCCGAAGAGGCCGGAGTAGAAGTCCCTGGCACGGTCGACGTCGCTGGTGGCGAGGTCGACCCAACCGAACAATCCGGGCAGCAGTCCCATGGTGGACTCCGATCACGAGTGGTCTTGACGACGGTCGAGGTCACCCTAACCAGCAGGTGCGACATCGCATCGTCGGCTCCGAGGGGCGGCCCCGACTCTGCTCACCACTCCAGCCAGGACCGCTCCTCACCTACCACCTCCAGCTCCGGTCGGGACCACACGAGGCCCACCACCGAGTCCATCACCTCCTCGGCGAGGCCGGGCGCCCCCGACACCACCGCGAACCCCACCACCGCACGCTGGTGGGAGTCCTGGCCGTCCACCTCCGCCACGCTCACCGGGTAGCGGGACCGGGCCCGCTCCAGCACCGAGGCCAGCACCTGGCGCTTGTCCTTGAGCGAACGGGCCTGGGGGATGCGCAGCTCCATGCGGACGGCCAGCACGTGCACCGCCGCATCATGACGCACCGCAGCAACCTGCGCATCGCCGAACCACGTAGCACCGCACCACATCGTCGAGGACGCCGACCACCGAGAAACCTGACACGTGTGTCAGACTGCGCTCTCGTCCGGCTCGCTCCCGCCTCGGAGGACCCACCGCATGGAACAGACCGAGCTGCCCCCGAACCCCATGACGGGCATGGACCCGGAGATGGCCGCCAACCCGCAACCCACCTTCAAGGTGCTGCGGGAGACCTCCCCGGTGATGCGCATCGACGGCGTCGGGGTCGTGCTCGCCGGCCGGGCGGAGATCGAGGAGGCGTTCCGCCGGCCAGAGCTGTTCTCCTCCGACATGTCCGCGGTCGACCTCAAGAACCGACGGCCGATGATCCCCCTCCGGGTGGGCGCACCCGCGCGCGGGCAGGTCCGGCGGCGGGGGG